>JAAYUE010000073.1 GCA_012517905.1 Clostridiales bacterium | reverse complement strand
TCAATTCACGCATTATTTTTAACCTCCTCATAAGGGACATATTTGTTTTGCGTTTGCATTACTGAGCACCTCCCGCAGCTTGAACAATGATGCGCTCTCTTTCAGTGAGGGTGACCTTGACGTCACGAAGCGGACCTTTCCAACAGGGCTTAATAAAAATCTTCGCACCGCTTTTGATGGTACGCCAGTGACCGATGACATACCAAACGAGAGCGCGGCGGGTGTATGTCTTGCTCTCGCCAAACATGGCGGCATTCATTTCGTCGCTGTTGATAACGTGGACTTTGATATATTTCACGCGGTTTTTCCGCTTTGAACTGCGCACAGGTGAATCCGCCTTGTCGGGGGCAGTCTTCGGGTGCCGGAACACCTCTCGCATAGTCGGGTGCAGTAGAGCAATCTGGATGCCGTACCACGTTTCGAGAAAGGAAATGGCCATCTGCGACAGATCTTGCATGGTCATCGCCGCTTGCGCTTTCCTGATGTGTTCTTCCGGCACACCGTGGTATCCCACGCCGCTGAACATAATGCTGTCAACGCCTTTGACCACATAAAATGGGGTGAAGCAGCAGGGTCCGGTGACGGGATTGTTTACAATAGCACCAACATTGACTGGCTCATTTTCATCAGCCAGTTGAATGCGCTCGGCGTAATCCGGAAAGACGACCACACGGTATGGAATGACATGGCCGTTTTCACGGCACTCGGTTTCATCAATAGTGATCCTACAATCCAAAAGTGGAATCGTGTTTGCGAAGAACAGATCGGAGGGAATCGTGACGTTTTCGGATTCTTTCTCCCACAGCTTAATCAAGCGACTATCCTCATCCCCAGTCAGCTTGATTTCATCGCTGGGACGGGATGAGATTATGCGCTTCCACACTCTGTCGGTCTCTTCATCTGAAATGACCCCCATCTGTAAATCGTGCATTGCAGAGTTTTTTGGAGTAATACCGTTTGCATTTCTCACTTCATCAAGCAGCTTTGCCTGCTCCTTATACCCGCAGTCTTTCGGAGCTGTAGCAATACACTCCGCGACAACCTGCCAGAAAACCTCGTCGGGCATCGCTTCAAGCCCATCTTTAAATTTGGCATATTGCTCTCTTGACAGAGCTTGAGCTGAATTAACCAGCATAAGCTCCTGCACGCTTTTTCTATCCGATAAATCGATCATTTCTGTACCTCCTCGCATTCTTCGGTAAAGAAGCGCAAGCGGTAGTCCTTCCACTTGGCGCGTTTGATTTCAGCATCCATACCGGCTGAGATGGTGCTGCCGAAGCCTGACGAAACGGTTGAATACAGGTTGATTCGGCAAGGAAGAAGAACTGCTTGGACAGACAATCCAGCAGTTACCACCATCACCGACGGTGTGATTGAAAAAATACATTTCTTACAGGGCGCTGACATTATGCCACGCACATTGGTCTTTCACAAATGTGTGCTGCAGCAAAATGGAAAGTGGGCTGTTCGTCCTATTCCAAGGCAAAACGACGAATTGTCATATCTTGTGAGTGGAGCAAAGATAAAAAAGCATAAGGACTTTTCCCTCGATGTCATTAATATCGATGACCAATTCATATATGATTGCTTTGAGTCTGAGCACGTTCTTCCTTTTTATCTGGCTGCGCCCGTAAAAACGCTCTTGCCAATAAAACGTAATGAAGGACGTTGGGACGTAGTTGATGAAGCAGAGCTTGCATCATACGGGGCCACAGTGTCCGCCGCATTCAGGCGTATCTTTGAAGAAACCGGTGAATCAGCACGCCAGTATTTCAACAGGATTAACTACAGGAATAAGTTAAGCCCACAGACTTTTTCAGCGGCAGATCGTGATAATTGGCTTGTCATGGTAGGTGCGGGCGGAGGATATCCTTGTGCAACATATGTCCCGATGAGTTGTGTTTTACGTCCGGAAAAACTGATAATCGACCAAACCATATACTGGTATCTCGCCAAATCAGAGGACGAAGCCTTGTATATAACGGGCTTAATCAATAGCCAGGCATTGGATAAGATTATTGCAGATTTTCAACCAGAAGGAGCGCAAGGCAGGCGGCACGTTCACACGTTGCCTTATAATGTTACTCCTTGCTTTGATTCTGATAATGAAGCGCATAAGCAGGTTGTAGATAAGACTCGCGCTCTACGAGATCATCTTATTGCTGAGCTGGCAACCCCTGAGCTACTTCCGTATTGCTCGCCTGCGTTTAGGAATCTTCAGCAACGTAGACGACAGGTTCGTGTCAGTATGCAGCAACTCCCGGAATACAGCGAGTATGAAGATTCCTGCCGCAGTGTTTATGGAGTATAATTAGAAAAAGCTCTCCAGCTACCGAACATCGGCAGCCGGAGAGCAGCGGGTATTGCTTAGAAAATGTCGTCGTATTCGTCGTGGAGCTGGGCGTTTACTTTCTTGATGCGGGAAAGGAATGTCGTGCGGGGAACGCCGATAATGTCTGCGATGGCGTTGTCGGAGTAACCGTCCTGCCGAAGCTCTCCAATGCGGCGCGCTTCCGGCATCAGCACGTCCAGCCTCTTAAGAAGCTGATCGAAAATGATGCGATCGGTCACGATGGACTCAAGGTCGGAATCGTCCGGGCGAATGTCGCCAACCACCTCTTGCTCGTAGTCGAGAGAAAGGTTGTCCCCGGCGGTACGGTACTTGCATACAGCGCAGTCGCCGCTGCAGAGCCACCACTTGCTCCCGGGGCAGGAACAGCAGCCATGACGGTGCGCCTTACGGAAGGTGTTCCAAATCGGGTGGTAGAACTCGTTGTAGACTTCGTCACTGACGGGAATGCGCTGCTTGGTGGCGGGTTCGTAGATGAAGTGCTCTCGGATTTTCTGGTGATTTTCATTGTTTGACATGGATTTTTCCTCCTGCGATTTTCGTTGAGGATCACAGGAAGGAAAAAAGCCCCTGCGATCTCTCACAGGAGCTATCCAATAGTTAGCAAGGTTGTCGTGCTATGGTTAGCAGCGATAGTAGCGATAGCAACGATATTAGTTTTAAGGAGGTGCGGCTATGCCGGATCAACGCAAACCATATCTATGCGGCGGGGTCTTTTTGACCCAGCTCATGCAGGCACGAAAGCCAAGAGCCGGTGTACGCGAACACTACGCTGGCGACAGCGACGGCCTCTCAGACCCTGAAACCATGCTGGCGTTCATAAAGGTGATGAGCCCTGACTTCACCGCGCCTGTGGGACAGACGTTTAAGGAGAACACATCTTCATATAAGAATTGCCGGAAGAACAGCAGTACTTATTTACCATTTTCTGTTGATTCAGCGGAGGTGCGAACCTATAATGATTGTGTTCGTGGCGATTACGCTACGGCATTGACGCGCATGATGTCGTTCACTGACGATTTTCTTGAGGTTGGAACAAGCGCAAAAAAAGACGAGTACCTAGTTAAGGCACTCGTCGAGATAATTAGGAACGACAAGGATATACCGGACGATACCATGTTTTACATAAACGAGGGCGGCTTACCCTCAACGAAGAAACAGCTTCTAACGATCACGGCAGTTTGCTTTCAGGCGTTTCTTGTCGGAGTCTGGCACTACATTATAATGAACCGGCAGGACAATACCCTTGGTCGCAGCACCATCATTGACTGGACGCCGACGTATTCCGAAACACACATAGAGCAGGTTTATTCTGCAGCTTCCTCGAATACAACGGAGGAACCCGCCAAACCTTCTCATCTTGAAGATGAAGCCACACCGACGCTCGAAGCTGAAATCGTCGATGAAGTTCCAGCCGGTGAAGAGGAGCCACACTCCGGGCAGACAGGACAAGCCCCAAAAGCCACAAAGCAGGTTATCATGAATAATTACGGTAAGGGCGTACAGATCGAAGAGCTAAACGGCACGCTGACGATCAACATCAATTGAGGGAGTGCGTATGGAGAACAAGCTAAAAACCACATCGGTCGGCATACAGCCAGCCGCACCGGAAGTGATTACATACAACAATTACGGGAAAGGTGTTCAGGTCGGTCACGCCGACACATTTTCACCAACGGTTAACTTGATTATAACCGGCTCAAACGGACAACAGAGACCAGCCAACGTTGACTACTATAATCTGTTCGTTGGCTTTGATCCTTTTGCCTCTGATCACCTGCTCGTGCCGAAAGATCGCGCACTAACCGAGTATATGACGCCTGAACTCAAAGACTGTTTTGCCACTTTGGACGATGGTGCAATAGCAGAAATAAAAAGATTTCCTTCTATTATCGTCGATGAATACTGCAAAACCACGCCAAGTGACAAAAACGCTGTATTTGCTTTCGTGACGGATATCCACAAACAGCAAAACGGCGTGATGGTCTACTTTCAGCGATTCTATCCTATACCGGTTAAGGTGCTCATCGAAAACGAATACGCGCTTGGTACTGTGAACGGATTTGAATCGTTTAGAACTCATTGGACGATAAAAAATATAAACCTATTACAGGTGTTACAGGATGCGGGCGTTAAGATGTGGGGGTGAGGCAATGACAGATAAAAGCGAAATAGCATCGGCTGCCCTACCGCCAGCCGCAGTGTCATTTACGAACGCTGCGCAGGGCATGGTCAACACTGGTTCTGGTGTTCAAGTTGGCACGAACACTGGAATCATGAACTTCAATTTCAATGGGTTCGGACCGGAAATGGCCGCGAACCTGATGGCAATGTTCTCCGGGCAACTCGTGCCGCAAAAAGTCAGCCACGCGTAAGAGTGGGCCTCTCTAAGCTCATCGAGTTATAGCCTGTTCGTCTTAGAGAACGAAGAATACAATAACGGCGCTTTCTGCATCGCTAAAAGTCGGGCTCTGCGAGATTATACCCCGTCGAGATATAGAAAAAGGTACATCACGTTCACTCCCGCGGCTGTTTCGGAGCTCACGAGTATGCCGTGTATATTCGCAAAGAGGAATATGCACTTCGGGTACACCGAAGCAAGTCATCCGGCGTTGCTTGGTCGTATAACGGATATTCGGGCGCAGGGAGAAACGATCAAGATATGCTTCTCTGGCTTTCAAGGAGTCCCACAGCAGCTTTTGAACCAGAATGTCGGACTCCTTGGCATGGTACACGCATCGTTGCGTAATGAGCTCGACGAAGAGCAGTAGTATGTTTACTGTGGCGTCTCTCGTCCGTGACTTGATCGCCATCTGCTATAATAACTACCGGATGACAGAATGGCGTGCCCCCCAATCCTTGAACCAGTTCCAAAGTTAGTGGAGTGATGATAAACTAACGAAGAAGGAGAATGGAGATGGCAAGGAAAAAATACACAACAGAGCAGATAATTGTAAAGCTTAGAGAAATTGAGGTTTTATGCGGACAAGGAAAAACAATAGGGGAAGCGGTTAGACAGGCGGATATTTCTGAACAGACGTACTACCGCTGGAGGAAAGAATATGGCGGAATGAATAAGGATGAAGCTAAACGACTCAAACTGCTGGAAAAAGAGAATGTGCGCTTAAAGAAACTGGTTGCAGAGCAAGCACTCGATATAGAGATACTCAAAGATGTAAACTCAAAAAACTTCTAAGCCCTGTAAAGCGGCATGCGGCCGTAGCGTATGTGATAGAGGCTCATAAAATATCACAAAGGCGGGCTTGCAGGGTGCTGGACGTGAATAGAACCGCATATAGATATGAACCCATCAGATTACCGGACGAGGATGAAACACGTGCGGATATCGTGGATAAAGCGTGTAATTACGGACGAGTGGGGTATCGGATGGTAACAAATATGATGCGAAATGAAGGTAAAATAATCAACCATAAACGGGTAGAACGCATATGGCGGGAAGAATACCTCAAACTTCCCAAGAAACAAACGAAGAAACGCCGATTGTGGCTAAATGACGGGAGTTGTATCCGCCTCCGACCAGAGCATAAAAATCATGTTTGGAGCTATGACTTCGTAGAAGACAGAACAATGGATGGACGAAAAGTCCGGTGGCTGAATATTATCGACGAATATGAGCGTGTATGTTTGGCAAGTGTGCCCAGACGCAGTTGGCGAAGTACAGATGTCATTGAGGTGCTGGCGGAAATCATGATATTACGAGGATGTCCGGAATATATCCGCAGCGACAATGGCCCTGAATTTGTTGCAAGGAGGCTTCGTGAGTGGCTAAATAATCTGGGGATTATCACTACATACATTGAGCCTGGTAGTCCGTGGGAAAATGGCTATATAGAGAGTTTCAATTCCAGGATGCGCGATGAATTTTTGAATGGGGAGCTGTTTGGAAATATATATGAGGCACAGGTATTGGATTGGCTACACTAAACTGTACAGAAAAGATGAGGTAGTGGTATTCTCTTGAAGAAGAACGAGAAGGAGAAAACCATGACCGAAAAACGAGCAAGAAGAACGTTCAGTGAAGAACAAAAGAAGCAATTGGTTGAACTGTTCAACCATGGCAAACCCAGAAGCGAAATCATCCGGGAATATGATCTGACTGCCTCAGCCTTTGACAAATGGGCGAAACGGATCAACGCAACGGGGTCCAGCCGGGAGAAAGACAACCGTTCTATTGAAGAGCAGGAATTGATCCGACTCCGGAAAGAAAATCAGCAGCTGCGAATGGAGAATGACGTTTTAAAGCAAGCTGCGCTGATATTCGCACGAAAGTAATTGTGATCAAAGCCAATGCCCGCAAATACTCAATATCAGCGCTGTGCAGATGTCTAGGCATTGCACGGAGCACCTATTATTACGAATGCCATGATCCTCGAGATGAAAGCTCCTTGGAGGAAGCGATTCAAACGGCATACGACGAGAATCGTCGCGTATACGGTCAGCGAAAGCTGAAGCGTGTGTTATTCCGGAAAGGCTGGACGGTTTCACGTCGCCGCATAGGACGAATCATGGCGAGACGTGGCCTGGTTTCGGCCTATACTTGTAAGAAATACCGTGTACATTCATCAAAGAGTAACGAGGCCGCTATTCCCAACCTTCTGGCCAGAGATTTTAACAATCAGGCTCCTGGAGCCTGTGTCGTGAGCGATTTAACCTATGTCCGCGTCGGAACAAGATGGGCATATGTCTGCATCCTGCTTGAGCTTGGAGCCCGGGAGATCATTGGGCAAAGTGCCGGTGCAAATAAAAGCGCCGAGCTGGTACACAAGGCGTTTTCAACGGTGAAGGGAAATCTATTCGACATTCAAATGTTTCACACGGACCGTGGCAGCGAGTTCGATAATATGCTGATCGACGATTTGCTAGACAGTTTCCAGATCAACCGCTCACTGAGCATGAAAGGCTGCCCATACGACAATGCTGTAGCCGAATCAACCTTCAAAATGATCAAGGCAGAATTCGTTTATTCGCGCCGCTTTGAAACGCTAGAGCAGCTCCAGCTGGAGCTGCTGGATTATGTTCACTGGTTCAACAACATCCGTTTACACGGAACACTAGGATACTTGTCACCAGCAGAGTTTAAGAGATCCCGTACCTTATAAAATCTGTCCGACTTACTGTTGACAATCCATATTGACACAAAGATGGGTACGCTACTACAATGAAGTCAGACCACATAGTAGCCTTGGCGGCAGGCCGCCAGCGCCTCAGAGCATGGTATATGCTGTATAAGAAACTTTTACGATGCCTCCTCCACTAACTCTGTACTTGGTACAAAGATTGGGGGCAGCCCAGTAACGCCTGCGCCACGCTGTGCCAGATAAACGATGATGTTTGCTTCCGGTGCAAATGTCCACTGCTCAAGTGAAAATGAAAACGAATCAGGGAGGTTATTATAATGAAAAAAACCCATATTCAGGTTTCTGCCAGTTCTGCTGTTGGCCGCCGTCTTCATTTGAACACTTATACTTATTGGAGGATAAACGTAATGAAAAAAGTGTTATGTATGCTTATAGCTGTGCTGCTCCTTGTAGCAGTTTTCGCAGGATGTGGCGGGCCGACAAAATCCGACCCGGTTCCAACAAATGATAACGTGGCCCCGGATGAATCGGCTGTATCCAAGGAAACGCCCGCTGTTTCGGAAGCTCCCAAAGACACTAGTGATATAGATTATGGCGCCAATTTGGCAGAATCTTATGCCGCTTATCTGGAAGCTAAGAATGCTGTAATTATCAAGATCACCGACGGTTTATCTAACAACCCCGATGCGGGCATGGCAGTACTTTCTTTTCTGGGCGTCGGCATGACCGATTTGGCGTTGCTGCCTATAAGTTTTTTTGGTATGGGTCAGGAGACGATGGAGATTGGGCTCTCGATGATGGGTGCGACCAACATCCAATACACCGAGAACGGCAATAACTATACCGTAACCTATTCTGACAAAGAGAATAAGGAGTTTGCGTATTCAGGCACATACAACCCAGCCATCGATGCTCTAACCTGCACAGTCACGGTGAACGGCGCCGAGAGTACCTATATCGAATATCGAAAAGCGGCATTCGGTTACATAGGGCAATATTACTTTCTCAACGAAGACGGCACAACCTCGATCTACATGATAGCCGTGGACGGCGAGGACGGCATCATCGGCATTTCGACAACTCCCGGCAAGCCTGCGGCGCTAACCGGCAGCGAAGCTGCTGACTTCCCGAAGACTTGCAGTGAGTGGTATAGCGTCAAGGGAACCACCATCACCGGTATGACATCAGATGGATTAGATCTCAGCTTTGAGTATGTGCCCACGGACTCCTCTAACTGATCACAAAGCGGATGAGCTGCGGGGTTAGAAAAAGTCCGATTGAAAAAGCATATACAGATTATACGATTAGACGGGAAGCATTGGAGTCCGATACAGCCCTCTCAGTTGAACATGTCATTTTGCTTGCTGTGGGTATATTTCTTATTACAGTTAACCTGCGCAGCCGACCTGATAGCAATAGACAACGCCGGAATGAAACGAGTAAAAAAGGACGTTGAAAAGTAGCTGAGTTTCTAGCGGAGTCATGGTTGTGATAGGAAACAGAGTATCTGATCAGTAAGTCACAGTCGGTTATGTTGACGAAAATAAAGGAGAAAGAGTATGAAAAAGCTATTATCCATCCTGTTGGCCGTGGTAATGGTCTGCGCTTTGGCGGCGTGTTCGCAGCCGTCGTCCAAGCCGGAGGTGACACAGACACCTGAGCCTGAAAAAACGATCGTTTTTTCCGACCCCTTGTTGGAGGAAATGGTGCGCGCCGCAATGAACAAGCCGGAGGGCGATATTACGCTTGCCGAGGCGGAGGCGGTAATGGAATTGAAGCTTGGCGTCGATTGGCAACAGGAGCCTGCCCCGAATACGCAGATAACGGATATATCCGGCTTGGAGAATTTCAAAAACCTCGAAAACCTTGAGCTGCATTTCCATGCGATCACAGACATATCGCCTCTTGCGGGGCTTACGAAACTCACCAACCTATCGCTGGGCGGAAATCCCGTAGCCGATATAACACCGCTTGCGGGGCTTACTAATCTTGGCTCACTGACGCTTTTCAACTGCCAGGCACAGGACTATACCCCGCTTGCAAACCTGACCGGCTTGGGTATGCTGTTGCTTGAATATTCAACGATAAGCGATATCAGTATGCTTTCCGGCTTAACGGAGCTGTGGTGGTTAAGTCTTGCCAACACGCAGGTTAGCGACGTATCGCCGCTTGCGGGGCTTACCAATTTGCGGCAGTTGCAATTGTCGGGTTGCCCCATCAGTGACTACACTTCGCTTGCCGCTATCTATCCCAACCTTGAAGAAAAGGATTTCTCCATTGTGTCCTCGCTGCGCGAGCTTGGGTTTGCCATACCCGACAACGCGCCGCAGATAGAGGCCTACAAAGCAGAGAATATGTATGTCTCGATTAACCGCGCAGAGTGGGGTGAGCCGGAAAACAGGGACAATATAAACGCCGTACTGCTGTGCAAAAATCCCGGCACAGAACATGAAATCATGGTCGTCTATAACCCCGATCAAAAGACCTTCTTTGTTTTCAGCGAACAGGGCGATTTCCGCTATACCTTTGACCCCAAGAGTGATGAAATGAATGTAGAATACGGCGAGTGGGATGCGTTGGGTGTGTTTATCGAGAAAGCGTATGCCGAAGTTGACCCCTATCTGCAACTGACGCCCATAAAGGATTTTAACCGCGTTATGAGCGACACCTTCGGGGTTTCGGCTGACACGCTTTACGCCTTGCCGCGGGAATCCGAAGCTCCGCCCGAACAGCCCGAGGTATCTGAAAACTCGCTTATGGGCTTAGGGTTTGGCTTTGACGACGCCGGAACGTGCGGCGTGTACGAGCAGCGCGAGCCACACTATGCGTCTGTCGCAATCGCGCGACCGGAGTGGGGCGAGTTCCCAGACAACTGGAACATTGAGCTTATGGACACCGACGTGAACGGTTATTCTTTGAGAGTAACATACCATCCCAACGGTCTCGAGCATGACCCCGGAAAGATTATGTACCATATATCCGCCGACAAAAACGATGGCACGGTGAGCGCGTCTTATGACTACTATCCGGCGACAGGCGAATACGGCGGCTATCCCGACGATGTGCCTGCTGTATTCAACGCAGTTTTTGGCACTCAGGGCGACGGCTTCCGCGATAAACCGCTTGCCCACTTTGAGCAATGGGTTATGAAGCTTTTTGGAAAGAGCATAGACGAGCTTTACGTACTGCCGATCAAGTAGATTCTGTCTTTTGAGAGGCGATCAAGGCCCTGCTAAAAGTGGCTGGATAACATGAAATCCAATATCATATGGCTACAGTTGGAATAAGGCATTCTACGCGAATTAAACGTAGGGTGCCTTTTATCGCTAACGAAAGGTGTGCACCCTCGCTAACGATTTATACTTGTGCTAACGAAACCTAAACCCGCGCTTTCGATTGTCAGCAAAAAGTTTCATCGTATCAAAATTATCAGCCTTTGCCAACAAACAAAGCCCGTTTGGGCTTTGTTCGTTTTTTGGCATATCTGCAATTTCCGGAGAAGCAAATGACAATCAACCGAAAGGGCGCGAACGGTTTATTTTTTGATTTGTTTCGGGTAGTATGTAACTGCAAGCCTGCTGCGCGGGCCGTCGAATAACGGATGGCTATTGTGGAGCTGCAAGAGGTGAGAAATTGAAAATTGGGATATTATCGTGGCTTGCCTTTCTGAGTTGGGGCGTGTCCGAAATCATCATTGTTGTGAGAACCGTTCTATTAAGACGCGACATCGTTTCTGTCAAAACGGACAGAGGATCGGCCTGGTTGATCAGAATTGCTGTTTATGCGGGGGTGACGATTACGTTTGCCTTTCACGCGTTTCATTGGGGATGGGTCGATCAGCCAATTCCTGACATCGGCGCTGTTGCGATGGCGCTGGGCGTTGCTTTGCGGGTATGGTCTATCATGGCTTTTGGGAAGAGCTTTTCAACGGAAGTATCGATCGACGCAGACCAAGAACTGATAAAAGACGGTCCCTACAGATGGATCCGGCATCCGGCCTATACAGGGCTGCTGCTTGTGTTTTCCTTTATGGGGCTCGCCTTTCATTCGTGGCTGGCGTCATGCGCCATTGCCGCCATACTTTTGCCGTGCATCGTCTATCGAATCCGTGTTGAAGAAAGGGCGCTCCTGTCGCATTTCGGCTCAGCTTACAGCGAGTATTGCAAAACGACCTGGCGGTTGATTCCCTATTTATGGTAAATTCGAAATAAGCCGTGATTTCCGGCGGGCAAATGCTGCAGGTCGATGAAGGGAGATTCGAATGAAAAAAACGAAGAGGATCGTCGCAACCGTGGCTGCGTTCAGCGCGTTGTTGCTTGCCGGCTGTGCGGTCAGCAACACAGCCGCCTTGCCGACGCCCGCTCTGGAAACGCCCGGGCAGACAGACCGTTCGGAACAAAGCCGAAGCAGATTCGATCGATTGCAGAGCGCGCTGGATGGACTGGTCGATCAGGGCCTGATGAGCGAAGCGGAGGAGCAAACGCTGCTGGCATACTTAAAGGAACATGGCAGCGGCGGCGACCCGATCGACCTCGCGATAGCAGCCGGACTGATGACCCGGCAGCAGGCGCAGACGCTGGCGCGGCTGCTTGGCGAAACTGCGTCGGAAACGGCGATCGATCCGTCCGACACCGGCGACGCGGTGACCGGTCAGAAGACGCCGGGCGGGGCGAAAAGCAGTTTAACGATAGAGGGAGCGAACAACATAGAAGAACAACTCTTAACCGACGCCGGATATACCGCCGAAGCGGGAGGGTATCCAGCCGTCGATACCAACCAGATAGCGTTTTACAGCGACACGGGCGAGATAAGTGCGCCGAAAGAAGGGGACGCGTTTTACGGGCAGGATGCCACTTATTCAGGCAATGCGCCGAGCTATACGGACAATCGGGACGGCACTGTGACCGATCGCGTTACAGGACTGACGTGGCAGCAGGACCCCGGGGATAAAATGACCTGGCAAGAGGCTGTGGACAGCCTCAAGTCGTTTCGTCTTGCGGGGTATGACGATTGGAGACTGCCGACGATCAAAGAGCTGTATTCGCTGATTCAATTTTCAGGCCGCACAGGAGCGGATGCGGAAAGCTCCGTTCCATATATCGACACCGATTATTTTTCGTTCCATTACGGTGACGAAACCGGAGAACGGGTCATCGACTCCCAGTATGCGACGAGCACGATTTACCAGAGCGACACGATGGGGGGAAATACGACGATGTTCGGCGTCAATTTCGCGGATGGCAGGATCAAAGGCTATCCCATTGACAAGACGTTTTATGTGCTGCATGTGCGCGGGAACACGCACTATGGGATAAACAGTTATGTCGACAACGGGGACGGAACGATCACCGACGAGGCCACGGGGTTGATTTGGATGAAATACGACAGCGGGTACTTTGGCGCGGGCAGCGCGGGCGACGGCAAGATGACCTGGCAGGCATCGCTGGATTGGGCGGAAAACATGGTCTACGCCGGATATGACGACTGGACGCTTCCGGATGCGAAACAGCTCCAAAGCATTGTCGATTATACTAGATGTCCGGACACGACAAATTCCGCCGCAATCGATCCGATCTTTCAGGCCACGCAGATCACGGATATTACGGGAGGGCGCAATTTCGCGTTCTATTGGTCGAGCACCACGCATCTCGATGGAAAGCCGACGGGAAGCCATGCGGTCTATGTTTCCTTCGGAGAGGCGTTGGGACAGATGAACGGCGTCGTGCAGGACGTTCACGGAGCGGGCGCGCAGCGGAGCGACCCCAAGACGGGCGAGGCGAACGATTGTCCATACGTGAATGAAAAAGCGCCGCAGGGCGACGTAATCTGTATCTTCAACCTTGCGCGGCTGGTGCGCAGAGCGGACTGAACTGGAGAAGACAACCCCTTGCGCGTTTCGCTTGACCACGCACAAGCCGCGATGATAAAATTGCATGAACCTTGCGGAATCGATCCGCCGGGTCGTGGACGAAGACGCCCGGATTATTGGGTGGGGGGAGTGAACCATCATCGAAAAAAAGATGCCGAAGTTCTGGAAATATCTGATCACCTACATGCTGCTCGTGATGCTCGGCGTAGGCATGCTGTTCCTCAGCGGGCTGTGTCCGCAGGACCAGGTGGAGAAAAACTACCTGCTCTCGATGGACGAGCTGGAGCCGGAGTATGCTAGATTTCATATGCTGCGCTTCGACTGGGGGTCCTATCATCTGGACGACTGGACGGAGGTTATCATCCTCTCGCTCTCCACCTATATGGACGTGAAGGACTCGCCAAGCAGCGTGCTGAAAAACGCTTATCCGCTCGAGGACGATTTCACGCTCGAGAGCGCGCGGGCGAGCGTCGAAAACCACGAGCAGGCGGATGTGTTCTATGTCCGCTACTGGCATGGGTTCCGCATCTATGTGCGCGCGCTGCTGTCGGTGATGGACTACGGCAGCATACGTACCTTCATCATGTGGGGGTTCTTCCTGCTCATGGCCGCCGCGACGCTGATGCTCGCGTTTCAGACGCGCTCCTTCTGGCCGCCGATGCTGTTTACGGCTGGCATATTGTTCGTCAACCCGGTTGTCGCAAGCGCGCTGTTTCAATACAGCGTTTGCTTCTTCATTGCGTTTATCGGCATGCTCTTCGTGCCGCGCTGGCTCAAGCGGCCGCAGACCGCGCCGATGGGTTTCATGATTCTCGGCATGGCCACGATGTTCTTCGACTTCTACACCACGCCACTGCTCACGCTCGGGCTGCCGCTGCTCGGGCTATTGATTTGCCAGAGCTATTCGAAAAACCCGCCCACCGCGAAAGCCATGCTGCTGCAGTCGCTCAAGCTCATGGGCATCTGGTTTGTGTCCTACTTCATGATGTGGATCACCAAGCTGGTCCTCACGAGCGTCTTTACCGACCAGAACGCGTTCGCCTCCGCCTGGGGCGCCGCGGCGGAGCGGCTCGGCGTGGTGAAAGACACGCGGTTCATGTTCCGCTATGATAAACTCGCGGCGATCATCTCGGCGTTTAAGCATCTGTTTGACTGGCCGATGCTCTATGCGTTCTGCGGGATCCTGCTCGTGGCGGGGATCGTGATGATACTTTTGCGCACCAAGCGGGAGTGGTATGCGCGCGGCGCGGTCATGCTGCTGGTCGCGTTTCTGCCGATCATCTGGATTCTGGTCGGCACGCAGCCGATGTACATGCACGCGCATTACCAATACCGCATTCTGGCAATGACGATGCTCGGCGGCATGTATTTCTGGCTGTTGTCCGTGGACCGCACGCGTCTGCCGGACGTCAAATCGAACGAGTAGAGAAAACGGCTCGCCGAATCGAAAACCGCTCAAACAAAGCGCACCCCGTGCCTGCAACAGCACGGGGCGCGTTTTTTCGTGTGAAGAGTCACGGCTGCTTCGGCTTGCTGCGAAACGTAAAGAGCTTCAGCAGCAGAAAGGTGACCGGTATGCCGATCACGGCGGCGAGGATGTATCCCGCAAGCGGCGGGAACCCAAGCAGACTGCAGGCGACATAGACAACGGCGTTTTGAATGAGGAAATGCGGAATGTAAGAGACAAAGAATTTCATCATTTTGCCGAACGAGAGCGGCTGGTGGAACGTGAAAAAGCTGTTCAACAGATAGGAGATGACCAGGCTCGCCAGATAGCCGCAAACAAACGCGACCTGCGGCGTAAGCATCAGCGAAAACAGATAGGAAAACGCCACGCCGTTGAGCGTGTTGATCCCGCCGATGATCAGAAACCGCAGGAACTCAAACGACAGGAAATGCCGCTTTGCCTTCTGCCAGGAGGTCGTGCGGTAATCCTTCCAGGGGATCGGCACACCCTTGACGACGAGAAAACTCTCTTTTGCGAGGTCCGCCATGGGCTGATCCGAAAGTGAGTCGGAATAAAAAGCGTCGATCTCGGCGGCGTCGATCTGCTCGCGTACGCGGCGGACTTTCTCCGCGCCGTAGCAGTTTTCCCCGAGAAACCGCCCGGTCTTCGGGTCCACACGCGAGGCGATCAGCCGCGGGATTCCCAGGAGGCCGCAGAGCGGTTGGAGCAAAAACTCCGGCGACGCTGAGACGATTAAGTCGCCCGCCTGCCGCTGCGAAAGATACCAGCTCCGAAGATGCTGCCGGTGCGATCCCCAGAACGCGACCGTTTCCGCGCCGACATCGTCGACGCCCTGCAAAAACGAGAAAAAGCGCTCTTTGAATGCGGTTTTTTCGATCAGCCCCATGGCGTACAGCAAAAAGCCCCAGCCCTGCCTCCAGACGTAGCGCAGCAGGTTCGGGTGTTTCTTTACGCAGTATGCGTAGAAGTCCAGCGTGCTGTCCTTTGCATAGATGCATTTGTCAAAATCGTAAGCGTTCATGCGAAGTCCCTTTGATCGATTTTATTCGCCGGAGGCATCGTCAGCCGGCGGGGTAATAGGTTACGGCGAAGCGCATCAGTTCGCGCATGCCGGAGGAGTTGACGCAGACAAGCAGCACGACGAGCGCCGCCAAGATCACAATCCGCGCGGTATTCCACCGGCGCAGCAAACGCTGGAGGAATTCGTAGATCAGGATTGCGAACGCCCAGGAAAAATAGAGCGTGTACAGCACGAGGCCGTTTTCGGACGTTCCCCAGCCAACCACGCAGAGCAGCAGAAACGAAAACGCCGCCCAGCAGGCCGAAAGACGGATGATCTTCTTGCGAGCGCCCAGCGCGGCGCCTGCAGCCGCGGCGAGCAGCACCGCGACGCCGAGCAGGTTGACGGATTCGGCCGGATTCAGCTGGAAGGATACGTGCGAAAACGTCGTGAAATCAACCCCGGCGCCCGGGCGAACGAAACAGGTGGCCGCGAAGTTGAGATATTGCAGCAGACGGGCCTGCAGGGGAAGCGCGCTTCCGGAAAAGGAGGAGATATCCTTCAGCGTCTGCATCGTGCTGTTGAGCAGCGGAACGCGTCCGAAGAGCACAAAAAACGCCAGAAAGGCGCATACGGCGGCGATCAGGCGGCGGAGATTTTTTGCAAAGCCGCCTTTTTCTAGCAGGAGCGGGAAGAACGCGCCGCTCGTGAGCAGCGATCCCGCCGCGGCGACAAAGGGAAGCGTCCGGTTTTCGCGCTCTTCATGCCAGGCGTAGACCAGCAGCAGCACCCAAAACAGCGCAAAACAATATTGCTCTACGGTAAACGTAAACAGCAGCGCAGGGTAGGAGAATACGAGAAGGCATAAAAACAGAATTTTCTCGATGCCGCGCGTTTCCAGCAGCCGGGCGAGCAGCGTAAACCCGAAGAGCAGCAGAAAGGCCTGTACCGCGCCGAGGACGATCGGATATGCGTTCGGGACGAAGAACAAAAGCTGGCTGGCCAGCATGGCAGCGGCGGCAAACGGCATGGAAAACACGGCAAAGAGCGGCTGCCGGATGTCGTTTTCATATGCGTCGATGTAGAAGAACGCGTTGGACTGCATGAGCTGGGACGAGTCCGCGGTGTAGACGACGTCGTATGGGGCGCTGCTTGCGTAAAACGCCGTTGTGGAGCGGTATACGATTGCGATTGCGGCGGCGAGCACGACCCACGCGGCAATCAGAAACACCCGTTCCGCCCGCCCCGAAGTGCGGACCCACCGTGCGGCGAAGGAAGCCGACCGATCGACAAACCACCACAACCATAAAAACAGCGTGAAAGAGGCGGCGAGCGCAACCAGCGCCGGAAGTACGGCGGCGATCACGCCGGAAGCGACGCCAAAAGGCGCGCGAGCGACATATTTGATCAGCAGCTCGTTGGTCGAGCGCGCGAATTTCAGCGCATAGAGGTAGCAGATGTATCCCGTCAGCACCGCCGCCGCACCCATCGGCAGCAGCTTCGGCTGCGGTAAAAACCGCTCGATCAGGTGAAACCGGAACGCCAGCAACGCGCATATGGCGAGGGACAGCATGACGCCCGCGCCGATGAACAGGAGCGAACCGCTGTATGAAAACAACAGCGTCATCGCCGCGCCGGAGGCGACGAAGGCCGCCTTGAAAAGAACCGGGCCGGCCGCGCCGTTTGTGCGGCGCGCAGCGGCCGGTTCGTTGGTGTCCTGCAAGGGGCGTGGGTCTCTTTTTCTCATACCATCTCCCGAATGACAGTGCGATTTTTTATGGTATAAATAATGAAATTTTTAACTTTCGAGCAAGTCGAGCGGTTTCCAGCACAGCGGATCACTGAAACTTTGCGCGCAGGCCATAGAGCTCTTGAACGGTGACGTACCCTTCGTTGCCCTTGTACCAGAGGCTCATGGCATATTCCGGATTGGTTTGCGAGGCCTTGATCATCGAGCCCGGCTGAGCCGCTATGACCGCGGCGATCTGCTCGTTGCTCAGGCCGCTGCAGTTCATCCAGAGCCGCTCGAGGCGCTTCAAATTCAGCAGCGTGTCCATCCCGGTGAGGTTGTTGTTGCTGACGTTGAGAAACCTCAGATTCGTACAGCCGGCAATCGGCGAGAGGCCCTCCACGTAGTTGTACATCATCTGCAGATGGGCTGGCTCGCCAGCGCGGAGAAATCCTCGATGGAAATCGAATTGCCGCGCGGATCCAGCGTCTCCAGCTGCGTCTGCTGCATCAGATCCGTAATATCGCTCGGCCCGCTGTCGCGCAAATCCAGAGCGATCGGGGCGGCGGTTGGAACCGGCGCAAAACCGCTGCCCGCCGCGCAGGCGGCGCAGAGCGCGGCCGTCGTCGGGCAAAACGCAAAAACAGCCGGTTTGACGATTCGGTTGAAAAAAGAAAACCGATGCAAAACACATTCCCTGCTCAGTGCCTTACTCCGTATTGCAAGCGACAGCCGCCTAGATACGGCGCGCCTGAAAGAGCGCAAATCTGGGCGACCGAGCATGGCTCATTATATCAGCAGCGGGAACGATTGTAAACTCGCGCGGACCGCCGCGGCGGTGTGCGGCGCTGCAAATCCGGACAAAAAAAGAGCCTGCCGAAGCAGGCGGTTTTGAACAAAGCCGGTTCGATAAGATCAAGCGAACGAATCAATACTCGACGGATACGGAATCCGCCCAGCCGCCGTAACGGGCGTCTGGCTTGAGCGAGTTTTCGTCCATGGCGATCAGTTCCGACACGGTGACGAGCTGATATCCTTCGTTGATCAACTCGGGGACGATGCGCTCTATGGCGTCCGCCGTGAAGGGATAGATATCGTGGAAGAGCACGATCGCGCCGTCCGCGGCGCAGTGGAAGCAGTTTTTATAGATTTTGTCTACGTCCTTGATGCTCCAGTCGTGCGAACTGCCGGACCAGAGAACCATCGTATACCCCATCTGTGCGGACGCGGCCTCGACGTCCTTGTTGATCGCCGCGTATGGCGGGCGGAAGAGCGTCATTTTATAGCCGAAGTTCGTCATCATCGCCTCGTCCACCTTTTCCAGACTGTCGATCAGCGCGGACTTCGGATATTTGGTGAAGTCGCTGTGTCCCCAGGTGTGGCTGCCGATTTCGCAGTTGAGCGAGATGGCGCGGGCGATGACCTCCTCGTGATTTTGGATGCGTTTTCCGATGATGAAGAACGTCGCGCGCGCGTTGTATTGTTCCAGCACGTCCAGAATGCGGTTGGTGTTCTGATTGCTCGGGCCGTCGTCAAACGTCAGCGCGATCAGCTTTTTATCCGGATCGATCTTGAGGGATGTCAGCGTCGCCTCGATATCCCCGTTTTCGGGCGGGTGCGCCAGCAGGGTTGCGCGCTCCTCTTGCTGCAACTGCCATGCGCGCAGCGCGCGTCCCGTCGGTTCCGGCGAGGGCGTCGGAGAAGGCGACATGGTCGGCGTCGGCACGGGCGTGACGAACTGCATTACGATCGGGCTTGCGGGCGCCAGCGTTGCCGCGGGGGTGGTTGCCTGGGGTGCCGGATGCACGCGCGGGCTGCAGGAAAACACGCTGCCGATGAGCAACAGCGCGATCAGGAGAATCGTCATCCGTTTGTAATCCATAGTTAGCACCCTGAACGATTACGATGTATGATTTTGAACTGTATCACAACCGATATTCCTTGTCAATTCCGCACCGGCCGCGAGCGATCGAAACCGCCGTTGCTGCCGCGAGAGACCGATCCCATCCCGCCGGCCGGCGCATCTCCATGTGGAAAGCAATTCAACCCGCGCGCCGCGGCCTGGAACCGACGGATTTTATCGCGCTTAACAGCAGATCGGACAGCAGTTTCAGCGCGTAGCTCAGCGCGGAGATGAAAAGAAAGAGCAGGAGATTGTCCCAAACGGCATTGTGGAATCCAAACAGGTCGCCGTATACGCGAAGGAGCAATTCCTGCAGACAGTAAAACTCCAGACTCATCGCGCCGAAAAACCGCAGGAATTTCGAAAGAACCGGCAGTTCGCGCTTAACGACGTTCTTTTTCAGCCAGGGCGTGAGGAACACGATGCCCAGCGTGATCAGAATGTTGGGAAAGCATGCGTTTGAGGCGGGGAAGAGAATCTCCACTTTCAGGACGTTGGTCAGATAGCTCAATACGACGCCAAGCGCCAGAATTCCCATTATCAACGCTGGCGTACAGGCGGGCAGCCGGTCGCTTTTCTCTTTCATCTTCTCGCCGCACAAAACGCCTAAAAGAAAGATCGGAATTCGGTTTGTAAAGCCGTAGAGATCCTCCCGCATGGTGTTTTTCAGCAGGATGGACGCCGTCAGCCAGACGGCGAGCACCGCCGCCGTAAACACGGTCTTGCGTTTGCTGCGCGAGAAAAAGCGATAGTATAACGGGAAAAACAGGTACAGCGTCAAAATGGCGGGCACATACCACAAAAAACCATAGATCGTTTTTGTATAAAAGCGATAGCCGGATATATACGACAAAAAGGTCAGAACGTTCCACTGCCGCACGATTGCAAACCCGATGCCCGCGACCAAAAACGGAATCAGGATGCGTTCCAGCCGCCGTTTGTAAAAACCCCAGACGCTGCGGCTGCTCATCGAAAACACAAGCCCGCCGCCGGAGAGGAAAAAGAAGATATCCACGCCGGAAAAGCCGACGTATTTCAGCGTGGTTTCCAGCTGACCAAGCACCGGGACGCCGCCCAGTATGGGAATCCAGACGTGATAGAGATAGATCCAGAGCGCGGCGAACCCCATCAGGCTCTGCCGCATCGAAAATGTGTCCGAGATGTACATGCTCCGGGTGTCGATGAATCTCTTTTTCGTCAGCTGTTCCATCCAGAGTTCCTTTCGCTGCCGCCGGGCGGGTTAGTTTCCGCGGGTATGACGCAATTCAAATTCTACACCAACACCGGGCGGGAGTACAATGCTCGTTTGAAACGATTTGAGGAACGATTTGAAGAACGCTGTCGAAAAAAATCGCCGCACAGCGGCGATTTTTTTGCGGTGTTACAGAATTGTGAAGGCATGGCGCGTCGCGCGCTAGTTCGATTTGCCCAGTTCCTCTTCGACCTCTTCCGCGCCTTCCTGATAGAACTTCTCTTCGTCCGGCGCGAGTTCCTGCAGCAGGCGGAGAAACTCGCCCGCATGGACACGCTCTTCGTCCGCGATGTCCTTGAGCACGTCGATGGCCAGCTCGTTGTCGGTCGATTCGGCGAGCTGCATATAGAGCTGAATCGCCTCGTATTCGGCGGCGACCATAAAGCGTATGGCGCGGACGAGCTCCGCATGGGTCAGTTTCCGGTCCTGCTTCAGGCCGGAGAACGGGGATGCAAATTCAGGCATGTTCAGGGTCTCCTCTCAGGTTATGATGATATCCGGACGCTTTTTACCGCGCCCTTCAGAGCAGCTCCAGCAGCCGCTTGACGGCGTCTTTGGGAAAGTCCGCGTCCTGCGGCGCGTTGAGCTCGCGCGCGAGCAGTTCCCTTGCGTGCTTGCTCTGCGGCAACAGGTAGCCCGCCTCGCGCAGCAGGTCCTCCGCCATCAGGCGGTTGGAGAGCCGCATCGCCCTGGCGAACTGCTTGGCTTCGGGGGAGGGCGCCGCCTGCTCCAGCGCGGCAAAGAGCCGCTCCTGCTCCGCTTTGCTCGCGGAAAGCGCGCGCATCGCCGAGACGACCGCGCTTGTTTTCTCCTGCTGGGGCGGATAGATTTCCGGCACGAGCGAGATCGCATGGGACGGGCAGGCGTCCACGCAGACGCGGCAGCCGCTGAGGCATTTTTTCGGGTCGATCTGGCCTGTCTCCGTGTCCGTCGCACCCGTCGGGCAGACATAGAGGCAGAGGCAATCCTTCGTGCAGAGCCGAATATTACGAACCGCGTGCATCAAACCGCCTCCTTTGCAATCTTTTGAATCTTCATGCTCGGCACCTTGCAGATCGGGCATATCTCCGGCGGCTCGTCGCCAACGTAGACAAACCCGCAGATTTCGCAGACGAACACGTTGGTGCCTTCCAGCATTGCGCCGCCCATCCGCTCGAACTTGCCGAGCAGAGAGGAGAGAATGCGCGAGACCTTTTCACTCCAGACGAGCGCGCGCAGCGCGCCGCGGTCCGCGTTTGACGAGGCGGTCTCTTTTGCGGCGGGGTACGCGCTCTTGAGGTCCTCGTCGACCAGCGAGAGCAGGTCTCTAGTGTCGCGCGCCTCGGCTTTTGGCCTGCGGCTTTCGTAATACGCGGCGAGCTGTGCAAATAACCCTGCTTCCTCCTGCAGATACTGCTTTTCGCAGCCTTTGGAGAGGTTGGAGCAGAGCGCGGCGAGTTCGCCATAGGACAGCTCGCGCAGCTCGCCCTCCGCCTCGGCGCGCGCGGGCTTCGTGGGGGCGGGTGCCGGTTCGGGCGGCGACTGCGCCTCGAACGCCGACTTCGGCGCGCCGCAGAGCGGGCAACACCAGTCGTCCGGCAGATCGCTCCAAAGCGTGCCCGGCGCGATGCCCTGATCCGGGCTGCCTGCGGACTCGTCGTAGACGTAACCGCAGATGGTACAGACGTATTTTGCCATCGATAAACCTCCTTAGGCAGAATTCACAAAAAACCAATCAAAGAAAACGATTACAGGCTGTTTCGCGCAAAACGGCGATCGATCGAATCAATCGTATCAACAGAAACGATTGCAGGCTGTTTTGCGCAGAACGACGATCGATCAAATCAATCGTATCAAACACAAACGCGCCTAGCAATACCTTGCGCGTAAAAAACCGTCCGATTCAACGGACGGCTTTTTTAAATCAGTCACCGCACTCGTCATGGTGCGCATGTTCGTGGCAAACGGAACCGGTGGACGCCAGATTGCCCGCAAGATACTGCTCCGCTGCCGCGCGCGCGTCGCCGGATGCGCCGGTGATCACCTCGACGCCGCGTTCGTTGAAGATTTCCACCGCGCCGCCGCCCATGCCGCCGCTGATGATGACGTTCACCCCGCGGTCGGCGAGGAAATTCGGCAGAAATCCCGGCTTGTGTCCGGGATTGGGAACGGCCTCCTGCCGAACGATCTGTTCGTTTTCCGCGTCAAAGATCATAAACTGGTCGCAATGGCCGAAATGGCCGGTTACCTGGTTGCCTTCGCTTGCTACGGCGATTTTCATACGTGTTGTCCTCCGTTATGTTGATTTTGATTTACCGGTTCATCGAGTCCCAGCAGTCGAATCGTTTTTTGATAGATCTCCCGCACGGCTTTGCCGGACGGGCAGTCCTCGTCGACGACGGTGAGTCCGCGGTTGACCGCGCGTACCGCCGCCGGGTCGAACGGAATCGTCCCGAGAAACGGGAGCACCCGCTCGCTGCAATATTGTTCGATTTGCTTCGTAATCACGGGATTCGTGTCCGCTTTGTTGACGCAGACGCAGAGCGGCGTTTGAAACGACGCGGCCGCCTGCACGATGCGCTCCATGTCGCTGACGCCGGAGACGGAAGGTTCGGTGACGATCAGCGCCATGCTCGCGCCGCTGAGCGACGCAATGACGGGGCAGCCGATGCCCGGCGAACCGTCCAGAATCGCCAGCGGAATGTCCTTTGGCGCGGCCTCGTTCAGCCGGCGCTTGACCTGCGTCACCAGCTTGCCGGACGTGCCGCCGCCCATCTTCAGCTGCGCGGTTGAAAACGCACTCGTTTCGCCGGCATACAGCCGCAGCTCGCCCGCGGCGTCCGGCTCCAGGGAGACGGCGCCGGCCGGGCAGACGAAAGCGCACACCCCGCAGCCTTCGCACGCGAACGGATCGACAAAGCAGGATCGCTCGCCCGAATGGATCGCCGCAAAGCGGCAGCGTTCCCGGCACAGCCCGCAGGCGGTGCAGCGATCGGGATCGATCCTCGCCTTCGGCATGCCGTAAAACGTCTCGACAGACGGGGCGGCGGTCGGGGCGAGGGTCAGGTGCACATTCGGCGCGTCGATGTCGCAGTCCGCATACGCCCGGACCTTTGCCAGGCGGATGAACGCGCAGGCGACGGTGGTCTTTCCGGTGCCGCCCTTACCGCTGAGGATCAACAGCTGCTTCATGGCGCGCCTCCTTCAAAACGGACTGCAGCAGCGACGAGAAGCGCGCGCGGTATCGTTCGGATTCCCTTGCGGCGATCTTTCCGTCGGAAGCGAGCGCGCCGAGCGTTTCGTCGAAATCGATGCGCCCGACGACGGGCAGCGCGTGCGCCGCGCAGTATGCCTCGGACGGATTCTCCCCGTCGGCGCACTTGTTGAGCACGACGCCGATCGGCTTATGCATCAGCGCCGCCAGCTCGTGCACCATGGCGAGGTTATGCGCGCCGTAGACGGTCGGTTCCGCGACGAGCACGCAGTAGTCCGCGGCTTGAACGCTTTCCATCACCGCGCATGCGCTGCCGGGCGGACAGTCGATCAGACGTAGCGGGCGGGATTCCTCCGCGCTGTTTTTCAGCAGCCGCCGGATCAGCGGCACGCCGGAAGCCTCGCCCGGACGGAGCATGCCGGTGTGAACTCGAACGCCGTCCGAAACACCATAACCGACCGTGCCGATGGGTCGCTCGGTCTCGCCGATTGCGCCGCCGGGGCAGACCAGCGCGCATCCGCCGCAGGCGTGGCAGACCGAGGGAAAGACGACCGGGCGATTTTTGATGAACGCGAGCGCGTTGAACCGGCAGAAGTCCACGCATGCGCGGCAGCCGATGCAGCGGGCCTCGTCCACGAGCGGGACAGCGAGCGAGACGGTCTCTTCTTCGCGCGGGAGCGGCTTGAAAAACAGGTGTCCGTTCGGTTCCTCAACGTCGCAGTCCACATAAACCGCATCCTGCGCCGCCGCGGCGAGATTGACCGAGACCAGCGTCTTACCCGTGCCGCCTTTGCCGCTGAGCACGGCGATGGTGGGGTTACTTTGCCGCATGCCCGTGAAACCCGGGGTGAAAGTCGCTGAGCAGCGGGAGTTCGTTGTTCAGATGCGCGTCGATATTCTGCCGCGCCGTGCCTGGAATGGAACGATAGACGAACACCTCCGCCTTACCCAGCACCTCCGACGCGTTTTCGCCGCAGCGCGGCGTGATCAGCGACTTGACGCCGTGGTCGGCGATCACCTGCGCGGCGCGGATCCCCGCGCCGCCCTGACTGGCGACCGCCGCGTTGTCCAGATAGTAGGCTTCTTTTGTCACGCTGTTGTAAAAGAGGAAATACGGCGCGCGCCCGAACGACGGACACACCTCGGACTCCATCGATTGTTCGTTGACCGGAATTGCGATTTTCATTTGGATTCTCCATATTGATGTTGATGACTTTGATTATTGATGGCTTTGATTATTGATGGCTTTGATATTTGTGGGGGAGGATTTCGCCGTCCGGACAGATCATTCCTTCGGCGGGGGGACCTCCTCCGGAATCGGCTCGACGCCCTCGTGCCCGAAGCGCCGCCGATGGCAGCCCCGGCCGCCGCAGTGGCCGGACGTGCCGTCGCAGAGGCGGTATTCGCCGCCGCCGATCTGCAGGATTGCGCCCTCTACGATCGACTGCGCGAGCTTTCTGCGCGCCGCGTCGTAGATGGCCTGCACCGTGGAGCGGGAGACGTTCATCTGCGCCGCGCATTCCTCCTGCGAGGTGCCGTCCAGATCGATCAGCCGGATGGTTTCATATTCGTCCACGGTCATGGCGACCACGCCGCGCACCGCGTCCGCATCGTCCAGCGGGCCGAAGCGGCTGTTGTCCGGCATGCTGCAGACCCTGCGCCATTTTCTGGGCCTCGGCATATCATCCGTCTCCTTTCAGCGTTGAAAGCCGGTGAGGGTTGTCACCGGCTTACGTTGCCGTCGGTCAGTCTTTGAGCTGGCGGTCGATCTCGTCGATCCGCTGCTGGAGCGCGTCGCGCCGCTGCTTCAGAAGTTCTCTTTGCGTCCCTTCGTCGAGCGCTGCGGCTGCGTCGCGGCCAAAGCCGTGTCCGAACCCTGATCCGCGTCCGCAACCTGCGCGCCGTCCATGGCCGTGTCCGATTCCTCCGCGGCTGCCCGCCGCGGCCGCGCCGCAGCATGCGCCGTATCCGTGGCCCGTCATTGCGCCTTTGCCATGCGGGCCGGTACCGTCTCTTGCTGGCATGTGATTCACCTCGTTTCGTTATCGGCATATGCCGGATTCAATTACCAGTATAGCGAATTATTGGCATATGTCAATAATAATTTTTAAAACAATCCCCATCTGAGCATAAATTTATTTTTGCGGCAACAAAAAGACGCCCGGAGGCGTCGTGAATTTGCGGGGAAACAGCATGCGTTTCGATACCGTCCGAACGGTCTTCAGTCGGCTGGATCCCGATTGGCGTCGATTGCGGAGAGAATGTCGCTCAGCTCCGGCGCGTCCTTTTTAGCAAACCCTGCGCGCAGAAAACGATCGCCCGTGATGCCGCGCAGCAGAAATCCGTCTCCACGCACGGTGAAAAAGGGCCGTTTGAGCGTGCGGATGCGGCTGAGACGCCCGAGCGCGGCGAGCGCGTCGATGAGCGCGCCGTCGATGGGCTCGCTCAGATGCACATCGTAACCATACCAGCCGCTTTCCGAACAGGGCTCGAAGCTGCGTTCCACCGTTGTCACGTGCATCGCGCTGCCTCCGCCGCGCCGGCGGCGATTTCGGAGACGGCCTGTAGAAACCGCTCCAGGTCCTCCTGCATGGTCAGGCAGGACAGGCTTGCGCGGACGGTTCCCTCCGGCGCGCCGATCGCATCGGCCGCCAGTGGCGCGCAGTGATAGCCCGTGCGCACGACGATGTCGTATTCGTGCAGCAGGATATACCCGACGTCCGCCGGAGAGAGGCCGCGGATGTTGAACGCGACGGCGGCGCCGCCTGATGGCGCGCCGTAAACGCGCACGCCCGCCATGCCGCCCAGCGCGCCGCGCAGGCTGGCGGTTTTTTCGCGGACGGTGCGCGCAATTTCGGCAAGGCCGATCTCCAGCACAAACGACGCGCCCATGGCCAGCCCGGCCAGTCCGCTGAGGTTTTGCGTGCCGACCTCGAACTGTTCCGGTTCGCCCGAAAGGACCGCCTTGCCGCCCGTGCCCGTTCCGCCCCATTTGGCCGCGGGCAGGGACACGCCCTTCCGCAAAAAGAATCCGCCCGTTCCGGCGGGACCGAAGAGTGCCTTGTGCCCCGTGAAGACGGCGATGTCGGCGCCGCTTTCGTCGAGATCGAGCGGCATCAGCCCCGCGGACTGGGATACGTCCGCAATCAGCAGCGCGCCGCTTGCGTGCGCGGCGGCTGACAGCGCGGGCAGGCCCTGCACCGCGCCGGTCACGTTGGAGCAGTGATTGACAAACACGAACGCCGCGTCCTTCGCCAGTTCGGAGATCGTCTCGGGGGCTATGATTCCCTTGCGATCGGGACAGGCGACGCGCACCCGCTCGCCGCCCGCCAGCGCCCAGAGCGGGCGCAGCAGCGCGTTGTGCTCGTATGCGGTTACGACGGACGTCTTTCCCGCGGGATCGAGCCCGCGCAGGATGAGGTTGAAGCTCTCCGTTGCGCCGGACGTAAAGAAGATGCGTTCCGGGTCCTTTACGCCGAGTACCCGGGCCAGAAGCACGCGGCAGTCCGCCTCGGCGCTGCCCGCGTCCAGCGTGCCGCGCCGCCCTTCTCGGGGCGGCGCGAACAGCGCCTGGCACACTGCTTCCGGCACGCAGGACGGTTTGGGATAGCTGGTCGCGGCGTTGTTGAGGTAGATCATGGCGCTTTGATTATCCTTCGACGAGTTCAAACCCCATCATTTTGGAGAGTTTCCTCAGCTTGTCCACCTGATTGCCGAATACCAGCGCCTGGTGGTGGCCAAAGTCCATCATCTTCTGCAGATAGCCGCGTACGTCGTCCATCTGGAGATAGTAGTAGGGGCTGCAATAGGTTTCGCGGTATTCGGTGCGCAGCACGCGCCCGGTCTTGATCAGCATCTTCGTCCCGCTCGGGTCGAAACGCCCCAATGTCACCTCATCCTCGCGGTTTTGCGCGAAGTCGATCTGAATCTTGCCGCCGAATCCCTGTCCTGTGAAGCTGTAGATGCTGTAGTCGAGATCCGGCTGGTCGAAGCCGTTCATCTTGAGGCAGGGGACGGAGTGATGGATGGACAGCAGCTCGTCGGATTCAAAGAGCGGGTTGCCCATGAAGGCGGGGCGGCCCGATGCATACATGAGCAGCGTCATGGCGAGCATGGCGTTGAGGTCCTCTTCACAGGCGCTCGGGATGCCGCGGTCCTTGTTCAGCGTATGCGTGATGCAGGGCACGAATTTGCGGTTTTGGGGAATGCGCGAGCGGCAGAGCTCCACACAGCTGGTCGAGAATGCGTTGCAGCCGTACTTTTGCAGCATCTTGTCCGCCGCGAGGTAGTATTCCAGATCCGAACTGAGCCAGTCCGTGCGCACCTTGGTCTCCTGGGAGCCGCCTTCGAGCCGCTCAGCCAGCGCGCGCGCCTCGGCTTTGTCCACATTGTCCATGACGGGGAAGATGTCCGTAAACGGTTTTTTGACCACCTCGAAGCCGTAACGCCTGCGGAGGCCCTCCACATCCTGAATGTTGCTCAGAAGCCCCCAGGTCGGCTGTTCGCCCGCCGTGAGGATGAGCGCCAGCGTCTGGGAGACTGCTTTTCGCACCCAGAGCAGGTGCAAAAGCTCCTTGAGCTCCGGCGGATCGATGGGATAGTACGCTTCGAAGCCGATGTGGCGCAGATAGGCGCAGGTGTCCGCCGCGCTCACCGTGTGGGTAAACGAAATGACGGGTTTTTTGAAACGCTCGATCTTGGGGATGCGCTGGTAGAGCACGAGGATATAGTCGATCTCGGGGAGCTCTTTCTGAATCTGCTCCACGAGTTCGTCGCCGACGACGAAATCCTCCACATACGGCACCATCATGGGTTCCATCAGGTTGATCTCCGCCGGAAGCTGGCTCAGCGCGGCCCTGTATTTTTCAAAATACGCTTCGCCGCGCGCCTGCTCCGCCTCCGGCGTCATCTCCTCGCGGATGCCGCCGCGGCAGGGTCCTTCCCAGAACGCCGTGTGCATCATGTAGCCCATCAGGGGCTTGACGTTGAGTTTGCATTCCATTGCGCTCGTAACCATTGTTTCTCTCCTTTTTGCAGCAGCGCGTTCACCCCTCGCGCCGTTCGATAAGCGCAGTATATCAGCGCGGAGGGCTATCGCTCTACCGCAGAATTATGATAAAATACCATAATATTTAGATGTTTTAATTATTTATGTCTCTTTTGGGTTCGGGGCGTCAAAACAGCCGTACGATTGCGTTTTTTGGGAAATGCGGGTATCCTGTGGATAGACAGAAGGGAACGAATATGAATCCGAAGATTGTCGTCAAGTCCGATTTTTCGCTTCCGGCGGAGTTCCCGTTCGCCGCCATGCGCGCGCAGGGCAAGCAGAGCACGCCGCAGGTGGTGCACTGGCACGACTGCCTGGAGATCAACTGGATCGAGAGCGGCCAGGGCGTGAACTACATTGCCGACCGCGAATACCTGCTGCAGCCGGGGCAGCTGTATCTGATCAACAATGTCGACCGCCACATCGCCGTGACGGACGGAAGCCTCGACATGCGCATCGTGGTGTTCGAACCGTCGCTTTTGTGGAACACGGCGGCGGAGCAGCAGGAATACCTGCGCATGTTTTTTCCGGTGGGACCGGACGCCGGCAACCTGGCCCCGCTCGAGGGCGAAACCCTCTCTCGCGCGCGAACGCTGATGCTCGACATGGAGCGCGAATGGGGTGCGCGCGAACGCGGCTATGAGCTGATGCTGCGCGCCAGACTCACGGAGCTGCTGGCGCTGCTGTACCGCGCCATGCCGGAGACGATGGAGGCGAAGGAAGCCGCCGCGCTCCGAAAGGGATACCAGCGCATTCGACCCGCGCTGAACCATATCCAGAGCCATTATGCCGAGCCGATCTCGCTCGAGGCGCTCGCCGCGCTCTGCGGCATGAGCCGCACATATTTCTGCACGCTGTTTAAAAAGACGATCGGCATGAATTTCGGCGCGTATCTGGAGAAGGTGCGCGTCAGCCGCGCCTGCATGCTGCTGGCGACGAGCGACCTGCCCGTGCTGGACATTGCGCTCGAGAGCGGGTTTTCGAGCCTGTCGAGCTTTAACGCGGCGTTTAAGAGCGAGTGCAAAAAGACGCCGAGCCAATACCGCCGCGATCTCCCGGTATAAAAGAAAAATACGAAACGAAAAAGAGCGCCAGGCCGGGCGCTCTTTGCATGTCGGGGAGTTCTTTTTTACAGGTTCGATGCGGCGCGGATCGAGCGGCGCAGCTCGTTTGTATGTGGCCCGCCGAGGCGGAGAAACGCCGCGGGCGTGCCGCAGGGACAGGGGACGGCGCGCCACTGGCCGCCGTCGAACCGCTCGCCGGTAAAGGCGTGTTCCCAGTCGCCCTGCGGCAGATAGACGCGGATGCTGGCCGCGTTCTTTTTTGTGACGGGGCAGACCAGCAGGTCCTCCCCGAGCAGATATTGATGCGAAATACGGCGGCAGGCCGCGTCTTCGGGATAGTGCAGCCAGAGCGCGCGCATCATCGGCAGGCCGCGTCCGCAGGCTTCCTGTTCCAGCAGGCGGAAATACCAGCGTAGCGAATCGTGCAGGCGGGACATGCGCGCAAAGAAGCGCAGGCCTTCTTCTTCCCGGTAAAACTGGTATACGAGATCGCTCGAAAAGCTGCCGTCGTGCGTGCGGAAAATCGGCGTAAACGCCGCGTACTCGAGCCAGCGGAACATGACGTCTTTCGTGCGCACGAGCTTGTATATCGGGGTGATCACCGTCGTAAACCCGCCGATGTCGGTGTGGTTGATGCTCATGCCGGAGCATCCGCCCGTCAGGATGCCCGTGATGCTGGAGGCAAGCCCGTCGTGCCGGTCAAAGGTCGGCGTCTGGTCGCCCGTCCAGTAGCAGACCGCGGTGCGGTTTCCGCCCGTGCCGCCGCTGCGGGAAAAGAGCAGAAAGTCCTCTTTGCGTCCCGTCTCCTCGATGAGCGCGCGGTTGAGCTTCTGCCAGAGCACGGGCGTGTCGCAGTGCGCCAGAACGGCATTTTTCTCGCGGGAAACGGAGTCGAGCGGGACGTACTCGGCATAGTCCGCCATCCAGCCGGAGAGACCCGCTTCCACCATGCCCGCGCGCATCTTTTCCTTGAGCCAGCCGTATGCTTCGGGATTGGTCAGATCGACCATCACGCTGCGGTATTCCGGCCCGTTGAAATACTGAATTTCATAGTCCGAGCCGTCTTCGTGCCGGATGAAATACCCCTTGTCGCGGCCCTCCAGATAAAGCGGGTTTTCCTCCGAGAGCGAGAGCATGGGATTTGCGTAACCCAGCAGCGCGATGCCACGCCGCTTCAGCTCCCGCGACCAGTTTACAAAGTCCGGATACAGCGCTTCGTCCGGAAACCAGCGCCACCAGAGCGGTGGGCCGCCGTTTTTGCCGCGGCGTCCCTGCCAGTCCTCGATCCAGAGCGCGGCGATTTGCGCGCCGTGCTGCTCGCAGGCGGCGATGACCGCCTCCGCCGCGTCCTTACCGCCGCGCAGGCCCAGAATGGCGCCGTAGGCAAACTCCGGCAGCGGGCTGAGCCGCCCCGTGACCGCCGTATGCCGCTCGATGAGCGCCAGCGGCGTATCCGCCTGAAACAGCCAGCCGCTGATGCGATCGGACACGGCGTCCATCGTGACGAGCCGCCTGTCTCTCCGGCAGACGTCGAAGTGATAGATGGTGGACTGATCGAAGGAAAACGCCCGTTTTTCGCTGGTGACGAACACCGGCATGGGCACGTAGGTGGTGAAGTCGTCGCCGGAGGCGCCGGGGCTGACGAGGTTGACGAGTGCGCTGATCGGCTGCGCGCCGCGCCCGATTCCCTGCTCCGCGGTGCAGAGGCGAAAGCGCCTGCCGCGCATGTCCAGATGCGTGAACTGCTCGCCAAAGCCATAGAAACTCTCGCCGTCCAAGCCGGCGAACGAGAAACGCAGTTCGTCGTAGCCGCTGAGTTCGAGCGACATTGCCAGCCCTTCCGGACGGGCCGAAAAGCGCATGCGCCAAGGCGTTTTTACCTTGTCCGCCAGCGCGCCGGAGAGCTCGACGCCGTCCGGCAGGGCGGAAACGGTAAAGTCGGGCTGCGCATAGCGCGCGGAAAGCACCTTTCGTCTGAGGTTGATGTTGCCGTAGGCAAAGATCGGACGCATGCGGGTGCGAAGACCCGCGAGAAAGCGCGCCTCGCAGCGAAGCAGCTCCCGTGAACGGACAAGCAGCCGAAAGCCCGCTGCCGTGCGTTCAAATGCGTATTCGCCGAATCGAATGGGCTCCATGCTGTCACGCTCCTTCGGAAGCAGACGCCGCCGGCGCGTCGATCCGCCCGACCCACATCTGGTCAAACGGCATGCCGGAGATGTGCTCGCAGGCCGCGATCTGTTCCGGGTCGGTCGTCGGATGGCCGGACTCGCGCTTGAAGGCGATTGCGGCGCACATATGCGCGTGCGCCTGCTTGTTCAGCCGGTATTTCGCGCCGAGGAACACCGCCGCGAGCGTGAATAGAATCGGCACGATGGAAAACATGATCCGCACGCCCAGCAGCGCGCTCGGTGTCTGCACGACGGCCTGGCCGGCGGAGGACTCCACATAGCCGAACAGATCGAGCGCGACGCCGGTCAGAAAGATCGCGATGCCGCTGGAAAACGTGCGCACAAACGTTGCCATGCCGGCGTAGATGCCGCTGCCGTGCGTGCCGGTGATCATCTCGTCGGTGTCCGGCAGGTCCGGAAGCAGCGTATACGGCACGAACGCGGAGGCGCTTGCGCCAAGACCGCCGAGCAGACAGACGAGCACGATGACCGGCAGCCCCGCCTGCGCGCCGAGGAAGAACGCAATCGCCAGACCGACGATACGGATGGGCAGCGTGGTGAACGCGGGATAGTGCTTGCCGTATTTCTTGGCAATCCAGTTGTTGAGCGGCAGCACGAGGATGCCGACGACCATCGTGATGCCGGAGACCAGCGTGAGCAGCCCGCTGCGCTTGAGAATATCGCTCAGCCAGAACGCGGTGACCGCGGTGAAGACGTCCGTCGCGGCCTGCGCGCAGATGAAGATGCCGATATACTGCAAAAACGTCTTGTTTTTGAGCGCCTGTCCGAACTGACGCAGCAGGGCGGGCAGCTTGAGCACCTCGCTCTCGGCGTAGTTCGGGTTTTCCCAGGTGCTGAAGAACGTAATCAGGATTGGCAGCCCGTAGAAGAGGCCGAAGATCGCGCTCATGATGAGATAGCTCATCGGCGTGCGGCTCTGCTCCGGCCCGAGAATCAGCGGCGGGACGGTGACGGAGATCGTGGCCCCGATGTTCGAGATCAAAATGCGGATGGTGCTGTAGCCCGCGCGCGCTTCATAATCGCTCACCATGTCCGGCAGCAGCGCGTTGTAAGGCACCTGTATGATGGAAAAGGACGTGGAAAACATCAGATACATCACGATATAGTAGACGAATTTCAGCGTGAGGCTCTGGATGCCGAAGCTGTACCAAAGCGTTGGGAACGTCACGATGACGGGAACGATGCCGATGAGCAGGAAAATGCGCCGCCGGCCGAAGCGCGAGCGCGTGCGGTCCGTGATCATCCCCAGCGTCGGGTCGATGATCGCGTCCCAGAATTTTCCGACCATGACGATGATGCCGGCAAGCGCCGCGGGGATTCCCTCGATGGTGACGAGGAAATTCAGAAACAGCAGGGAAGTGAGCGCGAATGCGCCGCCGCCGAGCACGTCCGCCGCGGCGTAGCCGAATTTGGACTTCAGAGAGTACCGTTTGTTTGACATGACAAGAAACCGCCTTTCAGCACAAGAAATTTCGATCGGTTTTGCGAGGGGCGTGGGGGAATCGCCTGGAGAGAAACGGCGCAGTGAATCCAAATTGATTAGGATGTTTAATTAATGTCACTCATAGAATACGGACTGGCGCGGCGTTTGTCAAGCGTTGTTTTTCTGCGGAGAAACGCGGGCGCGCATCGATACGGAGCAATTCTCGGCCAAACGACCGACAAACGCCCCGACAGGAACCATTTGTGTTGAAAATGTGTTGCAAACCCGCAGAAAACGGAGAAAAACGCAGAAAAAGCTGCAAAAAACAGTAAAAATTTTCTGTAACCGCTCATAAAACCATGACATTTATCTGATACGCTGTTATCAGTCAAATCAGATCGATTGCACATCAGGACAAATCCGGACAACTGAAAAGAGGGGCTGTGAAATGAACAACGCACAAAGTCATTGCAGCTGCTGTCAACAGGACGGCATGGAACCATTCGCCGAACTCGATCAGGCCATCGACCTGTATCGGGACAAAGAAGGGAATCTCATTCAGATTCTGCACATCGCACAGGAACTTTACGGACACCTATCCCTCGAACTGCAGGAGTATATCGCGACCGCGCTGAACAAACCGCTTTCGGAGGTTTCGGGCGTGGTGACGTTCTATTCCTTTTTCTCCACCACGCCGCGCGGCGAGCACACCATCCGCGTGTGCCTCGGCACGGCCTGCTATGTGCGCGGCGGAAAGAAAATTGTGGACGCGCTGCAAAAGACGCTCGGCGTCGACATCGGCGGCACGACCGAGGACGGCAAGTTCACCTTCGAGGTTGCCCGCTGCATCGGCGCCTGCGGTCTCGCGCCGGCGATGATGATCGACGACGTGGTCTACAAGCAGGTGAACATCAACAAACTCGACGCGATTCTCTCGCAGTATTGAGGGGGTGACGGATTTGAGCGAAACCATGATCAAAACGACGGCGGATCTGGAACGGATCAAAAAAGCGTATGAGGACCAGACGGCGGGCAGCCGCTATCAGGTGCTCGTCTGCGGCGGCGCAGGGTGCGTCTCCTCCAACTGTGCGGACGTAAAGAACGCGGTTGTGGACGAGATCGCGCGCATCGGCATGAAGGACGAGGTGATCGTCCGCGTGACGGGCTGCATCGGCACCTGCGCGGCGGGGCCGGTCATGCTGATTCTGCCGGAGCGCATCTTCTATACGAAACTCACGCCGGAGATCGCGCGCACCATCGTGAAAAAGCACATCGGCAAAGGCGAGGTGCTGGAGGACTTCACGTTTTACGATTATTCGCTGAAAAAGCATGTTCCGAAGATCGACGACATCGACTTCTTTAAAGAGCAGGTGCGCATCGCGCTTCGCAACTGCGGCGTGATCGAATACGACAGCCTGGACGCCTACATCAGCCGGGACGGATATTTCGCCGCGGCAAAGGCGCTCAACGAGCGCACGCCGCAGGAAGTGATCGACGAGGTCAAGCGCAGCGGCATGCGCGGGCGCGGCGGCGCCGGGTTCCCGACCGGCATCAAATGGCAGGCGGGACACGACGCGGCGGGCGAGCGCAAGTTCATCGTCTGCAACGCGGACGAGGGCGACCCCGGCGCGTTCATGGACCGCAGCATCCTCGAAGGCGACCCGAACACGGTCATCGAGGGCATGCTGATCGGCGGCTACGCCATCGGTGCGAGCAAGGGCTATGTCTATGTGCGCGCGGAGTATCCGCTGGCCATCGAGCGGCTGGAGAAAGCGATCGAGGCGGCGCGCGCGCGCGGCGTGCTCGGCGAAAACGTGTTTGGCAGCGGGTTTGATTTCGACCTCGAGATCCGCATCGGCGCCGGCGCGTTCGTCTGCGGCGAAGAGACGGCGCTCATGGCGTCCATCGAGGGCTGCCGCGGCGAGCCGAGGCAGAAGCCGCCGTTTCCGTTCCAGTCCGGCCTGTTTAAGGCGCCGACCATCATCAACAACGTGGAAACCTACGCGAGCATTCCCGAGATCCTGCGAAAGGGCGGGGACTGGTACGCCACCTTCGGCACCGAAAAGAGCAAGGGCACCAAGGTCTTCGCGCTGGCGGGGGACGTGGTGAACACCGGCATCATCGAGGTGCCGATCGGCAAGCCGCTCGGCGACATCCTCTTCAACATCGGCGGCGGCCTGCGCGATCGCAGAAAGTTCAAGGCCGCGCAGATCGGCGGTCCTTCCGGCGGCTGCGTGACGCGGGACAACCTGAATACGCCGACGGATTACGAGTCCCTGCAGGCGCTCGGCGCGATCATGGGTTCCGGCGGACTGATCGCCATGAACGAGGACACCTGCATGGTGGACACGGCGCGCTTCTTTATGGATTTTATCCGCGACGAAAGCTGCGGCAAATGCGCGGCCTGCCGCATCGGCACCACGCGCATGCTGGAAATTCTGGAGCGCATCACCCGCGGCGAAGGCGAGGAAGGGGACATCGAGCTGCTCGTGGAGCTCGGCGAGACGATCAAGGACACCGCCATGTGCGGCCTTGGCCAGACCGCGCCGAACCACGTGCTCTCGACCATCCGCTACTTCCGCGAGGAGTATGAGGAGCACATCAAGGACAAATACTGCCGCTCCAGCGTCTGCGGCGAACTGTTCATCTCCCCCTGCGAAAACACGTGCCCGGCAAACATCAACGTGCCGGGATACATGAGCCTCGTGGCGGCGGGACGGTTTATCGACGCATACAACCTCATCCGGCAGGAGAATCCGTTCCCGGCGGTCTGCGGGCGCATCTGCACGCACCCCTGCGAGCAGAAATGTCGCAGGCGCACGCTGGACGAGGCGATCTCCATCTGCGAGATCAAGCGCTTCGTTGCGGACTATGCCTATAAGCACGAGAAACCCTACAGCAGCGATCTCGTCTTCCCGAAAAACGGGAAACGCGTCGCCGTCATCGGCGCGGGCACCTCGGGCCTGACCTGCGGCTACTACCTCGTGCGCATCGGTTACGAGGTGGACGTGTACGAGTCCGAGTCGGTCGCGGGCGGCGTGCTGGCGTTCGGCATTCCGGAATATCGCCTGCCCAAGCAGGTGCTGCAGCACGAAATCGACCTCATCGCGCAGGCGGGCGTCAACATCCACCTGAACACCGAGGTCGGCAAGGACATCACCTTCAAGGCGCTGCAGGCGCAGTATGACGCGGTGTATATCGCAACGGGCACGCAGTTCCCCGAAAAGGTGAACATCCCCGGCGAGGGGCTCACCGGCGTGATCCACGGCATCGACTTTTTGAAAAACGTCAATCTCGAGCGCGAGATGAACCTCGGCGAGACCGTCGCGGTCATCGGCGGCGGCAACACCGCCATCGACTCCGCGCGGACGGCGCTGCGCCTCGGCGCAAAGCGCGTGATGATCCTGTATCGCAGGACCAAGGACGCCATGCCCGCAAACCCCGAAGAGGTGCAGGCGGCGCTGGACGAGGGCATCGAGCTTGTCGAGCTCACCGCGCCCGTCCGCTTCCTCGGAAACCGCGCGGGCAAGGTCGTCAAGATCGAATGCCAGAAGATGCAGCTGGGCGAGTTCGACAAAAACGGCCGCCGCAGGTCGGTGCCCGTGGAGGACTCGAACTTCATGATCGAGGTGGACAACGTCGTTCCGGCGGTGAGCCAGTATTCCGACCTGCCGTTCATCAAAAAGAGCGAGATCGGCGTGACGTCCTGGGGCACCTTTGTGGTGGACTACGGCAACATGATGACGACCATGGCCGGCGTGTTTGCGGGCGGGGACGTCGTGCGCGGGCCGGACACGGTCATTCAGGCCATCGCGGACGGCAAGCACGCCGCGGTGTCCATCGACAAATATCTCGGCGGGAAGGGCAAGCTCAACAAGGGCGCGCCCATCGAGATTCCCGACAACTACAGCGACGACGAGGTGGTCGAGCACAGACGCTTTGCGGTGGAAGAGCTCGATATCGAAAAGCGCAAGACCTCGTTTGACGAAGTGATCCTGGGCTATCACAAGCTCAGGGCGATGGCCGAGGCGATGCGCTGCCTGCACTGCGACAGGAGGTAGGTGATCCGCATGAAACATATTACCATCAACGGCAAAGCGTACGAAGTGGAAGACGGCCTCACCATCATCGAGGCCGCGAAGCGAAACGGCATTCAGATTCCGAGCCTGTGTTATCTCGAGGGCGTGCATGAGTTCGGCTCCTGCAGAATCTGCGTGGTCGAGGTGGAGGGCGCCAAGACGCTCGTCCCTTCCTGCATGACGAAGGTTTCCGAGGGCATGGTGATTCACACCAACTCGGAGCGCGTGCGCCGCGCGAGAAAGGTGCTCTACGAGCTGCTGCTCTCCGACCACTCCAAGGACTGCCTGAGCTGCAAGAGAAACCAGAGCTGCGAGCTGCAGGCGCTGGGCAAGCAGCTCGGCGTGGAGGCGACGCGCTTTGAGGGCAGCCGCTCGGAATGCGTCATCGACATGTCCACGTCCATCACGCGGGATATGTCCAAGTGCATCCTCTGCCGCCGCTGCGTCACCGCCTGCAATGAGGTGCAGGGCGTGGGCGTCATCAACGCGCAGAACCGCGGCTTCAAAACCGTGATCGGTCCCGCGATGGAGCTGCCGCTCGGCACCGTCAACTGCGCCTTCTGCGGCCAGTGCACGGTCGTCTGCCCCGTAGGCGCGCTCAAGGAGACGGACTCCATCCAGGCGGTCTGGGAGGCCATCAACGACAAGAACAAGCGCGTGATCGTGCAGACCGCGCCGGCCATCCGCGTCGCCATCGGCGAGGAATTCGGCAACGAGCCCGGCTCGCGCGTGACCGGAAAGCTCGCCGCCGCGCTGCGCAGGCTGGGCTTTGACGACGTATTCGACACGAACTTCACCGCCGACCTGACGATTCTCGAGGAGGGCACGGAGCTGCTCTCCCGCGTCAAGAGCGCGCTCACCGGCGGCGAGGCCGTGCTGCCCATGATCACGAGCTGCAGCCCCGGCTGGATCAAGTATGTCGAGCATACCTATCCGGATTCGCTTGCGCATCTTTCAACCTGCAAGTCGCCGCATACGATGCTCGGCGCGCTGGCAAAGTCCTACTATGCGGGCAAGATCCACCGCGAGCCGAAGGACATCTTCGTGGTGTCCATCATGCCCTGCACGGCGAAAAAGAGCGAGATCATCCGGCCGGAGATGACGAACGACGGCCTGCCGAACGTGGACGCCGTGCTCACCACGCGCGAACTGGCGAATATGATCAAGGAGATGGGCATCGACTTTAACAGCCTGCCGGACGAGGAATTCGACAACCCGCTGGGCATGTCCACGGGCGCGGCGGATATCTTCGGTCTCACCGGCGGCGTCATGGAGGCGGCGCTGCGCACGGTTTACGAACTCGTGACCGGACGCGAGCTGCCGTTCGACGGCCTGCACGTGACCCCCATCGTCGGGCTCGATCAGGTCAAGGAGGCGGCGGTCACGATTGAGCATCCGCTGCCGGACTACGCCTTCCTCGACAACGTCACGGTGCGCGTGGCGGTCACCAGCGGGCTCTCCGGGGCGCATCAGCTCATGGAGCGGGTCGCGGACGGTACGTCTCCGTATCACTTCATCGAGGTGATGGGCTGCCCCGGCGGCTGCATCATGGGCGGCGGACAGCCGCGCTCGGACGACCCGGACGTGCGGACCAAGCGCCTGCGCGGCCTCTACACGGAGGACGAGGCAAAGGTGATGCGAAAGTCGCACGAAAACCCGTATATCAAGGCGCTCTACGCCGAATATCTCGAGCATCCCAACGGGCACAAGTCCCACGAACTGCTGCACACGCACTATGTGCGGCGCGGACAGTTCAACGAGCTCACGCAGGAGCGCTTCGATCTCGGCGTGCGCTCCGTGGAAAAGAAGCGGGACACGATCGCCGCGCAGGCGGCGGCGGAAGCGGTCGCAAAAGCCGAAAGCAAGGCGCACGAGGAGCTCGAGTCCGTCCGCGTGCTCGCGCTGGAGGCGGAGAACACGCGCCTGAAGGCGGAGCTGGCGGACGTCACGGAGACGGTCGGCTTCTTCAAGAGCGTGATTGCGGACTACGCCAGCCGCGACAGATAACATTCCGCGCCGACGGCACACCCAATGCGTAGCGTCGCGGGGGCTGCGAAGAGAGCGGCTCCCGCGATTCATGCTGTCCGTGTCGCGGCAAAACCGTCGAATCGGGCTTGAAACGCCGAAGCAGGCAGGATAGAATGGTACCAAGGCGGATTTTTCCGCCGCCGGTCGACCGGCTGGGCCAACGGATTCCTTTCTGCCGCTGTTTTTGCGGTTGCGGTGCAGATCTTTTTTTGTGCATTTCGGAGGAGAACGCATGAATTCCGACATCCGGTTGTTGGTTGCAGACCCGGACGGCGACGTCCGGAGCAAAATTCGGGAGCTGTTCGTTTCGCAGGGGTACACGGTTGACGAGGCTGCGGACGGCATCGCCGTGCTCAAGTTCTTTCGCCGCAACGACTACAGCCTGATCGTAATGGACACCGACCTGCCCGAACTGGACGGCAGGAACGTCTGCCGCCAGCTCCGAAAGACGTCCGACGTGCCGATTCTCTTCATCAGCGAACGCAAGAGCGAGCAGGAGAAGCTCTGCGCGTTTGAAATTGGCGCGGACGACTTCATCGTGAAGCCGTTTTACCCGCGCGAAGTGCTCGCGCGCGTCAAGGTGTTTCTCTATCGAACGGGCAGCAGGGCGAACAACACGCCCTCGAAGATTGCGTTCAACGGTTTGTTCATCAACACGCTCTCCCGCGAGGTAACGGTGGACGACCGCCCCGTCTCGCTCACGCCGAAGGAATACGACCTTCTCTTCTTCCTCTCGCAGAATCCGAACAAAGCGTATTCGCGCGAGGCGCTGCTCAACGAGGTCTGGGGATATTGCTTCACGGGCTCGGACCGCACGATCGACACGCATATCCGCTCCCTGCGCGACAACATCCGCCCGTACGACGGCTATATCGTCACCGTCTGGGGGTTTGGGTATAAGTTCGTCATATAGCTGCGCCTGAGAGCTGCACCAAACGACCGGCCTTTCGCAGGCCGGTTTTTTCGGTTCTCCGTCAATAGTTGGGGTGAGCAGTAGACTAAGAGAAACAAAGGGAGCTGTGAGCGGGAGCGAACAGCTCCCTTAAACATTGGTCATGCAGAGGATGCGAGTACGGAAATTTCGGAAACTGCGATAGCCGAAAGCGATGCGTTTGAGCACTTTGATTTTGTTATTAACCCCTTCGGTAAAGCCGTTGGAGTAGGGACAGTCGAAAGCGTTGAGAATAT
>JAAYUE010000072.1 GCA_012517905.1 Clostridiales bacterium | reverse complement strand
TTCTGGAAAAAACTGAAGAAACAGTTCCGGGCGTTTTGCGCAAAGCTCGTTCAGCTGCAGGACAAGCCCGCCGAGCCGGCGGCCGCTTCCGCAGCCGCACGCAGCCGCGCAGGCTCCCCAAAAGCTTCGGCGGCCGCGTCCGGCGTCTGGTCAACGATTCAGAAAGGCCTGATCGCAGGCGTGCGCGGCGCCGCGAGAGGAATCTACCTCGGCGTGCGCGGCGCATATATTTTTTTGATGAAGCTTTCGCCGCGTTCGCTGCTCATCGGCAGCGGCGCGTTCGGGCTCGTCATCGTCATCGTCATCGTGCTTGCAATCGCCCTGCCGGGCAAGCAGTCAAAGGCGGACGGCACGGAGCAGCTTGCGGCGTTCACCGCGCTGGAAACGGAGCCGACCGCGCTGGAGAGCGCGGCGGTCGATCCCTCCCTGACGGAGGAAACGACGGACGGCACGGTCGATCTGGAGGCGGACGTCGCCGCCGAGGAGGTCGCCGCGGCGGAGTCCGTGGCGTTTGCGGGCGAGCTGCGCTCCGGCGACAACGACGCGATCGTTTCCACGATTCAGGTACGGCTCATGGAGCTCGGATACATGGACTCCGACGAGCCGACGCAGCATTTCGGCTCGCTGACGCAGAGCGCGCTCAAGACTTTCCAGCGCCACAACGGGATCTCTGACGACGGCATCTGTGGCGAGCAGACCTACGAACTGCTCATGAGCGGGGACGCGAAGATCTACGTCATGCAGCTCGGCGATTCCGGTCCGGATGTCGAGGGCGTTCAGCAGCGTCTCTACGAGCTCGGCTATCTGGACAACAAAGCGAACATTCAGGGCAATTTTGGCGAAAAGACCGAGACTGCCGCAAAGGCGTTTCAAAAAAAGAACGACCTGACCGCGGACGGAAAAGTCGGCGTCAAGACGCTTGAAATGCTCTATGGCGAGGACGTCGTGAGCAACGCCTTTACGCTCGGCGACGAAAACCCGGTCATCAAGGATTGCCAGACCGCTCTAAAAAAGCTTGGCTATATCACCTTCAAACCCGACGGCGTGATGGGCAAGGCGACGGTCTCCGCCATCAAGGCGTTCCAGCAGGCAAACGGACTCACGCGCGACGGCGCGCTCGGCCCGGTGACGCGGGACATGCTCCTTTCGGGTGACGCGCAGGCGATGGTGCTGCAGCTTGGCGACTACGGCACGGACGTGAAAAACATGCAGGCGCGCCTTGCCAAGCTCAACTATCTTTCCAGCGCGAATGCGACGGGCTATTTCGGCGAGATCACCGAAGACGCGGTCAAGGCCTTCCAGAAGCGGTCGGGCCTGACGGCGGACGGCAAGGTCGGCGCGGTGACGCTGACCATGATGAACTCCTCGAGCGCGAAAAAGGCCGCCGCCGCACCTTCGACCAGCAAGGAATCCAGCAGCAGCTCGTCGGGCAGCAGTTCTTCCGGCAGCAGTTCGTCGAGCGGCAGCTCTTCGAGCAGCAGCGCGTCCAACAAAACGGGCGTCGAAAAGCTCGTTGCGCTGGCCGAAAGCAAGATCGGCAGCAAGTACGTGCGCGGCGCGAAGGGGCCGAATACCTTCGACTGCTCCGGCTTCGTATACTGGTGCCTCAAGAACTCCGGCGTGAGCACGAGCTACATGACCTCCATCGCATGGCGGACGACATCCCGCTTCCAGCGGATTACGAGCATGAGCTCGATTCAGCGGGGCGATATCCTGGTCTTCTCGGGCGAGACGGATTCCACCGGCCACGTCGGCATCTATCTCGGCAGCGGCAAGATGATCGACGCAAGCTCCTCCGAAGGACAGGTGCGCCGCTCCTCGACGGTGCTCAGCTCCGGCGGGTACTGGACGAAACATTTCATCTGCGCATACCGCGTATTCTGAGCGCGGCCGTGCGCCATCAGAACGGCATCGTGCGCGGGACTGGCTATTTGCCTCTCCCGCGCATCTTTTCAGACGGACACAGGGGAGGAAACGCGCGCATGAAACGAACGATCGCCGGTGTTCTTGCGGGGCTCGTGCTGCTGGCTGCGCTGGCCGTTCCCGGCAAGGCATACGCGCGGGACGAGCTGAAAAACGACGATCCGGACAAGTATTATATCCTGCTTGATACGCGCAACGAGATCGTCACCGTATTCGAAAAGGACGAAAACGGCGAATATACAAAGATTGTGCGCCGGTTTTTATGCGCCAGCGGACGCACCGATGTGGACGAGGCGGACCCGGAAGACGTGGCGACCCCGACTCCGCGCGGCATCTGGAAGATCGGCGGACGCGAGCGCTTCGGCAAGTTTGCAAACTTCAGCGGTGAATACGCGCGCTATTGGGTCCAGATCGTCGGCAGCATCTACTTTCACTCCCTGCTCTACAGCAAACGCTCGGTGGACGCGCTGCAGCGCGGCGCCTATTACGACATGGGACAAAAAGTCTCCCACGGGTGCGTACGGCTGTATGTCGAGGACGCCAAGTGGCTCTACTATTACGCATGCCCCGGCACAACCGTCGAAATCAGCGCAAGCGAGCCGAGCAACAGCGCGCTTCGCCGCGCGCTCAAGAGCAAACTCTCGTTTTCGGAATACAACGCGTTTCAAAAGACCATCACGGACGACGCGGCGGAACTGCCGAACAAGCGCGCCTGGGTCACCGTGGAAGGCGCGCGCATGCGCAAAGGCAGCGGAACTGCGTTTGACTCCGTGGCGCGGCTGAACGTTGGCGACGAGCTGGAGGTGCTCATCGAGAGCGAGGTCTGGGTGAAGGTGCGCTTCAACAACCGGGAGGGATACGTCCTTCGCGGGCATATCTCCTACGAAGCGGGCAAGATGGATACGAAGGAGGACGCGGACATCCTCAAATCGACCGAATGGCTGTTTGCCGAGCCGAGCACGGATGCGGAAAAGATCTGCAAAGCGCCCGCTCGCGTCTCCGTCAAGCTGCTTGAGACGACGGAGGACGGCTGGACAAAGGTCGTCTATCAAAATGAAACGGGCTATATACGCCCCAACCGGCTGACGAAGGGCTGGGGCGTCATCATAGACTGAGAACATCGGCTGCATACGAACAGGAGGCGCGGAGAAATCCGCGCCTCTTATGGCTTCCGTGGGGTCGTTGAACAGATATCAGGGAGCGAGGGAATACCAGAGCGCCTCCGGCATCAAAAGTCCGGTCTGCGCAGGCTCGCCGGAAAGAAGCTTTGCGGCCTCTTCATAGCAGCGCGCGCCGGCGGTCTTCAGATTTGCCCCTGCGGCGCAGATCAGTATGCTCGAGAGCGCACGGTCCGCGTCCGCGTCCGTTCCGGCGGAGAACACCTCCAGATCGTCCCGGCCAAGGCTTGCGAGCATCTCCGCCGCGAGCAGGGCAAGCTCGCCCGTTTCGGCATATACCGCGTCGAGCGTGCCGGGAGAAAAGGCTGAAAACGCGTCCGTCAGAAAATCGGTTGGTGTGCTTTCGCTGGTTTCGGCGATATACTCAAGCTTTGAGAACACGATTCCGCGTTGTTGCGCGTTGGTCCAGAGCGTATAGGCGCCGTCCGCTTCGCTCAAAAACAGACCGATCATGCGCACGGGGGTCAGGTGCGGCGGATAGGAGACCGCGCAGTCCAGCGCGAGTTTGGCCGCGCCGGTGTAAACGTAGATCAGGTGCGGAATCTCCATCGGTACGCTCTGTCCCCGGGCGGCGTAGACATAGATCGGCAGATCCGTCTTCGGCAGCGTGTCCGGCGATCCTTCGAGAAACACGATGGCCGCCGCGGCTCCTTCGGGGCGATAGCCGGCAAGCGCCTCTACGCCGCCGGAGATGAACTCCACGCCGTATGCGCCGCTGTTTGCCGCGAAAGAAACGCCGTCCTGAAACGACTGCGCGCTTGTGGCCCCGAAGACCGCGATAACGGGTTCCGGCGTCGGGGAAGGCGTTGGCGCGGGCGTGCTGCCCGCTGTGGGAACGGGAGACGCGGTCGGTTCGGCGGTCGTCTGGCCGGAGCAGGCGGAAAGCGCCATGCCGAGCGCGCAGACGAGGGGGATCAATCGACAGATCGTTTTGCGTTTCATATGGACAGTATAGCACGGCGGCATTCGGAAGTTGTAGCAGGAAAACGCATTTTGAGCGTAAAAAAAAACCGCCGCCGAATCTTCCGGCGGCGGTCGGTGTGAAAGCGGGTTATCCGGCGGGCGTCGGCGTCGGCGTAGGCACCACGCCGTAGAGCAGCTCCTGCAGAGCGGCGGCGGCCTCGTCGATGTCAAACTCGAGCTGGTCGGTCTCGACGCCAGCCTCTTTGTCGTAATAGTTGTCATAAGTGCCCACGGCCGGGACGGTGGTGCTGACAAACTCAACCTTGTTGGCCAGCAGCAGCTTGGCCAGCTCGGTCATGGTTTCGAGCTTCATATTGGTCGAGATATAGTTGGACGCAAAGCTGATGAGCGCAAGAACGCTCTGCTCGTTCATCTGCGTGGTGACCTTCTGGTAGATGAGCTGGATGATCTCCTGCTGACGGCTGACCCGATCGAAATCGTTGCCGCTTCCGCCGTCAAAGCCTGTGTGGCGGTTGCGCGCGTAGATGAGGCACTGCGCGCCGTCGAGGTGCACGATGCCGGGTTCCGCCCGGACGGGGTCGGCGTTTTTCACGATGTCGGGTTCGATGACATGGTAACCGGTGATGCGGTCGTTGATGAAGTTGATCTCCGCCTGATCGAGCGGCACGTCCAGCCCGCCGATCTTGTCGATGAGCGCGGCGAATCCGTCGAAGCCGATGGCGATGTATTCCTGAATATCCAGGTCGAAGTTATAGTTGATCGTGTTGATCAGTTCTCCGGGGCCGCCGCCGCCGTAGCCGCCGCGATAGGCGCCGTTGAGCTTATTCTGGAACGAGAATTTGCCTTTTTTGCCGATGCGCCAGACGCGCGAGTCGCGCATGAACGAAACCAGCGTGAGCGTGCCTTTGTCCTCATTGAGCGAGGCCAGGATCATGGAGTCCGAGCGGCCGTCCGCGTTTTCCGCCGATACGTTGCGCGAGTCGGTGCCGATGAGCAGGATGTTGACGATGGTGTCGTCCTTTGCTTCCTCCTCGTAGATCGGCATGGGCGTTGGGGAAGGGGTCGGCTCGTCTGAAACGATGGTGATGCTCGCCAGGTCGGGATCTTCCGAGGCCGCAAGATCCACCGGCTTTTCGATGGTAACCACCGCGTCCGACCGCATGCTGGTTAAGACATACACGCCGACGGCAGCCACCGCCAGAACGACAACCAGCAGCGCGATCAGCACAATTTTCATGACTTTCGACATATTCTACCTCAATATCCGATGGATTCAATCTCGTCCATAAAACGCAACCATGATATCATACCGGGCAAGCGGATTCAACGACAACGGCAAAACTCACAACTTGTTTACATCTCGTTCGGCCGTGTCCCGGGCTGCCGATTGCGGCCGAATCCGCCGGATTGGGGTGGGAAAAACGAGAAACGGCCCGCTCCCGATTCGGGAACGGGCCGTTGAGCGGCATGACGCCGTTTATACATTCAGCTCGTCGATCACATGGCGCACGGCTTTCTCGACGCTGCCTTTTTCAAAGGGGATATCCAGCCCGGCGAGATGCAGAAGGTCGAAATACCCTTTGCTTCCGCCCGCGCGGCAGAGGTTGAGATAGGACGCCCACGCCGCTTTGTGATCTTGCTTCATCCGCCCGTAGAGCTGGAAGGCGCAGACCTGCGCGAGCGCGTAGTCCACATAGTAGAACGGGTAGAGGAAGATATGCTGTTTCTGCATCCAGAACCCGCCCTCCTCGAGAAACGGCACGCCGTCGTAGTCCCGCCAGGGCAGGTACTTCTGCTCGATTTCGTGCCAGACCGCGCGGCGCTCCTTCGCGCTCATGGACGGCTTTTCATAGACGCGGTGCTGAAACTCGTCCACGCTGACGAGGTAGGGAATCGTCGAAATCGCGCCGGAAAGGTGCGCAAACTTCGCCTTGTCCACCTTGTCCTCCCCGAAGAAGTCCTTCAGGTACGGGTAAGCGAAGTGCTCCATGGTCATGGAGTGGATCTCGTTGACCTCGCTCGTAGAGCTCAGGTAGCTCATGATCGGCTGGCTGCGCATGGCGGTATATCCCGCAAACGCATGTCCGGCCTCGTGCGTCAGCACGTTGACGTCCGCGGCCGTGCCGTTGAAGTTGGAGAAGATGAACGGCGCCCTGTAGTCCCAAAGATAGGTGCAGTAGCCGCCGATGTGCTTGCCCGGGCGCGTTTCGAGGTCGAACAGACCGTGCTCGGACAGAAAGTCGAAGAACTCGCCGGTTTCGGGCGAAATCTCGCGGTACATGCGCTGCGCGACGGGAACGAGCACGCTCTCGCCGCCGATGGGATCGGCGTTGCCGTCCGGAAACACGCAGGTCTCGTCGTAATACTTCAGCTTGTCCACGCCGAGGCGCCGCGCCTGCGCCTGCCGCAGCTTTGCGACGGCGGGCACGATGACGGTGCGCACCTGCTCGCGAAACCGCGCGACCTCTTCGGGACCGTAGTCCGCGCGATGCATGTTGAGATAACCCATCGCGGTATAGTCAGAAAGGCCGAGCTTCTTCGCCATGCGCACGCGGATTTTGATGAGCTTGTCGTACTGCTTGTCGAGCTTGTCGGCGATTTCCGTATAGAGCTTTGCCCAGGCGAGGTAGGCTTCCTTCCGCTCTTCGCGGTCCGGGCTTTCCATGTGCTTGAGCAGGCCGTAGAAGTTGACTTCCTCGCCGCGGAAGCTGGTTTTGCACGCGGCGGTGGTCTTCTTGTAGACGTTTTCCACGTTTCCCTGCTGAATCAGGTCCGGAATGATTTTATTGCTCTGGGTCTTGTGATCGATTTCGGCGAGCGTGAAGAGCTGCCGCCCGAACTCCGCCTCAAACTGCGCGCGGTAGGGCGAGCGCAGCAGCGATTCGGTGAGCGCCTTGCTCACCGGCATGAGCATGGCGACCGCGCGGTTGAAAAACTGCATTTCGCCGTCGTAAAACTTATCCGTGGTGTCGAGCGTATTGCGAATACTCGCGACGACGTAGCTGGTCTCCACATGCCCGGTCTCTTCGAGCGAGGCGAGATAGGCGGCGCGCGCTTCTTCATAGGAGGCGGCTTTTTTCAGCGCGCGAAGCTGCTGCTTGAGCTTTTTTTTGAGCGCGCGCATGTCGGGGCGCTTGTATTCGATCTTGGAAAACTGGCCCATATCAGAGAAACGTTCCATTGTCTGCTCCCGTATACGATGGATTTCCGCCCGGTTACGCGGTCGGATCTATCTGTATTGTAGTACGCCTGAGAAGCGTTTTGCAAGGCGGATTGCCTCTGGCGGAACGCGAGGGTTACATTTTTTGTTCCAGCGGAGTATAATGACGTAAAATCACGCGCAGACGGCGGGGTTATTTTCGTTGTCCGCTCGTTTTCCGACACGCCGCATGCGTCCACGCGGAGGCTTCCCGCAAAATGGATTGGCGGTAGACGGCTGGGGTGCCGGATCATTTTATGGAAACGGAGAGCGCCATTGTTCGGAGACGCGTTTAAAAAAATACTGATCGTTCTGGCGGTTCTCGCGCTGCTGGCCGGCGTTGCAGCCGGCGTGCTGTACGGGGTGATCCCTGCGCTGCATTACGACGTCTGGCGCGTCGAGGCGGACGAGACGCCCGCACAGAGCGCCACGCCGTCGCCTGCGCCGACGCCGCAACCCACCGATACGCCGGAGCCGACGGCCACGCCGGAGATCGAGCCGGAAACGGCGGAGCAGTGGGTGGAGCGCTATATGACGACCATGGACACGCAGGAAAAGCTCGGGCAGATGGTGATGTTCGGCTTTACCGGCACGTCCGACGTGCAGAATCCTTTTCGCGACATCTGGAGCAGCACGTCCGTCGGCAATGCGATCCTCTATGGCTCGAACATCAAGAGCACCAACAGCGACGGCGGGTTCGGCCTTGCCAAGGACCTCAGCGAGCAGATCGCGGCGCGCGTCGGCACGGATATTCCGCCGTTTATCAGCATAGACGTGGAGGGCGGGAGCGTCGTGCGCTTCCGCTGGAACCCGCAGCCGGTCTCCGCCCGCTCGCTTGGGCGGCGGCGGGATGCGGATTACGCTATGGACCAGTTTCAGGTCATCGGCGAAAAGCTGACGGGCGCGGGGATCAATCTGGATCTTGCGCCGGTGCTGGACGTTTCGGAAAACCCCATGGACACCTTCCTCGAAACGCGCATCATCTCCGAGGACGCGGGCATCGCCGCCGCCATCGGCGCGGCGATCATCGACGGATTGCACGCCGGCGGCTGCCTTTCCTGCGCGAAGCATTTTCCCGGGCACGGCGGAACGACCGAAGATTCCCACGCGATCACCCCGACGGTGGACAAAACGATCGACCAGCTCGAAAGCTACGACCTCGTGCCGTTTGAAAGCGCCATCGCCGCGGGCGTGGACGCGATCATGATCGCGCATGTGCTCTATCCTGCGCTGGACGGCACGGACATCGCCTCGATGAGCGAGCCCGTCATCACGGGCCTGCTGCGCGGCGAGATGGGGTTTGAAGGCCTCGTCATCAGCGACGACTTCCGCATGGAAGGGCTGACCACGCGCTATGAAATCGGGGATGCGGCGGTGCGCTTCATCCTCGCGGGCGGGGACATCGTCATGTGCGGCGCGCAGAGCGAAAAGCAGCAGGCGATCATGGACGCGCTGACTGCCGCCGCCGCGGACGGACGGCTCACGCAGGCGCGCATCGACGAGAGCGTCAAGCGCATTCTGCTGAAAAAGCTTTCGCTCGGCACATGGGACATTGCCGAGGCGCTTGCGGCGCGGGATGTTGCGGAGCACTAGGCGAAACAGACGCAGCGACATCGTCGGGCCGGAGGCGGTTGCTTTCGGCCCGATTTGACTTATTTTTTTGTCCGCCGTCGTATTTCACGCGCTTGGGGCCGCTCGTTCGCTTGATTTCTTGCACGCCGAACGATAAAATGATGTCATGGAAAATTTTCAACAGCGGCAGCCCGTGCGCGAACAGAAAAGCGGCTGGCTGGTTCTTTTGCTATCCGTAGTGGTCGGACTGGCGTCGATCGTGTTCCTTCCCGGACTGTGCATCGCTCCGGCGCTCTGGGCGTATGCCGGCGCGCGGACAAAACCACATTGGATCGCTCTGCCTGCGGCCGTCTTTGCCGCGGGGGCGTTTACGCTTTTTCCCGCCGTGGTCGCCGCGGGGCTGGCCGGGGCCGCCGCGCTGTCGGCGGCGCTGATCCATGCGCTGCTGACGCGCCGCATGAGCAACACCTATGTCACGCTGACGCTTGCCGGGGTGTTTCTCGTCGGCCTGTATGCGGCGGTATGTCTGCCCGGCGTCATGGCCGGCAGGGGCGCCTTTGCGGATGTGCAGACAACGATGGGCTCGCTTCTGGACCTTTACCGCGCCGCGCTGGCGCAGACGCCGCAGGTGAACGCGGACGCCGCGGCGCTCATTCAGGACGGGCTGGACGCGTTCTATCAGGCGATTCCGAGCCTTGTCGTCGCGGCGCTGAGTATATTCGCCGGCGTGCTGGGGCTCTCCAACCTGCTGTTTTTCCGCCTCTTTTGCCGGAAGCATCCGGAGATTTCTATTTCGCCCATGCGTGCGTTTCGGGACTGGTCGCTGCCGCGCAGCATGACGCTCGGGCTGTTTGTGCTTCTGATCGGTTCGCTGATCTTCGAATGGTTCGGCTGGGCGTTTGCCGAGGGGCTGTCCAACACGGTCAGCGCGCTGGTCGGCATGCCGCTGTTGCTGCAGGGGCTTTGCGTGATCGACTTTCTGATCGCGCGCTCGAAAAAGAACGCTGCGCTCGGGCGCACGCTCACCTACGTAGGCATCGGCGTATTCTTTGGGCTGCTGCAGACGCCCCTGATTCTGATCGGCTGCTTTGAGCAGATTTTCCGCTTTCGCGACCGCATGCGGGGCGTTCCGCCGCGCGCGGCGGTGTAGAGAGGCGGACAGCGTTTATTTCCACAATTTCCGCGCGTATCGCATGCGCGCATGACAGCGCCGTTTCGGCCTGAATCCCGCAACAAAGGAGAGACGGAATGAAGAAGACGAAAACAGGCCTCGTGCCGCTTGGCATCCTGCTCTGTGTGCTTTGCCTTGCAATATTTGCTTCGGGGCTGTATCAGCCTTACCGGCTGATCGCCGCGGCGGTCGCGCTCGGCGTGTCGCTGATCGTGTTTCTGATCAGTCTGGCGGTGCAGCGGCATGGCGCGAAGGAACTGCAGAGGCGCATGGACGACGTCTTCGCCGAAAACAACGAGATCGCCACGCGGCTCGTCGACCAGGTCGGCATTCCCTGCGCGCTCATCGAGAGCGACGGCAAGATCGCCTGGCGCAACGAGAGCATGGAAAAGCTCTTCAGCGAGCCGGATATCTGTCTCGTGCAGCCGCACTTCGATTTTTCCGCGCCGCTGGTGGCGATGCCGATGGAATATGCGGGCAATGTCTATCAGGTGATGAACGTGCCCATCCATCGCGAGAAAGATTCACATGCGCTGCTGTTTCAGTACTGGCTCGACCGGACCGAGGCGGCGCACTATCAGCGTCTATTTGAGGAGCAGATGCCGTTTGTGGCGCTGATTTACATCGACAACTACGAAGAACTCTCCGCGGACGTGCAGTTTCACCGCACGAGCGTGTTCTCCGAGGTGGAGCGGCTCATCGCGGACATGGTCAAGCGTACGGATGGCGTCTATCGCCGCTATGAAAATGGGCGGTACTTCGTGGTCTTTGAGGCGAAACACCTAGCGCAACTCGAGCAGGAGCGCTTTACGCTGCTTGAACAGGCGCACGCCATCGACACCGGCACGAACATGCTCGTTTCCCTCTCCATCGCCGTCGGCGCGTCGGATCGCATTTTGCGTGCGGACGAAAGCGCGCGCCAGGCCATGGAGCTCGCGCTTGGACGCGGCGGCGACCAGGCCGTCATCAAAAAAGGCGGCGGATATGTCTTCTACGGCGGCAGGCGTCAACCGGAGGCGATGCAGAGCCGCGTGAAGATGCGCCTCTTCAGCAAGGCGCTGCGCCAGCTGTTCGACAACACGGGGGACGTCTTCATCGCGGGCCACAGCAGGCCGGATATGGACTGCATCGGCGCGGCGCTCGGCGTCGCGACCTGCGCGCGGCACGCGGGCTCTCGCGCATATATCGTGCTCGGCGAGCAGAACACCATGATCGAGCACGCGCTCGATCTCATCCGCGAAAACCACGCCTACAGCGGCATGCTGATTTCGCCCGAGCAGGCGGAGCGCATCATGCGCCCGACGAGCGTGCTCGTGGTGGTGGACACCCAGCGCGTGGGGTCGCTGGTCGCGCCGAAGCTGCTGGAACTCGCCAGCCGCGTGGTCGTGATCGACCACCACCGGCGCGGCGCGGACCACATCGACAATCCCACGCTGCATTTCCTCGAGGCGCGCGCGTCTTCGACGAGCGAACTCGTCACGGAGATGCTGCAGTATTTCGACACAAATCTGCGCCCGCCCGCGTTCGTCTGCGGAACGCTGCTGGCCGGCATCACGATCGACACGAAGCACTTTGCGTTCAACGTCGGCTCCCGCACGTTTGAGGCGGCGGGCTATCTGCGCAAAAACGGCGCGGATACGAGCATGGTCAAGCAGATGTTTCAGGACGACATGGAGAGCTTTGGCGACGTGGCGACCACGGTTCGCAGCGCGGAGGTGCTGCCCGGCGGCATGGCGCTGGCGAGCGTCGGCGAGGAGATCAAAAATGCGCCGCTCATCGCCGCGAAATCGGCGGACGAGCTCATCGGCATCCGCGGCATCGAGGCGGCGTTCGTGCTCGGGCGGGACGACGGGGACAGCATCAGCGTCAGCGGCCGCTCGCTCGGCAAAGTCAACGTGCAGCTCATCTGTGAAAAGCTCGGCGGCGGCGGCCATCTGACCATGGCGGGCGCGCAGCTTAAGGATATGGAACTCGACGAGGCGGAGGCGCTCGTGCGTGCCGCCATCGAACAATATACGCAGGAGGTCATCAAAACGGTATGAAATTATTGCTGGAGCAGGATGTCAAGGGAACAGGCAAAAAGGGCGAGATCGTGGACGTTTCGGACGGGTACGCGCGTAATTTCCTCCTGCCGCGCAAGCTGGCGACCCCGGCCGACGCGCAGGCGATCAACGCGGCGAGCATCCAGAAAAGCGCCGCCGCTCACCGGAAGTTTCAGGCCGGACTCGCCGCGCGCGACATGGCAAAGCAGCTCGAAGGCATCGTCGTTACGGTCAAGGCCAAGGTCGGCGAAAACGGCCATCTCTTCGGCGCGGTCACGGGCAAGGAAATCGCCGCCGCGCTGCTGGCGCAGAAGCAGGTGGAGATCGATAAAAAGAAGATTGCGCTGGCGGACCCCATCCGCGCGCTCGGCGAATACAACGTTCGCGTGAGCCTCTATGAAAACACGTTTGCAAGCGTGAAGGTTATCGTAGAGAAGTGCTGAACCGGTGATACAGCCCTGTCCGGGGAAACTTTCGGAAACGGGCGGACGGAACGGACACTCCCACGTCTGGCCCGAAACGGGCGGATCGGAGAAACGGATGGAACAATACGAATCGGACCACACGGCCGCCATGACCGCCACGCTGCCGCACGCGAGCGACGCGGAGCGCTCCGTGCTCGGCAGCATGCTCATAGACGCCGCCGCGCTGGAGATCTGCCTCGAGCAGCTGCGCGAGGAGGATTTCTACGCGCCCGCCAACGCGGCGATCTTCGCCGCGATGCGCGACGTGCGCGCCGGCGGCGATGCGGTGGACCTCGTGACCCTCACCGCCGAGCTGGAGCGGCATGGAAAACTCGACCAGGCGGGCGGCATGACGTATCTGACCGACCTTGTGACGTTTGTCCCCACGGCGGCGAACGTGCAGCATTACGCCAGCCTTGTGGAGGCGAAGAGCACGCAGCGCGCGCTGATCCGCGCGGGCGGCGAGATCATACGCGACGGCATGGACGACGAAAAAGAGCTGGAGGACACGCTCAACGCCGCCGAAAAGCGCATCTACGAAATCTCCATGCGAAAAGCGCAGGGCTCCCTCGTGCCCATGGAGCAGATCGTGCCGGAGGCCTACAACCTCATCGGCGAGCTGGCGCAGCGGCACGGCAGGATCACCGGTGTTCCGAGCGGATTTGTGGATCTGGACCGCATGACGAACGGCTTCCAGAAGAGTGACCTCGTCATCGTTGCAAGCCGTCCCGCGATGGGCAAGTCGAGCTTTGCGATGAACATCGCGCAGCACGCCGCGGTGCACAACAACCGCACGGTGGTGGTGTTCAGCCTCGAGATGAGCGGCGAGCAGCTCGTGATGCGCATGCTCTGCACGGAGGCTTCCGTGGATTCCCAGCGCATCAAGGAGGGCCTGATCGGCAGCAGCGAAATGAACAGCCTCATGGAGGTCATGGACCCCATGAGCCGCGCGAAAATCTATATCGACGACTCCGGCGGCGCGAGCGTGCCCGCCATCCGCAGCAAGTGCCGCAGGCTCGCGGCGCGCGCGGGGCTGGACATGGTCGTCATCGACTATCTGCAGCTCATGCAGGCGTCCGGCGGGCGCAAGAGCGACAACCGCATGCAGGAGATTTCGGACATGACGCGCCAGCTCAAACTGCTTGCGCGCGAACTGGATGTGCCGATCATCCTGCTCTGTCAGCTCAACCGCGGACCGGACACGCGCTCCGATCACCGGCCGGTGATTTCGGACTTGCGCGAGAGCGGTTCGATCGAGCAGGACGCGGATATGGTGCTGCTGCTGTATCGTCCGGCGGCGTATCTGGACACGCAGGAGTACGAGACGGGCGACAACACCAGCCAGGTGATCATCGCCAAACACCGCCACGGCTCCACCGGCGTCGTGAAGCTGCTCTGGCAGGGCGAGTATACGCGCTTTCGGTCCATTGCGCAGGACGGCCAATAAGGAAGCCGACGCGCAGGAAGGAATTTTCGAAACGAATGAAGAACACGGACATGTTTGCGGACCTCTCCGCCACGATGGCGCAGGAGCTCTTTTTGGAAACGACATACCCCTGGGAAGCGCTGCCGAAGATCCAGGACTTTGTGCGCGCGCTGGGGCCGACGCTCAGCCCGGAGGAATACGACCGTCCGGACGAGGAAGTCTGGGTGCACAAGAGCGCGAAGCTCTACCCCTATGTCACCATACTGGGGCCGACGATCATCGGCGCGGGGACGGAGGTGCGCCCCGGCGCGTTCATCCGCGGCAGCGTGCTCGTCGGCAGCCACTGCGTGGTTGGCAACTCGACGGAGCTGAAGAACTGCATCCTCTTCGATCACGTGCAGGTGCCGCACTATAACTACGTTGGGGACAGCATCCTCGGGCAATATGCGCACATGGGCGCGGGGTCGATCTGCTCCAACGTCAAGAGCGACAAGACGCTCGTGACGGTGCGCGACGGCGGCGAGCCGCTCGAGACGGGGCTGAAAAAGTTCGGCGCGATCCTCGGCGACCACGTCGAGGTCGGCTGCAACAGCGTGCTCAACCCCGGTACGGTGCTCGAGCCCCACGCCTCCGTCTATCCGCTCTCGCGCGTGCGCGGCGTGGTCAAAGCCGGGCACATCTACAAAGCGCAGGACGACGTCGTCAAACGAAACTGACCGAAGAAAGCCGTAACAGCGCGGACGAAGAAGTCCGCTGCCCGTGCGGCTTTTTTGCTGCCCGACCGCGGAATGCGGCGTTGTTTTTGACAAACCCGGCGTTCGTATTTCGAAGACGTTGAAATTGTGAAAAGCTCGCAACATTCCGCACAACCCCGCTGAACTGCCGCAGGGAATCGGCTATACTATGCTTATGATTACGTTTCGACATCATTCGAGGTTTCTCTCGTTTCGCAGGCCGCAGGGTGCGGTGCCCTGCAAGACGAGCGTCCATATCGAGGCCGAGGCCGGCGGCGACCCATCGGCGCGCGTACAGCTGAGGCTGTATAACCAGTTTGGCGTGGAGTCGTTTTTTGATCTCGCCGTGTCCGATGGCCGCGCCCGCGGCGACATCGCCATGCCAGAGGTGCCCTGCCTCGTCTGGTATTATTTCATCATCCGCACGAACGACGGGCGGACGCAGTATTACGGCGCGGACAGCGGCGAGGGGCGGCTGGAGTCGCACGAGCCGCGCGCCTATCAGATCACCGTATACGACGGCGCGTTTCGAACGCCGCAGCACTGGCGCGAGGGCATCGTCTATCAGATATTTCCGGACCGTTTCCGCAGGAGCAGCTGGGAAGACTTTCGCGAGCGGACCAGGTACCACATGGAGAAAGGGCGCTTTCTGCGCATCCATGACCGCTGGAGCGAGGAAGTCTGCTATACGCCCGCGCCGGGGCAGGAGGATTATGAGCCGAACGACTTCTTTGGCGGGGATAGTAACGGCATCCGCGAAAAGCTCGACTATCTCGCGGGGCTCGGCGTGACGACGATCTACCTCAATCCGGTGTTCGAGTCCGGCAGCAACCACCGCTACGACACGGCGGACTACCACCGCATCGACCCGATCTTCGGCAATGAGGACGAGTTTCGCGCGCTCTGCGCGGAGGCGGGGCAAAAGGGCATGCGCATCATGCTCGACGGCGTGTTTTCGCACACCGGCGCGGACAGCCGGTATTTCGACAAGTTTTCTCGCTACGACGACGTCGGCGCCTATGAGGCGGAGGATTCGCCGTACCGCAGCTGGTATACCTTCCATGGCGACAAGGACCATTACGACAGCTGGTGGGGCTTTCCGAGCCTGCCGAACGTCAACGAGCTGGAGCCGGGGTATACGGCGTTTATCACGGGCGATCAGGGCGTGCTCGCACATTGGGCGGGCGTCGGCGCGAAGGACTGGCGGCTGGACGTTGCGGACGAACTGCCGGACGAGTTCATTCGCTATCTGCGCCGCCGCGTGAAGCAGGACGACCCCGAGGGTGTGCTGCTCGGCGAGGTCTGGGAGGATTGCTCCAACAAATACGGCCCCGAGGGCAGGCGCGGCTATGTCGACGGCGACGAGCTGGACAGCGCCATGAACTATGTCTTTACGGAAGCGATGGTCGCGTTTCTGACCGGACATTCGGACGCGTATGCGCTCGATCATGCGCTGCAGACCCAGCGGGAGCATTACCCGAGGCCGTTTTATGAAGCCTGCCTCAATTTGATCTCTTCGCACGACATCATCCGCGCGGCGACTGCGCTCTCCGGCGCGCCGGACCGCAACTCCGTCTCGCGTAAGCTGCAGGCGGCCTATCACCCGAGCGAGAAGGACCAGAAGAAGGGGTTTTTGCGGCTGATTCTCGCCGCGGCGCTGCAGATGGCGCTGCCGGGCGTACCCTCCGTGTATTATGGAGACGAGGCCGGTATGACCGGCATGAGCGATCCCTTTAATCGCGGCACTTATCCCTGGGGCTCGGAAAACGAGGCGGTGTTTGCGGGCTATACGGCGCTCATGCGCGCGCGCGCGGAGAGCGGGGCGCTCAAGAGGGGCCTTTGCCGCATGGGCGCGCTTTCGCCGGAGATGTATGCGGTGCTGCGCTGGCTGCCGGAAACCGGCGAGCAGGCGGTGCTGCTGATCAACCGAAGCGATCGCGCGCAGAGCGTGATCCTGCATCCCGACGACATGCCGCAGGGACCGGACGGGGAGACGCCCGTCGCGCTTGCAGGCGATTTGACCGACGTGCTGACGGGCGAGACGACCCAGATCTATAACGGCGAGCTCAAGACCGTGCTGCCGCCGCTGACTGCGCGGCTCTATCAAACGAAATAACGACCGGCGGGCGATCCGCCGCACCAAACCGGAGAGAGGAATATCATGTTTCTCCGAACCATAGAATACCAAACCTTACCGCCGCTGACTGCGCGGCTCTATCAAACGAAATAACGATCGGCGGGCGATCCGCCGCACCAAACCGGAGAGAGGGATATCATGTTTCAACAGAGGCAAAGAAATCTGGACGAACTCAACCGCGCGATGATGATCACGGCGCTGGTGCTCACCATCATCGGCATGTTTCTGTCGGCGCTCGGCGGCTGGGTCAGATACGTGTTCACAGGGCTCGGCGCCGTGCTGCTGGTGCTGATGGTCGTTCGCATGACGAGCAGGGACACGGGCAGGCGTTATCAGGAAAACCTGAAGTATTTAACCTTAGTCACAGGGGTCAAAGACTGGTTTCGGCGCACGTTTCGCGCAAGGAGCGCCGGCGCGCAGACGACGGCAAAGCGCGCGAGGCGCGCAAAAAAGAACCCGACCTGGAACGAGATGCGGCAGTATAAGTATTTCATCTGTCCGCAGTGCGCGCAGAGGCTCCGTGTGCCGCGCGGCAAGGGGAGAATTCGCGTAACCTGCACGAACTGCGGCAACATTTTTGAAACGCGCAGTTAAAAAAAGCTTGGCTTTTTGGGAAAGCATGATATACTACTAAATAACTAGTGTTTCTGCGCCGGTCGTTCCGGCGGCAATTGGCCGGAATCCCGGCTGGCGCCGCGGATTCCGGCATCGGGACAGCGAACTATTGGAGGATAATGACAATGCAGGCAACGAAAGATATGCTGATTCAGCAGGTGATCGAGCTGGACGAAGGCACCGCCGAAATTCTCATGGATGCGGGCATGCACTGCCTCGGCTGCGCCATGGCGCATGGCGAGACGATTGAGCAGGCTTGTGCGGTGCACGGAATCAACCCCGACACGCTCGTCGGCGACATCAACAAGTATCTCGCGGCGAAATAACGCGCGGGAAAAACCGGGCAAAACGAACCGCGAAAGTTTCGTTCGCGGTTTTTTTGCGCGCTGAAACAGGCCGTTTTCGGGCGTTGTTTCACATTCGTTCACATCATCGACGGAAAAAAGGCATTCTCACAGGGGCCCTGCCATGATACAATACTTTGCGGATGCAGAAAGGAAACGGCAATGTTCGGATATATCCGCCCGCTGGAATGCGAACTGAAGGTGCGCGAGCAAGCGGAGTACCGCGGGCTCTACTGCGGGCTTTGCAAGAGCATCGGCAGGCGCTATGGCCAGCTGGAGCGGCTCACGCTGAGCTATGACTGCGCGTTTCTTGCGCTGGTGCTCTTAGCCGTGACCGGCGGGGCGAAGTTTTCGGCCGGCAACTGCGGCCCGCGCGTCTATCGTGGAAAGCGGCCCATCGCACAGCCCTCGCTCGAGCTGGACTATGCGGCGGACGTCAACGTGCTGCTCGCCTGGTATAAGGCGGCGGACGACGCGGCGGACGAAAAGAGCGCGTCGGCGGCGGTTTCACGCCTTGCGCTTCTGCGCGCCTATCGCAAGGCGGCCGGGGCGCACCCCTCGCTGGACGAGGCGATCGGCCGGAGCATGGCGAGCCTCCGCGTCGTGGAAGCGGAGGGAGTCGCCTCCACGGACGAGCCGAGCGACGCATTTGGCAGACTGCTTGCGGACGTCGTTCTGCATGCGCCCATGCTGCCGCAGAGCGAGCGCGCGGCCGCGGAATGGATGTTTTATAACCTCGGGAAATGGGTCTATCTCGTGGACGCGTGGGATGATCGCGAAAGCGACGCCAAGCGCGGCGGCTACAATCCGTTTCTGCTTTCGCAGATGACGTGCGAGCGCGCGGCGTTTTTGCTCAACATCACGAAAAACGAAGCGGAGAAGGGTTACGATCTGCTCTCGCTGAGCGCGCCGAACGGACTTCTGGATAACATCATGCGCCTGGGGCTGACGCACACGCAAAAGCGCGTGCTTGCCGGGCAGGAAGGCTGCGATGCTCAAACCGCGCCGCAGAAGGATAAAGGAGACAAGGAATGAACCCCTACAAAGTTCTTGGTGTGAGTGAAAACGCCTCGCAGTAGGAGATTCGCGCCGCGTATCTGGAGCTGGTGAAGAAATACCATCCGGACAAATACACGGACAATCCCCTCAAGGAACTGGCCGGAGAGAAGCTCAAGGAAATCAATCAGGCATATGAAATGCTCACCAGAAAGCAGACGACGGGAAGCGCGAACTACGGCTCCTCGTCTTCCGGCGCCTATGGCTCCTATAACGCCGGCGGCGCGTACTCTCGTCCGAACGGAACGGCGTACAGCGGTCCGTTTGCGGCGGAGTTTGCGCGGGCGCGTTCGTTCATCAACCAGAACAACCTGACCTCCGCGCGGGAGGTCCTCGACGGGGTCAGCGTGCACAATGCCGAATGGAACTATCTCTACGGCGTGATCTACCTCAGGCAGGGCTGGTACGAAAAGGCGTTCGCCTGCATCAGCCGCGCATACGAAGCGGAGCCGAACAACCCTGAATACCGAAACGCGTACGTCTCGCTCAACAACTCGGGCAGAGCCTATCAGAACGGCGGAAACGGCAGTCTGGACGCTTCGCCCTGCTGCGACGTCTGCTCCGCGCTCATGTGCCTGAACTGCTGCTGCGGCGGGGACTGCTGCTGATTTTTCCGAACAAACTTACCAAACACAAAAACACGCCTGAAGAGGCGTGTTTTTCAGGTCTTGAACGTTTATCGCTGGGTGGATTTGATGACGATATCGCAGCTTTGCTCGATATCGAGCGCGTTGAAATACGCGTTTTCCAGCGGAATCCAGCGGTTTTGAAATTCCTGCAGCCGATCCTCGCCGTTTCGCAGGCGGATGCGGTCGATCTGAAGCGCGGTGTCCACGCGGCAGAACAGCTTGATGTCATAATACGGCGCGAGCAGCGGGTGCAGGCTGTAAGCCCCCTCGACGATGACGACGCGGCCGGGATCGACGGCGACGGGCGGCAGCAGCACGCCCTCGCGGCAGTCGTAGCGGCGCACGTGCGCGGTCTCCCCGCGCGAGACGGGCAGGAGCACATCGAGAAAGAACCGCCCCGCGTCCACGTTTCCGCCGGGCCGGTTCAGCCGGTCGGACGTGCGCATGTGCGGCTGGAGAAAGTAGTCGTCCATATGAAACACGCTCGCGCCGAGACGTTTGCCGAGGCGTTCGGCGCTCGTCGTCTTGCCCGAACAGCAGTTGCCGTCGATGGCGATCAGCACGCGCTCTTTGGTATGCAGCAGTTCGGCGACGCGGGCGGCGACGGCGTCGTCCGCCTCGTCGACGAATACGGCGGGTGTCTTTTGGGTCGTTGTGGTCATGCGGGCTCCGTTTGGTGAAAAATTCGTCCGCCCCGGTTGCGACGGAGCGAACAGAGTGATTATAGCACATCCGCGCGTCGATTGCGCGAAAAAGCCGCCCGAAGGCGGCTTAGGGACGTAACACCCGGCGTTACAGCGATGCGGGGAGTCCGTTTCGCAGGCGAACCCAGCGCACCGCGCCCTCCACCGGCTGGCGATCGTTGACGCGCAGCTGAAAAATCTTGCCTTTTCGGCGGTAGAGTTCATATTCGATCATGCGCCGATAGGCCGGCGGCGCGACGGCGGTCATGATCGAGCCCGAGAGCGCAACCTGCACCAGCGGTTTCAGCGAGAGCGCGTCCGCGGTTGCAATGATGCAATCCGCCGCATGGGCCGCTGCCTGCGCCGCATAGCGAAGGGCAAGTTCGTCCCCCGTTTCCACCGCGGTAAAAAAGAGGCCGATGAGCTGACGCGCCGCGTCCTCGTTCTGAATCCGTGCGGCGGCGGCGCGAAACGCTTCGGGCGTATGCACGTCGAAGAGCGTAAAAAAAGCGTCCTTAAGCGTCGTATACGCTTTATCGAAAAACAGGTGTTGGTAGACGCAGCGGTAGACAAACGCGGCGATGTCGAAGCCGCCGCCGGTGTCGCCGCAGAGCACGCCGATGCCGCCAAACTGCGCGCGTCCGCCTTCCGCGTTCAGGCCGGCGCAGGTCACACCGGAGCCGGCCGAGTAGCAAACGCCCACGCCGCCTTCGATGCCGGCCATCACGCCGAGGTACCCGTCGTTGCAAACGAGGCAGCGTTTCAGCCCGCGCGACTCCAGCGCCTGGCGCAGCGCGTCCGCTTCTTCGTCGTAGTCCGCGCCCGCAAGGCCGAGCACCGCGTCCGCCGCATCTTCCGGCGCGAATCCCTGCGACGCAAGCAGCGCGCCGAGTTCGCCAAAGAGCACGTCCGCCGCGTCCTCGAACCCGCCGGGAAGGGTTTCGTGGTTGCTGCCGCCGCCGCGCCGCGCGGCGATGATCGCGCCGGAGGCGTCGAGCAGGCGGTATTCGGTTTTGGAGTTGCCCCCGTCAACGGCGAGATAACATCGTTTTTGTTCCATATAAAGCAAACCCTGATATTGGATTTTGAAAGAATTCGTGTTCAAAAAGCGCCCGGATTACGGCGGTCCCTTGGCCGACCGCGCTCGTCAGCTCGGAAAAAAGCGGGGCAGCAGGGAACGGTTTTGTTCGAGCATCTCCTCGAGACACGGCGCCGCCAGATCGAGGTCGGCCGTGATGGGATTGCAGGCGAGCGCCTGCAGCGCCGTCGCGCGGTCGCCCGTGAGCGCAGCGCGCACGCAGAGCGTTTCGAACGCCTTTACGCTGACGAGCAGCGATCGAAGCACTTCGTTTGGACGGACGGCGGGCGGGTTACGCGTGATGCGGCCCTTTTCGACATGGCAGCTTGTCTCGATGACGCTGTTTTCCGGCAGGAAATCGAGCACGCCTTTGTTTTGCACGTCCAGCACGTGATGGCCCGGCTGCGCGCCGGACAGCGACGCGATGAGCGCGACGGCTGCCTCGGAATAGAGATGCCCGCCGCGTTCGGCAAGCATCGGCGGGATGGTGTTCGTCCGCTCGTCCGCATAGTAGGAGAGCAGGCGCGCCTCGATATCCTGGCAAACTTCGCCGCGCGTCTGCGAGACGCTTTTTAATTCGTTGAGCTTTCTCTCGCGATAGAAGAAATACTGCAGATAATCGTTTGGAACCGCGCCGAGCAGCTCGATGATCGGGCGGTAATTCTTCACCCACTCATCCTGCTGGGACGCGCGGTACAGCGCGCTCGGCTCGAGGAGCGCCGGCAGGACGTTTTCGTCGCCGACGTATACCGCCGTGATCGCGCCGCAGTGGTTAAGAGACGCGGTCTCGAGACGGACCTGCTCCATGGGCAGGCCGAGCAGTTTTGCGATGCGCTCCTGCGCGCCGATGGGCAGATTGCAAAGTCCGACCGCCTTGAGCGGCGTATGATTCAGCAGATATTCGGTCACGATGCCGGAAGGGTTTGCAAAATTGATGAGCCATGCGTCGGGCGCATACCGCTCCACGGCGGCGGCAATCGCTTCCATCTGCGGTATGGTGCGCAGCGCGTTAGTGAAGCCGCCGATTCCGGTGGTCTCCTGCCCGATGAGGCCGAAATTCAGCGGAATCTTCTCGTCCCGAATGCGCGCCTCGAGCTTTCCCGCGCGGATCTGCGTGACGACGAAATCCGCGCCGTCGAGCGCGCGCGCGAGGTCCGTCGTACGCGTGATGCGCGGCTGCAGGCCGTTTTCCAGCAGCACGCGCTCGCAGAACTCGCCGACGATATTGAGCCGCGACTCGTCGATGTCCGACAGGCGAAGCTCGTCAATCTGCAGAATCTCTCTGCGGCGAATCAGTCCCTGCATGAGTTCCGGACAGTATGTGCTGCCTGCGCCGATGATTGCCAGCCTGATGCCCATAAGGCGCCTCCCGTTTGAGATGCTGTGAAAAAAACAGAGCGGATGCGATCGAAACAAAAAAGAAAACAGAGCGGCGATATATGATATCGACTATACTCGGCTAAGTATAACACAAATGAAAATTGCATATCCATAAAATCCGTGTAAAAAAAACGGCGGATTCTATTCAAGCTTGGGGGTTAAAGTAGAAACCGAACGGAAATCGGCGGATTTTGCCGGAAAATGCTATTATCAGACAGATTGCGACGGCTTTTTACATTATAATAGTACAGCTATCCTGCGACGATCGTTCGATATCGACCGGAACATCCGGAAAGGTCCGTTGCCGGAATAACGACGATACGCGTAGCCAAAACGAATTGCTTGTATAGATAAGCAACGCATAAGAACGCGAAAAACACACATATTTATACATTACTTCGAAAGCTGAGATATCGGATTATTGCGTAAAATATCATATTGCGAACGATGTCGGCAAGCAAAATGGTTCAAAAAACAAGATAAAATTGTCAAATTTACTTTGTTTTGGACTTTCATTCAAAAGCGTGATAGTTACAAAAATAGTACGATATGCCATATTTCCGACGAATTGTCAAAAAAAGTTTCGTAATATCTGTATTCTGGCTCTTTTCTTCTGTCCAGAAGTATAGTAGAATGAGTTATACGGTTCAGCCGCGTACCGGCAAGGATGAAGCAGTTGACTACAATTTTGTAAACATACGCTTTGGCAACCCCGCCGTTTTCCGATCTGGCCGGCTCGACACTGTTGATATTAGTTGGAGGAGAGAGAACAACATGGACATTGGAGCAAGCATCAAGAGACTTCGCAAATCACATGGTGAAACGCAGCAGCAGCTGGGTGAATCGGTTGGCGTCGTGCAGCAATCCGTAGCTGCGTGGGAATCCAACCGCTGCATGCCGGACATTGCGTCCCTCGTGGCGATCGCGACGCACTATAACACATCGACCGACAGCATCCTTGGTCTCACCGAGGAACCGAGCTATCTGTTTGACACGGAAGGCATGCAATCCTATCGCAACGACGTGGCGCTTGCCGACCGTCTGCCGACGGAGATCCGCGAAGGCGTGATGGCGCTGATTCGTCTCGAACGCGTCAAATACGGCCGCTGACCTGCTGGCGGCCATTCGCCGGCCCGGGCGAGTGACAGGCGGCAGGAAATCGCAGAATCACCGGCAGACCCGACAAATCTGACAGAAGATCCGACCGGAACTGAATCGATCCATCATCGGCCGTTTGACAGGGGTTGGTTTTGTGTACCCCTGAAGCGTTGTACATCCTGCATACCGGCATACTTTATGCAAAAGGGTTGCACAACGCAATCCGATCATATATAATGCTCTCAGACAGCATTCCAGGTGTTCAAGTCGCATTTTATATGAGGTGAATTATGGATTACAAAGCCATAGCCGAGCAGGTGGGGCCGCGGGTCGGCGCCACGCAGGAGTGGATATTTCATGTTCTGCGCGAAGGGATCATCAGCGGCCGGCTTCCGGGCGGGATGCAGCTCAAACAGGACGAGATTTCAGCCGCGCTCAACGTCAGCCATATTCCGGTGCGCGAGGCGCTCAGAAGGCTCGAGGCGCAGGGACTCGTCCGCATTCATCCCAACCGCGGGGCCGCGGTGACGGAATTGACGCGCAGCGAACTGCTGGACATGATGGAGGTGCGCGCGACGCTCTCGGTCATGATGCTCAGAAACAGCGCGCCGATGCTGACCAAGGCGGATTTTGACGCGTTGGAAGAAGTCGTCCGCCAGCAGCGGGAGACGACGGTGGAGGACATCGTCCGCTCGGAGGAACTCAACTATAAGTTCCACGAGATCCTGACGTCCCACGCGGCGAACTCCATGGCAAACTTTTTGCTTGAACTCGTGCATGCGAACATCGACCGCTATCTGCGCGCGAGCTTCTACGGCACGCCGCTGACGCGCGAGGTTTCGATCAACCAGCACGAGGCGATCATGCTGGCCTGCCGCGAGGGGGATTTCGAAAGCGCCTGCAATCTGCTGCGCGATCACATCCTCAACGCGAAAGAGTTTATTCCGAATACGATGAAATAAGGGCATATGCAAAAACAGGCTCCGAATCGGGGCCTGTTTTTTATGTCCGCAGCCGTGTCGGGACAGGACAGAAACACGCTTGACAAAGTCTAGTAAAATGCTATTATATAAGAAACCATTTATATAAAGGAGCGCTTATGAAAGGGATTGCCGGAACGCCGATTTGCGGAGAAAGCCATATCGACAAGCAGCACGAAGACGAGATTCGCGCGCGCCTGCCGGGCGAGGACGAGGCGGTGGACGCGGCTGCGGTGTTTGCCCATCTTTCGGACAGCACGCGCGTGCGGCTGCTCTCCATGCTCGCCGTGAGCGACATGTGCGTGTGCGAGATGGCGGACCTGCTCGGCATGAGCCAGCCCGCAATCTCGCATCATCTGCGCGGCCTGCGGCAGTGCGACGTGATTCGCTTTCGCAAGCAGGGACAGCGCACCTTGTATTCACTGAGCGACAATGAAATCGGCGACACGATCCGGCGGCTTCTGGACGTGGTCCGCTGCGGAAAGGAACAGGCATGACGAACGACATCGCCGCCCCGGGCGAAAAATGCAGATACTGCGGGCTCGACGAGGAGCACTGCGTCTGCGGCGCGGCACAATCCCGAAAAAAAAACAGGACGGCAACCAGGGCAAAAGCGAAAGAGGATACCTGCGAAACGGGCGTTTGCGGCGAGGGGTGCGCCTGCTCGCACGCATACGGCGCGATCGACCGCGATCAAGAGGAAGACGAGCGGGAAGAGAAGGAGGGCTGCCATGGCGCCTTTGCGCCGGAGCGGATTGTTCCGATCGGCGTCGCCGTGGCGCTGTTGCTAGCAAGCGTGTTTGTCGGCGGCTGGCTGCAGACGGCGCTGCGCATTGCGTCCTATCTGGCGGCGGGGTACGAGGTGCTCATCCGCGCGGCGACGGGGTTTGTCAAAGGCCGGTTTTTCGATGAAAACGTGCTCATGAGCGTTGCAACCGTCGGCGCGGTGGTCCTTGGCGACTATGCCGAGGCGGCGGCGGTCATGATATTTTATGGCATAGGCGAAAGTCTCCAGGAAGCCGCCGTGCGCAGAAGCCGCGACCGCATCGCGGACGCGGTGGAGTTGCATCCCGACAAGGCGCGCCTTGTTGAAGACGGCGTCCAGCGCATGGTTCGGCCGGATGAAGTGCCGGTCGGCGGGACGATTCTTGTGAAGGTCGGCGAGCGCATCCCTCTCGACGGCGCGGTGAGCGCGGGCGAGAGCCTGCTGGACGTATCCATGCTCACGGGCGAGCCGCAGCCGTTTTTCGCCGGGCCCGGCGCGGAAGTATCCGCCGGCGCGCTGAATACGAGCGGTCCGCTGACCATCCGCACGACGCGGATCGCCGCGGAATCCTCCACCAGCCGCCTGCTGCGCGCGGTCGAGGACGCAACGCGGCACAAACCCGCGCTCGAACGGTTCATCTCCCGGTTCGCGCGGGTCTATACGCCGAGCGTGATTGCGGCGGCCGTCCTGCTCGCGGTGCTGCCGCCGCTCTTCGGCGCGGGGGCGTGGAACGAGTGGATTCACCGCGCGCTGATCTTTCTCGTGATCTCCTGCCCGTGCGCGCTGGTGCTCAGCATTCCGCTGACGTTTTTTGCCGGACTTGCCGTATCTTCCAGGGCGGGCGTGCTGTTTAAGGGGGCGGACGCGTTCGAGCGCCTGCCGCGCGTAAAGGCCGTTGTGTTTGACAAAACCGGCACGCTGACGGAGGGTGAATTCGAGGTGCAGCGCGTCGAGAGCGCGGGAATGCCGCAGGAGGAACTGCTCGCGCTGGCATCCGCCGCCGAGCAGCACAGCCTGCATCCCGTCGCTTCGGCCGTCGCCCGGGCGGACACGCTGGGATTCAAATCGGAAAACGTGCGCGAGGTTGCGGGCAAGGGCGTCGTCGCGACAGTCGGCCAACGGCGCGTCGTGGTCGGCAACCGTGCGTTTCTGGAGGAACAGGGGATATCCGCTGAGTCCGACGCGAGCGTGCTCGTCGCCGTAGACGGCGCATACGCCGGCGCGATCTACGTCGGCGACCGTCTGCGGGATACGGCGAAGGCCGCCATATCGACACTGAACGAAACGGTCGGCTATACGGCGATTCTGACGGGAGACGCCGCGGCTGCGGCGCAGGAGGTCGGCGATACGCTGGGCGTAAAGGCGGTGTTCGCCTCGCTCCAGCCCGCGGAAAAGCTGGACGTGATGCGCAAGATCCGCGCGGAGGTGGGCGAGACGCTCTTCGTCGGCGACGGCATCAACGACGCGCCGGTGCTCGCGGGCGCCGATGTCGGCATCGCCATCGGTCTCGGCGGCACGGACATGGCCGCGGAGGCGGCGGACGCGCTGCTGCTGACGCATGATCTGACGCACCTGCCGTTTTCGCTGTATGCGGCAAAGCGCACCCTGCGAAAAGCGAAGAGCAACATCGCCATCGCGCTCGGCATCAAGACCACGGCGCTCGTGCTCGGCGCGCTGGGCCTTGCGGGTATGTGGGTCGCCATCCTTGCGGACGTGGGCGCGGCGCTGATCTGCGTGCTCAACACGCTGACGCTGTTTTCCGTTTCAAAGCGGCTCGACGGGTAACGCTTCCTTATATATAGCGTGCGAACAACGCGCCGGCAATATCCGGCGCGTTTTGCTTGCCGGAAACGGCGGATTTGTGGTATACTCCACGGGCGTCGACCGCGCGGAAGGGCGTTTTGCGCGCGGCAATCGTGAAAAACCCCGTATTCGGGCAAAAAAAAGTGTGGAATTCCTGAAATTTCTGCTTGCATTCTCAGTTTCAAGTGTGTAAAATAAATCTGTTCGCGCCGCAAAGGCGATGCTTTTGTGCGCGGAGGGATGAACGGGAGGTTGCCGGTTCTGCCATCCGGGTAATTTCCGCTCAGACCCAACGTCCGCAAGGCGGGCGAGGGCGAGGAAACGAGCGATTCGTGCAGTCCCGAACGAGTATAGAGCACAGCCGAGAGGCTGCGCCTGCCTTATGAAGAAGGAAACACACGGCTTTGTGTACCGCCCCATTACGAAGGAGGATATCAATAACATGGCAAACAGAATTCGCATCAAGCTCAAGGCGTATGAAAGCTCTCTGATCGACCAGAGCGCGGAGAAGATCGTTGAAACCGCCAAGAGAACCGGCGCGCAGGTCAGTGGCCCGATCCCCCTGCCCACGGAAACGGAAATCGTTACCATTCTGCGCGCGACCCACAAGTATAAAGATTCCCGCGAACAATTCGAGATGCGCACACACAAGCGCCTGATCGACATTCTCCAGCCGTCTTCCAAAACCGTTGACGCGCTGATGAAGCTTGATCTGCCCGCCGGTGTCGACATCGAGATCAAACTGTAACCAATCGGAGGTAAACATGAAAAAGGCCATTTTGGGCAAAAAGATCGGTATGACGCAGATGTTCCGAGCTGACGGTACCATGATCCCCGTGACAGTCATCCAAGCCGGTCCCTGCCCCGTCATCCAGAAGAAGACCGTCGGGACCGACGGATATGAAGCTGTCCAGGTAGGCTTCGGCGAGATCCGCGAAAAGCTCGCCAACAAGCCGAAAACGGGGCACTTTGCCAAAGCGGGCGTGAAACCCCTCCGTTATATGAGAGAGTTCAAGCTCGACGACGTCGCCGGTTACGAAGTCGGCCAGGTCATCAAGGCGGACATGTTCGCCGAAGGCGACAAGATCGACGTGCGCGGCACCAGCAAGGGCAAAGGATTCCAGGGCGTCATCAAGCGCCACAACCAGCACCGCGGCAAGATGACGCACGGTTCGCACTATCATCGCGGCGTCGGCTCCATGAGCGCGAACTCCAGCCCGTCCCGCGTGTTTAAGAGCAAGAACCTTCCCGGCCACATGGGCAGCGAAACCGTGACCATCCAGAACCTCGAAGTCGTGCGCGTAGACGCCGAGCGGGATCTTCTGCTGGTCAAGGGCGCGGTTCCCGGCCCGAAGGGCGGTCTCGTTTCCGTAACGAGCACCGTGAAGTAAGGAGGAGCAAGAGAATGCCTAAAGTAGCAATTGTCGATATCACCGGCAAGAAAGTCGGCGAATACGAGCTCTCCGAAAACACTTTTGGACAGCCTGTCAACGAATATGTTCTCCACGAGGTCGTCAAGGCGCACCTGGCCAACTGCCGTCAGGGCACGCAGAGCGCCCTCACCCGCGCGGAAGTCCGCGGCGGCGGCATCAAGCCCTGGCGCCAGAAGGGCACCGGCCGCGCCCGTCAGGGTTCCACCCGTTCGCCCCAGTGGCGTCACGGCGGCGTGGTGTTCGCACCCAAGCCCCGCGACTATACCATCCGCGTGAACAAGAAGGTCAAGCGCGTCGCGATGAAATCCGCGCTTTCCGGCAAGGTTCACGACAACGAACTCGTGCTCTTCAACGAGCTGACCCTCAAAGCCGCCAAGACCAAGGAGATGGTCAAGGTTCTCGAGGCCGTCAAGGCCCAGCAGGCGCTCATCGTCCTGCCGGAACCCAACGCCGACGTGGAGCGCGCCGCGCGCAACATTCCCGGCGTGAAGACCACGCTGGTCGGCACTCTGAGCGCGTACGAGATTCTCAAGTACAAGATGCTGATCCTCACCGAGGCGTCGGCGAAGAAGATCGAGGAGGTGTACGCGTAATGAAGAGCCCCTATGACATCATCAAAAAGCCGGTTCTGACGGAGAAGAGCTACGATCAGTTCGCGGGCAGGACCTATACGTTTGAAGTGGACAAGACCGCCAACAAGATCGAGATCAAGAAAGCGGTCGAGGAGATCTTCGGCGTGGAAGTCGAGAGCGTGCATACGATCAACCGCGACGGCAAAGTGCGCCGCCAGGGAACTTCCACCGGCCGCACGCCCAGCAGCAAAAAGGCCTACGTGAAGCTCAAGGAGAACTCCAAAGGCATCGAGTTCTTCGACAGCATCTCGCAGTAAGGAGGACGAATCATGGGTATCCGTAAGATCAACCCGACGACGCCCGGCCAGCGCTTCATGACGGTTTCCTCGTTTGAGGAGATCACCAAGAAGAGCCCGGAACGCTCGCTCGTCGAAGATAAGAAAAAGAACGCCGGCCGCAACCACAGCGGCAAGATCACCGTCCGTCATCAGGGCGGCGGCGCGCGCCAGAAGTACCGCATCATCGACTTCAAGCGCAACAAGGACAACGTCCCCGCGAAGGTCTTCTCCATCGAGTATGACCCGAACCGCTCGGCGAACATCGCGCTGCTGCACTACCTTGACGGCGAAAAGCGCTACATCATCGCGCCGCTCGGCCTGACGGTGGGCGACACGATCGTCTCCGGCGAAACCGCCGACATCAAGGTCGGCAACGCGCTTCCGATTTCCAACATCCCGGTCGGCACCATGATCCACTGCATCGAGATCAAGCCCGGCAAGGGCGCGCAGCTGGTCCGCTCCGCGGGCAACGCCGCGCAGCTCATGGCAAAGGAAGGCGCCTATGCGCAGGTTCGCCTGCCCAGCGGCGAAGTCCGCCTGATTCCGATGAACGCCAAGGCCACGATTGGCCAGGTCGGCAACATCGACCATGCGAACATCCAGATCGGCAAAGCCGGCCGCAAGCGCCACATGGGCGTGCGCCCGACGGTGCGCGGCAGCGTCATGAACCCCTGCGACCACCCGCACGGCGGCGGCGAAGGCAAGAGCCCGATCGGCAAGCCCGGCCCGGTTACCCCCTGGGGCAAACCCGCGCTCGGCTACAAGACGCGCAAGCATAAGAACCCGACCAACAAGTACATCGTGCGCCGCAGCAACGGCAGCAGCCTGTAACGGGAAGAGGAAGGAGATAAACAATGAGCAGATCGGTTAAAAAAGGCCCGTTTGTCAGCGAACGCCTCCTGGGGCGGATCGAAGCGATGAACGCGAGCGGAAAAAAGACCGTCGTCAAGACGTGGTCTCGCGCCTCCACCATTTTCCCGGATATGGTTGGTCACACCATCGCGGTGCATGACGGCAAGAAACACGTGCCGGTGTACATTACCGAAGAAATGGTCGGCCATAAGCTCGGCGAATTCGCGCCGACGCGCACGTTCAGAGGACACAGGGGCTCCGAAAAGTCCTCTTCGGCAAGGTAAGGAGGAACGAAGCAAATGGCAACCAGAATGAGAGAAAAGTCGGCCAAACGCGCGGCCAACGCCGATAAGCGCCCGCACGCGAGTGCAAAATACATTCGAATCTCTTCGCGCAAGGTAAAGGCCGTGATCGACCTCATCCGCGGCAAGAGCGTGAAGGAAGCCGAAGCCATCCTGCTCTATACGCCGAAGGCGGCGACCGAGCCGGTGGCAAAGCTCCTCAAGAGCGCGATTGCGAACGCGGAAAACAACCTTGACCTCAACCGCGAAGAGCTCTACGTCGCCGAGATCTATGCCAATCAGGGTCCGACCCTGAAGCGGTTCAGACCGAGAGCGCACGGACGCGCGAGCGCAATCCGCAAGCGGACGAGCCACATCACGGTCGTGCTGGATCAGGCGAAGTAAGGAGGAAAAAAAGCTATGGGTCAAAAAGTTAATCCGAACGGCTTCCGCGTTGGCGTCATCAAGGACTGGAATACCCGCTGGTACGCCTCCAAGAAGGACTTTGCCGATTTCCTCGTCGAGGACCGCAAGATCCGCGACTTCGTGAAGAAGAAGTATTTTCAGGCCAGCATTTCGCGCATCGAGATCGACCGCGCGGCCGGCAAGATCACCGTCAGCATCTTCACCGCGCGTCCCGGCCTTCTCATCGGCAAGGGCGGCGCAGGCATCGAAGTCATCAAGGAAGACATCAAAAAGACGATCGGCAAGGATGTCAGCGTCAACATCATGGAAATCCGTGATCCGGACGCGGACGCCCAGCTGGTCGCGGAAAATATCGCATCCCAGCTCGAGAAGCGCATCAGCTTCCGCCGCGCGATGAAGCAGGCGATGGGCCGCGCGATGCAGAAGAACAGCGTCAAGGGCATCAAGCTCATGGTCTCCGGCCGTCTCGGCGGCGCGGAAATCGCGAGGAGCGAAGGCTACCACGACGGTTCCATCCCGCTGCAGACCATGCGCGCGGACATCCAGTACGGCTTTGCGGAAGCGAAGACCACCTACGGCCGCATCGGCTGCAAGGTCTGGATCTACAAGGGCGAATTGCTCGGCAAGCGCGGCGCTTCCGACAAGCGCGAGGAAGGGGGCAAATAACCATGTTGATGCCGAAGAGAGTAAAACGGCGCAGAGTATTCCGCGGCCGTATGAAGGGCAAAGCCACCCGCGGCAATACCATCACCTATGGCGAATATGGCCTGATGGCGCTGGAACCCTGCTGGGTCACCAGCCAGCAGATCGAGGCGGCGCGTGTCGCGATGACGCGTTACATCAAGCGCGGCGGCCAGGTCTGGATCAAGATCTTCCCCGACAAGCCCGTCACCGAAAAGCCCGCCGAGACCCGCATGGGCAGCGGCAAGGGCTCCCCGGAATACTGGGTTGCCGTCGTAAAGCCGGGCCGCATCCTCTTTGAGATTGCGGGCGTCGATTACGAAACCGCCAGCGAGGCGCTCCGCCTTGCGATGCACAAACTCCCGCTCAAGGCTAAGATTGTGCGGAAGGAAACCGAAAAGGGTGGTGAAACCGATGAAGGCAAATAAGTTTCGCGAAATGACCAACGACGCGCTTGCCGCTCAGGAAAAAGAGCTCAAGAGCGAGCTGTTCAACCTTCGCTTTCAGTCGGCTACCGGCGGTCTTGCCAATCCCCAGCGGATCAACGATTGCAAGAAAGACATCGCCAGGGTAAAAACGATCATTCGCGAGCGCGAGCTTGCGAAGGCAGCCGAGTAACGGGAAGGAGGACAGAGCACATGGAACAGAGAGGCTACAGAAAGACCCGTATCGGCGTGGTCGTCAGCGATAAAATGGACAAGACGGCCGTTGTCGCCATCAAGACCAAGGTTCGCCACCCGTTGTATGGCAAGATGGTCAACCGCACCCGCAAGTTCAAGGTTCACGACGAAGAGAACCAGTGCGGCGTCGGCGATACCGTCAAGATCATGGAAACGCGCCCCATCAGCAAGGATAAGCGGTGGCGCCTCGTCGAGATCGTCGAGAAGGCGAAGTAACGATTGGAGGAACTGGGAATATGATTCAACCGCAAACCAGATTAAAGGTCGCGGACAACAGCGGCGCGAAGGAGATCATGTGCATTCGCGTGCTGGGCGGTTCCTACCGTAAGTCCGCCAATATTGGCGACGTGATCGTGGCCAGCGTCAAGTCCGCATCCCCGGGCGGCGCTGTCAAGAAAAAGGATGTCGTTCGCGCGGTTGTCGTGCGCACGGTGTCCGGCATCCAGCGTCCGGACGGAAGCTATATCCGTTTCGACGACAATGCCGCCGTCATCATCAACGACCAGAAGCAGCCGCGCGGCACCCGTATCTTCGGGCCGGTGGCCAGAGAACTTCGTGAGAAGGACTACATGAAAATCGTGTCCCTCGCACCGGAAGTATTGTAAAGGAGGAGCATGACATGAACAGCTTAAACGTCAAAAAAGGCGATACCGTCGTTGTCATCTCCGGCAAAGACAAGGGTAAAAAGGGCAAAATCCTCGTGTCCCGTCCCGACGACGAGCGCGTTGTCGTGCAGGGCACGGCGATGATCACCCGCCATGTGAAGCCCCGCAAACAGGGCCAGCCCGGCGGCCGCATCGAAAAGGAAGGCAGCATGCACGCGTCCAACGTCATGCTCGTCTGCCCCAAGTGCGACAAGCCCACCCGCATCGCCCACAAGATCAAGGAAGTCGAGATCTCCGGCGAGAAGAAGCTAAAGAGCGTCCGCGTTTGCAAAAAGTGCGGCAAAGTCATCGATTAAGGCGGAAGGAGGAACTGACAAGTGGCAACGAAAAAAGACATCGAAACCGTGACAGACGCCGTTGAAGCAGCAGCCGAAACGGTTGTCGAGGAAGTAAAAAAAGCCGCGAAAAAGGCAGCTCCGAAGGCCGCCGAAGCAGCAGACGCCGTTGGAGCAGCGGCCGAGACGGTCGTTGAAGAAGTGAAAAAGGCCGCAAAGAAGGCGGCTCCAAAAGCCGCCGAAGCTGCCGAGACCGTGGAAAAGGCCGTCAAGAAGACCGCCAAAGCCGCCGCCGAGACCGCCGAAAAAGCGGCCGAAGCCGTGAGCGAAGCGGCCGCGGAGACCGTGGCCAAGGCAGCGGGCGCCGTCAAGGAAGCCGCCGCCAAGGTGGAGAAGAAGGCCGAAGCCGCCGCGAAACCCGCCGCCAAGAAGGCGAAGGGCGGCCAGGCGGACATGAAGAAGCTCGAAGGCATGCCGCGCCTCAAGAAGCGTTATCTCGACGAGATCGCGCCGGCGCTGCGCACGAAGTTTGCATACGAAAACGTCATGCAGATTCCGCGTCTCGAGAAGGTCATCATCAACATGGGCCTGGGTTCCGACAAGGACAACCCCAAGGGCATCGAGGCGGCGATCAAGGAACTCAGCACCATCGCCGGCCAGAGAGCGGTCGTCACCCGCGCCAAGAAGAGCGTCGCGAACTTCAAGGTCCGCGAAGGCATGACCATCGGCGCGAAGGTTACGCTCCGCGGGGACCGGATGTACTACTTTGTCGATAAGCTCTTCAACATCGTCCTGCCCCGCGTGCGCGACTTCCGCGGCGTGTCCGACAAGGCGTTCGACGGGCGCGGCAACTATGCCCTCGGCCTCAAGGAGCAGCTGATCTTTCCGGAGATCAACTACGACGACGTCGACAAGGTGCGCGGCATGAACGTCGTGTTCGTCACGAGCGCCAAGACCGACGAAGAGTGCAAAGAGCTGCTCTCGCAGCTTGGCATCCCGTTTGTGCAGGGCTGATAAGGGAGGAAAGCGAAAATGGCAAAGACAAGCATGAAATTAAAGCAGGCGCGCGAGCCGAAGTTCAGCACCCGTGCTTACACCCGCTGCCGCATCTGCGGCCGGCCCCACTCGGTTCTGCGCAAGTATGGCATCTGCCGCATTTGCTTCCGCGAACTGGCGTATAAGGGCGAAATCCCCGGCGTACGCAAGGCAAGCTGGTAAAGGAGGAAACGAACATGACAGATACCATTGCCGATATGCTCACCCGTATCCGCAACGCGCTGATTGCGAAGCATGACTCCGTTGAAATCCCCGCCTCCACGATGAAGAAAGCCATCGCGCAGATTCTGGTGGACGAGGGTTACATCAAGAGCTTCGACATCGTCGCCGACGGCGAAAAGAAGACGATCCGCATCCAGCTCAAGTACGGCGCAAACAAGCAGCGCGTCATCGTCGGCATCAAGCGCATCTCCCGCCCCGGCCTTCGCGTTTACGCGCGCAAGGACGAAATGCCCAAGGTCCTCGGCGGCCTCGGCATCGCGATTGTTTCCACCTCCCGCGGCGTCATGACCGACCGGGAAGCGCGCAAGCAGGGCGTTGGCGGCGAAGTGCTGGCCTACGTTTGGTAAGAAGACGGAGCGGGCGCGCCGCATGAACCCGCAAAGGCGGGGAAGCGCGGACGCACCCATCCGCACGATATTACTTAAATAAGGAGAAAACAACATGTCTCGTATCGGAAAACTTCCGGTCAGCATTCCTGCCGGAGTGACAATCACGGTCGAAGACGGCAACGTCGTCACCGTGAAAGGTCCGAAAGGCACGCTCACCGAAAAAGTCTCTTCGGAGATGGTGATCGAGCAGGACGCCGGTGTGCTCACCGTCAAGCGTCCCAGTGACGACAAGCGCCATCGCGCGCTGCATGGCCTGACCCGCACGCTCATCAACAACATGGTGACGGGCACGACAAAGGGCTTTGAAAAGAAGCTCGAGATCGTCGGCGTCGGCTACAAGGCGCAGCTGCAGGGCACGGGCCTCGTCATCAACGTCGGTTACTCTCATCCTGTGAACTTCCCCGCGCCGCAGGGCATCAGCTTTGAAGTCCCCGCGCCGACGAAGATCACGATCAAGGGCATCGATAAGCAGAAGGTTGGCCAGGTGGCCGCCGATATCCGCACGGTGCGTCCGCCCGAGCCGTACAAGGGCAAGGGCATTCGCTATGAGAACGAGGTCGTTCGCCGCAAGGAAGGCAAGACCGGTAAGTAAAGCAGGAAGGAGTGACGAAAGATGTTTAACAAAGTCGATAAAAACGCGATTCGCGTGGCTCGTCATTACCGCCAGCGCAAGAACATCGTGGGCAACGGTGAACGTCCCCGTTTGAACGTATACCGCAGCACCACGCACATCTATGCGCAGGTGATCGACGACGCCGCAGGAAACACCTTGGTCGCAGCTTCCACGCTGGACGCCGAAATCAAGGGCAAGCTCGAGGGCAAGAGCAAGGTCGAGCAGGCCGCTCTCGTCGGAGAACTCATCGGCGCGCGCGCCAAAGCGAAGGGGGTTTCCAAGGTCGTATTCGACCGCGGCGGCTACCTCTACACCGGACGCGTTGCCGCGCTCGCAGACGGCGCTCGCAAAGCCGGGCTGGACTTCTAAGGAGGAAAGAACATGCAAAACAACAGGAGATTCGAAAAAGAGCCCTCCGAATTCAAAGAGCGCCTCGTTTCCATCAACCGCGTTGCGAAGGTCGTCAAGGGCGGCAAGAACTTCCGGTTCACCGCGCTGATGGTCGTTGGAAACGAAAAGGGTAAGGTCGGCGTCGGCCTCGGCAAAGCAGCCGAAATCCCCGAGGCGGTCCGCAAGGGCGTTGAAGACGCGAAGCGTCATATGATCGAGGTCCCCATCGTGGGCACGTCGATTCCCCACGCCGTAGAAGGAAAGTTCGGTAAAGGCCATGTTCGCATGCTGCCCGCCGAAGAGGGCGCCGGCGTCATCGCGGGCGGTCCCGCGCGCGCAGTGCTCGAGATGGTCGGCATCCGCGATATCCGCACGAAGTCCTACGGCTCCAACAATCCCAGCAACTGCGTGAAAGCCACGATCGACGGCCTGAGCCAGCTTCGCACCGCGGAGCAGATTGCCAGGGCCCGCGGCAAGTCCGTGGAAGAAATCCTGGGTTAAGGAGGACGCTACAATGGCGAAAGCAAAAGCGGCGGAGGCCAAAACACTCAAGATCACGCTCGTCAAGAGCCCGATCGGTTGCCTCAAAGATCAGCAGGCGACGGTCGTCGCGCTGGGCCTGAAAAAGCTCAACAGCACCGTTACCCAGCCGGATAACGCCTGCACGCGCGGCATGATCTTCAAGGTAAAACACCTGATTACGGTGGAAGAAGTTTAAGGCAGGAGGACGTGCATCATGAAACTCCATGAACTATCGCCCGCCCCCGGGTCGGTCAAGGCCCCAAAGCGCGTCGGTCGCGGTACCGGCAGCGGCATGGGCAAGACCTCCACGAAGGGCCATAAGGGCCAGAAGGCACGCAGCGGGAGCAAGAAGAACGGTTTTGAAGGCGGCCAGATGCCCCTTCCGCGCCGTCTGCCCAAGCGCGGCTTTACCAATATCTTTGCAAAAGAATACACGATTATCAACGTTTCCGACCTCGACTGGTTGGAGAACGGCACCGTAGTGACTGCTGAGTCGCTCAAAGAAGCGGGCCTCATCAGCAAGATCGAAAAGGACGGCCTGAAGGTTTTGGGCGGCGGCGAGCTGACGAAGAAACTGGACGTTAAAGCGGCAAAGTTCTCTCAATCCGCTCAGACTGCAATCAAAGCTGCGGGCGGAAGTGTTGAGGTGATCGGCTGATGTTCCAGACATTCATCAACGCGTTTAAGATCAAGGAGATCCGCAAGAAGATTCTTATCACGCTTGTGTTGATCGTGGTCTACCGGCTCGGGAGCTTTATCCCGATCCCCGGCGTTAACACGGCGCTGCTCAAGGACGCCGTATCGCAGTATGACATTCTCGGCTTTCTCGACCTGCTGACCGGCAGTTCGTTCAGCCAGTTTACGATCTTTGCGATGGGCATTTCGCCCTACATCAACGCGTCGATTATCCTCCAGCTGCTCACCATTGCGATTCCTTCGCTGGAGCGCATGAGCAAGGAAGAGGACGGCAAGGTCAAGATCGAGAAGATCACCCGGTTCACCGGTATCGCGCTGGCGATGGTCCAGTCCATCGGCATCTTCATCGGCCTCGGCACGAAATACCTCGTGGACACGAGTTGGCTGACGTACGCTACCATCGGCATCTGTTCGACGGCGGGCACGGCCTTCCTCATGTGGCTCGGCGAGCGCATCACCGAGGACGGCGTCGGCAACGGCGTATCGATGCTGATCTTTGCGTCCATCGTATCGCGCGTGCCAAAGACGTTCATCAGCATCGGCCAGCAGCTTTGGGTCGGCACCATGCCGATCTGGGAACTGTTTGTCCTGCTCATCGTGGTTCTGGGCCTCATCACGCTGGTCACCCATGTGGATCAGGCGCAGCGTCGCATCCCGGTGCAGTACGCCAAACGCGTGGTCGGCCGCAAGATGTACGGCGGACAGAGCACCTATCTGCCGATCAAGGCGAACTCCAACGGCGTTCTGCCGCTGATCTTCGCCCTGACGTTCCTCCAGTTCCCGGGCATGATCGCCCAGTTCTGGCCGAACGGTGCGTTTTATCATTTCTATAAAACGTACCTCGGAACGAACAGCGCGGTGTACTACATCGTGTACGCGCTCTTGATCGTCGGGTTCGGGTTCTTCTACTCGAGCGTAACGTTCAATCCGATCGAGATGTCGAAGAACCTCCAGCAGAACGGCGGCTTCATCACGGGCATCCGCCCCGGCAAGCCGACGAGCGACTATCTCGGGAAGATCTCCGGACGCCTCACGCTGTTTGGCTCGCTCTTCCTCGCGGTGGTCGCCATCGCGCCGCAGATCTGGCTTCACGGCATGGCCGAGAGCAGCGCGTTTGGCGCAACCAGTGTGCTGATCATGGTCAGCGTCGCGCTGGAGACCACGAACCAGCTCGAAAGCCATATGCTCATGCGGCACTATAAGGGCTTCCTCAACTGATAATATGCGCGGCCGCGACTGCGGCCTGCGAAACGGAATCCAAGGGATCAGGCGTGCCGGTTTCTGCCGGCGCGCCGGTTCCGCGGAAAACGGAGCGCGGGCCTGACGCGAACGGCACAGCGGAAAAAAGCGGCATTCGGTGCGACGAACGGACCGCGCTTTGACCGGAGGAATCGCTATGAAACTGATCTTTTTAGGCCCGCCGGGGGCGGGCAAAGGCACGCAGGCGGTGAAGATCGCCGAACGGTTTGGCATTGCGCATATCTCGACCGGGGACATGCTCCGCGCCGAGATGCGGGAAGGAACCGAACTGGGGAACGCCGCGAAGGACCTCATCGAGCGCGGCGAACTCGTGCCGGACGACGTGATTCTCGGCATGGTGAAAAACCGCATTCGTCAGGACGACTGCAAAAACGGGTTTCTCTTCGACGGCTTCCCGCGCACGATCGCCCAGGCGGAAGCGCTGGAAGCGATCAGCCCGATCGACCACGTCATCAACCTCGAGGTCCCTGTGGAGCGGCTCATCAGCCGCATCAGCGGACGCCGGATGTGTCCGGACTGCGGGGCCGCGTATCATGTGTCCAAACATCCGGACGCCAGGTGCGACTGCGGTTCGACGCTGTATCAGCGCGAGGACGACAAGGAAGAAACGGTGCGCAACCGTCTCGTGGTCTACGAGCGCTCCACCAAGCCGCTGATCGAGTACTACGCGAACAAGGGCCTGCTGCATTCGGTCAACGGCGACGCGGACGTGGATGTCGTGGACGCGGAAATCCGCGCGGTAATCTCGAAATGAGCGGGATCACGATCAAGTCCGCCGCGGACATCGAAAAGATGGACGCCGCCGGACGCATAGTGGAGGAAACGCTCAACCTGCTCGCGGGCGCCGCCGAGATCGGCATGACGACGCAGGAGCTCGACGATATCGCGGCGGCGTACATCAAAAGCCGCGGCGCGGAGGCTTCGTTTCTGAACTACAACGGCTATCCCCGCAGCATCTGCGCCTCGGTCAACGAGCAGGTGGTGCACGGCATCCCCGGCAAATACCGCCTCAAGGACGGCGACATCCTGTCGCTGGACGTCGGCGCCTGCCGGGACGGATTCCATGGGGACGCGGCGCGCACGGTGCTCATTGGCAACGTGCCGGAGGAAACGCGGCGGCTTGTCCGGGTGACGAAGGAATGCTTTTTTGAAGGCATCCGCTTCGCAAAGCCGGGCTACCGCATCTCGGACATCGCAAAGGCGGTGCAGAAGCACGCCGAGAGCAACGGCTACGGCGTGGTGCGCGAACTGGTCGGCCACGGAATCGGGCGGCACATGCACGAGGACCCCGAGGTGCCGAACTTCTGGGACGACACGCGCTTCGGGCGCGGCGCGCGTCTCGAGGCGGGCATGACCATCGCCATAGAGCCGATGATCAACCGGGGCACCTTCCGCGTGTACCAGCTCGACGACGGTTGGACGGTCGTCACGGCGGACGGGAAACCCTCCGCCCACTACGAAAACACCGTGCTGATCACGGAGGGCGAGCCGAGGCTTCTGACCCTGCACGAGGAGGAAGAGCGCGCATGAACGAACCGGTGATCGGCGCCGTGTGCACTTCGCGGGCGGGGCACGACAAGGGGCGCGCGTTCGTTGTCGTCGGCATTCACGACGAAAACCATGTGCTGCTGAGCGACGGGGAAACGCGAAAAATCGCGCGGCCGAAGAAGAAAAAGCTCATGCATCTGCATTTCGAGCCCCAAAAAGCGGACGAAATTGCAAAAAAGCTGGCGGATGGCAAAGAAATACTGGACGCGGACGTGCGAAAAGCGTTACAATTATACGGTTACAACATCGGTTAAAACCGTGTAACGCCGGGGCGGTCCGACGGTCCGGCAGACTCAGACAAATAGGAGGGATAGCTTGTCAAAACAGGACGTTATTGAAGTAGAAGGTGTCGTTTCGGATTCCTTCCCGAACGCGATGTTCGAGGTAAAGCTCCAGAACGGTCACAAGATACTCGCAACGATTTCGGGGAAGCTTCGAATGAATTTCATTCGGATTCTGCCGGGTGACAAGGTCACCGTGGAGCTCTCTCCGTACGATCTGTCCCGCGGGCGCATCACCTGGCGCGGCAAGAACTGATTTTAAAAAGAGTCCCGCTCTTTTTAACCGGAACCGGCTTGGAAAAGGGCGCCGTCTTTTTGAAAATATGATTTTCGACGATAGGAAGCGAAAGGAGAACCACCATGAAAGTAAGACCGAGTGTGAAACCCATTTGCGAAAAATGCAAGATCATTAAGCGCAAAGGCCGCATCATGGTTATCTGCGAAAACCCGAAGCATAAGCAGAAGCAGGGCTGATAAAAAGAACAAAACCGTCGGAGCGGCTGCGCGGGCGGGGAGTTTCCCATGCTTGCGTTTTCGGCGGATGCTGATATAAATGAAAACTATTTACGACTATTTACGGAGGTAAAGGAACGATATGGCACGTATTTCTGGTGTTGACCTTCCCAGAGACAAGCGGATCGAATACGGTTTGACCTATATCTTTGGGATCGGACACAAGACCGCCCTGCAAATATTGGCTGCAACCGGCGTCGACCCCGACGTCCGCGTACGCGACCTGGCTGAAAGCGACGTCTCGAAACTCAGGGATTACATCGACCACAACGTCAAGGTGGAGGGCGATCTTCGCCGCGAAACCTCGATGAATATCAAGCGGCTGATCGAGATCGGCTGCTACCGCGGCGTGCGGCACCGCAAGGGGCTGCCGGTTCGCGGACAGAGCACGAAACAGAACGCCCGCACGCGCAAAGGACCGAAGCGCTCGCAGGGCGGCAGGAAGAAATAAGGGGGAACAGCGAAAATGGCAAAGCAAGTCAGAAAAACCGCCACCTCGCGCAAGCGCCGCGAGCGCAAGAACATCGAGCGCGGGGCAGCGCACATCCGCTCTTCCTTCAACAACACCCTGGTGACCATCACCGACCTGCAGGGCAACGCCCTGAGCTGGTCGAGCGCGGGTTCGCTCGGGTTCCGCGGATCGAAGAAATCCACGCCGTTTGCGGCGCAGTCGGCGGCCGAGACCGCCGCGCGCGGCGCGATGGAGCACGGCCTCAAGACCGTTGAGGTCTATGTCAAAGGCCCCGGCTCCGGCCGTGAAGCGGCCATCCGCGCCCTGCAGACCGCAGGCCTGGATGTCAACATGATCAAGGACGTGACGCCCATCCCCCACAACGGATGCCGCCCGCCCAAGCGCAGAAGAGTTTAAGGAGGGAAAAGCGTTATGGCAAGATATACGGGTTCCGTCTGCAGGCAGTGCCGCAGAGAAGGCGCCAAGCTCTTCCTTAAGGGCGACCGCTGCTACAGCGAAAAGTGCGCGATCAACAAGCGCCACACCCCTCCGGGTATGCATGGACAGGGCAGGAAGAAGCAGAGCGAATACGGCATTCAGCTTCGTGAGAAGCAGAAGGTCCGCAGGGCTTACGGCGTTCTCGAGTCCCAGTTCCGCAAGTATTACGATCTCGCGACCAACATGCGCGGCATCACCGGCGAAAACATGCTTTCGCTGCTCGAGCGCCGGCTGGACAACGTGGCTTACCGCCTCAACTTTGGCGATTCCCGCCCGATGGCGCGCCAGATGGTGACCCACGGACACATCCGCGTCAACGGCAAAAAGGTCGATATCGCTTCCTACCTTGTGAAGGTTGGAGACGAGATCTCCGTCCGCGAGAAGAGCAACGACATCGAGTTCTTCAAAGCCCTCAAAGAGCAGGGCGCTGCCAGAACGGTTCCGAAATGGCTCGAACTGGACGCCGAAAAGCTCACCGGTAAGGTCGTCGCCCTTCCGACGCGCGACGACGTCGACTTGACGATCGAAGAGCATCTCATCGTTGAGTACTACTCCAGGTAAGCCAAGCTGAATTGGCGGACCGCAACAAACAAACCGAAGGAGGGTAAGCATGCTGGAGATCGAAAAGCCCAAACTCGAATGTGTTGAACTGACGGACGATTACGGCAGGTTTGTCGTCGAGCCGTTGGAGCGCGGATTCGGCACTACGCTCGGCAATTCCATGCGTCGCGTGCTGCTTTCGAGCCTGCCCGGTGTGGCGGTTACGAGCGTACGCATCGACGGTGTACTCCATGAATTCTCGATCATCGAGGGCGTGAAGGAAGACGTTACCGAGATCGTTCTCAACCTCAAGGAGCTGTGCTGCAAGATGTATTGCGACGGCCCCAAAAAGGTGATCATCGACGCGGCGGGCGAGTGCGAGGTCAAGGCGAAGGACATCCTTCCGGATTCCGATGTCGTGATCATCAACCCCGAGCTGCATATCGCGACGCTGGACAAGGGCGCGAAGCTCCATATGGAGATCATGCTCGAGCACGGCCGCGGCTATGTCCCGATCGAGCGCAACAAGCGGCACGATATGCCCATCGGCGAAATCGCCGTGGACTCGATATTCACGCCGATCGACAAGGTAAACTTCACCGTTGAAAACACGCGCGTCGGCCAGATTACGGACTTTGACAAGCTCACACTCGAAATCTGGACGAACGGCAGCATCAAGCCGGACGAGGCCGCAAGCCTCGCGGCCAAGATTCTCACCGAACATCTGGCGCTCTTCATCAACCTCACCGACCATGTGGTCGGTGTGGAGATTCTCGTGGAGAAAGAAGAGAGCAAGAAGGAACGGATTCTGGAGATGAACATCGAGGACCTCGACCTCTCCGTCCGCTCCTACAACTGCCTCAAGCGCGCGGGCATCAACACGGTTGAAGAGCTCGTCCAGCGCGACGAGGAAGAGATGATGAAGGTCAGAAACCTCGGCCGGAAATCGCTCGAAGAAGTTCAGGCAAAACTGAGTGCGCTGGGTCTGTCGCTTCGCGCACACGATGAATAATTAGGAGGAAGCACAATGGCGAACCGCAAACTGGGTAAGCCCTCTGATCAGCGAGTCGCTCTTTTGAGGAATCAGACCACGGCGCTTCTCTGGAACGGCAAGGTCGTCACGACCGAAGCGCGCGCCAAGGAGATCCGCTCGATTGCCGAAAAGATCATCACGCTGGCCGTTAAGGAATATGACAACAGCGAGACCGTAGAGAAGGAATCCCGCAACGAGAAGTCGCAGATCGTCAAGCGCGAAGTCATCAACGACAAGCCGAGCAAGCTCGCCGCGCGCCGCGCGATCATGGCGTACGTCTACGACGTGCCGGAGGCCAAGTCCAAGAAGGAAAGCAAGAGCGAATACGCCGAGCGCACAAAAGAGCGCACGCATCCGGTGGTCGAGAAGCTCTTTCGGGACATCGCGCCGAAATATGCCAAGCGCGCCGAAGCAGGCAGCAAGGGCGGATACACGCGCATGTACAAGCTTGGGCCGCGCCGCGGCGACGCCGCGGAGATGGTCGTTCTCGAGCTGGTCGACTGATCCGAGCGTAACTGCAGACAAACACAAACCCCCGGCAGAAATCTGCCGGGGGTTTTGCGTGTGATGGTGATATCGCATGCGTTACGCTTCCAGCAGCTCCGTGCGGGAGCGGAAGGCGACGCACTCGGGATCGAGGATGATCCCCCCGCGGATGACGAAGGCTGGCTCCAGCGCGGGCAGCGGGCGACCGATCAGGAGCGAATCGACATATGGCGAAAAGCAGCGGCTGAGCTGTTCGCTCACGCTGCGGTAAGCCATGGCGGGGGTGTTGTCCACCGCGTAGTGCAGCACGCCGTCCACGGTGTAGACGGGGTCGTCAAACGTGGTCGGGCGCGAGGTTTCGATTTCGAGACAAGGATCGCAGCTCACGTCGATGATCATGCTGCCGCGCCTGAGCCGCTTGAGGTCGGATCGATAGATCAGCCGGTCCTCCCGGCAGGTGTCCCAGCGGACGCAGTTGACCAGCACGTCGTAATCGCCCATGCGCTCGCGAAAAAGCGGTTCGAGCTTTCGCGTGAAGACGTCCGTTTTGGCGCCGAGCCCGTTGAGGATGCGGAGCGCGCCGCGCGCGGTCATGCCGTTGCCGATGACGGCGACGCGGCAGTCGTACGGCATGCGCCCGTAATAGCTGAACGCGTGCAGCACCGCGGTTTCGCCCGCGAGCTCGCGGTTGCGATAGAAGAGGTAGCGTCCTTTCTCCATGATGTTTTCCCAGGCGACGACCGTGTGTCTTGCCGCGATTGCCGCATCCGTGAACTCCGTCTTCTGGACGATATGCGCCCAGCCGACCAGCGTCTTGCCGGGGGCGAGGTCCGGCAGAAAATCCGCGTCGCCGAGCTTGACGTCCACGATGACGTCGCTTGCAAGCACCTGTCCGCGATCGGCGACAAAGACGCCGGCGCGCCGGTAGTCCTCGTCCGAATATCCGAGCGCCTCGCCGTATCCGCGTTCGACGGTCAGCCGCTCGCGGTGGCCGATGAGGCCGGCGTCCTGCGGGAGCAGCGCGCGGCGGCGTTCGTTGTTCTTGTGGCTGACGACGTATCCGATGGTTTTCATGCGCGTCCTCCTTTCACGATATGCGTTTTTTCGTTCGCTCCGTCAAGAAAAAAAGATTGAGAAGAAAAGTGGAAATGCAGCACTATCAACATAATTAATATTACACTATCATCATATCCTATCCCGTTCGCTTCGTCAAACGATTCCCTTTTGTAGGAAATCTGCGTATAACGAATCGGCATATGCAGAACGCAACGACGAATCAGCCGGATTGTAACATTTTTTGGAATAAAAATGCCTTTCTTCTTTTCCTCCCTGCGCTGTGGTATAATGGTTGCCACGTGAGGTTTCTGTCAAACATGACCGTGAAAGCAATGAAAACCATCGTTATCTGCCTGATTGCCGCGGCGATTACGCCGCTGCTTTTCGCGTGCTCCGGCGAGACGAGCGCAGGGAACGGCAAGCTGGTGATCAACGAGGTCGTTTCGAGCAACAAGCGTTCGCTCGTGGACGACGAACTCGGCACGCCGGACTGGATCGAGCTCTACAACGCGGGCACCGATGCGCTGGACCTCTCCGGGTACGGCGTTTCGGACAACATGCGAAATCTCCACAAGTTTGTCATGCCGGAAGGGACCGTCCTCGAGGCGGGGGAATACCTCGTGCTCTATGCCACGAGCCTCGGCGACGACCAGACGACGGACGCGCTCGTGACGAATTTCGGACTGAGCAAGAGCGGCGACTATATCTTCATTACGGACGCTTATTTCGGGCTTGTCGCGCAGATGGAGGTACCCCAGCTTTATACGGACGTCTCCTATGCGCGCGCCGCGGACGGCACCTACGGCTACTCCGGTCTGCCGACGCCCGGCGCGGAAAACCCGGCCCAGATCTATGAAACGCTGGACGCCGTATTCGCCGCGCAGAACCTGGACGCGCTCTCCATCAGCGAAGTGATGCCGACGGACGACGCGAGCGGGTATCGCTGGGTCGAGCTCAAAAACAACAGCGACGGCGCGATCAATCTGGAAAACTACTGCCTCTCGGACGACGAAGCGAACCCGCTTAAATGGCAGATCTCCTCCGGCACCGTACCGGCAGGCGGCTATGTCTGCATCTATCTGAGCGGCCTTGGCAAAGACGGGGAGAACGGCACGCATGCGGCGTTTCGCCTCAGCAGCGAGGACACGGTGCTTCTGCTGTCCGACTTGCAGGGCAACCTGATCGACCGCCTCGAGTGGCAGGCGGGCGTGCCGGAGGGCGTGTCCGTGGTCAAGGATGCGGCCGGCATGCGGGTCTACACCGCATATCCGACGTTTGCGGCCGAAAACAGCGCCGTCACGTTTACCGACCTCGAGATTACGGTGATGGACAAGAGCGACCCGGTGCATATCAACGAGGTGCTCAAGTATAATACGCTTTCAGCAATCGATTCCGACGGGGACCGGGAAGAATGGGTGGAGCTGAAAAACTTTGCCACGGAGCCCGTGTCGCTGCTGGGATATTTTCTGTCCGACGACAGCGACGATCTCTACAAATGGGCGCTGCCGGACATCACGCTCCAGCCCGGGGAATACAAGGTGATCTACCTCTCGGGAAAGGACCGTACGGACGGCGAGCTGCACGCAAACTTCGGGCTCTCGGATGAGGAAAACGACATCATTCTCACCTGCCTCAACGGCATGCGCTCCGAAGGGATGTCGCTTGCCGGCGTGACGCGGGACAACATCTCCGTCGGCCTGGACGACAACTGGAATATACGCTATTACGCCTCCCCGACGCCAGGCGGCGACAACGCGCACGGATTTGAAACAGCCGACCAGATCGGCTGTTTCGACAATACGGGCGTTTTCATCAGCGAAGTGAGCGCCGTGCAGGAGATCAAAAGCGACGACAACGACTGGATCGAACTCTGCAACGGCGCCGACGCGCCGGTCGACCTGACCGGCTGGACGCTCAGCGACAGCGCGACCACGCAGGACAAGTACACCTTTGCCGGCGGAACCGTCGAAGCCGGCGGATATTTCGTCGTGGAGTGCACCAGCCATACGCTCCGGCAGACGGAGAGCACCGCGCCGTTTTCCATTTCGCCCGGCGGCGAGACGCTCGTGCTGAAAAACGCCGAGGGGACGATCGTGGATACGTTTGACACCGGCGCGCTCACGCTGGACATCACCAGCGGCAGGGTGGAGAGCGACACGACCATTGCGCGCGTATTTTTCTCCAAGCCCACGCGTGGAAAAGAGAACGACTCGAACGTCACCACCGGCGTCTCCCCGCAGCCGGTGTTTTCGGATAGTTCGCTGTATCACACGGGCAAGTTTACGCTGACCATCACCTGCGACGACCCGAACGCCGAGATCTACTACACCACAGACGGCGAAGACCCGACGCTCAAGTCGAAGCGGTATACGGAGCCCATCGAGATTCGGGACAGCATGCCGCTGCGCGCGGTGTCCTATGTCAGCGGGCGGCGGCCGAGCGAAATCACCACCGCGACGTATCTCTTCGTTGAGCCGCATACCGTGCCGGTCGTGTGCATCAACGGAGATCCGGACACCATCAAGCAGGTCATGCGCGTCGACGATCAGAAAAACAAGATCGAGCGGCTGGCATATATCTCCTATTACGAACCGGACGGGACGCTGGGGGTGTCGTTTCCCGCGGGCATCAAACCCAAGGGCGCGGGGACGCTGATCTATTCGCAGAAGTCGCTGAGCCTCAACCTCCGTGCGGGATATGGACAGAGCAGCGTGACATACCCGTTCTGGCCGGGCTATGAATTCGACACGTTTTCCACGCTTGTGGTGCGAAACGGCGGCCAGGACTGGAGCACCGCCCGCATCCGCGATTCCTTTGCCAGCGCGCTGGTCGAAGGCATGTACATCGACAACTCCGCGACGCGCCCCGTCGTCGTGTATATCAACGGAAAATACAACGGGCTGTACGATCTCGACGAAGATCTCAACGGCGAGTTTCTGGAGACACATTACGGGGTCGACGGCGACACGGTGGAGTTCATCCGCCGCAACAGCGCGGTCATCAAGGGCAGCAACAAGGACTTCAAGCGCGTGCGCTCCTATGCGGAGAGCAAGAACCTCAGCGACGACGAAGTGTTCGCCGAGTTCAGCCAGTGGGTGGACGTTCAGTATTTCACGGACTACTTCATCGCGGAGACGTATATGTGCAACTCCGACATGTTCAACCAGAAATACTGGCGCACGACGGATTACGCGGTCAAGTGGCGGCCGGTCTTTTTCGACCTCGATTTTGCGTTCAAAACCGCTTCGCGCGACATCATCGGCCAGTTTTTCAACGCAAACGGCGTGCCGTCCAACGACGGGTCGCTGACCTATTTTGAAATCTACATCGGGCTGAAGAAAAACGCGGCCTGGCGGGAATACTGCGTCGAGCGGTACGTCGAAGTGGTGATGAAATACTTCAACGCCGAGCGGGCCACCGCGATGTTCGACGAGATGGTGGCTGCGCTTCGTCCCGAGATGCCTCGTCAGATCGCAAAATGGGGCAAACCCGGCTCCATGAGCGAGTGGGAGAAGTCCGTGTCGCAGATGCGCTATTTCATCGAAAACCGTCCGGAAAACGCGCTGGAAAACATGCGAAAATACTTCGGCCTGTCCAAGGACGAGCTCAACCAGCTGATTGCGAAGTATTCGCAGTGAAACAAACGGGAGCACCCGATAAAAAGCAGCCGCGGCGCGTCGCTCCGGCTGCTTTTTTGTGCGCTTGTTACAAAAAATACGCTTCAACAGAGGTATCATGGAATAAAAAGGGGCAGATATGAACG
>JAAYUE010000071.1 GCA_012517905.1 Clostridiales bacterium | reverse complement strand
CTTCGCTCTTCTATGCTAAGATGTTTATAGTTCATGCAATCCTCCTCCGTAGTTTTGGTTGTGTTACAACTCCATTCTACCAGAGCCTTGCATGAACTTCTTTATTTCCCTTTGTGTTGCACTTGATAGTATAATTCACCTGCAGCCAAAAAGCGGCGCTCCTTTTCAGGAGCGCCGCTTTTGTTTTCGATTGCATCACTGCACAAACAGGCCGTTTTCGTTTTTGTCGATCACGAGCGTGGTGTCCGGCGCTACGTCGTCGGCGATGATCTTACGCGCAAGGAGCGTCTCCACCTTGCTCTGCAGATACCGCTTGAGCGGGCGCGCGCCATAGTGCGGGTCGCTGCCGGCTTCGACGATATAGTTCTTCGCCGTATCGGTCACGCGCACCTTGATCTGATGCGCCGCGCCAAGCCGGCGGTCGAGATCCGCAATCAGCAGATCGACGATGTCCTTGAGGTCTTCCTTCGTCAGCGGGCGGTAGAAGACGATCTCATCGAGACGGTTGAGAAACTCCGGCCGGAACGACTGCTTGAGCATCTGCATCACGACGTCCCGCGCTTCGTCCGAAACGCAGCCGTCGCGGTCGATCCCCTCTAGGATGACGTCCGAACCCAGGTTGCTGGTCAGTATGATGATGGCGTTTTTAAAGTCCACCGTCCTGCCCTGCCCGTCCGTGATGCGTCCGTCGTCGAGCACCTGCAGGAGCACGTTGAGCACGTCCGGATGCGCTTTTTCCACCTCGTCAAACAGCACGACGGCGTAGGGCTTTCTGCGCACGGCTTCGGTGAGCTGGCCGCCCTCGTCGTAGCCAACGTAGCCTGGAGGCGCGCCGATGAGGCGGCTGACGCTGTATTTCTCCATGTATTCGGACATGTCGATGCGCACCATGCTCTTCTCGTCGTCAAAGAGCGCCTGTGCAAGCGCCTTTGCCAGCTCCGTCTTGCCGACGCCCGTCGGGCCGAGGAACAGGAACGAGCCGATCGGCCGGTTCGGGTCCTGAATGCCCGCGCGGGAGCGCAAAATCGCATCGCTGACGCGGTCCACGGCTTCGTCCTGTCCGATGACGCGCTGATGCAGAATCTGCGGCAGGCGCAGCAGCTTCTCCCGCTCGCCCTCCATGAGGCGGGACACGGGGATACCCGTCCAGCGGGCGACGATGCGCGCAATCTCCTCCTCCGTCACGCGGTCGTGCAGATAGGTGGTTTCATGCGCGCCGCTCTCGGCGAGTTTTTCCTCGCGCTCGAGATCGGCGTTGAGCTGCGGCAGTTTGCCGTACTTCAGTTCGGCAGCTTTGTTGAGGTCGTAGGCGCTTTCCGCCATGGCGATCTCCGCGTTGGCGCGCTCGATCTCCTCGCGCAGCTGCTGTACCTTGCCGATGGCCGACTTCTCGTTTTCCCACTTGGCCTTCATCTCGTTGAAGCTCTCGCGAAGCTCCGCCAGCTCGCGCTGGATGTCCTCGAGATGCTCCTTGCTGAGTTTGTCCGTCTCCTTTTTGAGCGCGGCTTCCTCGATTTCGAGCTGCATGATCTTCCGGCTTGACGCGTCGAGTTCGGATGGCATGCTGTCGAGCTCCGTCTTGATCAGGGCGCAGGCCTCGTCCACGAGGTCGATGGCCTTGTCCGGCAGGAAGCGGTCGGAGATATAGCGATGGCTCAGCGTCGCCGCCGCGATGAGCGCCGCGTCCTGAATCTTCACGCCGTGGAACACCTCATAGCGTTCCTTGAGCCCGCGCAAAATTGAGATCGTGTCCTCGACGGTCGGCTCCTCCACCAGCACGGGCTGGAAACGCCGCTCCAGAGCCGCGTCCTTTTCGATATACTGGCGGTATTCATCCAGCGTCGTCGCGCCGATGCAGTGCAGTTCGCCGCGCGCAAGCATCGGCTTAAGCAGGTTGCCCGCGTCCATGGCGCCCTCGGTCTTGCCCGCGCCGACGATGTTGTGCAGCTCGTCAATGAAGAGAATGATCCGCCCGTCGCTCTCCTTTACCTCGTTGAGCACGGCTTTGAGCCGCTCCTCGAATTCGCCGCGGAACTTTGCGCCTGCGACCAGCGCGCCCATGTCGAGCGCGAACACCTTTCGGTCTTTGAGGTTGTCCGGCACGTCCCCGCGCACGATGCGCAGCGCGAGCCCCTCCGCGATGGCGGTCTTGCCGACGCCTGGCTCGCCGATGAGCACAGGGTTGTTCTTCGTCTTTCTCGAGAGGATGCGAACCACGCTGCGGATCTCTTCGTCCCGCCCGATCACAGGGTCGAGCTTTTGATTTCGGGCGAGCTCCACGAGGTCCTGCCCATACTTTTTGAGCACGTCGTAGGTTCCCTCGGGGTTGTCGGAGTTGATCGTGCGGTTGCCGCGCACCGTCTTGAGCTGCTCAAGAAATGCTTTTTCGGTGATGCCGTAGCGCGAAAACAGCTTCTTCAGCGATTCGTTCGCCTTTTTGAACAGACCAAGAAACAGGTGCTCGACCGAAACGTACTGGTCGCCCATGTCCTTGGCGCGCTTTTCCGCTTCGTTCAGCGCGTTGTTCAGGTCTGGCGAGGCATACACCTGATCTGCGCCCGAACCGCCGCTGTATACGGGCAGCGCGGACACCTCCCGCTCCGTGTCCGCGCGAAGGCGGCTGACCTCCACGCCCGTTGCGGAGAGAATGCTGCCGATCAGCCCGTCCGGCTGGATCAGCAGCGCGTACAGCAGATGCGCCTGCGAAAGCTCGGTATTGCCCCGTTCGCTGGCGGTCTGCTGCGCGGCCTGCACGGCCTCTATGCTTTTTTGCGTTAACTGATTGACGTTCATACGATCAATCCCCCTCTACAGTATCATGCCGCCGCCGCGAATGTAGTTGACGTAGAGTTTTTCAACCCCCGTCACCGCCGCCGCCGGCTCGTTGATGGATTCAAAATAGGTCTTCAGAGCAGAGTCGAGCAGGCGGATGTAGCCCGCGATGCCCTCGCCGATCTGCTCGTTGTCCAGCTTGCCCTCGTCCGAGAGCCGGAGCTTGCGCAGATAGCGTCCGTCTTCAATGGCGCACTCCACGCGCCCGATATACGCCGTCTCGATGCGCGTCCAGAGCTTGAAAAACTGGAGCATCGCGAGCACGAGCGCGCTGTTTTGGCTGCGCACCGAAACCCGGAGTTCCCCGAGCAGCGGGCGCGCGTTTTTATAGAGCTCCACGCTGTAGCGCACGCTGGGGTTATATTTGTAGTCCAGCGCGCTGCGCAGAGAAAACATCGACTCCGACGGCTGCAGCTGCGGCTCGAACACCCCGCCCATGAGCATGTGCTCGATGGCGGAAAACACCTCCCGCATGCGCTTCTCCGGCGTCGTATAGCGCACAAAGTCGGCCAGAATCTGATTGATCATGGCCGAGCGGCTCGCGCCGGACTCGTACGCCAGCCGGTCGATTTCCTGCACGATTTCGTCGGAAAGGACCAGCGAATACACGCTTTTATTCATGTCAAAATCACCTCGCGGTCTGATGATTTCATTATAGTCCCGACGGAAAACTTTGCAAGCGTTATTATTAATTTTAATTACTATTTTGCAATTCTTTCACGATTTCACTATACTGAATTCGCAATGCTTTTTGAGGAAAACACAGGAGAACGGAAGAACGCATGAAATACGACTTTGACGAGATCATCGACCGCTCCGGCACGAGCAGCATCAAGCTCGAAACGGGCGAAAAAATCAACCCCTATCTGCCCGAAGATCACATCCCGCTGTGGGTTGCGGATATGGACTTCGCCTGCGCGCCGCCGATCCTAAACGCCATGCGAAAGCGCCTCGACCGCCGCATCCTCGGCTACACCAACCTAAGCGACGATTGCAGGCGCAGCGCCTGCCGCTGGATGGAGCGCCGCTACTGCTGGCGAATAGACGAGGAGCAGGTCGTCTTCTCCGCGGGCATCGTGGCCTCGATCTTCGCCGCCGTGGAGCGGCTGACGAGCCCCGGCGACGAGGTGTGTTTTCTCACCCCTGCATACCGTCCCTTTGACAACGCGACGCGCTGGCAGGGACGCGCGCCGCTCTACAGCCGCATGGTCGAGCGAGACGGCGTCTGGTCGATCGACTTCGACGATCTTTCGAAAAAGCTCGCCCGAAAGAGCTGCACGCTGTTTCTGCACTGCGACCCGCAGAACCCCACGGGACGCGTTTTCACCGAACCCGAGCTGCTGACCCTCGGCAGACTTTGCTTCGACAACAACGTGTTTGTGCTCAGCGACGAAATCCACGCCGACCTCACCCGCGCGGGGCTGAGGCATATCCCGCTCTCAAAGCTCTTTCCAAACGAAAAGCGTATCATCACCTGCACGAGCCCGAGCAAGAGCTTCAACATTGCGGGCAACAACCACGCAAACCTGTTCATTCCGGACGAGGACCTGCGCCGCAGATGGACGAAAAACTACTACAACGGCCATCCCTCCGCGCTGTCCAACGAAGCGGTCTGCGCCGCCTACGACGAGTCCGAGGACTGGCTGGAAGCGCTGCGCGTCTATCTCGATGAGAGTTTCGCCATGATGAAGCAACTGCTGACCGAACGCCTGCCCGAGGCGAAGTTCGTCATCCCCGAGGGGACGTATCTGGCCTGGGTAGACCTCGGCGGCTATGGGCTGAGCGAGCAGGAACTCAAGCGGCGCATCTCCGAAGCCGGCGTATTTGTGCAGTTTGGCGAGGACTTTGTGGACAACGCGGACTGCCACATGCGCGTGAACCTCGCGAGTCCGAGAAGCATCTTGCGCGAGGGGCTGGAGCGCATCTGCCGCGCGCTGGAGGATCTGTAGAAACTGCAAACAAAAAAAAGGGACGCATTTAGCGTCCTTTTTTTTGTGGTTCTACACTATAGATTGGGGTAAGTAAAAAAAAGAAGAAGCATAACCGCTTCAAATCTTGTAGATTAAGGTTGTTCAAGCCACTACGAGAAAGGACAAAGGTTATGCTTCAAACACATCTTATCGCAGAATTGCTGGAT
>JAAYUE010000070.1 GCA_012517905.1 Clostridiales bacterium | reverse complement strand
ATCCAGCAATTCTGCGATAAGATGTGTTTGAAGCATAACCTTTGTCCTTTCTCGTAGTGGCTTGAACAACCTTAATCTACAAGATTTGAAGCGGTTATGCTTCTTCTTTTTTTTACTTACCCCAATCTATAGTGTAGAACCGATAAAAAGAGCGCGCCCGAACGGGCGCGCTCTTTTTATCGCTGCCTGACTGCGTTTCCGCAGATCATCCTTCCATATCGGTCAACCCGAATTTTTTGATCACGGCATTGACGCCGTCCAGTATTTCCTGTCTCGGAAAGTTGCATTTCTCCAGCTCTTCGTCGCTGAAACGGTTGATCTTCTGATAAAAGTCCATCGCCAGCTCCAAATGCTTCCGGTTGCCCGCCTCTATGCCGTCAAACAGGCAATCTTCCGCTTCGTCAATCCTTTTTTGCGCAATCAGCATGTCCAGCTTGCGAAAGAGCTGATCGGTCTGCGTCGGGCTGGTCTCGTTTTCACACGTATACGCAATGGCGCTCGTGCCGAACACGGCGCGCGCGATCATATCGGCCAGCATCTGGATTTGACGCAGTATCCAATCCCTCTTGTAGAACATGCGGGCTCCTTTCGCTCCAACTTTCAGCAGTTCGTCGCGGCCGCTGCTTCCGCAGCGTCCCGCTTATTCGTAACGTCGCCTTTTCTTACTGCCGCATGATCATCTGCGTCAGCGCGTCGATCTTGCCGTATACGATCATTCGATCCCCCGCCAGCACACGCGTATCCGCCTTGGGAAAATCGATCATCTCGGACCCGCGGTCGATCTTGAGAATCTGGATGAAATGCTCCTTGAGATTCAGTTCGCTCAGCGTCTTGTCGCAGATGAAACTGTCCGTATCCACGATCAGTTCGTATATGCTGAACTCCGGGCTGAGGTTTAATACCTGCTCGATGCGGTTGCCGCTGCTTGCTTTTTTCATCCGCTTTTTCAGCAGCTTCTCCGTCAACCGGTCAAACCGGTCGGAAAGATATTTGCTCTGCGTGACGACGATGACAAACAGCACCATGACGCCCAGCGCGACGACGGTGCCGAGGATGTCCCTTGTCGCCTGGGTGAGCACGTTGAACAGCAACGTGATCAGCGTGATCTGCGCGACGTAGCTGACGATCATCAGCGCGCTTGCAATTTTTCTGCGCGTCGGATGCTGCACGATCAGCTCCGATTCCCGGGTCGTAAACCCCGTATGCGTTAGAATCGAGATCACCTGAAAGCGCGCCTTGCTCAGCTCCAGTCCGGTCAGCTTGAGTACGATCGACAGGATTTCGATCAGCAGCCAGATCAGTATAAACAGAATAAAAAAGATGACAAGACTCATAATTCCTCACGATGCGTTCTGTCGAAATCCGGTTCGGAAGCGGCTTTGTATATGCGTTTACTATAAATATTATACCATCCCGCGCAGTCGTCCGGCACATCGTTTTCCTCCGCACTGCGTTGGCGCATTTTTACACAAGGATAAAAACCGGGTGGACATCTCATGGAATACCCAATATGATGAATATAATTTGAATCGTTCGTATTCAACATTGAAAAACCCGGCTTTATTGGAAGTAGTAAACGATGGAAAATATGAAACGGCCGGATCGAAAAACCGCATTGTGGACGCTGGGTTCCACCGTGGTGTTCGGCCGACATCTGCAGCCAATCGATATCCTGCTGCGCGGCAGCGCCTGCGCACCGTTTTTCAACGGGTTGTTTCCCATCGTATGGTCCATCGAAACAGTATTAAGCTGATAGAAGTCAGGATGAGATTTTGAAGGAGATCGAATGAACCTTAACATTCCCGCACAAACACAAAAGCACTTGACGATTCTTTTCTTTTTGTTGCTGACTCTGGTCGGGTTGTTTTTGGGAGGCGGTTATGGCGTTCCCTGGGATGAAAGAACGGAACAGCAGATTCTGAATCAGAATCTCTATGAATACGCAAACGACATTCTGGGCGAGAACGCCTCAATCGTACGCGCTGCCCGTGAAAACGGGGTGATTCTCATTTCGGATGGAGTCGACCGCGATCACGGTTCCGCGCTTTTCTACCCGCTGGCATTCCTCAGCTTTTTAGAAAATACGCATCTGATCATGCAAATCTGGCATATCTATATTTGGCTGGTGTTCATGCTGGGCGTGATTGCCGTCTATTGGATTATGCGTGAATTGGGCGTCCCCAGAATCATCGGCTGTATGGCGTCTCTGCTTTTGTACTTATCCCCCCGCTTTTTTGCCCAGGGACACTATAACAACAAGGATGTCATGCTCCTGTCATTGATATTGTTAACATTTGCATTTGCCGCACGACTGAGCCGGAGCCGCAAGTTTTCATTGGTTCTTTTGTATTCGCTGGCAGGTGCGTTTGCCACCAATTTGAAGATCATCGGTGTTTTTGCCTGGGGGTTAGCGGGTGTCGCCGTGCTCTGGCGGTGGCTTTCCGAAAGACGGATCAACCGGAAAGATCTATGGCTGCTGATCAGCGGCGTTGCGGTCTTCATCGTCGCTTATATCCTGATTACGCCCGCCATGTGGAGCAGCCCCGTTGAGTACTTTCGTTACCTCTACGATAATATGATCCATTTTTCGCGTTGGGATGGCGTCGTTCTGTTTCAGGGTCAGTTGTACAAACCGGCGTCCGGTGCCGCGCTGCCCTGGTATTATTTGCCGCAGTTGATCCTGATTACAATTCCCGTACCTTATTTGCTTCTCGCTCTCTTTGGCCAGGGTTACGCAATCTTTCTGTGCATCAGAGGCAACCTCAGCCGCCCAATGCTCGTTACCTTAACCGTTTTCTGGATTTTACCGCTTGTTTATGTAATGCTGGCAGACACATTAATTTATAACGGATGGCGGCATTTCTATTTTGTAAACGCAGGCCTTGTCGTAATGGGCGGGATCGGAATTTGGTGGCTGTATCGGCTGATGTGCAAAACGTTTCTCTTGAAAGCGATGTTCGCGCTGGCTGCCGCGTCCCTATTCGTTTTTCAGACGACTTCCATCCTGATCAACCACCCCTATCAATATGCTTACTATAACATTCTGGCCGGACCCGTTGAGGACCGGTATGAACTGGACTATTGGGCGGTGAGCACCTATAACGCATTGGAAAAGCTGGCAAACAGCACGGCGCGAAACCAAGCGCTGCCATTGGCGTTCAGTACTCCGCCAACCAACAGTTCGCAGTTTGAATACCCTTTAGACGAAAATTACGAAGCGCTCCCGGAAAAAATAAAAAGCAAGCTGCAATATGTGAGTTACTCTGAAGACGTCCCGTATCTGATCTATAACTCTACTAGCGCTGTAAAAAACAGGCTGGCACCGCCGGTTGGATATTCCGAACTGTTTTCCATCAGCAGCTATGGTCACATACTGGTGACCGTTTATGAGCAAAACAGCGCGGAATAATTGCGTCGCGCTTTTTACAGATCAAACACAGTCAAAACAGAGGATTCCCATTTTTTCATTCGCTCGAATATAAAACAGAAAGCACCCGCAGGGGTGCTTTCCGAATAACAAGCGTGGAAATCGATTTACGCCCTTCCTTCGCAGCCGAGCACGGTCGTGATCTTGTGCTCGACCATGTTCTTGATCGCCTCGCGCGCGGGCTTGAGATACTGGCGCGGGTCGAAGTGCGACGGATTGTCATTGAAGTACTTGCGGATCGTCGCCGTCATGGCAAGGCGCAGGTCGCTGTCGATGTTGATCTTGCAGACCGCCATGCGCGCCGCTTCGCGCAGCATATCCTCGGGCACGCCGATCGCGTCCGGCATGTTGCCGCCGTTTTCGTTGATCATCTTGACGAACTCGGGGATGACGCTGCTTGCTCCGTGCAGAACGATCGGGAACCCGGGCAGGCGTTTTTCGACTTCTTTGAGGATGTCGAACCGCAGCTGCGGTTTGGTGCCGGGCTTGAACTTAAACGCGCCGTGGCTCGTGCCGATGGCGATGGCCAGCGAGTCCACGCCGGTGCGGTTGACGAAATCCTGCACCTGATCGGGATCGGTATAGCTGCCCTCGCCGGCGGCGACCTTCACGTCGTCCTCGACGCCCTCAAGGCGGCCGAGTTCGCCTTCGACGACCACGCCGTGATCGTGCGCATATTCGACGACCTGACGGGTGAGCTTGACGTTTTCTTCATATCCGTGATGCGATCCGTCGATCATGACGGAGGAGAACCCGCCGTCGATGCAGCTCTTGCAGAGCTCGAAGGTATCGCCGTGGTCAAGATGCACGCAGATCGGCAGATCCGTCTCGATGCAGGCGGCCTCGATGAGCTTCATGAGGTAGGTGTGGTTGGCGTATTTGCGAGCGCCGGAGCTGACCTGCAGAATCAACGGGGCCTTGAGCTCTTTGGCGGCTTCGGTGATGCCCTGAATGATCTCCATGTTGTTGACGTTGAACGCGCCGATGGCGTATCCGCCGGCATACGCGTCCGCAAACATCTTTTTGCTGGTTACGATAGGCATGTAAATTGTCTCCTTTTCCTGATCGAGTGGATCAATTGTCAAATTCGTTCGATGGTATTCTATCACATGACGACTAAATTGCAACGAAAAATTACGATAAAGCAAGATCGACTTCGATTCGGTCCATAAGGCCGCGGGCGTATCCCGGCCGAACGGCAGCCCCTTGCGATTGTCTTTATACGCGCTTTGCGCTATACTACGACGTAGATAGGAGCCGTTTCCGGCTCTCGATCGGCCCCGTATCACAACGCCTGGAGGAACTGTCCGATGGATGCGCAGAAACCGCTTTTGCTTTCCCTCGTCATCCCCGTTTTCAATGAGCAGGAGGTGCTCGAAGATTCGTTTGCCCGCATGGACGCGGCGATGAAGAGCACCGGCTTCGACTATGAAATCATCTATGTCAACGACGGCAGCCGGGATGGGACGCTCGCGCAGCTGCGCGGGCTCGCCGCGAATCGCCCGTATGTCAAAGTGCTTTCGTTTTCTCGAAACTTCGGCCATCAGCTTGCCGTCACCTGCGGCATGGACGCGGCAAAGGGCGACGCGCTGATCATCATCGACGTGGACCTGCAGGACCCGCCCGAACTGATTCTGCAGATGGTGAAGCGCTGGCAGGACGGCGCGGACATCGTCTACGGCAAGCGCCTGAAACGCAAGGGCGAGACGCTGTTTAAGAAACTCACCGCGCGCATGTATTACCGCCTGCTCTCGTGGATGAGCGCCTACCCCATTCCGCTCGACACGGGCGATTTCCGGCTGATCGGGCGCAATGTCGCGGACCAGTTTTTGCAGATGCGCGAACACAACCGCTTTCTGCGCGGCATGTCCGCCTGGATGGGCTACAACGCCGTGCCGATCGAATACGAGCGGCAGGAGCGCTTTGCCGGCAAGACGAAATATACGCTCAAAAAGATGCTGCGGCTGGCCAGCGACGGCATCACCGGCTTTTCGGATAAGCCGCTCACGCTGCCGATGCAGTTCGGCATCGGGCTGATCGCGCTCTGCGGGCTCGGGCTTGTCGCGCTGATCGTGCTCGCCTGCATCTGCGGCGTCGCCCCCTGGCTCTGGGCGGCGGACGGCATATTGCTTGTCCAGGGATTGACGCTCTTTTTCATGGGCCTGCAGGGCATGTATCTCGGGCGCATGTACGACGAGCTGAAGGGCCGGCCGCTCTACATCGTCTCGGAAAAGCTCAATCTGGACTGAAGCAAGGCGCTCGAATTTCGCTTTGAATCGATACCGCAAGATCGAATTCACTCGTTTTATGAGGGCGGCTTAGAAAGTTTTTTCTTGCGGATATGGCGCAAATATTGTACAATACTTTGGGTTTTAAGAGCGAAAATCGCCGCCCATGACAACGTATATCAATAAAAGGAGAACATAGATATGGCAATCAAAGTAGGCATCAACGGATTCGGCCGCATCGGCCGTCTGGTCTTCCGTGCAGCCGTCGCCAACCCTGAGATTCAGGTGGTCGGCATCAACGACCCGTTCATCGATCTCGATTACATGGTTTACATGGTTCGTTACGACACCGTGCACGGCCAGTTCAAAGGCACTATCTCCACGCGGGACGGCAAGCTCATCGTCAACGACGAGGAAGCGACCGTCTACGCCTGCATGAACCCCAACGAAATTCCGTGGGCGGAGTGCGGTGCGGAGTACATCGTCGAGTCCACCGGCGTGTTCACCACCATCGATAAGGCCAGCGCGCACTTTGCGGGCGGCGCAAAAAAGGTCGTCATCTCCGCTCCGTCGGCAGATGCGCCGATGTTCGTCATGGGCGTCAACCAGGACAAGTACACGTCCGACATGAAGGTCGTCTCCAACGCATCCTGCACCACGAACTGCCTCGCGCCTCTGGCGAAGGTCATCCATGACAACTTCGGCATCGTCGAAGGCCTCATGACGACCGTCCATTCCATCACCGCGACGCAGAAGACCGTCGACGGCCCGTCCAAGAAGGACTGGCGCGGCGGCCGTGCGGCGGCGCACAACATCATCCCCAGTTCGACCGGCGCGGCCAAGGCCGTCGGCAAGGTCATCCCGTCCCTCAACGGCAAGCTCACCGGCATGTCGCTGCGCGTGCCGACGCCGGACGTCTCCGTCGTCGACCTCACCTGCCGCCTCGAGAAGGGCGCGACCTACGACGAGATCAAAGCCGTCATGAAGGCCGCCTCCGAAGCGCCGGAATGGGCGGGCATCATCGGCTACACCGAGGACAAGGTCGTCTCTTCGGACTTCTACACCGATCCGCGCACCTCGATCTTCGACGCCGACGCCGGCATCAGCCTCAACGACCATTTCGTCAAGCTCGTCGCCTGGTACGACAACGAGTGGGGTTATTCCAACAAAGTGCTCAACCTCATCGAGCACATGGCGAAAGTCGACGCGAAGTAATCTATCACGCAGCAACAAAGAGAGCGGATGCATCCGCTCTCTTTTTCAGTCCGCATTTGTTTGACGGAACGCCCCGCCGCATGTTACAGTTGATGCACAAAAAGAGCACAATAAGATGTAATCGATCATGTAATGCGATGGCGGAGTTACCGTCCCGGCACCACCGCCCGAAAGGATTTTTCCGACATGAAGTTCAGAGCCCGCATCTGCGTATTTGCCACTGTACTCGCACTGCTGACGACGCTGGCCGGATGCGGCACCGTCGGCGCGCAGGTGCAGGCTATCACGGATGCCGTCGTTTCCTATTCCGACTACTATATCGAGGTGCGTAACCTCACCGATCAGGTGCGTTCGCAGGCGGCGCAGACCGTCGACGGACAGCGCACGGCGGACTACACCATCACGGTGGACATTCCAGACTATGTGCACATGGATCGCTCCGCCGCTGGCTTCGTCCTGCCCGCGCCCGATTTTACGAAGCAAACCGCAACTTCCTATCAAAAGCAGGCGTCTCTGCTGCTACGCCAGTCGCTGGAGCAATACTCGCTGGAACACACCGCCTCCGCCTATGTGCACCTCCCCGTCACGTTTTCCGTCGTTTCCAACGGAAACAGCTGGACGGCGAACCTGTCCAGCCGGAGCAAGCTCGACATCCAGCAGACCGTGGAGGACATGATCTCCGCCGTCCTGTCCGGCGACGAACCCTACCGGAACAACTACCGGCGTTTGCAGGTCACCTCCGCGCTGCCCGGCCTGCTCACAGGCGCATTCGGCGGCGAGGCATACGCGCGCCTGCTGACGGTGACGGATCTGACGCGGCAGCCGGACGGATCCTACGCGGTGTCGTTTTCTTTTCCCGATCCCGAATTCGTCTACGCCGCGTTGGCAAATCGTTACACGGCCTCCTTCAACCAGCCGTTTTACGGGGACGAGCGCGCCGCCGTGCTGACGACGGACGACATTTCCGAAATCGACCTGTCGCAGTCTCCCCTGTTGAGCGCGAGCGTATCCGTCTCCCTCGACGAAAATACGGGCGGGTGTACGCTGCTCTACGACGGCGGGCTCGGCGCCGGGATTGCGGAAGTTCGCTCGCGCGCGGAAACTTCCGCCTCCGCGGCGGTAAACGCCGCGTGGCGCGTCGCCCCGCAGGCTGCGCCCGATTCCGGCGCGGTGCTGGAAGGCGTGAGCGAGGGAAATTCCATCGTGTTCAAAACCAGCGAATCGCTCGGTAAGTATTTCTACGTGCGCTTTTACGCAATCTCCGGCGAGGACGTATCCGAGGAGGGCACGCTGGCGCTGGGGGTGTTCATCCGCGGCGGCAAGAGCGCAAATCTCCACCTGCCAAGCGGATATTATCGCGTCTCCTGCACGGTCGGAAACAGCTGGTACGGGCTGGAGGATCTCTTTGGCGCCGACGGCACCGTCTACGAGGGCGGAAACGCCGTACGCTCCCGCAGCGGCTATGTCAACACCGTTTCGTTCGAATGATTGACGTTGTGTTAGCCCGAGGTCGGCTTAGAAGCCCGGCGACAGCCTGTGTGCGGACGATTTAAGCGAAATCAAAGGTCCAACCGCAAAAACAGAGCGTCCGGCAAAGGGTTGTACCGATAGGGCAGTGTCTCCTGAAACCCCAGCTTTCTGTAAAGCGCAACGGAATTCGTCAGAAAGGCCATTGTGTCCAATACGATCGCCTGGTATCGCATCTCCTTCGCGTCGGCAATCGCCCGCTCTGCCAGGGCTCGTCCGACCCTCTCCCCTCTGAACTCCGGCCGGACAAACAGCCGCTTCATTTCGCAGCGCTCGCGATCGAACGGATGAAGGGCGATGCAGCCGGCCGGCTGTCCGTCGCAAACGGCGAGATAGAGTCTGCCGTCGGGCAGCGCATAATCGCCTGGCAGGCTTGAAAACTCGGCGTCGTAATTCTGAAACCCCAAATCGATTCCCAGCATATTTGTGTATTCCTGAAACAGCAATCGGATTTGATCCATATCGTCGTACGCAAGTTTTATCTCGATCGGCATAAGTGTCACTCCCCTATGATTTCAGGCCCTTGCATTTGTTGAATATTTTGCCTGCGAAGCCCGGGCCCTCAATAAAAAGCATAAAATGAAGAAAATTTTCAAGCTTCCGGCTGTTTTTCCATTATCCCACATTCTTGACAGGGCAACAAGATTTCCGTAGGGTGTCTTCGCCCGAAACGCAACACTCTGCGCAAAAGGAGACATGATTCATGAGACAGGCAATCCTATCGATAGGTCCTCTGCTTCTTGCGGTTCTCTTTCTCGGCTGCTCGGCGAACGCGCCGGAACAGGCAGCTGCAACGGAGCCGGCCACGCCGTCGGCGGCGCCGGCAGCAACCGCAAGCGAGGCCCAGACCCCTGCACCGACGCAGCAGGGCGAGTTTTCCGTCTCCAGCAGCGGCATCGCAGACGGCGTAATCGCCGACGCGTTCGGCGCGCGCGGCGAGCAGACGGCGCAGCGCGGCGTGCCCAGCCGCTCGTTCGCACTCTCGTTTCAAAACATTCCCCAAGGGACCGCCTGCCTCGCGCTCTCCATGATCGATCCAGACGGCGGGGACTGGGTGCATTGGCTCGCCGCCGGCATCCCCGCGGCCGATCTGCCGGAAAACGCAAGCGTCGATCTGGCCGGCTCGATGGCGCAGGGACAAAACTCTTTCGGATTCACCGGTTACGGCGGGCCGACCCCGCCGAGCGGCACGCACTCCTATGTCGTCACGGTATATGCGCTAGACGAACCGGTCGATCTGGAAAACGGGTTTTCACTGGAAGCGTTTTTGCAGGCAATCGACGGCAAAGTCCTGGCAAGCGCTGTTCTGACGGGAGACTATTCCCGCTGAACCATATCGAATCCTGAAAAAAGGCTCCGCCTGAGAGGGCGGAGCCTTTGTGCTTCCCTAACCTTATTTCAGCGCAAGGAACGCAAAGAGCGGATAGTGGTCGGAATACTCGGTCGGAATTGCGCGGGCGTTGAGCACGGTGATGTTCTTCGACACGATGATGTTGTCGATCTGGGACATCGAGATGCGGCTGTACGAATAATCGTAAAACTTCGTCGCGCTCGTGTTCACCACGCGATAGTTCTTCAAAAACCCGCTGAATTCGCTCTCCTTGGCATTGAAGTCCCCCGTCAGGATTTTATAGGTGTTCTGGTCCGCGTTCATGACGGACAGGACCGTGGCAAACTGCTTTTTCCGGATTGTCGCGGACTCAAAGGAAAAATGCGTGTTGTAGACGGAAACGCGCTTTCCGTCGATTACATACTCCACCTTCTGCAGGCAGCGCTGCTCCTTGTCTTCGCTGGGCAGCAGCGTCACCGTCTCGTTTTCCGGCTTGAATTTCGAAACTTGGCCGATGCCGTACTGTCCGCCCGAGGAATAGGAGATGGTCTCGGCAAACGAGGTGTACTGCGCGTTTCTGGTGCGGACGGAAAGGAGGTTGTCGGTCCCTTCTTTTTTGTTCAGATACACTTCCTGCACGCCGAGGATGTCCGGCCGCTGCGCGGCGATCAGCCAGCCCTGCATGACGAGGCTGTCGTTGCCGCGCTTGATGTTCCAGGTGCCGACGGTCAGCACATCCCGCACAAGATAGATGGAATATTTCACCTTGCCGCCGACGGAGATGCGAATGGTTTTGCTGTTGCCGGAGTTGATGGTGTATTTCGCGCTCGCGATGCCGGTGTTGCCGATGCTGACCTTCACGCCGCTGTTGGCGACGGCCTTGATCTGCACCTCGCCCTGCGTCGCGGTCAGCACATAGCCGAACTCGGTCGGGGAAAACTTCGGCGAAAGCGAGCCGCCGGTCACTTCGATGTCCGAGAGGTATTCTTTTCCGACGACTGCTTTGAGCTCTACATAGTCGGCGGAAACATAGCCGGTCGCGCCGTTGTAGTCGATCGCGTGCCAGGCGCCCGAGGCGTATGCCTGCGTGACCGTGAAGGTCTGTCCCTTGTTCGCCGTACCAAGCTTTTTGGCGCGTGCGGACGGTTCCGCGCGGACGTTGACGTCGTTTTGCACATTTACGATGGTGCCGCTGTAGCTCAGCTGGTAGGACGGCAGCGAGGCGTCGATATTGACATACATACGGTTGACATATCCCGTACGCGTCCCCGCTTCCACATGGTACCACTCGGAATTGACGTTGGTTTCCAGAATCTTGACGATGGTCCCTTCGCTCAGACGCGTCATGAGCACGCCTTTTTCGCTTGCCGTTCTTCGAAGCGCGACGCCGTCCGCCGTGATCATACCCGTATTCACCGTCAGCGCGCGCGCCGAAGAAACCGGCAGCGCCGCGGCGCAGAACACGGCAAGGATCATCAGAACAGCCGAAAGCCGCTTTTTCATAAAGTCCCCTTTTCGATATAGGTTTTGTCGGTAAAAAACGTACACCCTGAGTGTAGAGAAAAAAGGGCGGGATGACAAGCTGCATCCCGCCCAATTCACGAAAACGTTACATTACTCCGCCGGTTTGGTCGAACGGCGGACGGATGCGGATGCGGCGTCCCGGTCGCATGCGCCGTTTCAAGCGTCTAGCGAACCACGCGGTAGACGTTCGCTTCATACGGCTCCAGCCCGTCGCCCTGCGCCATGTAGTTGGAAAAGACCAACTCCAGTTCACCCTTTACCCTGGGCTGTTTGATCATGCGGGCGCAGAGGTTCATCTCCACATAAAACCGCTCGGTCCCGTCGTCGCGATAGTAGCAGAAGACGTCCTCCTTTGCACTCTCGGCCGGTTCGAACGCGCCGTAGACGAGCGCGGGGTGCTCTTTTCTGAGCCGGATCAGCGCCTGATATGCGCGCCAGACGGACGTTTCGTCCGTCATCTCGGCTTCGGCGTTGCAGATATCCTTGTCGCCGACGCGAATCCACGGTTCATGCTCGGAAAATCCCGCATACTTCCCGCCTGTCCACTGCATGGGCGTGCGGGCATGGTCGCGCGTGCCGCAGAGCACGGTGCTCCACGCGCGCTCCTCGGACGCGCCCGCCGCGACCAGCTCGCGGTATTTGTTCAGGCTCTCGATGTCGCGCAGCTCGGACATGTCCCGAAAATCCACATTGACCGCGCCGAGCTCCTGCCCCTGATAGAGAAACACGGTTCCGCGCGCGGTGAGCAGCACCACGGCGAGGAGTTTTGCGACCGCGT
>JAAYUE010000009.1 GCA_012517905.1 Clostridiales bacterium | reverse complement strand
GTGCAACAACGACGCGTCGCATATCCAGACCCGCGCCGTCGCGATCGACCCCGACGCGCACGACTGGGGCGAATGGACCGTCACCACCCCCGCAACCTGCTCCGCGCAGGGCGTGGAGACGCGCGTGTGCAACAACGACGCGTCCCATATCCAGACCCGCGCCGTCGCGATCGACCCCGACGCGCACGACTGGGGCGAATGGGCGATCACCACCCCCGCAACCTGCTCGACGCAGGGCGTGGAGACGCGCGTGTGCAACAACGACGCGTCCCATATCCAAACCCGCGCCGTCGCGATCGACCCCGACGCGCACGACTGGGGCGAAGGCACCGTCACCCTCGCGCCGACATGTCTTGCAACGGGGATCAAAACCTATACCTGCCGCAACAATTCCGCGCATACGTACACCGAAGTGCTGCCAATGATCACGGGTGAGCATACGCACTCTGTGACCTTTGCGCAGCCCGCCAACGGTACGCTGAGCGTCACCTCCGGCGGCGTCAGCGTCGCGAGCGGCTCCGCAATCCCATGCGGCTCTTCCGTCACCGTCACGGTGACGCCGAATACCGGCTGGCTCCTCGACACGCTGAGCGTCAACGGCGCGTCCATCTCCAACGGCTCAACGTTCAGCATCGTCGGCGACGTTGCGATCACCGCGACGCTGAAGCGGCAGACCTTCACCATCTCCGTCCAGAAGCAGGGCAACGGTTCCAGCACGCTTTCGCCCAGCGGCAGCGTAACGGTCGCTTACGGCGACGACCTGACCGTGTCTCTCATCATCGTCGGCGCCGGTTCGCGCTTTCAGGAACTGCTCATCGACGGCGTCTCCGTTACGCCCGCCTCCACGTACACGTTCCATAACGTCACCGCGTCGCATACATATCTGGCGACCGTAACGCTGTTTCAGACCATCCGAGTGACCACTTCCGGCTCCGGCTCAGTCAGTCCGAGTGGTTCGGCGGTGCTGGTGGACAAATTCTCGACGCCGACGTTTACGTTCACGCCCGGCGCAGGCTACTATGTGCAGAGCGTAGCCGTGGACGGCTTCAACGTCGGCGGGGTGTCGAGTTTTACGTTCGATTCCGTCGAATCGGACCGAACGCTTTCGGTTACGTTTGCGCAGCAGACGTTTTCTCTGTCCTCCAGCGCGAGCGCGGGCGGCACGATCACCAACTCCTATTCCATCCCTTACGGATACACCGGCAATTTCTACATCACGCCCAACAGCGGCTATCTGATCAAGGACGTGCTGGTGGACGGCGTGAGCGTCGGCGCGACGAGCCATTATGTGTTTGAGAATGTCACCGCAAACCATACCATCCGCGCGGAATTTGAAATCTACTATTCCGTCAGCGTCGGCACCACCAGCAGCGGCACGATTTCGCCCAGCGGACTCATCAAGGTGTTCCCCGGGAGCGATCTGAACTTTACGATCGCGCCGAACGCCGGATATGCGATTCGCAACCTCTATGTCAACGGCGTCGCACAGGGCGCGCTGACCTCCTACACGCTTATGAATATACAGACCGACTATTACATCAACGCCGTATATGATCCGCTGGTCACCGCTTCGGCGGGCGCAAACGGGTCAATTTCCCCGTCCGGCTCCGTACAGGTTCCTTCCGGCGGAAATCAAACCTTCCTGTTCACGCCGGACACAGGCTATCGCGTCAAGGATGTGCTGGTGGATGGTGTTTCAAAAGGCGTACTTTCGAGCTATACCTTTACAACCGTTCACGACCCCCATACCATCTCTGTGGAGTTCGAACGGGATGTGTTCACGATCACCGCTTCGTGCAACGGCGGCGGCGGACTCTCCCCGTACGGCACGGTCACGGTCGACCGCGGCGCAAGCAAATCCTTTACGATTACGCCGATGACGGCGCTGGGATACGAAGTCAAGAGCATACTCGTGGACGGCGTATCCATCCCCGTCAGCACGACCTGCGAATTCGTCAACGTGACGTCCAACCATACGTTGCAGGTAACGTTTGGGCTCAAGCAGTTCCAAATCCTGTTGGGCTCTTCGCTGGGCGGCAGAATCTCGCCCTCCGGCGACGTCTACGTCGACTACGGCGGCAGCCAGACGTTTACCTTTATTCCGGATTCGGGATATCGGGTCGCCTCCGTGCGCGTGAACGATACGGACGTGGGACAGCCTTCCAGCTACACCTTCACGGGCGTCACATCCACGCAGCATCTCGACGTTACGTTCCAGCCCATCACCTACAGCATCTCGGTTTCCGCAATCTCCAACGGAACCGTGACCAGTTCGCTGTCCCAGGCGACGGCGGGCACAACCGTTTCGCTCACGGTCACCCCTGCGGACGGATATCAACTGGTATCCGGTTCGCTCAAGGTCAACGGCACCGCGATTTCTGGCACCTCGTTTACCATGCCGGCGGCAAACGCGACCATCACCGCGGAGTTTGCGATTCCGACATATTCCGTTTCCACTTCCAAAACCGGTCCCGGTGTGCTCAGCGTCTCTGCCAATTCCGCGCACGCGGGGGATACCATCACCGTGACGGTCGATCCGGACGACGGATATATGCTTTCGCCGGGTTCCCTGCAATATAACGGCACGGCAATTACCGGCTCCTCGTTTATCATGCCGGCGGAAAATGTCGTTGTTACGGCTACTTTCATGGAAATCCCGACATTGAAAAACTGACCCGTGTCCCGCTAGGCATGCGTAAGCGCGCATGCTATACTGGCAATGAATCATCGAAAGCGGGCATGGTGAAATGTACAAGATAGCAGTTTGCGACGACAACCCCGACATGCTGGCCCGGCTGAGCGAAGACCTTCGTTTGCTGAGCGAACGGCGCAAGTTTGCCGAGCCGCTCGAAATCATGTCTTTTGCAAGCGGCTCGGCTTTGCTGGACGCCGTCGCGCACGGGGATCGCTTTCACATCATCCTGCTGGACATCCTGATGCCGCTGATGGACGGCATGGAGACCGCGGCGGAAATTCGCCGGTACGATAAGTCCGTCAAGATCATCTTCCTCACGACGAGCACACGCTTCGCGCTGGAATCCTACGACGTCAAAGCGTATGGGTATCTCATCAAGGGCGGCCCGCAGGAGAAACTCTACGCGCTGCTGAACGAAGCGATCGCAGAGACCAGCGAAGCGCTCGGCGCCTATACCCTACTCAAGACGAAAACGGGGCTTGAAAAATTCTTTTTTCACAGCATTGAGTACGTCGAAATCCTCGGAAAAGTCATCACCCTCCACCTCAACAACGGCGAAGCGCATGAAATGTACGGCTCGCTTTCCCAGATCGAGCCCGTTTTCGCGGCGCAGGTGCGGTTTATCAAGCCGCATCGCTCCTTCCTCGTCAACATGGACTATATCCGGCGCCTGCACAACAACGAAATCTTCATGGTGAGCGGCTGCCGCATTCCGGTTGCAAAGGCCAGCTACGGCGAGATCAAGGAGCGCTACATCAGCTATTCATTCAGCGGGAGGCAATCGAATGCCGGAATTCTATAGCTTCTTCAAAGGCTGTTTCATCCTGGTTTACATCGCGGCCGGCATGTGCGTTCTGCTGGGTATCCGCCCCAAACGCCTGTCGCGCAGAGAAAAATGGTTCCTGCTGTGCCTGCTCTGCGCGTTTGCGCTCGCCGTGCTGATTCTCCTGCTGTTCGGAATCGAAGTCTTCGTTACGTATTTCCCTTTGTTCGCGTTTCTTCCGCTATACGGCGCCACGCTGATATTGCAGAAATACAGGGGATTCAAAGGATTGTTTATCTTCCTGACGGCGCTGGTGTGGACATCCCCGCTTTTGCTCGCAGCAAACACGCTTGCATTGTTCTTTCCCGGCGTCGAGTGGCTTCGCATGGCCGCCCACATCCTCCTCGGCCTGCTGATGCTTTGGCTGCTGGACCGGTACTTTAAGGCCCCCCTGATCTACCTGCTCGATCATATCGAACAGGGCTGGGCGCTGTTTTGCGCGGTGCCGTTTCTTTGCGTCGCCGTAACCTATCGGCAAACCATGTATCGCTTCACCTACGACGTCGCTTCGTTTCGCGACACGTTTCTCTGGCAATATACCCTCAGCGCGCTGTGCTTTCTGACGTATATCCTCATCGTCCGCTATTCGCAGGAAATCAAAGTGCATCTGGAAGCGCTGGGAAACGACGAGCTGCTCAGGGCGCAGATGCAAGGCGCGCTGCAATACGCGCAGTCCCTCAAAAAATCCCAGTTGCAGGCGGATCTGTACGAGCATGACCTGCGTCACCATCTGCAGCTCATCAGCACGATGTCGATGCGCGAGGACACGGAGGGCATCCGCCAATATATCGCCGGCATCGAGCAGGGCATCGCCGCCGTTTCGCCGCAGCACTTCTGCATGAACGAAACAGTCAACCTGATCTTATCGGCGTTTCATGCAAAGGCGGAAAAGCTGGACGTCCATCTGGAGATTCAGGCGGACATTCCGGCGGTCGTCCGCGTGCCCGACGGGGATCTCTGCGTCATCGTATCCAACGCGCTGGAAAACGCGATTCGCGCAGCGTCCGCCGTCACGTCCCAGCCGCGGGTCGTTCGCTTTCTTTCCCGCACCAGAAACGACCAACTGCTGATCGAGATCACCAACCCCTGCGAAGAGGAGGTCTCGTTTCAGGACGATCTTCCTGTTTCCAGGCAGGGCGACGGCATCGGCGTAAAGAGCATCCAGCTCGCCGTGACCTCCCTTGGCGGACTGGTGAAATTCGAGCTGAATCAGCGTCAGTTTGCGGTCAAGCTGATCCTGTAGGCGCAAGATCGAAAAAAGTGATCGTCTATGGTTATAAAAGGCGGCGAGCGCATTCCCATCGTCCGGCCTTTTTTTGCTGCCCGCCGGACCGGGTTGCGCCAAACCGGACCTGTTTCCGTTTGGAATTGAACCGCGCTTTTCGGCCGCGCGAATTTACTCGACCCGTATGCTGCAGGCAGAAAAAAGTTTATAATGTAGACAATGCCGCGTACCCCCCCCCGCGCAAAGGAAAGCGCCGCGGGAAGCGGCATCCAAAACGAGATTTCACCAAAGAGAGGAAACACGACCATGTCCGATGTAGCAATCGTCTCTTGCAAAAGTTATGACTACGCCGAGGTTCAGGCGGCGGTCCAAAAAGGATTTTCGCTGCTGGGCGGCGCGTCCAGATTTGTCCGGCCGGATGAAAAGGTTCTAATCAAGCTGAACTGGCTTTCGGCGGACCCGCCGGAAAAATGCGTCACGACGCACCCTGCGGTATTCCGCGCGGTTGCGCAAGCGCTGCAGGACGCGGGCGCAAAGCTGTCCTACGGCGATTCGCCGGGGTTCCAGTCTCCGGACGCGGCGGCGAAAAAGACCGGCGCCGCCGAGGCGGCTCAGGATCTGGGCATCGCGCTTGCCGATTTCCGGTCCGGCCGCGAGGTGCATTTTGCGCAGGGGCAGCACAACAAGAAGTTTACGATTGCAAACGCCGTTCTTGACAGCGACGCGGTCGTCAGCCTCCCAAAGATGAAGACGCACGGGTTCCAGCGCGTCACGGGCGCGGTCAAAAACCAGTTTGGATGCGTCCCGGGCGCGCTGAAGGGCGAGTTCCATGTGAAGATGCCCGACGCGTTCGAGTTCGCAAAAATGCTGATCGATCTGAACGCATGCGTTCATCCCAGGCTGTATGTCATGGACGGCGTCATGGCGATGGAGGGCAACGGCCCGCGCGGCGGAACCCCGAGAAAGATGAACGTGCTCCTGTTTTCCGACGATCCGATTGCGCTGGACGCCACGATGTGCAGGCTGATGAATCTGGACCCCTCGCTGGTCCTGACCAACAAAGCCGGTCTGGAGATGGGCGCTGGCACCTATCTTGAGAAAGACATTCGAATCCTCGGGGAATCGCTCGAACCGCTGATTGCAAAGGATTTCAACGTAAACAGGGGCCCGGAAAAGCCCCAGAGCGGGAAGTCGCGCTCCGGTTTTCTCAAGGAGGCGATCACGCCAAAGCCTTATATCATCGCCGAGCGCTGCGTGCGGTGCGGCATCTGCGTGAATATGTGCCCCGTCACCCCGAAGGCCGTGAATTGGCACGACGGCAACAAGGCGAATCCCCCGTCCTACCGATACGACCGCTGTATCCGCTGCTATTGCTGCCAGGAGATCTGCCCGGAGAGCGCAATCCAGATCAAGGTGCCTCTCCTGCGCAGAATCATAGACCGATAACCGCTTTCCGCCGCCGCTCGGACATGACGCGATCGTTGATGTTTCGGGATGCGGCGCATCATCAACAGAAAAGAGTAACAGAAAAACGCCGGTCGCATATGCGCCCGGCGTTTGATATTCGGATTGTCAAAGCACAACCGGCCCGCCCCGCGTCAGCGGAACCAGACTTTGCTGCAAAAGAGCAAAAACAGCCCGAATACGGATATGAACACGACGGCCACGAGCACATACGCCGAGGCGGCGCCCCATGAAATCGAGCGTTTTTCCTTTTTCGTCAGCTCGATCGGTTCGGATTTAATTTTCTTTTGTCCGAATGCGTCCCGGTTTCGCCGGGCTCCCCGCCGGAACGTATACGGCATCCCGTCTACGTCCATATTGGCGATGATACGCCCGTCGTCCACCCATTCGTCACGTTTTCGCTTTGACATCGTTCGTTGCATCAATCCTGACTGTACAGATGGCAGGCCACCTTGTGGCCGGGTTCATACTCCTTCAGCTTCGGCACGACCTTTGAGCACACGTCCATACACTGATTGCACCGCGTATGGAATTTGCAGCCGGAGGGCGGGTTCGCCGGGCTGGGGATATCGCCCTGCAGAATGATGCGGTTCATCTTGTAGGACGGGTCCGGCATCGGCACGGCGCTGAGCAGCGCCTGCGTGTAGGGATGCATCGGGTTGTCGAAGATCTGGTCCTTGTTGCCGATCTCCACCATCGAGCCGAGGTACATCACGCCGATGGTCTTGCTGATATGCTCCACCACCGAGAGATCGTGCGAGATGAACAGATAGGTAAACCCGAACTCGCACTGCAGGTCCATCATCAGATTGATGATCTGCGCCTGAATCGAGACATCCAGCGCGCTGACCGGCTCGTCGCAGATGATCAGCTCGGGGTTGAGCGCAACCGCGCGCGCAATGCAGATTCTCTGCCGCTGCCCGCCGGAAAATTCGTGCGGATAGCGATAGAAATATTGCGGCTGCAGCCCGCAGTCGCGCATGACCTTCATGATATACGCGCGGTACTGCTCCTTCGAAACGATCTTATGCTCGCGCACGGCCTCGCCGATGATCTCGCCGACCGGCATGCGCGGCGAGAGGCTCGAATACGGGTCCTGAAAGATCATCTGCATCTTCGGGCGCATGCGGCGCAACCGGTTTTTCGGTATCTTGGAGAGGTCTTCGCCGTTGAAATACACGGTCCCGTCCGTCACGTCGTGCAGGCGCAGAATGGTCCTGCCGACGGTCGTCTTGCCGCAGCCGGACTCGCCGACGAGGCCCATCGTGGTGCCGCGCTCGATTTCAAACGAGACGCCGTCGACCGCCTTGACATGCGCCCTGGCCCTGCCGAAGATCGACGTGTTGATCGGATAATATTTCTTCAGGTCCTTAACGACGAGGATGTTATCGTTTTCTGCGGTTTTAGTTTCCATGTTCCCTCCTCGTGCATGCGCTCTCTTCCGCAAGCGGCTGGAACACCTCGGCGTTCGGATCGTCTTCGTAGAGATAGCAGGCGGCGTAATGCGTGTCGCTGAACCGGATCATCGGCGGGTACTCGCCCTCGCAGCGCTCGAAACAGTGCTCGCAGCGGTTTTTGAAATAGCAGTGGTTCGGCATGTTCACCGGGTTCGGAACCTGCCCCGGGATGCTGTAGAGCCGCTCGACGCGCTTGCTCACGCTGGGTTTGCTGCGCATCAGGCCGACGGTGTAGGGATGCTTCGGGTTTTCAAAGATTTCGAACACCGTGCCCTTTTCCACGATTCTGCCGGCGTACATGACGACCACATAATCCGCCATCTCGGCGATCACGCCGAGATCGTGCGTGATGAGCATGATGCTGCCGTTGATCTCCTGCTTGATGGAGCGCAGCAAATCGAGAATCTGCGCCTGAATCGTCACATCCAGCGCGGTGGTCGGTTCGTCCGCAATGATCAACCGCGGATTGCAGGAGAGCGCCATGGCGATCATGACGCGCTGGCGCATGCCGCCGGAAAGCTCGTGCGGATAGTTTGAGTAGATCGTCTCCGCCATAGCGATGCCAACCAGCTTGAGCATCTCGATGGAACGCTGCTTCGCCTGCTCCGGCGTCGCGTGTTCGTGCAGCAGCACGACTTCGTCCAGCTGCTCGCCGACGGTGAACACCGGGTTCAGGCTGGTCATCGGCTCCTGGAAGATCATGGAGATTTCGCGGCCGCGGATCTTCAGCATTTCGGAACGCGGCATCTTCGCGATGTCGTAGCACTTGCCGTCGCTGGAGGAAAACCGGATCTGCCCTTCCACAATCTGTCCCTGCGGCGCCTGCACCAGCTGCATCAGCGACAGGCTGGTCACGGACTTTCCGCAACCGGATTCGCCCACGACGCCGACGGTCGTGCAGCGCGGGATGTCGAAGCTGACGCCGTTAACCGCCTTGACCGTGCCGATATCCGTATAGAAAAACGTATGCAGATTGTCAAACTCCACGATGTTTTCGGGGTTCTTCATGGTCGCCGCATATTCTTCTTGGGAAACGTTGCGCCGGTTCATCCTGCGCTCGAATGTGCGCATGACCTTCGCGTTCTCATGGCTGATGCGGCGCTCTTCCTTCAGGGAGAGGTATGCAACGTCGTCAACGCCCTTGATCTGTTTCTTTTTCAGCAGTCTTTTCAATGCCATTGCCGTTACCTCTTCATTCTCGGATCAAACGCGTCGCGCAGGCCGTCGCCGATAAAGCTGAATCCAAGCACGGCGATGATGATCAAAAGTCCCGCCGGCACCCACATATTCGGGTAGTTGGCGAGGATTTCCTGCCCCTTGGACGGATCCGCCAGCGCGATCATGGAGCCCCACGCGGCGCGCGGGAACGGCACGCCGAGCCCGAGGTAAGACAGCGTGGATTCATACAGGATGATGCCGCCGAGGCCGAGCGTCATGGTGACGATCAGCTGCGGCATGACGTTTGGCACGAGGTGCTTGAAGATTTTCTTGCGCGCGGGAATCCCGGTCGTCTCCGCCGCCATCATATACTCCTGCTCGCGCAGCATCAGAATCTGGCCGCGCACGAGCCGCGCCGTCCCGGCCCAGCCGATGAACGTCAGAAAACCCATCAGATAATAGATGCGGTGTTCCGGCGGAATCGCGTCGATCGACGCGATGGTCGCCGAGAGGATCAGCAGAATCGGCAGCCCGGGCAGGCAGAAGAAGATATCCACAATGCGCATGATCAGCTGGTCCACCCACTTGCCAAAGTAACCGGAGAGCCCGCCGAAGAGCACGCCGAGCGCCGTCTCCAGAAAGACGACGAGGAATGATATCACCAGCGAAATCCGCCCGCCGTACATCAGGCGCACAAAGATATCGAACCCGCTGGTGTCCGTTCCGAGCCAGTGGTCCCAGGAGATCGGCGCCTTGAAATACACATGGGACTGCGACTCGTCATAGTAGTTATAGTCCTTGCCGTCCGCCGCCTCGAAAGAGGCCGTGGTGACCATGCTGGATATACGCTCGATCTTGAATACCTGCGTCTCGCCGTATCCCCACGTGACGTTCACGATCAGGGGACCGACGAAGGAAAACAGGAATACGAAGATGATCATGCACAAACCGATGACCGACAGCTTGCTGCGGAAAAACCGCTTGGCGACCATGCGGCCCGGAGACATCACACGGAAATTCTCCTCCGCAATGATCTCCACGCCGGAGATATCGGTGTACTTGTTGTGCTTTGTCTTCTTGTCCGCGGAGGAATTCGCGTCCGTGCCTTTTGGTTTGTCATTCATGTTAAAACGCGCCTCCCTTACTTCAGCTTGACACGCGGGTCCACGACCATATACATCAGGTCGGAGATCAGCATGCCGATGACGGTCAGTATCGCAAGAAACATATTATACCCCATGATGAAGGGGATATCCCCCTGCATCGTCGCGCGCAGCGCGATGTAGCCGATGCCGGGCACGGCGAACACGGTCTCCGTGATCATTGCGCCGCCGAACAGGCCGGGAAGCGATCCACTCAGCATCGTCACCAGCGGAATCAGCGTATTTCGAAACGCGTGTTTATACACAACCGTATGCTCGGGAAGTCCTTTCGCCCGGGCGGTACGGATATAGTCTGAATTCATTACTTCGAGCATGTTGGTCCTCGTATAGCGCATGAGTCCGCCAACGCCCAGCAGGACAAGAACCGTAATTGGCAAGATGAGGTGCCAGGCCTTATCCAAAAAGATTTCCATATGCGCATCCGCGGCAAAGATCTTCGTCGCCGAGGTCAGCCCCTGCAGCGGCAGCCACCCCAGCTGAATACAGAAGACATTCATCAGCAGGGCCGCCAGAAAGAAGGATGGCAGCGCCGTGCCGATCATCGCCAGCACGGACACGGTATAGTCATACCCCCCGTACTGGTTGACCGCGGCTCGTATTCCCATTGGAATCGAGATGCCGGTTTCCAGAATGAACGCAATGAACGCCAGGATGAACGACGTCCACATATATTCGTTGATGACCGTCGACACAGGCCTGCCAAACAAAAACGAGTACCCCAAATCGCCGGTAAACGCGCCGACCAGCCAGGTGGAGTAACTCTTCACGATGCCGAAAAAGCTCTTGTCGGCCAGGCCGTAGATTTCCTTTAAACGCGTCACGTCGTCCAGCGTCATGGTGCCGTTTGCAACGGCAGGCGCCGTCTGACGATCGATATAGTCCGTCGGCATGAGCATGGAAAGCGCGTAGATCATGATCGACACGCCGATCAAAATCACAATAGCCAACAGAAGTCTTTTCCCAATGTATTTCCACATATTCCCTCACCGAAGCCCTTCAGAGAAATACTCGAACCAACACAAGGCTTGGCTCATCGCCAAGCCTTGTGTTTCGTTGGTACCGTTGTGCCAAACTCCGAAGAGGTTAGCCGTTGAGCTCGACATTCCAGATGTAGGAAGTCGGGTTCTGGAACGGGGTGACATCTTCGCCGCTGAACAGGGTGTCCGCATTGATGACGTCCTTGTTGAAGACGAACATGTTCTTTCTCTGATACGTCGGGATCTCCGTCGCAAGGCTGGTGGAGATTTCAAGCGCCTGCGCGTAGATCGTCTTGCGCTCTTCGACATCCAGCGTGGAGCGGCCGGCGTTGATCAGCTCGTTGAGCTGCTTGAGCGCCGCAATCTGGTCGTCGCTGCCGTTGGTGTAGAGCCAGTAGAGGCCCTTCGCGGCGGGCGAGGTCGACTGGTTGACCGCGGGATCGGAGTACCAGACCTGGAACATATCCGGATCCTGACCGCCGGCACCCCAGGCAGCCGCCCAGACTTCGATGCCGGAATCATAGGCCGTGCTCAGCTTGTTGAGGAGCGCGTCGTCGACTTCGATGTCGAGCTTGACGCCGATCGTGGCGAGCACTTCCTGCGCGTTGATCAGAACGGAGCCCGCCGGATGGTCGGCCGCGTCCATGGGCAGGGTCGCCTTGATGGTGACCTGCTGGCCTGCTTTGTCGCTATCCGCCGGATAGGACATGACGTTGGTCGCTTCGTCATAGACGAAGCCCGCTTCGAGGAACAGCGCCTTGGCGGTTTCGCCGGTGCCGTCATACGGGAACATGTTTTCCGGATTTTCCGGATATGCCCACTGGATCTTGGTCATCGTGCGGTAGTTCACCGTCGCGAGTTCGCCATAGTAATCGCTGATGCACAGTTCGGTGTTGAACGTGGACGCGATCGCTTTGCGGACCTGCCAATCCGGGAAGAACTGCGCGTTGATGCCGATATAGCCGTAGCCGTCGTTATCGACGAGCGTATAGGCCAGCTTGGCATAGTCGCCCTGTCCCGCGGTGATGTCGTTGATGATCGTCGTGGAGGCGGACGGATCGGAATAGTGCACGATGCCCGTCAGCACGGAGTCGAGTTCGGAACCGCTGGCGATCTCCTGAATGCGGACGCTCTCAATTTTTGGAGAGCCGAGCAGGAAGCTGTCGTTGGCGGTGAAGTAAACGACGTTGTCCTTGTATTCGTCGAACATGTAGGGACCGGCGCCCATCGGGGCGACGTTCTTGGACTTGAGCACTTCCATGAAGGCCGGGTCGTTCAGGGATACGCCGTATTCGTTCAGCGTGCCCGTGAAGCCTTCGGTATAGTAGTGCATCGGGGCGACCTCGATGCCCATCTTGAAGATGGCGGTCGGGTCGATGCCGTTGATGACGATCTGGATGTATTCGCGATCCACGCCGTCTTCGCCGGTCATCGTGCCGCTCGTGATGCCGCTGATGCTGGCAACGCCGCCGGCAACCGCGCCTTCGTTGGCGATATACAGGTCGCGGACATAGTCCTCAATGCGCAGATCGCCCGCTTTTTCATAGTTGATGCCGGCGTCGCTGAGGTCGTAGCCATAGGTGCCAAGGATGTTGGCCCAGTAGTCGGCAACGGTCAGGCCGGTCGTCTCGTCATAGGTGTTGCCGAGCGCATCGGTAAACACACCGTCGGCATAGGTGCCGTAACCCCACATGCCCATGCCGTAAGCAACGGTCAGGAAATCGCTGTCCTTGATCTGCGCGGCGGTGAGGTCTGCCGAGAAATAGCTCTGCACATAATCATCGGAGAGATAGTTGTTCATGACATAATTGACGATTTCCTGCGCGAACTTTTCGCCGGCAGGATCGAGATATGCCCAGAAGGCGGCCTGCTGTTCGGCGGTTGCGCCGTCCGCAGCGGGATACGCCAGGGTTCCGTCTTCGGCGGTGGAGATGCCGGCGGCCACGATGGCGTCGGCAACGGCCAGCGTCTCGGCGCTGGTCTGGAGACGATACTCGCTCAGGCCCTGAACATCCATCGAGTAGAAGGTTGCGGAGCCGTCATAGAGCGGATCGCACAGAACATAGATGTTGAACAGCACGTCCTTTGCCGTAACAGGTTCGCCGTCGCTGAAGGTGATCCCGTTTTTCAGAACGAACGTGTAGGTCGAGGTCGACTGATCGTCGCTGACTTCCTGAGAATAGGAATACGCGAGGCACGGGAATTCCACACCGGCCTGCGGCGCGCCCTTCTTGTCCAGATAGAGCAGTCCGAGCTGCGTCATGCTCTCGACTGCAAAGTCGTAAGCGGACGTGTAGAAGATCGGGCTGAATTTCCCATCCAGCGTCTGAGAGCTGATGACCAGCGGGGTGGTCGCGTTTGCACCCGTCCTCGGCGTCACGGCCGCGTCATAGCGATCGGCCGGTACGTCGGGCATCACGACTACAGGAGCTTCCGTCGCTGCAGCAGTAGCGGCAGGTTCTTCGGTCGTTGTGGTCGTTCCCGCGGTTTTGCAGCCAACGGTCGCAATCAACAGCATCGCGCAAAGAAGAACCGCTAATAGTTGGGCAATTCTGTTCTTTTTCATTCTTTACCTCCGTTTATTTTATATTTTGAAAATCACCGGTTGATGGCCTCCGCCGGCAATCGTCAAACAGAATCGGCAGCGAGCGTCAGGGCGTCGTTACCGGCGCATCCGTGGCGTCTTCGACCGGCGCAAGTTCCATGAGGGCGAGTTTCAGCCTCGCGGGGTTCACGACGTTTGCGACAAGCCCCTGCGCCGTGCAGTCGTTGAGCTTGACGCCGGATGCGCTGATGAACAGGTCGCCAAACTGGTATTTGTTCGATCCGTCGTCATTTTTGCCAGAATTGATCGTCAGGCCGTTAAAATGACAGTTGTTGAGCGTAACGTTGGTTGCGTCGAGCGCAAGCAGCGCGGCCTTGACGGACGTCCCTTCGTTCAGCTGCGTACTGATGGACGCGTTTTCAAACGTGAGGTCGTCGATTTTGACATCCTGCAGCGTGTTGAACAGCGCGACGGATTTTTCCTTTTCTGTATCGACTTTTTTGCTGTTGACGGACAGCGAGATGTTGGAGAGCGTATGTCCGTTTCCATAGATCACGCCGGTGAAGCTGTCCGCCATGGTCAAGGTTACGCCGGAGAGGTCGATATCTTTCTCGATGACATAGCCGTCGATCGGATTGCCGGCGGCATCCGCGCCGAAGAAACCATATTTCCCGCCGATCTTGAGATCGCCGGGCTGCGATAAGAGCACAAAGTTGCCGGGGACAAACTTCATATAGACGACTTTACCGGCCGTATTGGTCAGGTAGTTCTGGATGGACGTCTCCACGAGCTGGTTTTTCGCCGCGCGCAGTTCGGCAAGCGCCGCCTCGTCGGTCGTCTTGAGCTGATAGCCGAGTTTGTTCAAAAACAGATAGGACATATCCGTGGTGTCGTCCACCTCGTCCTCGTCCGGCTCCACATAGTCGACCTTTTCGAGATACTGCGGAAACATTTCATACAGCATGGCATACAGGCTCGCCTGAGACGGCTGCGGCTCGGAATGCACATAGGAAGAAAAGTCGTATTCCTGCGTGCAGGCCGCATCCGCATAATAGCCGAACAGGGTCGTGTTTTCCGGTTTGCTGAAGTTGACGATCGCTTCGGAAAGCTCCTGCACCGGAGAGTCGGCGGTGATGTTTTTGCTGAAGACCACTTCGCCCGTGTCGGCGTCGACATAGTCCACCCTGCCGCGCGGCAGCCAGCGGGCATAGAGCGTCATATCCCCCTGCACGCGATCAAGATAAAAATCCCATCGATCATCGGCGCTGAAGGTGTATTCCTCGCCGTTCTCGGTGGGTTGATCTGTTTTGGCCGTATACCAGCCCGCAAGGATATACCCGTCGCGCGTCGGTTCCACAAGCATATTGCTCGAGCCGGACGGCTCGAACACATACGAGTTCGGCAAATAATATGTCTTTCTCACTTCGCGCGCGTTGACCATGCCGCCCAGCGCGTCGTAAGTGACCATGTCATCGTATCCCCAGGCGCCCGGGTCGGCGGATTGCCCTTTCTTTGAGCAGGAGGCGAAGAACAAACTCGCCAGTACCACACAAAAAACAACAGCAATCTTCGTCAACTTCGCCTTATTCATTCTGTCATCCCTTTTCACGCGCCGACAGCCGTTCCTGCGCCCGGATTCGGCCGTCTGGCGCCACAATTTGTTATCGCGATCCGCATGGTCCCAAAAAGAGAAGCCCTGCTTGTGCGTATCAAAGCGTCGTTTAGCCGACTCTTCGTATACATTATCGATATAATTGTAATTCAAGCAACAAACAGTGTCAATATTTTGACGCGCTGTTAATTTCCCGACGCCCGGATTTTACAATTATAACATCGACGGAGACGATATTTGTGAAGGATGCCAACGGCATCGGCGACCGTATTCCTGCGGCGCCGCCGCAGGAATCGACCGTCGTCCCCCGCCGGCTCAATGTGAATCGGCAAGTTGAAATATGATAATTCCGGATGTTCTATAAATCGAAATGATACTGTTAAACTAAATATTTTACGTTTTATTTCGGTTCTAAGATTTCTCGGCAGCGGTTCGTCCTTTCAGCGATCGACATGCCGCAGGCGGATGAGCACCATCTCCGCGGTACAGCCGCTGCGCAGTTTCGAACCGCGGTTTCCCATGCCGGAAGATACGATCGCATCCATTGCGCCGACGCGCCGGTGCCCATATGCAACGCCGGACAGCCTGCTCAGCCAGCTCATGGGCCAGACCTGCCCCGCGTGCGTATGCCCGCCAAGCTGCAAGGTTACACCCGCTGCGGCGGCCTCTTTCATCTCGCGCGGCTGGTGATCCACCAACACGATCGGCCGGGCCCGGTCTGCGGTTTCGAGCAGCCGGCTCAGCGGCGCGCGGTCCGGGTTGCGGGAAAACCCTGCGTCATGCCGCCCCACCAAAGTCAGTCCCGCGGCGCTGGCAATTTGATCGTCCAGAATGCGGACGCCCGCGCCGGTCAGCGCGCCGTCCAGCTCCTCCCGGGTATACGGCGGCGTCGGGCCGTGGCTTGCCAGATCGTGATTGCCATATACAAAGAATACGCCGTGTTTCGCCGGAAACCCGCCGATGATGGCGCACGCGGCGCGCATCTGTGCGGGCGTCGTTCGATCGTCCACCAGATCGCCCGCAATGACGAGCAGGTCCGGCTGTTCGGCGGCGAGGCGCGTCAACTCCCGTCGAAGCCGCGGTTCGTCGATCGTCAGCCCCATATGCACGTCCGAAATCAGCGCGATGCGCACTTCGTCCGCCTGGACGGGCAGCGGCGTCTCCAGCGAATAGCGCGTGAGCGCCATGCGCCGCCCGTGCAGCGCGCCATAGCCCAGCATGGCGAGCGTGGCGATCAGCGCGGCCACGCCGCCCCGCCACAGCCAGCCGGGCGCGGTCAAAGCGGGGATGCCCCACGCGAACACACGACGAAGCGCCTCAAACAGCAGGCTGAAGATGACGACATACAGCACCGCGATGGCCGACGCCTTGACGGGGATGGGTCGGACGACGATAGCGCCGAGCGCGCAGAGTGTCAGTATGACCGCCGTGACGCAGCCGGCGACCGCGCCGGCGCCCCAATAGCGCAGCACGCCAAACAGCCAGAAATACAGCCAGCAGGAGACGCCAAACCCAATCAGCGCCAGCACGGCAAACGCCGCAATCCTGTTTGGTCTTTCGTGCATAACGGCCTCCCTCCGCGCTTGGCCTCAGGACAACGCCTGCGTCTTGCGCGGGTCCTTGACGATGATGGCGACGGCCAGATTCACCAGAGAAAGCGCCGCCACGGCATAAAAGATATACTGCGAACCAAACGTAACCCAGGCCACGCCGCCCATCACGCCGACGAGGATGGAAACGACGTGGTCCATCATCAGCGCCAGAGAGAGCGTCGGCGTCAAATCCGTATCGACCCGCACGATCGATTTGAGATAGATCGTCCGGATGATGCCCATCTGCGAAGACAGCCGGTCGACGACGAACAACGCGCAGGTCAGCAGCAAGGGAAAGCCGACCTTTGCGAGCGCCCCGGTGTTGAAGGACTGCGCCAGAATCCCGTAACAGAGATAGACGCCGATGAACGACAGCGCGTCGACATACAGCAGCTTTTTGACGCCAAAGCGGTCGATCCATCTGCCAAGCTGCGGCATGAAGAACATGCCGAGCGTGGACGCGATGATGCCGAGCAGCACGATGGTGTCCACCTGCTGTCCGAGCGTCTCAATCAACACCCACGGGCCAAACACGAGCATCACCTGCTTCTGCACGCCAAACACGATGGCGAGCAGATAGTAATACTTGTACTCTTTGCAAAAAACAAATCGGAGCTTTTCGCGCTTTCTGCGCACCTGTCCGACGTCCCGCTTGAGCTTGACGAGCAGCAGCAGCGTTACGACATAGAAAATTGCCGAGACGACGAACGTCCATTTCGTGCCGGTGAAAAAGCTGAACACCCCGAAGCGAAACAGGAAAAACACCGCGATGCCCGCGACCATCAGCGACGCAAAGCGGATTCCCGCGATCTGTCCCATGCGCTTTCCGAGCATGTCCGGCTCGGACAACGCCATGCCAATGCTGTCCCGCAGCGGCAGATACAGATGCATTCCCATCGAGTTGATGAACAGAAACACCAGCATCGCCCCAAAGGACGGCGTGAAAAATCCCAGCACGAACAGCCCAAGCGCGGCGATCCCCTGCGCAATGATGGCGATCGTGATGTCGCCCAGAAACGAAATCGCGCTGACGAGGAAAAACACGATTACGCCCGGCAGCTCCCGCGGGAACTCGATCAGCCCGCGCTGAAACCCGTTGACGCTGTATGCGTCCTTGAAATAGTTCGAAAACAAACCGTCGCTGAACCCCAGCGCCAGATTGACCGTCACAACGATGACGAAGAACAGGTATAGGTCCCTTTTCTGCTTGTCCGACATGGTCCAGCCTTTCAAACCGGGTCCCGGCGGTTCCCGCCCGGTTCCTGCTATACTATCACAGTCAAGCCCCTTCTGAAAAGAACAGAACGGGCTTTATGCCGTATTTGCGCGATTGTCCGCCTTCGAAATCCTTTGGAAATCACGCCAAAAATAAAACCGGCGCCGCCGAACAACGACGCCGGGAAAGCTCCCATTCACGGCCCATCGCAACCGCCGATCACGGCCGGTTACAATTCTCCCGCGCTGAGTCCAAGCGTATTGATGACATGACGGATGTGGATATTCATCGCGCTCTTTGCGCCGGCTCCATCCCGCAGCCGCAAAAAACCGCACATATCGCGATTGTCGTAGATGACGATGTTTTTCAGCGCGTCGATGTTGTCCGTCATCTCCATGGCCTCGGTGACCGCGGCGTTGATGATCGGAAACAGTCGAATTATGAATTCGTTGTGGGACGCAGCTGCGATCATCTCGTGAAATTTCTGGTCCTCGTCCGGCCAGTTTCCGTCCTCGCGGACCAGTCGCTCGACCAGCTGCGCCTGATCGAATATTCCCTGCAGCTCCTCTTCCGTGGCGCGGAAGCAGGCGAGCATCACGCACTGCGGCTCAAACATGAGCCGGATTTCATACATGTCGGCAAGCCGCGCGTGGCTCAAAGAACCCACGTCGTATTTGTTGAAGAGCGCCAGATCGTCGCTGATGAACGTGCCGCGTCCTCTCTGCACGCTGAGCACGCCCTGCGCGACGAGATAACGCACCGCCTCGCGCAGCGTCGTCCGGCTCACGCCGAGGCGTTGGGAAAGGTCGTTTTCGTTGGGCAGCTTATCGCCCGGCGCAAACTTCTTTTGCAGCACGATGAGGTTGTAGAGCTCGCTCGCAATGCGTTCGGACAGGCTCTTGTTTTCGTTTGCCACGCAACGGTTCCCCCTTTCCCGGATTGATGAAATTATACATCATATATCATCCTGATGACAAGGACGAGTATCCGTGAACAGGCCTTGACATAATACAACTTATTTAGTAGTATGATGTCGTATCAAACTACGAATCATACTACTACTTGTCCGGTCAAAATATTGATGAAACCGACGAACATCATTCAAAATTACTTCTCTTTGGGTCAGGATTGTTTATGAAGCCGACACTAGACGCCATCGCCCACGATCGATATTCCGTCCGCCCCGTCGTCGCGGTCGCCGCCGCGGAGGACTCCTGCGTGCTCGCGGCGCTGCGGGAGGCCGTCAGGCGGGGGCTTTGCCGCGCGCTGCTGATCGGCGACGCGCGCGAAATTCGCGCGATCGCGTTGCGGGAAGGCATCGACCTCTCCGGTATGGACATCGTCGACTGCGCCGACAGGGCGGAGAGCTGCAGGCTCGCGGTGCAGCTCGTGCGGCAGAAGCGCGCGCAGGCGGTGATGAAAGGGCTCGTCAGCACGGCGACGATGCTGCGCGAGGTCGTCAACGCCGAAACCGGCCTTCGGGAGAGCGAGCTGCTTTCCTACGTCGGCGTGTTCGAGCTGCCCGGCTTCGACCGGCTGATCTACCTGACGGACCCGGCGGTAAACATGTATCCCGACCTCGCCGCGAAGCAGCACATCATTCAAAACGCCGTGACGGTGGCAAACGCCCTCGGCAACAGCCTGCCCGTCGTCGGCTGTCTCTGCGCCATAGAAACCGTCAACCCGAAGATGCCCTGCACGCTGGACGCCGCGGAACTCGTGCGCATCAACCGCGCGGGCGGTCTTTCAAACTGCGTCGTCACCGGCCCGCTGGCGCTGGACAACTGCCTGTTTCGCGAGGCCGCTCTGCATAAGGGAATCGAAGATCCCAACGCGGGCCAAACGGACATCCTGCTTGCGCCGCAGATCGAAACCGGAAACGCGCTGTACAAATCCTTTGCGTTCGTCGCACGGGCGTCCTGCGCGGGCGTGGTCGTCGGCGCAGCCGCGCCGGTCATCCTGACCAGCCGCGCCGACAGCGCGGACACCAAGCTCAACTCCATCGCGCTTGCGATGCGCATCGCATACGAAAGGATGAACTGCCATGCCACACCGGATCCTTGCGATCAACCCGGGATCTACGACGACAAAAATCGCGGTTTTCGAGCAGGAAACGCCGCTGTTTGAACAAACGCTGACCCACACGCGGGACGAGCTTGCCTCCTGCGCGGATCTGGCTTCTGCTCTTGCCTTTCGAAAGAACGCCATAGAAGCGGAGCTTGCAAGGCACGATGTCGCCGTCGGCTCTCTGAGCGCCGTCATCGGCCGCGGCGGGCTGCTGCGCCCGATCGCCGGGGGCACATACGCCGTCAACGAACGCATGCTATCCGATCTTCGCAGCTGTCGATACGGCGAGCACGCCTGCAATCTTGGCGCGATGCTGGCCGACGAAATCGCCCGCGAGGCGGGCGTTTCCGCCTATATCGCGGACCCCGTGGTCACGGACGAACTCTGCGACCTCGCGCGGCTCTCCGGTCATCCGGACATCAGCCGCGCATCCATCTTTCACGCGCTGAACCAGAAAGCCGAGGCGCGGCGGTTCTGCAGCAGCCGCGGCCTGCGCTACGAAGACGTCAACCTGATCGTAGCGCACATCGGCGGCGGCGCGACCGTGGGCGCGCACGAAAAGGGACGCGTGATCGACGTGAACGACGGCCTCGGCGGCGAAGGCCCCTACAGCGCGCAGCGCTGCGGCGGCCTGCCGGCCAACTCGCTGATCAAGCTCTGCCGAAAGGAAAACCTGCCCGCGGAGGATTTGATTCGAAAGCTGAACACGCAGGGCGGCCTGCTCGGATATCTCGGCACGGACGACGGAAAGGAAATCAGCCGCCGCGCGGAGAGCGGGGACGAAACGGCGCGCCTCGTCTACGAGGGCATGGCATATCAGACCGCGAAAGAGATCGGCGCCTGCGCCGCCGTCCTCAAGGGCGACGTGCGCGCAATCATCCTCACCGGCGGCTTTGCCTACGACCGGATGTTCACAAACTGGATCGCGACACGGACGGCGTTCATCGCCGAAATCGTGATCATGCCCGGCGAAAATGAGCAGCGCGCGCTGTATGAGGCCGCGCTCCGCGTATTGGCCGGCAAGGAGCGACCGAAGGAATATTGACCGGACAGGCGACGCTCGCGTTGCTCACATCCACGACGAATTCGAAACGGTAACGAAAATGGAACGCCATCTGCACATCGTCACCGGCCACTACGGCAGCGGAAAAACCGAATTTTCAATCAACCTCGCGCTTGCGCTCGCCCGCGCGGGCGATGCCGTTGCGCTTGCCGATCTGGATATTGTCAATCCGTATTTCTGCTCGCGCGGACAGCGGACGGCGCTGGAAGCGCAGGGCGTGCGCGTCATCGCGTCTGCGGGCGGGGACGCCGATCTGCCCGCGATCAATCCCGCGGTGTACGCCCTGCTGGAAAGCGGCGTCTGCGGCATCATGGACGTCGGCGGCGACGCGGCGGGCGCGCGCGTACTGGGCAGGTTTGCGCAAAAGATTCAGGCCGTCGAGCACGAGCTGCTCTGCGTGCTGAATTTCAACCGTCCGGAAACCGCGACAGCGGAACAGGCCGAGCGGTACCTGCGGGACATCGAACGCAGCGCAAAGCTCAGGACGACGGGGCTGGTCAACAACACGCACCTCTGCGGCGAAACAGCCGCGCGGGACGTGCTGCGCGGCGCGGAGCTTGCGCAAGCGGTCTCCGCGCGCACCGGAATCCCCGTTCGCTGGCATTCGTTTCCGCGGCGGCTCGCGGGCGCCGTCGATCTTCCGCCGGAGACGCTTTTTCCGATGGACCTGCTGCTGAAAAAGCCCTGGGAGACGGACTGTTCCGAGGCGTAAGCGCTTGAACGGACGGCACCGCGGCCGACAGAAATTTCAACAAAAACTTCAACAAAAACTTCAACAGAAACTTTAGCAGAAGCTTTAACAGAAGCTTTAACAGAAGCTTTAACAGAAGCTTTAACAGAAGCTTCAGAAGACAGAAACGCATAGATCAAAGGAGTGGCCGACGTGACAGGTATCGTGATTTTCGAGAGGGACCGCTGCAAGGGCTGCGAACTCTGCGTCGCGGTGTGCCCGAAACACATCATTGAAATGGATGCGGGCACCAACGCGAAGGGGTACCATCCGGCGACGGTGGTGCGCATGAGCGAATGCACCG
>JAAYUE010000069.1 GCA_012517905.1 Clostridiales bacterium | reverse complement strand
TCAAGGAATCGGCTTCGCCTTGCCAAGGCATCCTTGACAGCGTCTGCCACCCTTGCTCCGATGTAATCAAGCCCAGCTTAAGCTGGCCTTTACTCTACCATGAGTGTCCAACTTGCAATTGCAATTTGCTATTTTCTTTTTACTCCTGTTTCGCTTGTTATTACATTGCTCCGTCGACACTTCTCTTCCTGTATTGCTTCGAATGTCTCTTTTGAGATAATCGTTGGATTGTTTGAAATAGATATATATTGATCGTGTTTCAAGTCTTTGTTGGATTTTCGTTTCGTCTCCGGGTAGCCTTCGCAATATGTTTTGAATACCAGAGCGTCCCCAGTGTATTTTTCATTAGTCAGTATGTTTTCAATGCTTCGTTTGGACCATATGCTGTTGCCTGTCAGCGACAATGTACCGCGTCTCTCAAGTTCTCGTTTGATCCCGATAATACTCATGCTTTCCAAATACATATCATAAATACTTCGAACAACTACTGTTTCAATCTTGCTAAAATTGGGCTATGTGATATATCCCGATTATCCTTTTTATTTCTGAACTACTCTTCCATTAGCTTCTTAAACAATACGAGTGGTTCCATTCGCAAACGGATCGTTCGTTCTATCCGTATTCCAGAGATACTCAATTTCTTGCGCAATTTCATTGGCGGCATCAATGCCGTCTCGATCACTGATGAATCCCAGCATCATGTCCATGCCGGCGGTTACGCCTGAAGCTGTATAAAATTTTCCGTCCACAACCCAACGCGCTTGTCTGATCCATTTTACTTGTTGATTTACGCTCGTCACCCAGTCAAAGACCCGCTTATTTGAGGTCGCCTCTTTTCCGTCGAGCAACCCAGTCTTTGCCAGCAACGCCGATCCGGTGCAGACGGTGAGCACATACTGCATCATTCCCGCGTGCTTTTTTAAATCGGCGATATAATCCTCATTTTTGATCAGTTTTCGCGTGCCGATGCCACCGGGGATCAGGATGACGCCGCCCTTCCCAAGCTCCCTGAACGGCCGTGTCATGACGCGAATATTCTGAACGCTGGTCACCAGGCCGCCCTCGCGGGAGAAATAGTCCAGCTGGTAACGCTCCGGCAGCATACCTGCGATCTCCGCCGGACCAAAAGCATCCAACGTTTCAAATTGATCAAACAAAATCAAGCTGAATTCCATGTCATTTGCTCCTGTCGCACTCACGCGCATGTCTTTGATATGATAGCTATCTTCTGCCGGTTTCTGACGTAAATCGGCAGTTAAGCATTTCCCTCTTGCATCAAGGTTACGACCGCATCAAGCGTTGGCATGGCGGGGATCGCGCCCCGCTTTTGTACGCAACAGGTTGCAACCGCATTGCCCCAGTTCGCGCAGTCTGCAGCTTCTTCCAAGGTCAGTTCCCTTGGCGTTTTTCCAAGCTTCAGCATTCGATGCAGAAATCCACCCCAGAATGCGTCGCCGGCCCCAGTTGTGTCGACGGCAGGATGGCGATATCCTGGAACTGTCATCGAACGCCCGCCAATGCTTACCAGCGCGCCCTTTTTGCCGAGTGTGACGGCAACGCAGGGGATTCCGATGTCATTCAGAAACTGCGCCGCGTCCTCCGGTTCAGGTTGATCTGTCAGCAGCAGCGTTTCTTCATCCGAAAGTTTCATGATGTCTACATACTCAAGCATTCCGCGCATCTCACATTTTGCCGTCCCTTCGTCCGGCCAGAGCGGCGCGCGATAATTGGGATCGTAAGAAATCGTTGCCCCACGTGATTTTGCGAGTTTTACCGCGTGATATGTTGCATCCCGGGCAGGCTCGTCCGTCAGGGATAATGAACCAATATGAAGAATCCGAGTGGACGTCACAACGGACGATTTCACTTCCTGCGCTGTCAACTGCGTATCCGCGCCCGGTTTTCTCGCAAAGGAGAAGGTGCGCTCACCCGAATCCGAGAGATCGACAAACGCCAGCGTCGTAAAATATTCTTCCGAGGAAACCAATCCCGTTGAATCGATTCCCGCCTGCTCCAGCGTCTCCTTCAAAAACGTCCCGTGCATATCCGCACCCACTTTTCCAACAAAAGCGGTTCGTTCGCCGAGGCGCGCCGCGGCCGCCAGTACATTTGCAACCGCTCCGCCGGGATTCTGTTCAAACAGCTTCATGCCTGCTGGTGAAACCCCATGGTAAGTAAAATCGATCAGCAGTTCGCCAAGTGCCACAATATCAAACATTTGAATCTCCTTGATTAAAAGCAGGTGAACGCGCCGTCAATCTTGAAATCCGCACCGGTAGTAAACGAGCTGGCGTCCCCTGCAAGATAAACACAGACAGCCTGCAACTCATCCGGCCTCCCAAGGCGGTGCATAGGCGCCATACGGTTCCACTCTTCGATCAGCGGAACTAAAGTTGGCGAGTTAAGCGTCAGATCTGTGCCGATATACCCCGGGCTGATCGAATTGACGCGAACGCCGCGCGTCGCCCATTCAATCGCCAGAGACTTCGTCAGCTGGATCACCCCCGCCTTGGACGCGTTATACGCGCATTGCGGCTGCGGAGTATTCACGATGTGCGCCGACATGGACGCGGTGTTGATGATCGAACCGTATCCTTGCTTGAGCATCTGTCTGCCCGCCGCCTGCGCCGTTAAAAATACACCGGTTAAGTTGATCTGAATCACCTTGTCCCACTGTTCGAGGGTCATATCCTCCGCCGGCGTATTGATGCAAATCCCCGCGTTGCAAAATGCGATATCCAGCTTCCCGTACGCCGAAACAACATCGGAAATCATATTGTTCACTTGATCCGGCTTGGTCACGTCGCAGGAAAGCGCAATGCAATTACGGCCGGTTTTGTGTATGAGCTCTCCCGCAGTCTTTTGCGCTGTTTCAAAATCAACATCCACAATGGCTACATCCGCGCCTGCTTCTGCAAATGCCGTTGCGACGCTCTGTCCAATTCCACGGGCGCCACCCGTCACAAGCGCCGCTTTGCCGTCCAGCCTCATTCGATCGATGATATTCATGCTAAATCCTTCTTTTCTCAGGCTAACCAGGCTTGCGCCTCGCGCAAAAGATTCTCAACCAGTTCCGGACGATCTGAACCGGGCAGATTCAAATCGATGCGGTAGCCTTCCTCCTCCAGAACCCTGGATAGGTTTGCATAGCTCTCCCGAAAACGGAAATCCGGTTTTCTGTTTGCCGGATACGAAGGGATCAGGCTGTCTTTTTCATAGATCACATCCAGCCTCGTGATTTTCCAGCGCATGGTTTCGTCTTTTACCGTTCGAAAGATCATTTTCACATTGGTAAGCAAGTCCATTTCTTCTTGCTCAAAGCGTTTTCTCGACTGAATGCTCGCCATACACACTGCAATGGCTTTCGCGCCGTTGAGCCAAACCAGCGTATTGTTCAACCGATGGATCGCTTTTGTTTTCATTTCGCTAGATTTCCGAACAAATCCATGCCCATCCCCTTTGTACCAGGAGATATTTACGTAGGATTCCGCTGCATAACAATCGTGCATTTGCTCCCATAATGCATTGTCTCGGCAGAACCGTTCGAATTCGATTAATTCCTTAATGGCGAATTTGTCGAGCATTTCTTCCGCCGAAGTAGTCGTCAAGGTATCAAACAGCATAATTCCACCTCAAAGGGGTGCTCCACAAAAGTTCCCCGAAATCCTATTGCTTTCCGGTCACAGAGTATCACAGCGGCGGAAGGCTGTCGCAGATTACGCTGAGCGATTCGAACGTCTTCCCGTAAGCACGATTGATAAACCCATGCAGCATTCCTTTGAAGAGTCGGAATTCGATCTCTACTCCTTCATCCTGCAGTTTTGCTGCATAGATCAACGCCTGATCGAGAATCGGGTCACACTCCGCAGAAATGAACAGCGCTGGGGGCAATCCTTTATGGCTTTCCGCCAATAGCGGCGAGGCATATGGGCTCGTCATTTCCTTCGCCGGATCGTTGAAATAACCTGCAAGCGCATGAACATCCTCGTCCAATTCCAGAAAATAACCTTTCGAATACCGTCGCATGGATTCCGTTCGACCCATTTCGAATGTAACCAACGGATAAATCAAAACCTGTTTATGGATCTTCGGGCCTTTTCTGTCGCGTGCGAGCAGGGAAACCACAGCGGCATAATTTCCGCCCGCGCTATCACCGCAAACCGTCAAACTCGAAATATCTCCGCCGTATTTCGCCGCGTTTTCACAGGCCCACAATAGTCCCACATAGCAGTCTTCCAGTCCTGTTGGGAATTTGTTTTCGGGGGCAAGCCGATAATCGACCGAAATCACAACCGCATTGCCAAAGCGGGCCAGATAACGATGGACGGAATCGTATACATCAAGATTGTTCATCATGAATCCGCCGCCATGAAAGAGCACCACGACAGGAAACGGGCCTTTCCCCTCCGGATAATGAACACGAACGGGAACACTGTATCCTTCGCGCAGGAAAGATGTATTGTCAATAGATATCGATGTCAATTGGGGATAAACGGCACAGCGTCGAATCTCCTGCGTTAACTCGGATACTGTCTCAAGGTTGTATACGGCGCGCACCTGATCGTTTAGTTCCGCCATCGATTGCGGTGTCGGAATACAAACCTCCGGCGCCACATCGCCGTATTCGACTTCCATATACTTTCGGTAAGAGTTCAAATCCTTCTGTTTCATTTTACACTCCTATTCCAGCTTTTGCTTCATCAATTTACGGTTTTACAATAATTTTGCCATGCCCCTGATATCTTTTTTTTGCAAAAATGTCGTTGATGTCGTCAAGGGGTACGATATCTGTGATCAGACTTTTCACGTCGATTTTATGCCGTCCCAGCAGTGCAATCGCCCTGGTCTGCGTATACGGATTAATGAAGGATGCTTTGACGGTAATTTCGTTTTTAAACAGATCAAACGGCAGGATGTCCATCCTCGCTTCCGGGGCCGTAAGACCAAACAGCATGGCCGTTCCGCCTTTGCCGGTATGATCGATTGCATACCGCATGGTGCTCACGTTGCCTACGCATTCGATGGCTGCGTTGATTGCATAAATCGAATGTTTTGCCATGACATCTTCCAGATTTTCCGTCGCGGGATCGAGAACGATATCCGCGCCGAGCATCATCGCCTTTTCGCGTTTTGCTGCAATCGGCTCGGCAAGAATGACCATCGCAGCTCCGGAAAGCTTTACAAGCTGCAGCATGATCAAGCCGATCGTGCCACCGCCGACGATCAAAACCGTTTCTCCCGGGCGGATTCCTGTCAGATCCATCCCATGCAGGCAGCATGCGATCGGTTCCGCCATCGCCGCCTCCTCAAAGGAGAGAGCATCCGGAATGGTGTAAACCTGCTTTTCACGAACCACACAGAATTCGGCAAACCCGCCGTTTATCGTCGTGCCGATTCCGATCATGTTTTCGCAAAAATGTCCCGCGCCTTGCTTGCAATACCAGCATTCCCCACACATATCGTTGGGATCGACGCATACGCGGTCGCCAGCCTTGACGCGATGCACCCCGTCGCCCACCGCCTGAACGATGCCGGAAAATTCATGTCCGAGGATGGTCGGCGGCGTTGTTTTAGCCGCACCCTCCGCGCCGTCGTAAATATGCATGTCGGTTCCGCACACGCCGCAGGCTTTGATTTGAATCAACACTTCGCCCGCCTTGGGTGTTATATCAGCGATCGTTTCAACTCTGATATCTTCTTTTCCGTAAAATACGGCTGCTTTCATTTTGGTATACTCCTCGCCCGCGTGCTCGCTTCACGCTTCTTTACTTTCAGTTGGAAACCCGTTCATCTCGAGTTTTTGCGGTTCGCCTAAAAAATGCTTCAGCATTCGTTCCAGCGCCACGTTCCAGAAGTCCCAGTCATGCACGCCAGGCCATTCTTCATATTTAAAGTCGAGCGGTAGCGTTTGACAGAAATTCTTAAATTTTACATTCATCTGATAGATAATATCCTCCGTGCCACACGCAAGGTAGAGCGCAGGCTTTGCTTCCGCCTTTGCCACCTTGCTTACCAGTTGGTACAGATCGCTGTCTTCAGGCAGCTGATAGTCCGTACCGATCGTTGCGGCAAGCTCGTTCGGAAAGTTATTTCCAATATCGCCCGTACCGTTCATAATCTCACGGTTTTCCACAATCCAGCGAATGTCGCAACCTGCGCTGAACGCGCCGCAGTATCCGAAGATATCAGACCGCCCGAACGCAACACGCATCGATCCGTAACCGCCCATGGATAGCCCAGCCACCGTCCAGTCCTCGCGCCGATGGGACACAAGGAACATGGTTTTGATCAGGTTTGGCAGCTCGTCGGAAATATAGGTGTAGTAAGCCCCGCCGTAGCGCATATCCTGGTAAAAGCTGCGCTGCACCTCTGGGATAAAAACGGCGATGCCATATTTATCCGCGAAATAATCCGCTTGGCTTCTTCTTGCCCATCCCGAGGCGTTGTCCGATACCCCGTGCAGCAGAATCAGCACGCGCGGCAGTTCGGTTGCGGCATATCGCCTGCCATCCTGCGGCATACTTACGTACAACTGCGTTTCCATGCTCAATGCTTTGGAATATATATTGCCTTGAAAACAAGCCATTTCCGTTTCTCCTTCCGGTCTGCTTGATGCTATGCTTTTTTGATTTTCTTCAAAGCGTTCCTGCGGTTCAGCTGGAATACGTCGAATCCGATCGCAGAAATCATAATGATGCCGCGCACGACATACTGGTAATAGATGTTGATGTTCGCAAGCTGCATTCCGTTTGAAAGCAGAGCGATACACAATATACCCGCGAACACGCCGGACAGTTTTCCTTCGCCGCCGCGAATCGAGACGCCGCCAAGGAAGATGCCCGTGATGATGCTGAACTCCGTGCCGGGGCCAATGACCGACTGCGTGGAACCAAGGCGCGAAATCAGCATGATATCGGCAAGACCTACGAAGAAACCAACGATGACGGCGATGCTGTACCGCATTTTTTTAATATTGATTCCGGCAAGCCGTGCGGACTCTTTATTCCCACCGAGTGCGTAGACATATCTGCCGTAATACGTTTTATTCAGCACAAAGCTCATTATAAAAAAAACGATGAACATAATTACGATGCTGATCGGAAAGACATTGAAGACCAGTCCCTGTCCGATGAACTTAAACCCAATCGGGAACCCGGTGATCGTTTTAGACTTTGAAATGATATAGGAAAGTCCCTGTAACACCGTCATCATCGCAATTGTAATCACCAGAATCTGAAGCTTCAGGTGGATCGCGAGAAACGTATTCAGGATCGAAATAAATATCGCCAACGCGATCATGATGATCATGCAGAGCCAGAACGGCAATCCGGCGGAAACCATCAGACCGGCGCCGACAACGCCAACCAGAGACATCGTATAGCCGACGGAGAGGTCCATTTCGCCGGACATCATCAGAAATGTCAGTCCTGTTGCCGCCACGAGCAGATATGCGTTTTGAGAAAGAATATTCAGAAGATTTCTGATGCTGAAAAAGTTATTGGAGAAAATCCCGAAGAATATTACGATTAGTGTCAGAATGACCCATGCCATGTTGTTGCTCAATACTCGGAAGATATTGAAACTCTTTTTTTCCATAAAGCACCTCTTTCGCTATTTTGCCGCGGAAGCCAGTTCCAGAACCGCAATCTGGCTGAAATCTTTTTTGATCAATTCCCCTGCCTGCGTACCCTCGTGCAGAACGATGATCCGGTCGCTCATCCCCAACAATTCTTCCATCTCTGAAGAAATCATAATGATGGAGATGTCCTCATTTGTCAGCGCGTTCATCAGACGATAGATCTCCTGTTTTGCGCCAACGTCGATGCCCCGGGTGGGCTCATCGAATATGATGATCTTCGTTTGCGCCGCAAGCACCCTGGCCAGCACAACCTTTTGCTGATTTCCTCCCGAGAGGTTCTTGACGATCTGCTTCACGCTCGGAGTAGCGATTTGAAGTTCGCTGATGTATTTGTCGCTGGTTGCGTTGACTTCTTTTTGATTCACAACCCCGTGCTTTGCAATCCGCCTGAGGCACATAATCACGACGTTCCAATCCAATGGATAGTCCACAAACACACCTTCGCGCTTGCGATCTTCCGGAATCAGGCCGATCCCGAGCTTGATGGCTTCATAAGGAGATTTGATTTGAACCGGCGTACCGTCTACAAAGATCTGTCCGCTTTCCAACGCCGCCGCGCCGTAGATCAGCTTGGCCAGCTCCGTCCTTCCGCAACCGACCAATCCGCCAAGGCCCAGAATCTCTCCTTTTTTTAACTGAAAACTGATGTCGCTTACGCCGTTCCCCGTCAAGCCCTGCACCTCAAGGACAACCTGCTCTTTTGGGGGCGTCCGCGCCGGATAGCTCTCCACGAGTTCGCGCCCAACCATCAAGCTGACGAGTTCTTTTCTGGTCGTTTTTGCGACGTCTTTTGTCGCAATATACCGTCCGTCCCGCATCACACTGACGCGGTCGCATACCTCGAACACTTCATCGATGCGGTGAGAAACATATATGACTGCCACGCCGCTTGCTTTTAAGCGGCGAATGATTTCGAACATGTATTTGACTTCTGTCATGGACAGCGTCGCGCTTGGTTCATCCATGAACAGTATTTTCACGTTTTTGGATAGCGCCTTGGCGATCTCAACGATCTGCATTTGCGCGGTAGAGAGACTTTCTACCATGGCATGCGTATCGATATCGACATCGAATTGAGCGAATATATCCGCCGCTTGTTTGTGCATTTTCTTGAAATCTGCAACAAACTTTCCGCCAATCTTTTCCCCCATAAAGATATTCTCGGCGACCGACATCGATGGAATCAGGTTGAATTCCTGATAGATCACCGCCACACCGCTATGAAGCGAGTCCGAAGGCGTAATGTGTTCAAACTCCTTATCGCCGATAATGATCTTACCGTTATCGATGTCTATGGCCCCGGCAACGGATTTGATCAATGTGGATTTCCCTGCCCCGTTTTCTCCCATCAACGCGTGGATTTCTCCCGCTTCAAACGAGATTGAAACATCGTCTAGCGCTAATACGCCAGGATATCTTTTTGTGATATTTTCCAGTTCTAAAATTTTTGACAAAGGCTGACACCTCCGTGCTGTTTTTTTCGCCGATCACGCCTGTACAATCGGCAGGTAAGAGCGCGCAAACCAAGATTTCTTGCTGCGATGTGCTGCCCCACTTTGCGGGGCAGCACATCGCTCGTCAGATTAGTCGTTAACCCAGTCCATGTAGTCGTCAACGTTGTCTTCCGTAACGGCAAACAGCGGCTCGTTATAGATATTGTTTTCGAGGAACAAACTCTTGTCAATCTTCTGTGTGGCAGCATCGATCAAATCCTGCGCAATATCAATTCCGGGCACGATCGTGCCGCGAAGGGTCGATTCATTCGTTTGCGCCAACTTGATCTTCGAGAATCCAGCCTTGGAGCGATCAACCGTGAACTGTCCAATTTTGGACAGATCGAGCGAAGCGGCGTTTTGCATGACGACTTCGTCGATCATAAGCGCAAAGATATCGGTGAAGCTCAAGATTACGTTGACGTCCGGATGCTGCTGCAACAGAATCGCAGCATTGTTGGCAATATCCGTTTGATAGGACTGCACCGTTGTGTCATACACAGCAACCACTTCGCACTTTTTGTTGTAATCCGCTATCTCGGTCATAACATCACAACGTGCGGCAAACTGCTCGGAGAGCCAGAATCCGAACACTGCAACTTTGACGGACCCGTCCGCCGCATCAGGGAACGTTTTATCCACCCAGTCGGAAGCCATCATTACGCACTGCACACCCAGATCGCGCATATCCGCACTGATCGCAACGTCATAGCTATCCGCAGATGCGATCTGGTCGGCGTTGACAACATAGATCCCCGCTTCCTTAGCTTTCAGCATCGTGGGCCCAAGCACTGTCGGATCGACCGGATAAATGATCAACGCATCAATTCCCATGGTGATGAAGTTCTCAACCTGCTGAACCTGAAGGTTGACGTCGCCTTCCGCGGATAGCGTCAACAGTTTAATTCCCTGCTCGGCTGAGAGTGTTTCAAGGCTGTTGTGCACCATCATATTGTACTCGGATGAAAGATCTGGCGCAGCATAACCAATCGTGAATTGTTCCTGTTCAGCGGGCGCTTCGGTCGTCGCCTCCGTCACTGGAGCAGACGTGGCTTCGGGTTCGGTTGTTTCGGTGGCCTGCGCAGCACTGCATGCAACCAGCGAGAAAGCCAGCATCAAAACTGTTAGGATCGCTACTACCTTCTTCATTGTTTTCCTTCCTTTTTTTTATTTTCGGGGGTGTCCCCAAATTGAAATTTCGAGTGACTATACCAGGCAGAATGATCGGTTTTAGGCTCAATGGATCGACTCTATTGCTGAACGGCAGATTTGTTTGACAGGCGTTCTAATTTCTGCCGCTTCATAGACTTTTTATGACAAGCTCTATTTTGTTAATTACTTTTGTAAATATGTTTTGCATTACTGTACTTATATAATGCATGTTGATCTATGTTCTGTCAATAGGAATTTTTTAAAATTTATCATCCAAGTAAAAAAGCCTCCCGGCACAAAGCCGGAAGGCCGGAATCGATTCTGAATCAGAATTCAGCGAGAAATTGTTTGATATAGTGCAACGCCGCTCCGCGTGCCGCAGGATGATCCAGACATTGTTCCAGAATGATTGCGCTATCCGGTATTTCAAAATCAGACCGCGCTCTGACAAATCGAAGAAGCTTTTTGAGATCTTCTTCGTTCATAAATGGGCGTATTTTGCCGCCTATGATGATATCCAGATCCTGCACCATTAAAACATTGTATATGGCGAGGGATAAAAACTGCAAATACTCGTTCCAAATCGAAATTCTTGTATCCGATCCGACTCGCAGGTTCATGAAAAACGAGTCGAGATCCTCGCCAGCCGTTTCCATTAAACTGTTCGCGCTGCAATAGCACTCCGTGCACCCGGTCTTCCCGCAGTAACATTGCCGTCCACCGGGAAATAAACTCATATGCTCTAATATCTGGCCGCGGGCATGATTGCCGGAAAACACCTCATGATTCATGATCGTCGCACTGCCCAGGTTTCTGTTCAGAAAGATGTAACAAGTATCTTTCAGCTGAGGATGATAGAAACTCTCTGCAAACGCAGCCGCCTTACTGTCATGCAGCAGCACGCACGGCTGTCCGATATACTTCGAGAAATGCTGAGTGTTGACGCCCTGATTATTCAGAATCCGACCATAGATTACTGTTTGCAGATCGTTTGAAACGATTCCCTGCGTTGCGATCGCAATTCCGAGGATCTGATCGGATGCATAGTCGACTTCTTTAATAAACGCTTTAATCCAGTATCCAACAGCGGAAAAGTATGTTTCGTCGTTTTTGTAAGTGAGTCGAAGCGAATCGCTCTTCAATGCATTTCCATACAAATCACACAACGTGACATAACTGTAATCTTTAAGAATTTCAACTCCAACCGCAACTTTCGCATCCGCCTTGCATTGTAAAATCGCCGCTTTTCTGCCGCCTGTGGACTCATAAAGCCCGCCGTTGATAATAAAATTGGATTCAAACAAGTCCTTTAGATTCTGTGAAACCGTAGGCAGGCTCAGGTTTAGTGCGGCGGCGATTTCCTGTTTCGCGCAATGTTTATTGGAGTAAATGTACGAATAGACATTGCTGCGGTTCCTGCGTTTTAAATCAAATATACCAGTAGACTCCATCCCATGCTCCTACCTTTAGAACAGTTATATCAAGGACTTTTATTAAACCTTATTATCGCAAAGCGAGTATCGATTGTCAAGTTGTACTTTGAGTTTCATGCAATGTGTGTTAAGCGCGGCATCTACGATAAACATTAAGAAGTGCTCCCCATCATTCGGGATATGCAAGACACGTTGCCAGATTGCATAGTCCGCAAAAAAACAGGCCATTCGTGCTTCATCAAAGAGTTTCCTTCCGAAAATCAACGGATTCCCGCTGACTTTTGTGAAGTCCATTTTCGCCAGCTGCACTACCCTGTAAATGATTTGACCTTGCCCATTCGACAATCCTTATTTTTGCATCCCGTATGCAAATATGATAATGCTAAAAATTGGTTCTTTACCGCAATCCATCTCCATTCGTCGAATGATCGCAACTCCGCGACAACTTAAAGTTGTGCATGCAACATGCGGCTGATATAATATTCGCCAAAGACCACCTCAATAACAGCCATCTCTTGCGAGAGACAAACGTTGGTAAAAGAGTAAGGCTCGCTTGGCAGAACGATTCTTCGGAGAAATACTCTATGCTGCAAAAAATTAAAAATATCATGAAGCGATTGGCTGACCCGTCGCCAGATCTTCTGAATAAGCATATGGAAAGCTTTGGTGGCCAGTTGAGCGCCCTGAAGCAAAAAATTGAGACCACAAACGAACAGATCAAACACTTAGAGCTTGAAATCGCAAGTATTAAGAATAGCACGCCCGAAATCACAGGCATCAAGAACAACACGCTTGAAATCGCAACCATCAAAAACACCGTCAAAGAGACATTATGGGCTCAAATCTTCAACAGTACGATTGCCCAAAGCAGCTGGCTGGAAAAAACTGATTTTTCTCCGGGGCGGTGGGCCGTCGGATACAACTATTTGTACGTCATGTATCGTTTGCTAAACGGAACCAAGCCTCACAGCATTCTTGAATTGGGACTTGGGCAATCCACAAAGATGATATCGCAGTATGCGGATCACACCGATGGTGTGACGCATCATGTCGTCGAGCAGGATCAGGAATGGATTGGGTTTTTCAATCAGGAGTTTCGTCTTTCCCGGAAAACCCAGGTTGTTTGTCTGCCAACAAGGGAAATCTCGTTTCTGGAAGATGACCGCACACTGGTATACGATGGATTTCAAAAAAAATTCGAAGGATTGAAATTCGACTTTATTTCCATCGACGGGCCGGGGCACAGCCGTTCAACCCTCTATCGAAGAGTCGACCTGCTGGAGATCATTCCGGATTGCCTTGGGGAAAGATTCGTCATGCTTTTTGATGACACCAATCAGGCAACATGCAAAAAATCCCTGCAATTGATTGAGGAGAAACTGCATGAATCCGGCATTCCCTTTTGCAAAGGGGTGTATGCAGGAGAGAAGGAGATTATACTCCTCTGCGATCCCAGCCAGCAGTTTTTGTGCTCGCTGTAATCGCAGCTGAATCTACACAAAAAAGTCGGCGTAACCGCCGACTTTGCTGTTTGATTTGAAGCCGGCGCCCTCTTTCGTCAGAGATCCGCCGTTTCCTGTATCCGCCGGCGTATCTCTTCCGCGCTCCCCGCCGACAGTACGATGTTTGCGTATGCTTCCGCCTGCTTTTGGTCAAATCCCCGAATTTGCTTTTTCAGGCGCGGCGCGCTCGCGGGGCTGACGCTGAACTCATCCAGGCCCATGCCCAGAAGGAGCCGCGCCGCCATCGGGTCGGAGGCAAACTCGCCGCACATGCCGGCCCAGATCCCCGCCGCGTGCGCCGCCTCAATCACCTGGCGGATCGCCCGCAGCACCGCCGGATGGAAGGGGTCATAGAGGTGCTGTATCTTCTCGTTTCCCCGGTCTACCGCAAGCAAATACTGCGTCAAATCGTTTGTTCCGATACTGAAAAAATCCGCCTTTTTCGCAAGCGCGTCGGCAATCAGAACGGCCGCCGGCGTCTCGATCATGATGCCGACCGGTATCTCCCGATCAAACGCACTGCCCTCCCGCTCCAGCTCAGCCTTTGCTGCGTCGATCAATTCTCTCGCACGCTCGATTTCTTCCGGCGAGATCACCATCGGCAGCATGATCAGCGCTTTCCCGAATGCGGAAGCGCGCAGAATGGCTCTGAGCTGCGTTTTAAAAATATCCGGTCGATTCAGGCAAAATCGAATGGCCCGCTGTCCGAGAAACGGGTTGTCTTCATGATCGAATGCAAAGTACGGCAGCTTTTTATCCCCGCCGATGTCCAGCGTCCGGATGATCACAGGCTTATCTTCCGCATGCCGAACCACATATCGATAGGCAGTGAACTGTTCTTCCTCGGTCGGCCAGTGATCGCCGCCCATATACAGAAACTCCGTTCGCAGCAGCCCGACGCCTTCCGCGCCGTTCTGTACGGCGATTTCGATTTCTTTTTCGGAGCCGATGTTCGCGGCAATCGTAATCGGCTTGCCATCCAAGGTAACGGCGGGCAGATCCTTCAGCGCCATCGCTTCATTCCGTGCCCGCTCGATGCTCCGCAGTTTCTCACGGTATTCGCCCTGCTCCTGTTCGGACGGAGACAGCAGTACCACGCCGGCGGAACCATCCAAAATCAGCTGGTCCCCGTCCTTCACGGCGTCGTAAAGCCCGCCGCCGGCGCCGACGAGCGCGGGAATATCCAACCCGCGCGCCATGATGGCGACATGGGACGTTTTCCCGCCGAGCTCCGTGGCAAAGCCGAGCACATATCCGGTATCGATGGTTGCCGTGTCGCTCGGCATCAGGTCTTTTGCGATTACGATGACGGGTTCTTTCAGATCGGAGAGATCCGTCTCGGCAATGCCCTGCAGCTCGCGCAGCAGGCGCGCGCTCACGTCCTTTAAGTCCGCCGCACGCGCGCGGAACATTTCGTCGTCCGATTGCGAAAACAGCTCGTCGATCGACTCCGTCGCCAGCTGCAGCGCCCATTCGGCGTTTTTCTGCTGGCGGATATGATTCTCGATCAATTCGAGAAAAAAAGGATCCTGCAGCATCTCAAGATGCGCGCCGAGGATATCCGCGCGTTCCCCGGGTCCGCAGCGCTCGATCAGGCGCTCCATCTGCGTTTTGCAGCTCGCGGCCGCGTCGAGAAACCGCCGCCACTCCCCTTCCGCTTCCTCCGGGCCGAGCGTTCGTTTCGGTATGATGCCTGCCTGTTTCTGGAATTTTTTCGCTTTTCCTATCGCGATTCCGTCGCTGGCGGCGATCCCGCGAATCTGAACACCCATGCGCCTCAGTCCTCCAGGTTCAGAATATATGCGACCAGAGAATCGAGAAACGCTTCCTCGTTTTCTCCGCTGACGCGCAGCGTGATCTCCGTTCCCCGCTTGAGCCCCATGGAGAGAATCATCAAAATGCTCTTGAGATTGCCGACTTTTTCTCCTTTGACCACTTCCACCGTGCAGGGATACACTTTGCAGAAATCCACCACCAATGTCGCTGGCCGGGCATGGATGCCGCTTGGGTTGACCACCGTAATCGTTTTTTCCACCATAATCGCAATCGCCTTTCCAGTGTTTACACGCCCAACCGCTCCGCAAGGCGCCGGATGCTCTCTATATCGTCGGCTTCCTGCAGTCCGCGAAACGCCTCGGAATCCAGCAGCAGCTCGCTCAATCTCTCCATGTGCGCAAAATGCCCGTCCATGTCGTTGGCGGCAAGGGTGAAGATCAGTCTTGCGTTCTTCGTGGGATTTCCCGGCTCAAACTCGACGGGTTTTCGCACCTTGGTAAAGCTGATGCCATTCGAGAGCACACCGCGCGCGTTCACCTTGGTGTGTGGAATCGCCAGATCATCCGCAATCACGATATACGGCCCGTATTGCAGCACATTTTCAATGATCGCTTCCGCATACTCGGCCGTGATCGATCCGTCGGCGATGAGTGAATGACAGCAGCCGCGAATGGCGTCCTGCCAGTTGTCAAACCCGTCGTAGATCTCCACCCGGTTTTGTTCCAATAGTTCTTTGAGCAAGGTCTCAGCCCTCCCCGATGCGTTGACGGATACTCTTCACTTTATCCATAAACGCCTTTACGCGCTTTGCGTCAACCGGGTTTTCAAATATGCCTTTCTCCTTAAACGTCGTGGCGCAGACGGCGCCGTCCGCAACGGAAAGCTGGCGTTCGATGTTGTCGATCGTGCATCCGGTATTGCAGAGGATCGGCGTCCTCTTCACGGAATCCTTCACGATCTTCAGCACCTGCGTATCCGTCTCTTCGCCCGCGGTCAGGCCGGAGACGCACATGGCGTCCGGCTGGCAGTTGAACTCCGTCGTTTTGGCGATCGAACCGATATCGCGCTCCGCCACATACTTTGCCGCTTCCGGCACGATGTTGTAGAGCATTCTCACGTGCTGAACGCCAAGACTCATCCGATGCCGCGCCGTTTTTCCGGCGTTGGTGTTCCAGAGCCCGAAATCGCTTGCGTAGACGCCGGAGATGATCTCACGGATGAATTGGCCGTCCACGGCCACGGCTAGGTCCAGCGAAGCAATCGGATCCCACAGGCAGTTGACGCCATACGGCACGCGAATTTCGCTTTTCAGCTCGCCGATTACGCGCGCCATGGCGCCGATCGTGACCGGCTCTATCTGCGTCAGATACGGCAGGCTGAATTCGTTGGAAAACATGATTCCATCCACGCCGCCGTCCTGCAGGGCGCGCAGATCGTTTCGCGCAAGCGCAACCACCTTTTGCATGCCGTTCGCCGCGTCGTAATTCGGGTCCCCCGGCAGCGGCTGCAGATGGCACATCGCAATAATCGGCTTATCGACGCCGAACAGATCTTTCATCCAGCTTAACATAGATTCCCTCAAACTATCCGTCTTCGTCATGCAAACGAAAACTGTCGTCTCGGATTGTCGTAGAGGAACTTATGGACGTCCTGTTCCGATACGCCTTCCTCTAAAAGCCGCGGCACGAATTTTTCTATGATATAGTTGTGTCCGTATCCGCCGCCGTATTGCGGCCACATGGACGCGCGCCCGTTGTCTCCGCCCAGAACGATATGGCCCGCGTAACCCGCCGCGCACATCCCTTTGATCAGGTCGATCAGAACGCTGTCCGGCCAGTATTTGGCGCGCGAAGGTCCGTCGTAGCCGAGCGTTACGCCCATGGACGCCATCTTTTTGTGATAGGCAAGATCGGGGTTGCGGTCGACATGGCCGAGTATGACCCGCTCCGGATCGACGCCGTTTTCGCGGACCAGTCCGATCACTTCGAGCCCCATCGTGCCCCGCTCGGTATGCGTGGAAATCGGCGCGCCCGTCTCCCGCGCCGCGAGGCAGGCCGCCTTGAGCGCTTTCATCTCCATGGGCCTGATGCAGTTGTAGTGCGTCGCAAATTTTATGACGCCGGCCTTCGCCTTGCTGCGCATCACGATCGGGCCGTTGTAGTTATTGATTTCGACGCCGAGCGTGACCTCCTCGGCGATGAGACGCGCTACCTCTTCGAGCGGATACTTGTTCACCCAATGTTCGTTGTCATAATAGATTGCGCGCTGAAATCCCGTACAGGCGATGACGTGCACACCGGACGCGGCGGAGATTTCGCGCAGCATCTCGATTTGCCGGCCGCAGTCGATCGGGTTCATATCGACCAGACTGCCGCCGCCCGCCTGTTTATACTGTTTCATCGCGTCGATCGCATAATCCACGCGGTCAAGCCTTAAGTCGCGATCCGCCTTTTCCTCGCCGCCGCCGATCGTGATCAGATGGTCGTGATAATTGTTCAGTCCCAACTCTTCGGGCGCGATTTTGCCCATTACCGTTTCAATATGTGCCATGTCAGTTTTCCCTTTCGGATAATTCGATTAACTTTTTGACGCGGTCTCTTTCAATTCGGCCGTTGATCGCGCCGTTTTCCTTTAAGCAGGTCGCAACGATACAGGCATCCGCAATCTCCAGAATGCGGGACACCGTATCAAAGTTGACTCCCGTGTTCGCCACGACTGGAAATTGCTCCGCCGCCTCTTTCAATTCCTTGAGCTGCTCATACGGCGCGGCCTGGCCGGCCATCACGCCGGAGACGCAGATCGCGTCCGCCATGGAGCTCTTGATCACCGTCTGACAGACCAGACTCGCGGGACGCGGATCGATGGACCGCGAAAACTCCGGCATCAGATTCGTCATGATCTTGATTGAATCGGCTCCGATATCGTGTCTGTATTTGATAATCGCGGCGGTATCCGGCGTCAAAAACCCCAGATCCCCGCAAAATGTTCCGCAGATGATGCCGCGAATAAACCCGGCGCCCGTCGCTGCCGCCACGGCAAGCGAAGCAAAAGGATCCCACTGCATATCGATGCCATAGGGAATGGCCGGGCCGTTCGAAACGGTCGAGCATACCACAGCCGTCATCGCCGCAACGGCTTCCTTGTTCATGTCCTTTGCATATGGCTTGTCGTTTTCATTGCAGAAAATGACGCCACCGATGCCGCCGGCAACGAGGTTCTCATAATCCTGCTTCGCATGATCGATCACCCCTTTGAGCCCCGACGCGGCGTCATACCCGGCGAATCCTGGCAGGCAATCCAGATGCACCATTCCTATGACAGGCTTCGGACGGCCGAATAATGACTCTACCCACATGGTTCAACCCCCAACTAACTGTTGTTATTTCTGATTGTTTCCGCGTCGCTTAACCGCCGGCGCAGCGGGCGCAGGCACGCTTACTGCGCCTGCATTCCCTGTTCGAGGATCGCCTTTTTGATCCCCTCCACATCGACGAAATTCGTAACGGAGACCACCCGCATGCCCTCGCGCGAGGGCAGCGAACCTTTCAGCGCCGGCGTCGTCACAACGATATCCGGTTTCCTGCTGCCAAATCCGCCCAGGTCGCAGTGATCCACCGTGGCCTCGATCCCCAGCGCTTTCATCGCCTTCTCCACGCTCATGCGCAGAATCAGGCTGGACCCCATACCGTTCACACACACGCAAAGTACCTTCAGCATTTCCATACTCCTTTCTCCGAATCAATCGGAGTGCATTCGGTTACGCCAGTTCGGAATCGTCCACGACGATCACTTCGACCCCGAAATTTTCGAAGTTTCTCCGGTCTTCATCGTTGATGGCGCTGTCGGTGATGATCTTGCTTACCGACTCTACGTTACAGATCGAGGCATATCGCGCAAGCCCGATCTTATCCGAATGGGCGACTACGATGACTTCAAGCGCCCGCTCGATCAGCACGCGCTTGACCAGCGCATCCTGCATGTTAAACGCGGTAAAGCCGTGATCGAATGAAATCCCCGCAACGCCGATAAACACTTTGTCCAGCACATAGTCCTGAAGCATGTTGGTTGCGGTGTGGCCGTTGAGGGACATGTCCTTCACCGAGAGTTCTCCGCCCGTGCAGATGAGCTTTACCCCTTTTGCCGTGCAGAGCTCGTTGATCACGGGAATGGACGCCGTGATCACCGTCAGATCGGGAATGTCGCGAACGTGTTTCGCCACCTCGAGGGCGGTGGTTCCGATGTCGATTCCTATGCTGTCGCCCGCGGTCACCAGACTCGCGGCTTTTTTCCCCAGCAGCGCTTTCGTCTCTTTTTTCTCGCTCTGCCGCGTGAGAAATTCGGATTCGTGTCCCACTTTTTCGTTGAACACCGCGCCGCCGTAGCTGCGGGTTATCAGGCCCTTCCGCTCCAAATCCGCCAAATCCCGGCGAATTGTCATGTCGGTCGTTTTGAAGAACAGCGCAAGATCGTGCACCGACACGATTTTGTCGATTCGCAGTTTCTCAATTATCTGATTTCGCCGCTCTACAGCCAGCATAGTTTCATTTCCTTTCTTTCCGTCGACGACCCTCCGTCCCGGGAAAACCCACGGCTTTCCCGGGACGGGAGGATCTGTTCATCAAACGGCTTTCTTCTCAGCTTTGGGACGCAGCAGGAAGATCGCGGCAACAAACGCAGCAATCAGAATCGGCAGGAACACCCAGATGTTCCGAACCGCATTCATCACGCCGGAGATCACGATCCAGATGGAACCGAAGTCGGTGTTGCCATACGTGGCGCCGAGACCGGCCAATCCGGAGACATTCGTAAAGAACACGCCGCCCAGAATCTGAATGAGGCCGACGACAACGCCGGAAACAAGCGCGGCTTTCCTTCCGCCGTACTTATAACCGAACACACCGGCGATACCGCCGTCGAAGAACGTCGCGATGATGCCCGGGATCATCAGAATCGGGGAACCGACCGCAAGCAGAATTGCAAATCCGACGAACTCGCCCACGAACGCGCCGATGAAACCGAGGATCGAGGAAAGCGGCGCCAGCGGGAAGAAGATCGGCATATCGAGGCCGGGGACAGAATTCGGAATGAGTTTGTCGGAGATTCCTTTGAATGCGGGAACCAGCTCTGCAATCATCATGCGAACGCCGGTGAGCAGGACCACGATGCCGACCGTAAAGCTCGCGCCAAGCTCGAGCGTATAGACCACCCAGTTGGACGTGATATTTGCGATCTGCTGCTGCTCAACAATATAATCCTTCCCGGCGATTAAGGCAATACCGCCCAGAACAACCGTCATCAGCAGGCAGGTTACGACTGTCGAATCGTTGAAAATCGTAGCGAAGCCCTTGAACTGCATGGTGTCTTCGTCTTCGTCGTGAATCTTCGGATTCGTCTTTTTGTTGTATCCGCCCATCAGCTTGCCAACCCATGTGCTGAACACGGCGGAGGTGCCGCTGATGTGGCCGAGCGTGAAGTCGTTTCCGACAAACGGTTTGGCGTACCGGTGTACCCACGCGGGCATGACCGTCCAGTACATGCCGCAGAACAGGCCGGACGCAAGCACCAGCATGACGCCCTCCACTTTGAAGAACCAGTAGAAGAGCCAAACGACCAGCGTTGAGAACGCAAGCATCGTGTGCCCGCTGAGGAACACGTATTTGAGCGGCGTAAAGCGCGCAAACGCCAGGTTGATCAGGAATCCGACCAGCATGACGATCGGAATGACGCTGAGAACGGTCTCCACCAGATTGCTGTTGATGGCGGCCATGCCGGCGTAGTTTTCCGTCACAACACCGGTGATATTAAACGCCTTGCTCAGTATGTTCATAACCGGCCGGTAAGCCGACTGCAGAAGCGTCGAGCCCTGTTTGAGGATCATAACGCCTACGATCGCCTTAACGACGCCCTTGATCACATCGCCGGCGCCCTTTTTCTGAACCAGCAAACCGACCAATACGATCAGGCCCATGATCAGCTCAAACTGACCCATGAAGATTTTGAATCCGTTCAAAATTTGCACTGTGATAACCTCCTGTTTTTAATTCCCATACTAGAATCCCGTGATACCGCGCGATTTTGCGCGGATGCCGTCAGCCGATATTCTGCGTAACGATTTGCGTCAGGTCGTTCAGCCACCACTCTAAATATTGCTTGCCTTTCTCCTCCGTTGCCAATGCAGCGTTTCCAAACAGGCCGGATTGCGAGAATTCCTTCCAGTGTATCGGCCTGAGATCCAGACCCGCCGGAACCTCCGGCTCCTCGCGCACTGCTTTTTCCATTCGCACCTTTTCAGGCGATATGTGCAGCATGATCGAGGTCTCCAGCTCCGCCGCGTGGAATGTTTTTTTGTTCCACAGCTGCGTCTGCATCAGCGCCGCATTGTATTTTTCGACGTTCATATAACCAAGATACCATACGTTCCGGTAGCCATATTCGTCCATCAGCTCTCTCGCGGCGTCCCGGCTGGGCTGCATGTTGCCATAATGCCCTGAAAACAGAATGATGTTTCGCGCGCCCTGCTGCTCGAGACTGACCACAATATCTTTGACAATCTGAATGAACGTGCTCTGATGGAGAGATATGGTCGCGGGAAATCCCTTTGCGGACCACACCTGGCCATAGGGAAGCGTAGGTAATACAACGCAATTCGTACGCGCTGCCAACTCCAGGCAGACATAATCGCTCACCACCGTGTCTGTACCCACGGCCATATGATATCCGTGTTGTTCGGTTGACCCCAGCGGAAGGATCACCGCCCTGGCCTCTTTGATGCTTTGTTCGGCTTCCGGCCATGTCATATTTGCTATCAGATGCTCTTTCATGATTCCCTCCATTTGACCCTTCCTGAAAAGTGGGGATTTTTTTCAACCGTTCATCGGAATCGGTGAACTGTTCGATTGTGATTGTGTTGATGTGCGCTTCGTTCTCCGGCTCGGCGTGCTGTTTGGCGCGGGGTACCGCGTTGCAGCGCCGGCCGCCAGCCGTTTTGTCCGTCATCCATCCCCTTCCATATATTAGTATAATCCGGTTTTGGCTGTCGATAAATGCTTGCTCCCATTTCTCCTGCAATTTTTCCGATACAGGAGTCAACAAAATAATCAGATCTGATCTTGTTGTCATTATAATGGCGCATATGTTCGTTGTCAACGAATTCGAACATTATTTATCAAATAATCGTCAACTATTTTGTTCTATTTTGTTCGTTTTGAGTCTTTCCCGGAATCGGACACTGCAATCGAACAGCAAAGTTCGCAGAGCCGAACAGCCGAACCAAGAGAAAAAAGCACGAGGCGCAGCATCGCGTCCCGTGTTCTTTCTGATTTTGATTGTTATTTTTTTCAACTTCCGCCAAAGGATTATTGTTCGGTTCGGCTGCCGGAGAGCATGCGTTCGTTATGTCGCTACGGCGACGCGGTCGCGTCCCTCGTTTTTCGCGCGATACAGCGCCTGGTCGGCGGCCTTCAGCAGCCGCTCAACGGAGATTTCATCCTCCGGATAGGCGGCGACGCCGATCGATATCGTGCACTTCGCCAGCGGTTTCCCGAGATGATAAACCAGCAGCCCCTTTGCGGCCAACCGCAGCTCTTCCGCGCGGAGCCGCGTGTTTTCCTTTGTCGCGCCGGGCAGAACGACCAGAAACTCTTCCCCGCCATACCGGCAGACGATGTCCGAGCCGCGAATGGACTTGTTGAGCATCACTCCAAGCTCGCGCAGCAGTTCGTCGCCGGCGTCATGCCCTTCCAGATCGTTGAAATTCTTGAAGTGGTCTATGTCAAACATCATAACCCCGACCGGCAGGGTTTCCCGCGCGGCGCGGCTCAGCTCCCGTTCCAGCGTTTCCTCCATATAGCGGCGGTTATACAGCCCAGTCAGCGCATCGCGAATCGACTGTTGGCGCAGGGTTTCTTTCAGTTTCAGGTTGGACAGCGCAAGCGCAATATGCTCCGCAATCATCGTAACGAGCTGCGCCTTGTGCTCGGTATACAGCGCTTGCTCCATATTTTCGCGGTCGGGATCGGGCGCAACGACATGGTTGAGGTGTAGAATCCCGATCACCTCGCCATTGATCGTCAGCGGGGCGCAGAGGTACTGGCCGTCTTCGGGTCCGCTGATATGCCCGCAGAGCAGGCCGGGATGGTTCGCGTCGACGAGATGCTGCCGTCCGCGCCGGATGGCCCAGCAGCTCATCAGGTCAAACGTCTGCTGCGTGTAGGATTGCTCGCCCCAGCTGCCCATCGCCTCGGCAATGTTCCGCGACTCTTTCACCAGATAGAGCGCGCCGCCGCTGGCCGGACAAATCCTCCGGATATATTGAATGCTGATGCTGCAGGCCTCGGCGATGGTCTGGCAGCTCTGGAGCTGCTCGCCCATCTCATTCAGCTGATTCAGTTCTTCGGTTCGCTCCTCGAGCGCTTTAACCCAGGACGCGAGTTTTTCATTGGCGACTTTCAGGTCGTCCTCCGCTTTCTGCCGCTCGGTGATGTCGATGCCCGTGGCAATAATGAACTCCACGCGCCCCTCGTGGTCAAGAATGGAGGCAAACGTCCAGGAGATCAGCCTCCTGTTCCCAGTTTTTGAAACGAGCACGGTTTCATATACGCCGGGATAGTCGCCGCTGAGCAATTTCTCGATCTTGGCGAGCGTGATATTGGGTTCGAAAAAGTGCGTGTCCGCCAGATTCACGCCGATGGTCTCATCGGCGGAATAGCCGCTTGCCAGTTCGCAGGAGCGGTTAAACCGCAGGATGACCCCGCTATGATCGATCACCACCGTGAGCGTCGCGGCGATGTTCAGAACCGCGTTTGAAAAATCGCGTTCCTTGGTCAGCTCCTCTTCCGTGCACTTCAGATATGTGATATCGCGAATCGAAGTCAGCAGCATATTTGCTTTTCCGTTGAACTCTATGATGTCCATGTTCAGCAATACCGAGATCGGAGCGCCGTTTTTATGCTGGAAAACCGTTTCAAAATCGCGCACGCTGCCCAGCCGGTTCGTCAGTTCCAGCAGCTGCTTTCTGTCGTCTGAGATCCGATAGAAGTCGCGCACGTTGATTCTCTTCAGCTCTTCCGCGCTGTAGCCCAGCAATTCGTTGATGGCATTGTTGCTGATCAGAAGATTGCCTTTGATATCCGTAACGGTGATGCCCACCGGCGCATTGCTGAACAGCGTCCGGTAATTCTCATCGCTTTTGATCCTTCTTTTCTGCGCCGCGCTGTACTGCGTAATGTCGTACAGCGAGGTGAGCAGCACATGCTCCCCATTGAGCTCGATATAGTCGATGTTGGCAAGAACGGTCCGCAGCGAGCCGTTTTTGTGCTTGATCTCGACCTCAAAATTCCGCACCGTTCCCGACACCGCGAGAATATCCAAAAGTCGCTGTCGATCCTCCGGGTGCGCGTATAGATCGCATACGTTTTTGTTTCGGTATTCTTCGATTTGAATCCCCAGCAAGTCCTGAATCGCTTTGTTAAAGCTGCTGATTGTCCCGTTGGCGTCGGTGATCACCAGACCGATCTGCGAGGAACTGAGGAGAAACCCGAACGTTTCCAAAAACGACGGCTCCTCCGTGTTTTTTGGATTCGCGGCCTGTTTTTCCGGTGTTTTCATACTGCTGTCACCCGCTTCAATATTAATTTTGAGAAGATGTCAATACGCTTTTCCCTGACCGTCCAAGGCATCGATGGAGCCGGCAAAGCGCACCTCCGCGATTGCCTTGCTGGCATTTCATGTCATATGGCTTCCAATAAATCGGCGGCTATGATACCTCCACCGCAAAGCTCCTGTCTTCCGGAATGGTCATCGGCAGCATATCGGCGCTGACCAGAACCGTCTGCAACCGCGGACATTCGATCAGCGGGGAGAGGTCCCGGATATACGAACTGTTCAGCGTGATCATCTGCAGATTGGGAAGATACGCCGCAAAGCCGATGTCGGAGATCGGCTCGTCCCCGATCTCCAGACGATCCACGGATTCCATATTGACCAGATCCTTGTAGGTCATCTCGTACGGCTGCTCCCAGCCGAGTTTTTTATATACCGCGCTTTTTTCTTCGTCCGACGAGAACCGGACCGGAAGAACGCTGCCGATCAGGCTGTCGTCGATCGATATCGCTTCCTGCGGCGTCGCCGTCGGCGCCGCCGTCTGGACGACAGGCTGTCTGGCCGGCAGCATCCCGTCGAACCAGCCGTCGTAAAGCCCGTACAGCGACACGGAGAACGCGACGGTCAGCACGGCGGCCAGCCCCAGCATCAGATTCCACACGTTGAAGCTCTTTTGACGATCGATCGCATACTGATATCCTTCGACGCCGTCGCCGATGAGCGCGCCGCTCAGCCTGCCTTCGGCTTCCAGCCTCTCGATCCAGCCGTCCGTCATCCGGACGGCCTCCTTGCCCGGCAGCAGCGCATGCGCGGACACGCCGTCCAGCTCAATCGGAATAATCGGTATCCCGGGCGGAACCGTCATCAGCTCTTTTCTGCAGTTGACCGAGTCCGCATAAGCACCGGATACAAACGCCATCACCGCCGCGGCGCGGCCAAGGTGCAGTTCGATGTTGTGCGGCCATTCGCTTCCCGGCGCAATGCCCTCGTCATACCAGATTCTGTAGTTGCGCCCGTATAGTTCGCGTATCACGGGGAGCACCGCGTCGCGGTCCCGGTGCGCGTAGCTTACAAAGATATAGGGTTTCTCTCCCTCATAGGCTCTGACAAATTCGCTCATGCCGGTCTCCTATTCGGTGATCACGATTTGAAACGCGTGCCGCCCGCCGATTCTGATCAGCGCGGGATACATGTCCTGCGACACCCGAACGATTTTCAGACTTTCGATTTCAAGCAGCGGTTCCAGCGTATTGATCTGCGGATTGTTCGATAAATCCAGCTCTTCGCAGTAAACGGTGCGCAGCGCGTCGATGTCCTGAAGCCCCATGTTTCGCGCAATCAGCGTTTTGACGGTTTTCCCCGCCAGCAGATCGATCAGCGAAGCATCGCCGTTCGAAAGGTCCAGATAATCGGCCTCCGTCAGCTTCTCAATCTGGCCCGCCATGGAGTTCTGATAGTTGATCCGATAGGCGGCAATGCCCGCGCCTGCAATGACAAACAGCGCCAGAACGGCGGCCAGCGCCGCGATCGCCGCCTTCTTCTTCCGGCTGGTCTGAATCGGAATTCTGGCGTCGTCTCCGCGCATGGTCTGCAGAAAGGAGCCGGAGAGCAGGATGTCCTCGACCAGCGCGCCCGTGTCCGGATAATCGCTTCGCTTCGCGCCGGGAATGTTCGCCAGCTGCAGTTCCAGCCCGTATCCGGGCTTCTGATCGTCCAGATAGATGCAGAATACCTTTTTGCTGCGGCTGATTGCATAGTTCACGCTGCTTCGAAACGCCAGGCTTTTCAGCGCGTCGGCGGAGAGCAGAAAGACCGCCAGTTCGGAGTCCTGGATTCGCTCCGCCAGCCGCTCCGCATCCGGCATCGCTTTGCCGTTTTCGTCGTAACAGACCCGGAATCGCTGGTCGATCAGCGTATTCACGAGCCGGGCGGCTTCCGTTCTGTCCGCTTCGCCGAACTGCAAAAAAACATACGGCTGAGCGCCTTCGTAGGAGCAATACAAGATACGATCCATCGTTTTTTTACTCCACATAGAGAATTTCAAATGGCGCGCCGGCGAGCTGCGCCGACGCCAGCGGCTCCATTCCCACGGTCAGCCGCACAATGTTCAGGTTCGGCAGCTCCAAAAGAGGCGAAAAATCCCTGATGTTCGGGCAGTTCATGAGCTCTATCTCGGTCAGATCGCGATGCCGGTCGATGCCTTCGAGCGACGTCAGTTTCCTGCTGTCGTTGAGATACAGCACCTCGAGGCCTTCGAGCGAGGACAGTTCTTCGATCGATCGAATATCGCTTCCCCGAAGGAGAAGCGTGTGGACGTATTTATTTTGCACATACGGCAGGATGCGATCGACCCGGTCGATGGTCACGATGAGATCGCGAAATTTCGGGATGCGCTGCAGCGGAGAAAAGTCCTGAATGAGCGATTCATCCGCCGCAAACCGGAACCCTTCCGTGTCGTTCACATAAGAAAAGTCGATTCGATTCAGCGGCGAGAGATCCGTCAGATTCGACCTGCCGGGGTTGAATCCCAGCAGATGCGGCAGGCGTTCGATGCCCTCTATGCTATTTACATAGGTGTATTCGAACGAGAGATAGACCAGAGACGGGATGTCGAACAGCGGCGATATATCGCTCACCTCGGTGCCGGACACCGAAACGGCAACCAGGTTTTGAAGCGCCTCGATCCCTTCGATCGACGTGATCGGGTTGCAGTTCAGCGCGAGCCATTCGAGGGATTTGAGCCGATAAATCGGCGTAATATCCGAAACCTGGTTTGCCGCGAAGGTCATCACCTTTACGTTTTTGAGCAATGCGAGGTCCGTAATGTCGCTGATGTTCCCCGTTGGCACGACGTCGCTGATTTCGTTGACAAAGACCTCGTCCTTCGCGTCGCTCGTATAGTACGCGTAACACCACTGGTCGAACGTCCGGTCCCCTACGACATTCAGCTCCTCCATTGCGGCCAGCTCGGACAGGCTGAGGTTTCCAAAGCCAACCTTGCTGAGGCTGCCGGACGCCGCCAGCACCGAAGGCGCGATCAGCAGCGGATACACGACGGTGAGCATGATGACCGCGGCGGCGGCGATCGGCACAAATACCGAAGCAAGCCCGCGGCGTCTGGCAAACCGCTTTTGCGCGGCGGTGACCTGCATGCCTGAGAAGACCTCCGCGCTCAGCAGTTTATCGAAAAAACCCGCCTCGTCTGGATAGTCTGCTCTGTTGATCGACTGCAGCGCGTTCAGCAGAAGGTCCAGCCCCGGGCTGAGCGGCGTCGGTTCCAGATAGATGCAGAGAATTTTTTTATTGAACCGGACTGCGTATTGTATGCAGCGCCGAACCTTCTCGTCGCGCGCCGCATGACGCGAGAGCACAATGACGCAGGAATACGCCGCTTCCAGACGCCGGATCTCCTTTTTGCTGAATCCGTCTGAAAACCAGACCGAAACATCGCTCTCTTCGATTTTTTGCAGGATCGGCATCGCTTGCTGCGCGTCGAGGCCTGAAAACGCGGCGTAGACAAAAGGCTTCTCGTTTTCGCTGTATCGTTTCACGGTTCCCCCCCGGAAGGCAAGCCTGATCTGGCTCGCCGGATTACTGAAAGTGAAAAAGACGATTCAGTCCACAGAAAGGCGGTTTGCTTTTATATTAGGAAACGCAGAACCCCGCAACACGGGTTTTTATTTTACGAGCGCGTCCGCGGGCTTTTGCGTCTCCTGTTCGGACTCGGCATACGCTTCGTATTGCCGCGTAAAGTACTCGATTTTGTGGGTCACCTTCTCAAGATGCCGGTTCATCTCCTCGATATTCCGCTGCACGTCGCACTTGTGTTTTTGAAGCATTTCGCAGCGCGTTCGCAGCGTTTCCGGCCCCTGCTGGCTCAGCGTGACGAAATCGCGGATCTGCCTGATCGACATGCCCGTGTTTTTCAGGCAGCAGATCAGCCCGATCCAGTCCAGATCCGAATCGGAATACTGCCGAATTCCGCTCTTTGTGCGTTTGATCTGCGGTAAAAGCCCCTCTTTTTCATAATACCGCAACACGTGCGGGCTCAGGTTGACTTGTTCCGATACGGTCTTGACTGAATATCCCATTTCATTTCTCCCTTGAAAACTTACGCTTGAAAACTTGTTTGCGACTATTGACTTAGAGTAAACATTAAGGTTTATCCTTACGCTATACCAAGACAATCGATCTGTCAAGAAATACAACAGGAGGCTTTGTAATGAACGCATTGACTGATACGTACACCTTATCCAACGGCGTTGCCATTCCCTGTATCGGGTTCGGCACGTGGCAGATGCCAAACGGCGAAATCACCGTCTCTTCCGTCCTCAACGCCATCGCCGCGGGCTATCGCCATATCGACACGGCGCAGGGATACGGCAACGAGGAGAGCGTCGGCATCGCGGTGAAACGCAGCGGCGTCGATAGAAGCGAGCTCTTTATCACTACAAAGCTGATCAACGGTGAGCATGGGTACGATCGCACGCTCGCCGCCTTCGAGCAGTCGCTCCGCCGGCTGGATCTGGATTATCTGGACCTGTTTTTGATCCATTGGCCCAATCCGGTCGCTTTTCGCGATCGCTGGCAGGAGGCGAACGCCGGCTCCTGGAAAGCGTTTGAAGAGCTTTACCGTGCGGGCCGCATCCGCGCCATCGGCGTAAGCAACTTTCGCCCACACCACTTCGACGCGCTCATGGAGACGGCGGTGATTCCGCCAATGGTCGACCAGATCCGCCTCTGCCCGGGCGATACGCAGGACGAAGTGGTCCGCTACTGCCGCGCCAATCACATCCAGCTCGAGGCGTATAGCCCGCTCGGTGTCGGCAACATCTTCAAAGTGCCGCAGATGCAGCAGCTGGCCGAAAAATACGGGCGCTCCATCGCGCAGATCAGCATCCGCTGGAGCCTGCAAAACGGATTTCTGCCGCTGCCAAAGGCGATTTCGCTGGCGCACGCCGTCGAGAACACGAAGGTGTTCGATTTCGAGCTGGAAGAAGCGGACATGCAGATCATCGCGGATCTGAAGGGCTGCGTGGGTTACGCGGCCGATCCGGACACCATCGCCTGGTAACTGCGAAAAAGGAGCGGATAACATGTTGAATTTCAATTTTTACGCGCCGGCACGCATCCTGTTCGGCAAAGGCGAGGAGAGCCGCGTCGGAGAGCTGCTCAAGCCCCGCGCAAAAAAAGTGTTGCTCCACTATGGCGGCGGCAGCGTCAAAAAGAGCGGTTTGTACGAACGCATCGCCGCCTCTCTGACAAGCAGCGGCGTCGCGTTCGTCGAGCTCGGCGGCGTGATGCCAAACCCGCGTCTGTCGCTCGTTCACGAGGGAATCGACCTCTGCCGGCGCGAACAGGTCGACTTCATTCTGGCCGTCGGCGGCGGAAGCGTGATCGATTCTTCCAAAGCGATCGCCATGGGCGTATATTACGACGGCGATGTCTGGAATCTGTATGAATCCGGCGCGGCGATCGAGCGGGCGCTGCCCGTCGCCACAGTTCTCACGATTCCCGCCGCGGGCAGCGAGTCGAGCGGCGATACGGTCGTCACCAACGAAGCGAAGCAGCTGAAATACGGCTACGGCAGCCCGCTGTTGCGGCCGGTCTTCAGCGTCTTGAATCCGGAGCTGTTTTTCACGCTGCCGAAGGCGCAGCTTGGCTACGGCGTTGCGGATATGATGAGCCATGTATTCGAGCGCTATTTCACCAACACGACCCATACGGACCTGACGGACGGGCTCTGCGAAGCGACACTGAAAACGCTCATGAAAAACGCGCCGGCCGCGCTGAAAGATATGCGCGATTACGACGCCTGGAGCGAGCTCGGTTTTGCGGGCACGGTCGCCCACAACGGGCTCGTCGGCATGGGGCGCGAGCAGGACTGGGCCTGCCACGGCATGGAGCACGAGCTGTCCGCCATCTACGACATCGCGCACGGCGCGGGGCTGGCCGTCCTGACGCCAGGCTGGATGCGGTATGTCTATCGGGACAACATCGAAATGTTTGTGCAGTTCGCGGTCAACGTCATGGGCGTGGACGGCAGCTTTCGCGATCCCGACGCGCTCGTCGAGGAGGGCATTTCACGCCTCGCCGCATTTTTCGCGCGTCTGGGGCTGCCGGGCTCCCTCAGAGATCTCGACATCGACGAAACCCGGCTGGAGGAGATGGCAAAAAAAGCGACCGGCGCGGCGTTTGGCGAGGAAAGGCCCATCGGCGGTCTGAAAAAGCTCCGCTGGCAGGACGTGCTGGCCATCTATCGCATGGTCCTGTAACGCCGCGGCCGCTTGAGCGGCAAGCATAAAAAGCGCCCGCCTGAACACAGGCGGGCGCTTTTTATGCTTCTCTTCAGGCTATCCGCGTAAGACGGGTCACTGTTCGCTCACGGAAACGCCCGCCAGATTTTCATAATACTTCACCAGCGCGCTGTGATCCAGCGCATCGAGCCCCTCGGCTTTCAGCCACTGCATCATCTCCATGACCGTGGAAGTCAGCGGCAGCGGCGCGCCGTATTCGTGCCCCGTCTCGAGGACATTGTTCAGGTCCTTGATGTGCAGCGCAATTCGAAATCCCGGCGTAAAATTGCCGGCGGTCATCATGGGCCCTTTTGCATCCATGACGGTGCTGCCCGCAAGGCCGCCGCGTATGGCTTTGACGATCTCCCCGGGATCGACCCCGGCTTTTTTGCCGAGCACCAGCGCCTCCCCCAGCGCCGCAATGTTCGCCGCTACGATGATTTGATTGGCCAGCTTCGTCGTGTTTCCCGCGCCGATGTCGCCGCAGAGCACGGCGGACGCGCCCATGACCATGAGGATATCGTACACTTTGTCAAATATGTCTTTTCGCCCGCCGACCATGATGGCCAGGCTGCCGTTGATCGCCTTGGGTTCCCCGCCGCTTACCGGAGCATCCAGCATATGCGCGCCTTTTTTCGCGAGGCCTTCCGCAATTTCCTTGGACGCCGCGGGCGCGATCGAACTCATGTCGATCAGGATGGCATCGCGCCGGATTCCTTCAAAAATGCCGTTTTCACCAAACACGGCGGCTTTCACATGAGGGGAGTTCGGCAGCATGGTGATCAATATGGCGTTGTTCCGGGCAACTTCCTTTCCGGAAGCCGCAATCATAGCCCCGGCCTTTTTCAGTTCTTCCAGCGGTTCGGGGTTGATGTCGTATACCGTAAGCACATACCCTGCGCGAATTAAGTTGAGCGCCATCGGCTTGCCCATAATCCCCAGTCCGATAAATCCGATGCTTTCCATCCGGCGAATCCTCCTGTTCGGTTTTCGTTGTCACATGCGATACTGTTTGATCTGACGTTCTCATGCTACCCCCGAACGGGAGGAATGTCAACCGATGCGGCCTGTGAACTGGAAAAATGCAGCCTGCCAAAAACAGACACCCTTTTTTCGTCGTCATCGTATGCCAGTCAAACGCGCGCGGCATATTCTGCAAATGGTTTCGTGATCATGCGCGCTTCTCTGCGCAATGCGGCGCGGAAGACTTTCCGTCAGGACGCCGCCAGGCCGCGCCCGACCGCCTGGCCGTAATCGTCGAGCAGCCGCTCGAAGATGCCGTCCCAGGATCGCTTGTTTGCGGTCTCAATCGCGCGCTGCCCCATCGCCGCCGCCGTTTCCGGGTTCCCAATCAGGCGGCACAGCGCGTCGGCAAAAAGGCACTCGTCCCGCGGCGCCGCCAGAAGGCCGTCCTCCCCGTGGCGGACGATATTGCGAAATCCGCCCGCGTCCGCGGCGCCGACCGGCAGTCCGGAGGCCATCGCCTCCAGCGCGACGTTTCCGAAGGTTTCGGTGCTCGACGGCGTAAGGAAGAGATCGCTGGAGGCATATGCCCGCGCGAGCTCCTCCCCGCGCAGAAAGCCCGTGAATACCGTGTCCTCCGGAGCTTCGGCTTTCAGCGCGGGCAGATACGGTCCGTCGCCCGTGACGACGAAGACCACGTCCCGATGCCGCGCCTGCACCGTACGGATCACCGAGGGCAGGATATCGATGTCCTTTTCCGCGGCGACGCGCCCGACATAGAGCACGACGGTCTTACCCGTCAGCCCGTGTGCGCGTCGAAACTCTTCCGAACGCCGCGTCGGCGAAAACAGCGCGGTATCGATGCCGCGCGACCAGATGGACAGGTTTGCGTACCCTTCGGACTGCAGGTGCTTTCTCGTTTCGTCGGTCGGGACAAAGATGCGGCGGCTGCGCCGGTGAAACCACTTGAAATACTCCTTCACGTTTCCCTTGAGCGGCGTAAGCGAAGGATAGTATCTGGTGTATTGATCGATGTTCGTGTGATAGGAGGACACGATGGGAATCTGCTTGGAGCGCGCATAATACCTGCCCATCACGCCAATTCCGAATTCGGTCGCCAGATGGATCAAATCCGGCTGAAAGGCGTCCATCAGGCTGTTGAGTCTGGGCAGCCATGGCAGCGTCAGTCTGCAGTCGCTGTAGATCGGAAGCGGCACGCCTCTTGAGCGGATGAGCCTCGGGTCGTCGCTTTGCGCGGCGTCTTCATAGTCCGGAATGTAAAACCGGTACTCGACGCCGTGCTGATCCAGATATTTCTTCAGATAGGACAGCGTGTTCGACACGCCGTTGATCTGCGGGTAAAACGTATCCGAAAAATATGCGATTTTCATGCGTAACCTCCATGGCGCTTCCGTGTTCGTCATGTTGATTGTACCTTGACAGTGTAAAGCGCAGGCATTATGCATGTAAAATGAAGGGCAAGTCTCACCCCTTGAGCCGCCGTCCAGGTGATTTTCGGCAAAGCGCGGGCCGGAGGCCGCGATCATTGCGGCCGTTTTTTTCGAACGATGCTGTATTGCTTCATTCCGCCGGAGAGGTTATACACGCGCTTGAAGCCCTTGTTGATCAGGATATTCTGCGCCGCGTTGCCAGTTGTACCCTTGTTGCAATAGGTGACGACGACCGATTCGCGGTCAAGCGTGTCCACGGCGTCCCGCAGGTCGGCATGCGGAATGCTGACCGCCCCGTCGACATGCGCGGTTTCATATTGCGGCGCGATGCGCGCGTCCACCACCGTGACGCCCTCTCCCGTGCGCTGGCGTTCGATCAGCTCCTCCGCGGACATGAGCGGCCTGCTGCCGTGAATCGCATTTTCAAGGATCATGCCGGTGTACATCACGGGGTCCTTCGTCGTCGAAAACGGCGGCGCATAGGCCAGGTCGAGATAAAACAGATCCTCCGCTTTCGCTCCGAACGAAATGGCGGTGACCAGCACGTCGATCCGCTTGTCCACGCCGTCGTATCCGACGATCTGCGCGCCGAGTATGCGCCCGTCCGATCGGTCGGCCACCGCTTTGATCACCATCTCTTTGCCGCCGTAGTATTCCGGTTTGTCCGGCTTAATGTTGTGGCACACAACGACATCGTAGCCGGCCGCCCGCGCCTCGCGCTCGCTGAGCCCCGTCTGCGCGACGGCAAGCCCCAGCACGCGGAAGATGCCCGTGCCGAGCGTGCCGCGATACGCGAGCCTCCCACCGGTGATGCAGTCGCCCGCAATTCGCCCCGTCTTGTTCGCCGTGGAGCCAAGCGGGCGGTAGACCTGTTTTCCCGTCACGACGTGAAACTGCTCGGTACAGTCTCCGCAGGCGGAGATATCCGGCAGGTTGGTCTCCATGCGCTCGTTGACCAGAATCGCGCCCGACGCGCCGAGCTGAATCCCCGCCGCGGCGGCGAGCTCGGCGTTGGGTTTCACCCCGGTGGCAAGCAGCGTGAGTTCGGCGTCTATTTCGCTTCCGTCGGCCAGAACCACGCTGCGCTCGGTGATCTTTGCCACCGCGGCGCCGGTCTGCACCTTCACCCCGTTTTTCACGAGGTGCTCTTCCACATATCCGGCCATATCCGCGTCCAGCCCCGGCGTTACCTGCGGCAGCTTTTCCAGCAATGTAACCTGCATTCCAAGCCGGAGAAGGCTTTCGCAGACCTCCAGCCCGATAAACCCCGTGCCGATGATCGCCGCCGTCTTCGGTTTGTTTCCGTCCAGATACGCCTTGATGCGCAGCATGTCGCCGATGTTGCGCAGCGTGAACACATGCGCAAGCTCCTTCCCGGGAATCGGCGGAACCACCGCGCGCGCGCCCGTCGCGATGACGAGTTTGTCGTAGCTTTTATCGAAGAGTTCTCCGGTCTGCAGATTCTTTACCGAAACGGTCTTCGTCTTCGGAGAGATGGAGAGCGCTTCGTGTCCGATCTTGATGTCGACGTTGTATTTGCTTCGAAAGAACTCCGGATCGCGCGGCGTCAGCGCCTCCGCGCGCACCACTTCGCCGCCGAGATAGTAAGGCATGCCGCAGCCGGAGTAAGAGATGAACCGGTCCTTTTCATAGACCGTGATCTGCGCGTCCTCGCTGTTTCGCCTCGCCTTTGCCGCGGCGGACGTGCCCGCCGCTACCGCGCCGATGATGATGATGTCCATGTGCCGTACTTCCTTTCGTCCGCTGTATTTGGGTGTTCCGTGTTCGATCCATTTCATAAAGACCGGCAGGCGCCGGGTCGTTTACATCCGGTTGGCGGCGTCCGCTGCAAGCACCGAGCGCTCGCACTCCTCCTGCAGCATGGTGATCTGCCAGCAATAGCTGCTGCCCTTCATGCGTTCCCCGGCAAAGCTCAGGCCGTTGGTGCGCTCGTCCAGCAGCGGATGGTCGATCTGCTGCGGGTCGCCCAGCAGAATGATCTTCGTGCCCCGCCCGACGCGCGTAATTAGCCCTTTCGCCTGCTTCGGCGTGAGGTTCTGCGCTTCGTCTATGATCAGGTACGTATGGGTAATCGTACGGCCGCGGATGAAATTCATGGCTTCGGCGGCGATGATCCCCCGGTCGAACAATTCGTCTATTTTCCCATGCAGTTCCTTTTCGCTTTTATACCGCTCTTTTTCGTTTCGGTCAACCAGCAATTCGAGATTATCGATGGCCGGCCGCAGAAACGGGGCGATTTTTTCCTGTTCGCTGCCCGGCAAAAACCCGATATCCTCGTCGAACTGCACATTCGGCCGGGTCAGCAGTATTTTCCGATACTCCCGCTCGTCGGCCTCCAGCATCTTCTCCATCCCCACGGCGAGCGAATAAAAGGTCTTCGCCGTGCCGGCGGCCCCTTTGACGATGACCAGCGGCGCTTCCTCGGCGCTGGTCATGAGCGCTTCCTGCAAAAAATACTGTCCCACGTTCTTCGGCTTTACGCCGAAGGGTTCTTTTCGAATGTAGCTCAGCGGAATGATGTGCGTCCCGTTAAACCTCGCCAGAATCGTTTTCCTTTCGTTGACCTCCGAGCGGACGATGATGAACTGGTTGACCACCGGTTCAAACAGCTTTTTCTCTTCTCCCGACAGGAGGTACACATCCTTCGGATCAATCCCTTTTTTCTTGATCCCGGCCAGCTTTTCATCCGCGGTATAGACCTCCGCTCTGCCTGTATATTGTTCGGACGGCGCGGGAGACTGCTCCGTTGTAAAATCCTGGGCGTCGATGCCGATCAGCTGCGCTTTCAGCCGCAGGAGGATGTCTTTCGTGACCAGTATCGTCTGCGATTGCTCGTTCGCGATGCCGATGCATACCTTCAGCAGGCGGTTGTCGTGCTTGGACGCGTGAAATCCGCTCGGCAGCTCAATGCCGGAATAATTCTGCTCGATGCGCAGCGTTCCGCCGTTCGGCAGCGGCACGCCGTCGAGCAGGTTGCCGCCGAGCCTCAGCCGCTCCAGAACGCGAATGCACTCCCGCGCGTTGGAGCCGCGCTCCCCGTCGTCGTTTTTCATGTCGTCGAGCTCTTCGAGACAGACGATCGGCAGCACGAGGTTGTTTTCTTCAAAGGACAGAATCGAGTATGGGGATTGGATGAGAACGTTGGTGTCCAGTACGAATGTCTTCAACATTATACTTCCCTTTCGCTTGTGTTTCATAGCGCGTTTCAGCGCGTCCTTGCCAATTTGCCTGATGCGGCGTTTGTTCGGCCGTCGGCAGCCGCTAGATGATTTTGACATCGTTTGCCGTCAGCTTGAATTTGCACTCGAGAATCTCCGCCGCGCGCCTGCACATGATCATGCGCTGCAGAAAGATCTCGAAATAATCCAGAACCGAACAAATCGCCTCGTCCAGCGTGATATCCAACTGAATCACGGCGTGCTCCCGGTCGACGCTGAGGACGGAACGAATCGCCGCGTAGTTGACCCGGTCGTGGATATCGAAGTTTTCCTTGACCGTGTTTCGGACGCGGTTTCGATGAACGTCGCTTTTATCCGCAAGGATCAGCGCCGCCGAAACGGGATGGACCGCCGTGCCCGTCTTTTCGTCGTGATGGCCGATGGCGGACGTGATGATTGCGATATCGTCGTAGTGCATGCCGAGTTCCTTCAGGATCTGCCTCGCCATCAGCGCGCCGCTGTGCGCGTGATCGGTTCGGTTGATGGTATTTCCGATGTCGTGCATGTAGCCGGCGATCTGCGCAAGTTCGATCGTCTTTTCGTCATAGCACAGCTCCCGCAGAATCATCCCCGCGTTGTTTGCGGCTTTTCCCGCGTGCGCCTGCGAATGGTCCGTGTATCCCAGCGCGCCGAGCACGGCGTTGCCGGATGCGATATACGCATTGATTTCCTGGTTGTTCCTGATGTCGATAAACCGTAGTTCGTTCAATTGAGTTTCTCCTAACGTCGTTTTCGGGCGGCTTACGCCGCTTATATTTCTCACAGCAGTATCCGGCAGCTTCCGGACGTCTGCTTGCAGATTTTTTTCAGTTTGCCCGCTTCTTTTCCGAGAGAATAGATATCCCGATGCTCGCTTGCTTTCACCCCGACCACAGAGAGCGTCATCAGCGGAAAGAGTTCCGTCATCCCGCTGCGGTTTTTCGTCTGGATATACCCGGCCGCGAAATCCTTGCTCGAATAAAACGCATGAATCCCCTGGTCAAACTTGCTGATGACCGCATCGCAGATGCCGGAGACGACATCCAGCGCCGCGATCATCAAGAAGTCATCCCCTCCGATATGTCCGATAAAATTGTCCCCGGGCGCGGACTCCTTCAGAATTTTTGTGAGATACCGAATGACTCTGTCGCCGTTTGTAAAGCCGTATACATCGTTGTACGCCTTGAAATTATCGATATCGAAATACAGCACGATGAGATCCTGCTGATACCCGACGATCCGCTCCAGCTGTTTTTCAATCAGCACGTTGCCGGGCAGTTCCGAGAGCGGATTGAGGTTTTTGGCGTCGAGCACCATCGTTTCGATGCTTTTTCCCAGCAGCTCCATAACGGATACCGTGCCGAAGTATTTGCCTTCACAGGTGACCGTGATGAAATTGTAGACTTCCTCAAGCGGGCGGGCCATCGCCTTTCTTGCCACCGTGTCTATGGTGGCGTGATAATCCACACTGAGAAACTCGCGGTCCATGATATAGCTGATCGGCCGTTTCAGGAAAAGGGAAAACCCGTACTGTCCGCCAAGATGCTTATAGAATTTATTCTTGGTAATCACCCCGACGACTATTTCGTTTTCCACAACGCATAGCCCCTGCAGCTGCTCGTTTTCTTTGAAGATCGTCTCCACGCTCTGGCAGAGCAGGCCGGGATTGACCGCGCAGGTCTTCCTGCTGATGTTTTTGATATACAGATCATAGATTCTGGTGCTGACAAATCGGTTTTTCCGCTCGTTAACGGCCAGAACGATGTTATAAACCTCGTCTGAAATCGGCTTTAGTTCGGCATCCGGCCGCTGGATGAAATAGCCCTGCCCATAATTCACGCCAAATTCAATCAGCTTGCTGAGCTCCTCTTCCGTCTCTATCCCTTCCGCAATCAGCCCGGTCTGCGTCAGCGAAGCAAATTCGCACATGCTTTTGATCAGCGCCTGTTTGATGTGATCGCGGTTGACGTTTCGCACGAGTTTCATATCCAGTTTAATGTAGTGCGGATGCAGATCGGAAATCAGGTTCAGCCCGGAATATCCGGCCCCCGCGTCGTCGATTGCAATGTTGTACTTCTGCTCTTTATAGTGGATGACCGCGTTGACAAAATCTTCGCAGCGCCCGATCGATTGCTGCTCCGTAATCTCAAATACGATCCGCTCCGCTTTTATGGAAAACTGTTCCAGATACTGCCGCGTGAACCCCTGGCTGAACATCTTGTCGTGGATGATGTTGGGGTTGACGTTGATAAACAGTTTGTGTTTGGGGTCGATTTTCGCGGCCGACTCGAGGGCCTTATACCGAAACAGATATTCCAGATCCCAGAGGTCTTCGTATTGCTGCGCCAGGTCCAGCAGCTTTTGCGGGTCTTCGTATTCGGTGTCCTTCGGGCCCCGGCTCAGAGCCTCATACCCCAGCACGGAGCAGTCTCGCAGTGAAATGATAGGCTGAAAAACGGTCGATACCAGGCGATTCTGCAAAATATAGTAAAACATCTCTCTCTTTTCATCCGGGGTTTCGTCTGCGCCGCCGGATGTAAGAGATGTCGTGGAGTCGATCGGCGAAAAAGGCATTGATGAGTTCCTCCTGAGCAGTATGCGCCGCATGGGTTTCCATTCTCGCTCCGCTGCCGCCGCAAAAATGGTCCCCAGGATTCATGTTATCAGGCATTGGCAAAGAGATTGTCACAGGTTTGTAAATCCTAGATATTGATGCGCGTTCATACCGGCTTCCATCCATCTCCCCGGCAATCGCAATCGTCCATCGCCGCTGTCCGGGGCATGCGGACGCGCCTCCGTTGCGGCCATGAAAAGCGACAGCCGAGAAGGCTTGCATCCCGGCTGTCGTATCGATCCCCTTGTCAGGAAGCCTGGTCTTTGAGCTGCAGCAGCTTTTTCTTCAAATCCCCCTCCAGCGTGGAGAGCTCCGCCTCCGCCTGCATCCGCCGCGTATGCCCCTCCTGCTGGATGCGAAGCGTCTCTTCCAGCGTGGTGATCAGATCGCCCTGCACCTTTTTGAGCGTCTCGATCTCCACAATCCCCTTTTCGCTCTCCCTTGCCACGCCGAGGGAGTTTTCCTTGAGCAGTTCGGCGTTTTTCTCCAGCAGTTCCGCCGTGGTTTCGGAGACTTTTTTCTGCATCTCCAGCGCTTTCTGCTGGCGAAAGAGCGAAATCGCGATGACGATCTGGTTTTTCCAGAGCGGAATCGTATTGAGGATTGAGCTTTGAATTTTCTCCACCAGCAACTGGTCGTTATTCTGGATGATGCGCAGCTGCGGCGCGGTCTGAATGGAGATCATGCGGCTGAGCTTCAGGTCGTAGAGCTTCTTTTCAAAGCGGTCGGCCAGCTGCGTCATGTCCTTGAACTTCTGCGCCAGGACGGGATCGCCGGACTGCTCGGCTTCCGCTTTCATCTGCGGCAGAACGCTCTGCTGCACCTGCTGCAGCTTTTCCGAGCCCGCGAGAATGAAGAGATCGAGCTGCTTGAGATACTCCAGGTTTTTGTCATACATGCCGTCCAGCAGCGCGATGTCCTTGAGCAGCTGCATCCTCGCGCCATCGAGCTCGTTGACGATCCGCTCGATCTGCACGCTCAGCGTCTCATACCGCGCGATGAACCGCTGGTATCTCTGCTTCAGCGAGCCAAAGAGCCGGCCGAAGAACCCGGTGTGCTGGGACAGCGAGTCGACGTCCAGCGTTTTTACGTCCAGCATCAGGTCCGTCAGAATCTCGCCGACGTGTCCGGCGTCCTTGGCCTTGATCTGCTCGAGCACGTTGTCCGAAAAAGTGGAGATGCTCTTCTGCGCCGCCACGCCGTACTGGATGATCGCCTGCGAATCGCCGATGTCGATCTGCCGGATGAGATCGTCCACCCTGCTTCGCTCCTCCGGCGTGAGCTGTTCGGTCTTCAGTGGGATCAGTTCGCCGTTTTGTGTCGTTTCCATGGTGTGTTCCTCCTAATTTGATGCAATCATTTTCAAGAGCCGCAGCATGCTGTCCGCGTCCGGAACCGGGACCACCTGCGTAATCGTCCGGCAGATGCCCAACGCCTGCAGGTCCGCTTCGTCCATGCTGTAGATGGAGTTTCCTGTCCGAAACCCGTGTTTCTCCCAGGCGATCCGCATGATATCCTCGTCCGCCAGCGCATCGAGCAGCTTTCTGCCGTTGTCCGTCAGCGCAATGAGGTAATGCTCGCTCCAGACGGTGGGCTCCGGATAGATCAGCGCGACCTGGCCGCGCACCTTTTCCCAGAGCGCGGGATCGCTCTCGGCAAACTCGATGATCTGGTTTTCATACCCTACGACGATCGGACTCTCGCCCATGCCGAGGTTGAGATAGCGCGTAAAGAGCGTGCCGGAGGAAGATTCCATCTGCCCCAGCAGGCCGAACACGCGGCTGACTTCAGCGGAAACGCGCGGGATATCCGTCTCGCCTGCAACGTCGTTTCCGCTGAGGATGTTGGCAAGCAGCGCGGCGTACATCGTGCCCGAATTGGATTTGTTCGGGTCGGTGGAAATGATCTTGAAGTTGCCGTAGATGTCCAGCCCAAAGTCCTTCCACTTCGCGCCCGCGAGCACCTGCTCCACCAGTTTCCCCAGATCGGCGGTATAATACCCGCCGGCCTGCCGTTGGCAGAGCCCGTTTTTCTCCAGCGCTTCGGCCACTTCGTTCCAGCTGTAGAGCACGATGGGCGAGAAAAACACCTTTTCGCTTTTGCCGCTCTGGCCGCCATGCGCCTGTTTAAAGATCTCATACGCCGTCTGGCTGGACGGAAAGAGAAAGTCCACATGCGTCAGGTCGTAGTCGCTGACCATCTCGATCGATCCGGCCTTCGTGTAGTCCACCTCGATGCCGTACCGGTCGCGCAGGATTTTCTGCACCTGCTCGTCCGCAAGAAATCCGATCTTTTCCCCGCCGACATAGCCGCTGACCGTCACCGTCTTCTTCGGCAGGCGCAGCAGGTCGCTCTGTCCGGTCAGGGATGCGATGAGCACCGCCGCGACGATCACGGCGACAAGCAGGATGATGCCGGCCGCTCTTCCCTTCTTCATCAGAATCCCTCCGATTTGATGGTCTGTTCGAGGAGTTTGATCTCGGTCTCCAGCTCAAACAGATCGTTCTCCATGAGTCTGGATTTCATCTTGACGAACGCCGCGCTCAGGTTTTCCAGCGTCGCCGCGATCTTTTTCACGAGCTCGTCCCCGTTTTCAACATAGTTTTTATCCTGGTTGATCGCGACATAGCGGGACACGATATATCCGGCCGTGTCCATATAGTACGTGATGAATTTCCGCGCCTGCTTGATGTTCTTCGGTTCTTTCCGGATGTCCGAATAGATCGCTCTGGCCACCGTGACGATCTGCCGAACCGGGCGGGCGACCGCCTCGTCCTGAATGCCGGAGAGCGACGTCTCGAGGCTCTTTACCTTCTCGTCGCCCTCGGCGAGCGCCTCCTCCACATCCTCCTGCGTTACGCCTTCCGCAACGATCCGCACCGTGCGCTTTCTGAAGATCAGAAACGCAAACAGCAGATAGGACGCCAGCCCCGCCAGAACCGAAACGATCAACCCGGCTTTGGCGAAAAACAACAGCGCCAGAAACACGGCGGAAGCGGCTGCGCCCGACAGGATCCCTTGCTTGCCATTCTGCATAAGTCCGCCTCAGTTATATCCTTTCACTTTTTTAAATGCGGAGACCAGATCGCCGTCGCTTTCAAACACGCTCCCGCGCGTCAGATCCGCCAGCGGCTGCAGCTGGCTTTCGGACGCGTTGCCGAGCATGATGGCGAAGAGCGGGATGTCTTTGTCCAGCGCTTCATATGCTTTGGCAAAGTCGCGATAGGACGCGCCGGTGTTCGATTCCCCGTCCGTCAGCAGCACGACCGCGCAGAAATACCGGTCCGTATCGACGCTTTGCAGTAGGTCCAGCGCCTGTATCGCGGGTGAATAGATGTCGGTCCCGCCCAGCGGGCTTAAGCCTGCAATCTGGTTTGCCAATAGATACAGTTCGTTGTCGTCGCTGCCGTCCACGCGCAGCTGATCCCACGGATAACTGCTGAAGGGAATCACGATCGTCACGTCGTCCCGGTTCGCCTGCAGCAGGTATTGTTCCGCCTGGCTCTGGGTCAGAATCAGCGCCATCGCCTGCTTGAGCTGGCGTTCGCCGCCGCCGCTCATGCTCCCCGAAAAATCGAGGCAATAGATCGTATACGCAGGCTTTTTCAGCTCACTCTGATAGAGCTCCAGCGCCGCCATGATCACGTCCGAATCCGGCATACGGATGCCGGAGAGCGTGCGCGCGCTGTCGATGCCCCAGTCCGGGTTGAACACTTTCGGATCCGCGCCCTCGATCGATCCGCCGAACCCCGTGCGCCGGCCGAGGTTCATGAGCTCCTGCTGCGCCTCGTCGCCGAGCAGATAATCCGTCAGCTTCTGAAAAACTGCGGCAGACCGCTCGTCGCCCTTGTCGATCATCCCAAGCGGAGAATCGGCAATCGCGAGCCCGTCCACGGGGTAAACAAGATACAGCGGCTCCCTGCCCTCAGCAACGAGCTCCTGATTGGCCTCGATGATCATGCTCTCATAGTTGACCATCGCGTCATAGTCGCCCGCTAAAAAGAGCTTTTTCAGCCAACCGGAGCTGCCCGACGAGCGGTTAACGCCGGAAAGCAGGTCCTTCACATCCTTTTGAAGCGTCGCATCCTGCAAATCCTCAAGCGTGATCTCATCCGGATTGTCCAGAAGCGCGTTGAGAAAGCCGATATACGCACACGCGCCGGAATTGCTCTGCGTTGCGGACGTCATCATAAACCGGAGCCTGCCGCCGCGGATTTCGCGCAATATATCGCGCACGTAGACATCCCCGGATGTAAAGCCCAGCTCCTCTGCAAGGGATTTTCTGATTCCGAACACGATCGGGGAGCGCATGATGGACTGCGCGTTTTTGACGATGTGGTTGCGATCCCCCATGTTGATCCAGATGCTGTTTGCGGGCCAGACGGCGTCATATTGCTTGATCGTACTCGTGCCGAGCAGGTTCATGATGTCTACGGAGCCCTTGTAGACCATTTCGATCTTGACATGGTTCTGTCTGCCGAATGCGTCCAGAATCGGCTCCAGCGCCTCGTTTTCCGAGCCGGACAGAATCACGAAAGACTCCCCGCCCGCGCAGCCCGTCAGCAACGTGCCGGCCGCTGCGGTTAAGAACAGCACGGCCGCCAGAACGGCCAAAATACGTTTCATGATATCTTCCCTCCCAATAAACGGCTTCAACGATTTACACAATCGTCCCTGTCGACGGCCCGTTCAAACAAATTTTCCCAATTTGATTATCCGATATTTGTCTCAAAACTATATTAAGAGCTGTTCAGATCCATGTTAAATTCAGTAATTTTTTCTATCTTTTACGTTGGCCGCATCGGTAACGAGCGCCGGTATCCGCGGCGCTTACGCCCCTTCCTTGCCGAAGACGTGCGTTTGTGATAGCCTTTTATTGTCAAGTGCAGCTTGCTTCGCCGCTTTGAGCGGCAACATTCGCAGGCTGTCGAAAGGAGAACCGGAAGCGACCGAACACATCACGGACCCAAAGGAGATCGTTCTATGAATTTTGCAGTGATCGGCACATCGAGAAAAGAAAACGAAAGACGACGCCCCATCCACCCACAGCATATTGCAAGCATACGCGAGGACATCCGCAACCAGCTTTTCTTTGAAAAGGACTACGGCAAGCCGTTTGGTATGAGCGACGATACGATCGAATCCCTGACGGGCAATCGTCCGCTGGAGCGGAAAAAACTGCTCGGCGGCTTCGGCGCGGTCCTCATCACAAAACCGGTCATCGAGGACTTTGAAGAGATGCGAAACGGCGCGCTGGTCTGGGGCTGGCTGCACAGCGTGCAGCAGCGTTACATCGCGCAGCTCGGCATCGATAAAAAACTCACGCTCATCGCCTGGGAAAACATGTATTACCAGAGCGGGCGCGAGCTGATCCACACCTTCAGTCGCAACAACGAGCTCGCCGGATACTGCGGCGTGCAGCACGCGCTGGAGGTCGCCGGAATCGACGGCAACTTCGGCCCGGTGCGCAAAGCCGCCGTCATCAGCTTCGGTTCCGTCAGCCGCGGCGCAATCTTCTCCCTGCGCTCGCACGGCATTCACGATATAACGGTCTATACCCAGCGCCCGGCGGCCCTGGTCGCAAACCAGATCCCGGGCGTTTCCTATAAGCATTTTGTCGAAACCGAATCCGGCGGATTCGAGGTCGTCAACATGGACGGAAGCCGTACGACGATGCTGGAGGCGCTCTCCTCGGCGGATATCATCGTCAATGGCATCCTGCAAAACCCCGTCAAGCCGATCGTGCTCGTCACGGAAGAGGACGCGCCGCGCTTTTCAAACCGCTGTCTGATCATCGACGTAAGCTGCTCCAGGGCGATGGGTTTCGACTTCGCCTGCCCGACGACGTTTTCAAACCCCGTCGTCGAGCTCGGAAACATCACCTATTACGGCGTGGACCATACGCCGACGCTGCTCTGGGACAGCGCGACCTGGGAGATTTCAAAGGCGCTCCTGCCCTATCTGAACGACGTTGTCGGCGGCGTTGAAAACGAGGTCATCTCCGGCGCGGTCGATATCAAAGAAGGAAAAATCCTGAACAGCGATATCATCGTGTATCAGAACCGTTCGAAGGTATATCCCTATCATCAGCTTTGAGCGGACCGTTTTACTTCCGCGCATGCAGCATGAAAAAATCCCGCAGGGCGATTGTCCGCGGGATTTTTTGATTGTTAGTATTTTACAGTCCAGACAAACTCAGGCTATGCGCACACTCCGCCGGCATTACGCCTCTTCCTGCAGGAGGGTATCCAGCCCTTTTTGCTCCGTCTCGTCGGAAACGCGAACGCGCGAGACCAGATTGACGCCCTTGAGCAGCAGGAACGTCAGCGCAAAGGAATAGACCGAAACGATCGCAATCGCGATCAGCTGGACGAGCAGCTGATGCGCATTTCCGGCGATGAGCCCGTCCACGCCGCCGATGGCCTTTTGTGCGAATACGCCGACCATCAGCGAACCCAGAATGCCGCCGACGCCGTGCACGCCGACCACGTCCAGCGCGTCGTCCAGCCCCTTCTTTTTGCGCAGCTGCACCGCGCCGTAGCAGACAAACGCCGCAGCGAGGCCGATGAGCACCGCCGCCGCGGGCGAGACATATCCCGCCGCGGGCGTGATGGCGACAAACCCCGCAACCGCGCCGGTCAGCGACTCCGTCAGGCTCGGATGCTTCGTATGGCTCCAGCTGATCGCAAGCCAGGTCAGCATCGTGACTCCGCCGGCCAGCGCGGTGTTGACAAACGCGATGGCCGCCTTGCCGTCCGCCGCAAGCGCGCTTCCGCCGTTAAATCCAAACCAGCCGAACCAGAGGATCGCCGTGCCGAGCGCGAAGAACTTGATGCTGGCGGGCTTCGTCGTTTCGCTCGACGGGATGTTGCGCTTTCCGATCACGAGGACCGAAACCAGCGCCGCCACGCCCGCGCTCGTATGAATCGCGATGCCGCCGGCAAAGTCCGCAACCCCCATCTGTTGCAAGAACCCGCCGCCCCAGATCCAGTGCGCGCAGGGCACATAGACCAGCAGCGACCAGAGCGTCAGAAAAATCAGATAGCTTTTGAAATTCATGCGGTCCGCAAACGCGCCCGTGATCAGCGCCGGCGTAATCACCGCAAACATCAACTGAAACAGAAAGAACGCCGCAAACGGAATGGTCCCCGCATAGGCGGCGTTCGGCTCGATGCCGACGCCGTTGAGAAACGCATACCGAAAATTGCCGATCACGCCGCCGACGTCCGTTCCAAACGCGAGACTGAACCCGCAGACAAACCAGATGAGCGCCACGACGCCCATCGCGACAAAGCTCTGCATCATGATCGTCAGCATGTTCTTTTTGCGGACCAGACCGCCGTAAAAAAACGCGAGCCCCGGTGTCATAAAGCACACCATCGCCGCGCAAATCAGCACAAACGCAGTATCCCCTGAATTGATCATCGTAAAAAACGCCTCCACCCCATATTGTGATACAGGCATTTTATCGAATTTCAACAGAGCGCCATATACGGTAAAAACTGATTTTTGCGGTGTATTTCCTGTAAAGTTACCGTATTTATGCTGTACCTACGGTTCTATGATGTGGTTGCGCACGGCGTAGAGCACAAGGTCGGTGATGTTGTGAAACCCGAGTTTTCGCATGATGTTCGCGCGGTGCGTCTCGACTGTTTTCGCGCTCAGGTTCAATAGATCCGATATCTCCTTGTTGGATTTTCCCTCCGCCAGCAGCTGGAGGATCTCCTTTTCCCGCGAAGAGACGGCGCTTTCGATCGTCTCCGGATTTTCCCGGCTGTGGCTGATAAATCCGCTCACAACGATATCCGTGATGTCCTGCGAAAGATAGATCTTGCGCTCGGAGACCAACTCGATGCACTCGATCAGCTCCTCCAGCGCGTTGTCCTTGAGCACATAGCCGCGCACGCCCGCGCCGAGCGCTTTGCTGACAAACTCGCCCGATTTGTGCATCGTGAGGATCACGACCTTCACATCCGGCAGTTCGGCTTTGAGTTTTTCCGCCAGGTCCAGCCCGTTCAGGCCGGGCATGGTGATATCCAGCACGGCGATATCCGGCTTGAGCTCGCAGATCTTCCGGTAGGCCTCCTGCCCGTCGCCCGCTGCGCCGACCATCTCGATATTCTCTTTCTGCGAGAGCAATATCTCCAGCGACTCGCGCAGAATTTTGTGGTCGTCCGCCAGAAACACCTTAATCTTTTTCATAGGGAACCTCGAGTATCACTTTTGTGCCGCGTCCTTCCTCGCTGTCGATCACGATTTTCGCGTTGAGCATGGCGCTGCGCTCCCGAATGGAAGACAGCCCGAGGCCGTTATCGACCGACTGGATGGGAAAGCCGCTGCCGTTGTCGATCACGCTGATCAGAAAGAGGCGGTCGCTCAGCGGAAACATATTGACGTCCGCCACCGTCGCGCCGGAATGTTTGATGATATTGGTCAGACACTCCTGCACGATGCGGAAGATGTTCAGTTCCTCCGTTTCACTCCAGTGCGGCATCCGGCCGGCGATGGCGCAGTGAAACTGAATCGGGCCGATCTTTTCCAGTTTTTCGCAGAGGCTTTTCACGCTCGCGGCAAGACCGTCTTTTTTCAGCGCCGCGGGCTCCAGATTGCCGATCACATTCCGAATCTCGGCGATGGTTTCGTCCACCATGCGGATGGTCTTGCCCGCGTGTGCTTTCACCGCCGCGTCCTCGGACATCCGCTGAAACAGGCCAATGTTGATTTTCAGCGCGACGAGCGACTGCCCCACGCCGTCGTGCAGGTCCCGCGCAATCTTCTTGCGCTCGCGCTCCTGCGTCGCGACGAGCAGATCGGACTGCCGCTGCAGATCGGCGTTTTGCTTTTGTATCGTGCTGTAGAGGTCCTGCGTCAGCTGCGCGTAGTGCTCCTCTTTCAGGTGTTCCAGCCAGGACGCCACATCGGAAAACTCCACGACGTTCAGGCCCTTTTCCTCCTCCTCGTCCGAAACGCGCAGCCCGATCGTCCTGTCGATCACGAGAAACATGACAAGCCCGAGCCCGAAGGCCCAGACGAAGTTGGCGCCGACGCCGAGCAGCTGCACCAGAATCTGCTGCAGCCGTGTCGGCAGCACGAGCTTGTCCGGCGCGGCAAACACCGCGCAGAGGATCGTTCCGCACGCGCCGCCGATTCCGTGGATCGGAATCGCGTTCACCGCGTCGTCGATTTTGAGTCGGAGCAGCAGCAGACTGCCCAGCACCACGACGCCGCCCGCGATCAGGCCGACGAGCGCCGCCTGCCAAAGCGTGAGGATATCCGAACTCGCGGTGATGGCAACCAGCCCGCCCAGCGCGCCGTTGAACACCGCCTCCATAAAGCTCTGGTCCCGCGCGGTCAGCCGGGTGACCAGCACCGCGCCGACGACGCTGGCGGATGCGGCGATGTTGGTGTTGAGCAGGATCAGGCCGACCCTGTCGTCAAACTTCAGCAGGTTTCCGCCGTTGAAGCCAAACCAGCTGAACCAGAGGATGAACGTGCCGAGCGCGGCAAACGGGATATTGGAGCGTCCCAGCCGTCTTGGTTTTCCGGTTTCATCCCAGCGCCCTTTCCGCGCCCCAAGGACGATGGTGCCCGCCAGCGCGACCCATCCCGCGGTGGAGTGCACCACGGTTGCGCCGGCGTAATCCATGAATCCAAGGTTGCTCAACAGAGTGCCTTGCCGGATGTCGTTTCCGCCCCAGACCCAGTGCCCGAAGATCGGGTAGATGACCGCGCCGGTCACCACCGCCGCGATCAGAAGCGCCTTGAGCTTCGTCCGCTCGGACATGCTGCCCGCAAAGATGGTGACGGCGGTTCCGGCAAACATGAGCTCATAGAGCACGAAGATGTTGTCGTAGTCGCTCGTTAAATTCTGCAAAAACCAGTTGCCGGTTCCGATCAGCCCGCCCTTCGTCTCGCCGAACATAAACGCAAACCCGACGAGACAGTACGCCAGCGTGGCGATGACAAACGCAATGATGTTTTCAATTGCGACGCTGACGACGTTTTTCGGGCGCACAAAGCCGACTTCATAACAGATGAACCCCGCCTGCATGAAGAATACAAAGCATGCGCAGATGACGATCCAGAGATGGTCGATTCCGTTCATGGCTTGCCCGCTTTCCCGTCCGCATTATCCGGTTTCAAATCCGGCTGTTCGCATCGTTTGTGTCCGCCCGCCATCCGGCGTGCAGTTCATCATACCAATTTGCTCGAAAATCATCAATCGCCGCGCCGCAAAATCACGTCGCCGGCCAATTTACCCTCAGCGGCGGCAAAAAAGCGGAGCCGGTCGACCGGCTCCGCCCTGAGAAGTTCCTGTTGTCAACAATATGGAAGGCAATCCCTGTGTTTATGCCAGGGCAAAGATGATGGACGCCACGGTCCCCAGAATCATCATGATCGCGACGACCAGACTGAAGATTCTCAGCCCCTTGCTCATGCTATCACTCCCTTATCAGGATTTGCCGACGGACGCATAGTTGTCCGGATAGCGTGTCACCAGCGTCTCGTCCGCGATCCAGGCGCTCACGATGTCCGAATAATACTGCGACTGGTACATCGCCTGCTCGTAGGTGTCGAACGCCGCCTTGACGTCCTCATAGGCGATTTCGTGCGCAGGCTCGGTGGAGACGCGCTTGATGATGTGCCAGCCGTAATCGGACTGCACGGGGTTGGAGACCTGACCGTTCTCCGTCAGCGCAAGCGCGGCGGTCAGGAAGGACTCGACAAAGCTCGCGCCTTCGCCGACGAGATAGCCGTCCGCATAGGTGTCGCCCTGCATGCCCGGATCGGTGTTGTATTCCGTCAAAAGCGCTTCAAAGTCCTCTCCCGCGTCGAGTTTCTGCTTGACCAGAAGCGCGGTCTCCTCATCGGCCACGAGAATCTGGCGCACGCGGAAGAATCCGTCCGGCACATAGACCGGCGGCGCGTTGTAGCCATACTGCGCATAGGTGTCATAGGTGAAATACTGCGACGGCGTCGCGTCGAAGAGCGCTTTCTGGGAAGCGAGCTCTTCGGTGTACTTCGAGAGCAACTCGTCGTCCGTCAGGGCGACGCCTTCGAGCAGCGCGTCCTTGTGCTTGCTCACGAGCGTCTGGTTGATCGCGTCGTCGAGCATTTGCGCCTTGAGCTTCTTGACCGTGGTCTTGTTCTGCACGAGCGCCTTGGTAAACAGCGTCTTGGCATATGCTTCCACATTGGTCGCGCCCGCGCTGGTCGCCTGGTCGACGAAGTTCTGAACGGTGTCGTCATAGTTCGTCTGCGCCGTTTCCTTCGCCGCGGTCATCTCTTCGTCGGTCAGCGTGAGGCCGGCCTGCTTCGCCTGATAGACCTTCATCGCAGACGAGATGAGGTTGTCAAGCAGATAGTTGCGAAAGCCCTCGATGCCTTCGTCGGTGGACGTATCGTAGCCATATGCGGAGGCGTAGCTCAGGCTGTTCGTGTACGAGCTTTTCAGCTGGGTTACGGTGACTTCCTGATCGCCGACCGTCGCGGCAAGCACCGGCTTGCTCTGGCAGCCGAACAGCGAGGTCACCGCCAGCAGCATCACAACCGCCAGCGCAATCGTCTTGTTGAGTTTCATGAACATCTGTCTCCCTTATCAATTGGTAAAGCAACCCTGATTTTGTGTTGAAACGAATGAATTATACTCTTGGCCGCAAAGATTGTCAATCGACGGGCGACTTCACGCCCCCATATGCTATTGAGAAAAAAGTCCTTCGAGCCGTCGCGTTTGACGGGTCTTTGCAGACTTTGCCGTTTACGGCAATATCCGCAGATAGGCCGCCATCCCGCCCGTGTTGCCATGGTCACGCCGGTGCGAATACAGGCGCGGCGTCTCCATGGTGCATACGTCGAAGAGCGAAACGCGCTCCGCCAGGACGCCAGCCTCGAGCAGCTGCCGAAACGCAACCATCCAGAGATCGACGTGCGGCCTTGCGCCCGCGCGCTCCAGCACGCATGGGATTTCGGGAAACGCGTCCGCAAACTCTTTGGCGACGTTTTGGCCGACTTCGAAGCAATCCGGACAGATCGACGGGCCGACGGCCGCCAGAACGTCCGCCGGGTTCGTGCCGAATTCCTCCGTCAGCATCCCCACGACGCGCGCGCCGATGCGTCCGAGCGCGCCGCGCCAGCCCGCGTGCGCAAGGCCGATGCAGCGGCGGACGGGATCGACGACGAAAAACGCCATGCAGTCCGCGTGGCCGGTGATGAGCGTAACCGCCGGATCGTTGGTCACAAGTCCGTCACAGAGCGGCAGCGGATCGCGCAGATAGCCTCTCCCCGCGTCCGCGCGGTCCACCCTGCGCACGGTGGTTCCGTGCTCATAGTTGTCCATGACCATGCCGTCAAACGGAATCTCCGCCGCCCGGCAGAAGATGCGATAGTTTTCCATGACGTTATCGCGGTTTTCCGGGCGCGTAAAGCTCAGGTTGAGCGAGGAAAAGCCCCCGATACTCACCCCGCCCGACCGCGCGGTAAAGCCGTGGTCAAACCCTGCGGCGCGCGCCAGCTGCGGCGCCGTATAGAGGCCGACGCCGTTGACATAACGAAACTTCGCGCCGCGGGAAAGCCGCGCATATTGCATGAGAAATTCTGTTGTGTCCGTGCCGTCGTTTGCCATGTCGTCTCCGTGTGTCCCGATAAAAAAGGCGGCTCGCCGCCGCCGGTTCCGCTGAGCGGATGATGAAAACTGCCGGTCCGCGCATGTGTTGCGCGAACGGGAAAGGATATCGAGATCGGTCCTCTTCGTCCGGCAGCCGCCGCAACTCCTTCAGAAGAACGGTCAGTTCTTCTCGTCCAGCAGCCGCTGCAGCTCCTTCATGAACGTCTGCGTGTCCTTAAACTCGCGATAGACCGACGCAAAGCGCACATAGGCGACCTCGTCCACGTCCTTGAGCTTCTTCATGACGACCTCGCCGATATCCCGCGTCGTCACCTCGGAGGCCAGCGTGTTGAAGACCTCGCGGCTGACGTCCTCGACCAGCTTGTCCTGCACATCCGCCGCAACCGGGCGCTTTTCGCAGGCCTTTCGGATGCCCATGCGGATCTTTTCGGAGTCAAACTGCTCGCGCCTTCCGTCCCTCTTTACAACCATGATCGGAATTTCCTCGATCTTCTCATAGGTCGTAAACCGTTTTCCGCAGTTGATGCACTCGCGTCTGCGGCGGATGGCGCTTCCATCCTCCGTCGGCCGCGAGTCGATCACTTTGCTTTCGATGCTGGCGCAATATCTGCATTTCATGACGGTATGCTCCTTATATGGTGCATTATACCATAACATAATACCATATCTATGGACGCAATACCACTGCCGAACAGTATTTTTACAAAAATCGGCACGCCCGCTCGCCCATAACGGCGCAATGTTTTGCCGGAATACGGATCAGGAACCGTCGTTTCACTCCGTTCGCTGGTATTTTCGCTTTGCCCGAAGCCGCGCTGCGCCGTTCACCCGTCCGAAACGCCATCCTGATCGCGGGATGGCCCGCGCGCTTCGTACAGCGCGATTCCAAAGTAGGTCACGGTGTTTTTTCCGTTGATATACCGAAGACCGCAGCGCTTAGCCAGCGCCGAAACGTCTATGCCGCAGGCTTCCAGCGAGAGGATCGCCCGGTCGGGAAAGCGGCAGGGCAGCCCGTCCGGCTTCGTGCAGGTCTTGCAGATGCCGCAGGCGCCCGCGCCGAGCACCATGCTTTCGGGCGCGAGCGTACTGAGCAGGTCCTGTATCTTCAGCGTCAGGCGGTTGTGCGCCGCCGCGGCCGCGTGCATCCCCTCCATGTCGTAGGAATCCTCCAGCGAAGAGACGGTTTGAAACGCCACCGCGTACCGATAGGCCCGCACCCGCGCGATCAGCTCGTCGATCTCCCCCGCGTCCGGCGGGCAGGTCCAGCAGCGGTTATAGAACCCGCAGGAATTTTGCCTGCAGGCGTCGCGAAACGCGGTGTCGAAGGGGATCGCATCGACCTCGATTGCCGCCGCGCGAAACGCGCCCATCGCTTCTATTTGCTCCGCGAGCTCAATTGCGCTCTGCATTGCGCCGATCCTTTCTTGCCGTAATCCCATGCGGTTGGCCGTATGTTACGACGCCCGTCTTCTGCGCCGGTCCGCAATCGCCAGCAGCACGACGCTAAGCAGCACCAGCGCCCCCGCCGCCGCGTCCACGATCGCGCGCGCCGGACCGGAAAGCGTGCCCTGCACATAGAAAAACAGTCCCACGACGCCCGCCCCGCCGATGATCAGAATGGGATTGGGGTCCAGCCAAAACGACATGGCCAGCCCTGCGAGCACGATACCGGCATTTTTGAGATCGACGTTTTGCAGCGACGCCGCGCTCGAGCCGAACAACGCCAGCAGCAGGATTGTCAGCCCGGCGGACGCGATCATGGACACGACCGCCGGACGGATGCCGGCCAGCGCGCCCTGCATCACCGTCATCGTCTTATATTTCTGATACAGGTACGCCAGCAGCAGCACGATGACGCAGGACGGCAGAATGCAGCCGATTGTCGCGACAATCGCGCCCGGGATGCCCGCAATCTGGATGCCGACAAACGTCGCGGAATTCACCGCAATCGGCCCCGGCGTCATTTCGGCGATGCTGATCACGTCCGCAAACTCCGAAAGCGTCAGCCAGCCGTGCAGCTCGACGACCTGATTCTGTATCAGCGGCAGCGCCGCATACCCGCCGCCGATGCTGAAAAGCCCGATCTGGATGAAGCTGAGAAACAGTTTAAGCAGAACCATATCTTATCTCCCGGTCAAATTTTGCGCATATCGTCGTCTGAAGAAGGGCCGTCTTTCTTCTCCCGCGCGGATTCGATCAGCGCCGTCGCCACCCCGAGCGCCGCGCAGAGCAGAATGATCAGAATGATGCTGACCTTGAAAAAATAGACCGCCGCAAACACCGCAAGCATGACGACGACCGGGACGATCTTCCTCTGCCGGACGATTCCCCAGCCCATCCGCACGACGACGTTGATGATCACCGCGGCGACGCCCGCGCGCATCGCGCCGAGCACCGCGTTCACGACCGGGTTTGCCTGAAACGAAAGATAGAAATACGAAATCACCGAAAGGATCACCATCGGCGGCAGGATCGTGCCCAATATTGCGACGAGCGCGCCGGGAACGCCCGCGATGCGGTAGCCCAGCAGGATCGAGGCGTTGACGGCCACGGCGCCGGGCGAAGACTGCGCAATCGCGATGTAGTCCAGCGTCTCGTCCTCCTGCAGCCAGCGCAGCTCGTCCACAAATTTCTTTTTCATCAGCGGCACGATGACGTAGCCGCCGCCAAACGTAAACGTGCTAATCAGCATGGTCGACGTAAAGAGTTTGACGAGCTTATTCCCATGTTTATCCAGTTTATCCATGTGTCTATTATATACTGTGCGCTTCCATCGGATAAATAGAATTATAAAATCAAATCTATAGATATTTGCCTATGAACAGCGTCTGTATCTCCCCTTACGGCGATATGGAAAAAAGTCCGGAACGTTCCGGACTTTTTGCGCTTTACGATCTTCAACCCGCTTGTTGCGTTACTCGCCGAGATAGCGCTCCACTTCCTCGGCGGCGCGCTTTGCGTCCGCCGACGCGCGCACGACGAGGCTCTGGCCCGTTCGCATATCGCCGGCGGTAAAGACGCCCTTTCGCGAGGTCGCATAGGCGCTGCGGTCCAGCGTGAGCTGCAGCGCCTCCGGCAGATACGTCTCCGCACCGACGAATCCCATGGCGATCAGCACGTCCGTCGCTTCCTGTCTGCTGCGCGTGGACTCGATCGGTTTGGGAATGCGCCCGCGCTCCGTGGTTACCCACTCGACCTCTGCGGTTTCAATGCCGGTCACGCCGCTCGTCTCGTCGCCTAGGATGGACACTGCCGTGGTTTCAAACGTCCGCGGATCGTTTCCAAACAGCCAGATGGCTTCCTGCTGACCATAGTCGGTCTTGAGCACCAGCGGCCAGCGCGGCCAGGGGTTGCCCGCCGCACGCATCTCCGGCGCGGGTGGCATGATCTCGAGCTGGACAACGGCGTTTGCGCCCATGCGAATGGAGGTCGCAACGCAGTCGTTGCCGGTGTCGCCGCCCCCGATGACCACCACCTTGTGTCCGAGCAGCGGCTTTTCTTCCGTATCCCCCGCAAGCACGCGGCGCGTCGCCTCAGCCAGAAACGGCACGGCCAGGCGTACCCCTGGCAGATTGCGGCCGGATACGGTCAGATCACGCGGCTGACCGGCGCCGCCGCAGAGCAGCACCGCGTCAAAACGGTCCAGTTCGGACACCGGCAGGTCTTTGCCGACGTCCTTCCCGCAGACGAATTCGATGCCTTCCTGCCGAAAGATATCGACGCGCCTTCGGACCAGTTCCTTGGGCAGCTTCATATTCGGGATGCCGAACATCAGAAGCCCGCCGGGCTCTTCGGATTTCTCGAACACCGTCACATGGAATCCGCGTTGGTTCAGGATGTGCGCCGCGGTCAGTCCGGATGGGCCGGAGCCGATTACCGCAACACTCTTGTCCCGGTAGGCTTTCGGCGGACGCGGGATCACCCAGCCTTTTTCCCAGGCCATATCGCTCAAAAAGCGCTCGATCTCGCGGATGGCGACGGGTTCGCCGTTCAGCCCGTTCGTGCAGGCGCCCTCGCAGAGGGCGGGGCAAACGCGGGAGGTGCATTCGTGCAGCGGGTTCGTCTGCTCCAACCTGCGGAACGCTTCCTCAAAATGCCCCTTGAAGACCAGATGGTTCCATTCGGGGATGAGGTTTCCGAGGCTGCAGCCGGACCCCACGCCGCGCCAGGTCACGCCCGCGTGGCAAAACGGCACGCCGCAGTTCATGCAGCGCGCGGCCTGTTCGCAAATCTCGTCCTCGCTCTGCGCGGGATGAAACGCGTCCCAGTTCTGAACGCGCGCATCGCAGGGCAGCTCTTCGGCCGTCCGCCTGTCATATTCCAAAAAACCGGTCAGTTTTCCCATTCGTCGTCTCCTTCCGCCCGCTTAGAGCTTGATGCCGGACGGTCCGGTCTTGCCCGTCTTGAGCTGAAACGCCCGCTCGAGCATCTCGTCGCCCTCCAGCCCTTCGCGCTCGGCAGCGTCCATGGCTTCGAGCATCTCACGGTAGTCGTGCGGCAGCACTTTGACAAAGCGCGCGTGTTCGGACGGCCATTTGTCCAGTATCTTCGCGGCGATCTTCGAGCCGGTGTAGTTCACATGGTTCGTCAGATGGCGGTAGAGCAGCACAAGGTCGAGCGCGTCGAGATCGTAGAGCGCAACCATCTTCGTGTTCACCATGCGCCTGAGGTTGCCGTCGTCCAGCACATACGCGATGCCGCCGGACATGCCGCTGGCAAAGTTACGGCCAACGGGCCCGAGAATGACGGCGGTGCCGCCCGTCATGTATTCGCAGCCGTGGTCGCCGACGCCCTCGCAGACGGCGAGCGCGCCGCTGTTGCGCACGCAGAAGCGTTCGCCCGCGCGCCCGGCCAGATACAGTTCTCCATCCGTCGCGCCGAAGAGCGCCACGTTGCCCGTAAGCAGGTTGTCCTTTGCGGACCATCCGGCGTCTTTCGGCGCCCGGACGATGATGCGCGCGCCGCACAGGCCCTTGCCGAGATAGTCGTTCGTATCGCCCTCGATCAAAAGCTCGATGCCCGCGGTCGCAAACGCGCCGAAGCTCTGCCCGGCCGTGCCGTTGAATTGGAACCGGATGCGCCCGTCCGGCAGACGGCCGTATTCGCGGCTGATGAACGCCGAAATCCGCGTGGCGACCGCCCGTTCCGTGTTGCAGATCGGCCGCTTGACCACGGCGTCGCCCTGCTCGACCAGCGAGCGGAGCATGTCGTGAAACAGGCGGTTGTGTTCGTCGCCATGGGGTTTCAGATCGCGCCAAGGCAGCGGCTGATCCCCGGGAATCAGGCCGGAGAGGTCCATGCCGTCCGTCTTCGGGGACTGCTTTATCTGCGTCAGGTGTCCCGCCATGCCGACCATCATGTCCAGCGTGTGGAACCCAAGCTCCGCCATCTGTTCGCGCAGATTCTGCGCAAGAAAGCGCATGAGGTTGATCACATACTCCGGCTTGCCGGTAAACCGCGCGCGCAGCGCGGGATTCTGCGTCGCCACGCCGACGGGGCATGTGTCGAGATTGCAGACGCGCATCACCACGCAGCCGATGGACACCAGCGGCAGGGTGGCAAAGCCAAACTCCTCCGCGCCGAGCAGCGCGGCGATGGCGATGTCCCGCCCCGTCATGAGCTTGCCGTCCGTCTCGACCCGCACGCGGCCGCGCAGGCCGTTTGCAATCAGCGTCTGGTGCGTCTCGGCAAGGCCGAGCTCCCAGGGCAGACCCGCATGCTGAATGCTCGTGCGCGGGCTGGCGCCCGTTCCGCCGTCGTAGCCGGAGATCAGGATCACGTCCGCGCCGCCCTTGGCGACGCCCGCCGCGATGGTGCCGACGCCCGCCTCAGAGACGAGCTTGACGTTGATGCGCGCGTCGGGGTTTGCGTTCTTCAGGTCGTAGATCAACTGCGCGAGATCTTCGATCGAATAGATATCGTGGTGCGGGGGCGGTGAAATCAGCCCCACGCCGGGCGTGGAGTGACGCGTGCGGGCAATGCTGGGATACACCTTGCCCGCGGGCAGTTGGCCGCCCTCGCCGGGCTTTGCACCCTGCGCCATCTTGATCTGTATTTCCTTTGCGGAGGCGAGATACGGCCCCGTCACGCCGAAGCGGCCGGAGGCGATCTGCTTGATCGCGGAGTTTTTGTCGGTGAAATACCGCTCAGAGGCCTCGCCGCCCTCGCCGGAGTTGCTCTTGCCGCCGAGCTGGTTCATCGCCATGGCGATGCACTCGTGCGCCTCCTTGCTGATGGAGCCGTAAGACATGGCGCCCGTCTTGAAGCGGCGGACGATCTTTTCGACCGGCTCGACCTCCTCCAGCGGAATCGGGTGGCAGTTCTGAAACCCGAGCAGGTTTCTCAGCGTTACGGGCGCTTCGCCCTCGATCCGCCGGACAAACTCCTTAAACAGCTCATAGTCGCCATTGCGCACCGCCGTCTGCAGCAGGTGGATCGTCTCGGGGTTATAGAGGTGCTTCTCGCCGTCCCGCTTATACTGGAACCGCCCGCCGGATGGCAGCTCGTTGATCGGCGCTTCCAGCGCTTCTTTGTGCCGTTTCAGGATTTCGCGCTCAAGGTCGTCCAGATTCATGCCGCCGACGCGGGTGACCGTGCCGTTGAAAAAGCGGTCCACCAGCTCCTGCGACAGCCCCAGCGCCTCGAAAATCTGCGCGTTGTGATAGCCGTCCACGCAGGAGATACCCATCTTGGACATCACCTTGAGAATGCCGTGATCGTATCCGTGGAAGATGTTGCGCATCGCGTCTTCGAGCGGCATGCCCTCGAGATATCCTTCGTCCGAGAGCGCTTCCACCGCCTCGTAGACCCCGCGCAGATGCACGGCCTTTGCGCCGTAGCCGATCAGGCAGGCGACGTGGTGGATTTCGCGCGGTTCGTAGCTGTCCACAATCAAAGAACACCCGCCGCGCAGCCCTTTGCGGATCAAGTGGTGATGCACGCCCGCCGTGGCGAGCAGGGACGGAATCGGCGCAAGCTCGGGGCCGGCCGTTCTGTCCGAGAGCACCAGAATCGAGTTGCCGCCGCGAATCGCCTTCTCCGCCGCGGTGAAAAACGCATCCAGCCCCGCCTCGAGCCCCTGCTTGGGGTCGAACACCATGTGCAGTTCCGCCGCGCTGAACCCGGGAATGCCGGAGAGCAGCCGCTCGAGGTTCGGCGTGTCGAGAATCGGCGACGCAAGGTGGATCTTGCGGCAGTTGTCGGCCTGATCCAGCGTCGGGTCGCCGTTCGGGCCGAGAAATACGTCCATGCCGACGACGCACTCTTCCTGAATCGCGTCGATCGGCGGGTTGGTCACCTGCGCGAACAGCTGCTTAAAATAATGAAAGAGCGGCTGCGGTTTGTCCGAAAGGACCGCGATCGGCGCGTCGTACCCCATCGCGCCGACGGGATCGAGCCCGCTCTGCGCAATCGGCAGCACCGTCACCATGCGGTCTTCATAGGTCCAGCCAAAGAGGCGCTGCAGCTCCGTCGGATTGGCGGAAGGCTCGCTCAGGCGCCGATAGGGCTGCTCCTCCAGCTCGATGACCTGCTCCGGAAGCCATTGCTTCCAGGGGCCGTCGAGATACCGGTCCTTGATCTGCTGGTCCTCCAGCAGCGCGCGGGTTTCCGTGTCCAGCAGCAGCATCTGGTTCGGGCCGAGCCGACCGCGGCGCACAACCTCGGACGGCGGGATGTCCACCACGCCGCTTTCGGAGGCGAGCACCAGTATGTCGTCTTTTGTTAGCACCCAGCGTGCGGGGCGAAGACCGTTTCTGTCCAGAACGGCGCCGACCTGCCTCCCGTCGGTGAAACACATGGCGGCCGGACCGTCCCACGGCGTCATCAGGCAGGCTGCGTAGCGGAAAAACTCCCGCTGGTTTTCGTCCATGGTCGGGTCCTTCGACCACGGGCCGGGCATCATCATAAACAGCGCCTGCGGAAGGGACCTGCCCGCAACCACGAGAAACTCCAGCAGATTGTCGAATTTTGTCGAGTCGCTACCGTCCGTGTCCAGAATCGGCAGAATATCGGCAAAGCGTCTGGAAAGCCGCCCGCCGTCCATCGCCGAAGACGCCGCGAGCACCGCATGTTCGCAGCCCTTTAGCGTGTTGATTTCTCCGTTGTGCGCAACCATGCGAAACGGCTGCGCGCGCTCCCAGTTTGGAAACGTATTGGTGGAGTAGCGCGAATGCACCAGCGCGATGCCGGACAGGAAATCCTCATCCAGCAGGTCCGGATAAAAATCGGACACCTGCCATGCCTGCATCATGCCTTTATACACCACGGTTTTTGCAGAGAGACTGGGAACATATGCTTCACAGCCCTGCTCCTTCATCGCCCGCTCGATGCGCTTTCTCAGCACAAACAGGCGAACGTCGGAAGGCAGGTCCGTTTCTTTCCATGTGATAAACAGCTGCCGCACGCTCGGCACGCTGGCCCAGGCGCCGGCGCCGCAGGCGTGCAGATTGGTCGGAACCTTTCGCCAGCCGATCAGTGTGAACGCTTCTTCTTTTGCAATGGCTTCGATAGAGGCTTGCGCCGTGAGACAATCCGCTTCGTCGAGCGGAAGAAAAAACATGCAGACCGCATACTGCCCCTCTTCGGGGAGGTCAAATTCCGTCGCTTTGCGGAAAAAACGATCGGGTATCTGTAATAGCACGCCCGCGCCGTCGCCCGTGTCGGGGTCGGAGCCCGTTCCGCCGCGGTGTGCGAGCCGCTTGAGTATCTCGAGCGCATCCTCGATGATCGCATGCGAGCGAACGCCGTGGGTATGCGCGATAAAACCTGTTCCGCAGGCGTCATGCTCAAACTCGGGGCGCCAGAGGGTCGCGCCCGCCATGGAACATGCCGTCCGCCCGCGATTCGGAGCGACCGGAGCGTCCTGATTCTCGGTCTCTTGCTGTCGAAATGTTGTCGAGCATCTTTGCTGCAGTTCTTGCTGTTTCATCTTTCTCCTGCCGGACTGCGCCGCCCCAAATCGGCCGGGCAACATCCATCTCTTCCCAATGAATTTTTATCGTGCGGATTTGTCTTCTGCGGTTCCGCGCCGCCCTAGGTTCGCTCCTGCATACGCTGCGTTTTTTGCAGCTTTCCCTTCACATTCGCGCCTCTGGATAAAAAAAACGATCCGAACGTCCGCGCCGCTCCCATTCGGAAAGGGCTCGGGCCTCGGAACACCGTTGTTCCAGTTAAAAACTGCAAGATGGAACGGCTCATCTTGCAAAGTTTCATATATTATATCATCTAAACCTGATTTTGCAATCTAAATAATATATTTTGCCGTCTAAAAATATTGCTGCGTGCCTTTTCTCCGGCGAGCGCTCCGGTGCTCAAAAAACGACGCGTTTCCCTACCGCGTCAGGAGCTCGTAACACTCCGGCCTGCGATCGCGGAAAAGCCCCCAGTCGAGCCGGTTTCTGCGGATGCGCGCAAAGTCGTAGCGCGCGCTGATCACGGTTTCGCTCGTTCGGTCCGCCTGCTGCAACACCTCCCCCGTCTCATCGGTGAGAAACGAGGAGCCGTAGAAGGTCAGCGCGCTTTGCTGCATGCCGTTTTCCGCGCAGGGTTCGACGCGCTCCATACCAACGCGGTTTGCCGCGGCGACGGGGACGATGTTCGCCGCCGCGTGCCCCTGCATCGCGCGCCGCCAATGCGGCATGCTGTCGCAGTCGAGAATGGGCTCCGAGCCGATGGCGGTCGGATAGAGCAGCAGATCCGCGCCGAGCAGCGCCATGGCGCGCGCGGCCTCGGGAAACCACTGGTCCCAGCAAATGCCGACGCCGACGCGGCCAAACTTCGTTTCAAACACGCGAAAACCCGTGTCTCCGGGCGAAAAATAGAACTTTTCCTGATAGAAATGGTCGTCCGGAATATGCGTCTTTCGGTAGACGCCGAGCAGTTCCCCGCTCGCGTCGACCATCGCGCAGGCGTTATACAGCCGGTTGCCGTCCCGCTCATAGAAGCTCACCGGAATGACGACGCCGAGCTCGTTTGCCAGCGAGCGCATGCGCGACACCGCCGGGTTTTCCGAAACCGGCAGCGCGAAGTCCAGATAGTCATACCTGCGCTGCTGGCAGAAATACGGGCGCTCGAACAGCTCCGGCAGAAGCACGATGTTCGCGCCCTGCTCTGCCGCCGCGCGCACGAACGCTTCCGCGCGGGCAAGGTTTTCGGCGGGGTCGGCCGTCATGCGCATCTGCACGGCGGCAACGACGGTTTCGTTCATGTCGGCGCTCCTTTCGGTGTCCGTGGCGTGATTCATCTCGTTTTATTCCTGAAACAGCCCTTTTGGTATCTGTTGGGTGATGCAATGGATGTTGCCGCCGCCGAGCAAAATGGCCCGCGAATCGATCGGCACGATCTGCCGCCGCGGGCAGAGGCAGCGCATTATTTCGACCGCGCGCGCGTCCGAGGCGGCGTTTTCGCCGCCGAACTGCGGCAGCAAAATTGCATCGTTGGCGAAATAAAAATTCACATAGCTTGCGGCGAGCCGCTCGCCAACTTCCCGTGCGTCCTCCCCCGGTTCGAACGCAAAGTTTTCCATGTCCTGCTCGGTCACGCGCACGGGATGGTCGGGAACCGGCAGTTTGTGGATGATGACCTTTCGCCCGCGCGCGTCCGTCTCGCGCGAAAGATAGTCGTAATCCGCTCGGCTGAGCGGATACTGCGGATCGGTCTCGTCGTCCGTCCACGCAAGCACAACCTCGCCCGGGGCGAGAAATGCGCAGACGTTGTCCACGTGCTCGTTCGTCTCGTCGCGATAGATGCCGCGCGGCAGCCAGAGCAACTTCCGCACGCCGAGCCAGTCCTTCAGCTTTTGCTCGATCTGCGGCTTATTCAGGTTCGGATTCCTCCCCGCGCTGAGCAGGCAGGCTTCGGTGACGAGCAGCGTCCCCTCGCCGTCCGAACAGATCGATCCGCCTTCCAGAACAAACTCCCCCGCGTCGTAACAGTCCGCGCCGACCGCGCGGCAGAACGCCTCCGCCGCCGCGTCGTCCTTTTCCCAGTTTGCATAGAGACCGTCGACTGCGCCGCCCCAGGCGTTGAAGCGCCAGCTCACGCCGCGCACATCTGTTCCGTTTGTCACAAACGTCGGCCCGATATCCCGCGCCCAGGCGTCGTCGGTCGCAATCTCCAGCACGGTTGCAATTTCGCCCGCCCTTTGGCGCGCTTCTTCTAGATGCGCCGCATCCGCAAGCAGAAACACCCGCTCGTGTTCGCTTGCCGCGCGCATGACCGCGCAAAACGCGTCCTGCGCCGCGGCCGGGTCCTTGCCCCAGCTTCCGGTCCGCGCGGGCCAGACCAGCAGCACGCCGTCCTGCGGCGAAAACTCGGCTGGCATATGATATCCGTCTGTTGCGGGCAGCGTGTGGAGCATCGTCAGGATAATCTCCCTTTAAAATCTTCGTACCCGAACGTTTTCACGAGTTCGCAGTCCCCGTCCTCGCGCATCAGCGCGATGGCCGGCAGCGGCATGCCGTTGAAGGTGTTCGTCTTGACCATGCTGTAAATCGCCATGTCGCCAAACGACAGCCGGTCGCCAACCTGCGGCATCCGCTCGAAGCTGTAGTCCCCGATCACGTCCCCTGCGAGGCACGTGCGCGCGGCGAGACGGCAGGTGACCGTCTTTTCGCCCGGCTCGCCCGCGTCGAAAAGCGGCGGACGGTAGGGCATCTCCAGCACGTCCGGCATGTGGCAGGCAGCGGACGCGTCCAGAATCAATATCGGCATGCCGTTGTCCACGACGTCCAGCACGGCGGTATCCAGCCAGCCCGCGTCGAGCGCGACCGCCTCGCCGGGCTCGAGATAGACCTGCAGATCATACTTCGCGCGGATGTAGTAGAGAATCTCATCCAGCGCGTAACTATCGTAGTCGGGCTTGGTGATATGGTGCCCGCCGCCGAGGTTGAGCCACTTCATATTCGGCAGATACTCGCCAAAGTCGCGCTCGAACGCTTCAAACGTCTTCACGAGATCGTCGCTGTTCTGCTCGCAGAGCGTGTGAAAATGCAGCCCCTCCACGCCGTCCAGCAGGTCGGGGCGGAAGTTTGCCCGCGTGACGCCGAGGCGCGAAAACGGCGCGCAGGGGTCATAGACGGCATGTCCCTGCTGCGTGCTGCAGGCGGGGTTGACGCGGATGCCGACGCTCGCGCCGCTTTTCTGCCAGACGGCGCGATGCGCCTCCAGCTGGGAAAAGGAGTTGAAGATCACGTGGTCGCAGATGGTCACGAGCTCGCGCAGTTCTTCGTCCGTATACGCGGGCGAAAACACGTGGTTCTCCTTGCCCATCTCCTCGTGCGAAAGCCGCGCTTCGTATAAGCCGCTCGCGCTTGCGCCAGAGAGGTATTTTCGCACAAGCGGATAGACGGAAAACATCGAAAACGCCTTCTGTGCAAGCAGAATCTTTGCGCCCGTGCGCCTCTCCACACCCGCGAGAATCTCCAGATTGTGCCGCAGCGCCGCCTCGCTTACAATGAAGCACGGCGTCGGCAGTTCTTCCCTGCGCATCGGTTCTATTCCACCGTTTCGGGGTGCTCTTCCACCACCCAGGGCAGCCCCCACTTGTTGAGCATGTCCATATACGGGTCGGGATCGAACTCGTCCGTTGTAAATACGCCGGGTTTGCGCCAGCTGCCGTCGAGCACCAGCGCGGCGCCGATCATGGCGGGCACGCCCGTGGTATAGCTGATGGCCTGGCTGCCCAGCTCGCGATAGCACGCCTCGTGATCGCAGACGTTGTAGATGAAGATGGTCTTCTCCTTGCCGTCCTTGACACCGCTGATCACGCAGCCGATGTTCGTCTTGCCCTTGGTGCGCGGGCCCAGCGACGCGGGGTCCGGCAGCAGCGCCTTGAGAAACTGAATCGGCACGATTTGCCGCCCCTGAAACTCGATCGGCGTGGTCGAGAGCATGCCGACGTTTTCGAGGCACTTCATGTGCGTTAAGTAGCTCTGTCCAAACGTCATGAAAAAGCGAATCCGCTTGATCTCGGGGTAGTGCTTGCCGAGCGCCTCGATCTCCTCGTGGTGCAGCAAATACATGTCCTTTTTGCCGACCTCGGGAAAGTCGTATTCGCGCTTGACGCTCATAGCGGGGATTTCGACCCACTTGCCGTTTTCCCAGTAGCTGCCCGGCGCGGAGACTTCGCGCAGGTTGATTTCGGGATTAAAGTTCGTGGCAAACGGATAGCCGTGGTCGCCGCCATTGCAGTCGAGGATGTCCACGGTGTCGATGCGGTCGAAATAGTGTTTTTTTGCATACGAAACGAACACGCTGGTCACGCCGGGGTCGAACCCCGTTCCGAGCAGCGCGGTTAAGCCCGCGTCCTCGAACTTCTTTTGATACGCCCACTGCCAGCTGTAGTCGAACAGCGCGGAAAAGCCCTCTTCTTCGACGCGCTTGTCGTAGACGGCGCGCCAGGCGGGGTCCTCCGTGTTCTCCGGCTCGTAGTTTGCGGTGTCGATGTAGTGCACGCCGCAGTTGAGGCAGGCCTCCATGATGGTCAGGTCCTGATACGGCAGGGCGACGTTGAGCACCGCGTACGGCTGCACGCGGCGGATGAGCGCGACGACTTCCTTGACGTTGTCCGCGTTCACCTGCGCGGTCGAGAGCACGGTGTCCGTCTTTCCACTGAGCGAATCAACCAGCGCGTCGCACTTTTCCACCGTGCGGCTGGCCAGCACGAGCTCCGGAAACATTTCGCTGTTTTGGCAGCATTTCTGAATCGCGACGGAGGCGACGCCCCCGCAGCCGATGACAAGCAGTTTTCGGTTCATGAATTTTCTTCCTCCTCCAGTAAATCTTCCACATACCGCGGCAACATAAACGCGCCGACGTGCAGGTTTGCCGTGTAATACCAGGTCTTGATGCCCCGCTCTTCCCAGCGCTTCTTGTCGAAATGCTCCAGCGGGTGATACTTCTTGGACGCGAACCCGAAAAGCCAGTAGCCGGCGGGACAGGTCGGAATATGCGCCTGATAGACGCGGCTGATCGGAAAACTCCGGTACGCCTTCTTGTGCATGGCGCGGCAGGGGTCCTCGTCCTCGTCAAAAAACGGGCTGCCGTGCTGATACACCATGATCCCGTCGTCGTGCAGCGCCTTGAAGCAGCTGCCGTAAAACTCCTTGGTAAAGAGCCCCGCCGTGTGCCCGAGCGGGTCGGTCGCGTCGTTGATGATCAGGTCGTAGTCGTCCTGGCGGGATCGCAGAAAGCGCAGCCCGTCCTGATAGTAGATCTTCACGCGCGGGTCGTCGAGGCCGCAGGCGTTGGCGGGAAAATATTTGTGGCAGACGTCCACAAAGAGCTTGTCCTGCTCGACCACGTCGATGGCCTCGATCTCCTCATAGTGCGTCAGCTCGCGCGCCACGCCGCCGTCCCCGCCGCCGATGACGAGCACGCGCTTGACGTTCGGATGCACCGCCATGGGCACGTGCACGATCATCTCGTCGTAGGTGAATTCGTCCTTTTCCGAGAAGATCACGCTGCCGTCCGAGGCGAGAAAGCGGCCGAACTCCGGAGAGTCGAACACGTCGATGCGCTGATAGTCGCTCTCTCCGCTGAAGAGCTGTTTATCCACGCGGATGGAGAGCTGCACATTCTGGGTGTGCATGTCGTTAAACCAAAACTCCATTGATTCAGCACCCCCTTTTTTCTGAAAAAGGCGGTCGCACAGTTCTTGTTTGCATGTCGTTAACCCAAAGCTCCATGCGTCAGACGCCTCCTTTCAGCACGTTGAGAAACTTGATATCCGGGTCTTCCGGCCCCTGCATGCTGCTGCCCTTCGCCTGCGCGTAGAGCACATAGTCCACGATCTCTTTGGTGATCACCTCGCCCGGCGCGAGGATCGGAATCCCCGGCGGATAGCACATCACGAACTCGCTGCAGATGCGGCCCACCGTGTCCCGGATGGGCAAGGACTCCTTTTCGGCATAAAACGCCGCCTGCGGGGTCGCCGCCACGATCGGGGAGAGATATTCCGCGAGAAACAGCTCGCTCGGCTCTTTGGAATAGAGCCGCTTGATGTCCGCGAGCGCGCCGACGAGCCGCTCGATGTCCTGCAGCCGGTCCCCGATGGAGATGTAGGCGAGGATGTTGCTGATGTCGCCGAATTCGATCTGGATATCGTATTCGTCCCGCAGCAGGTCGTATACCTCGATGCCTGCCAGGCCGATATCCCGCGTATAGACCGAGAGCTTCGTCACGTCGAAGTCGAACACGCTGTCGCCGTTGACGATTTCGCGCCCATAGGCGTAATAGCCGCCGACTTCGTTGATCTCTTCGCGCGCGTACTGCGCCATCTGCGCCACCTTTTCAAACGACTGCTCGCCGCGCAGCGCAAGGTTTCTTCTGGAGATGTCAAGGCTGCTCATGAGCAGATACGACGCGCTCGTCGTCTGCGTGAGGTTGATGATCTGGTCCACGTGCCGCGCGTTCACATTCGGTCCGAGCAGCAGGAGCGAGCTCTGCGTCAGACTCCCGCCGGACTTATGCATGGACACCGCCGCCATGTCCGCTCCGGCCGCCATGCCGCTTTGCGGCAGACTGTCGTTGAAATACAGATGCGTGCCGTGCGCCTCGTCCACCAGCGCCATCATGCCGTGCTCGTGCGCAATCTGCACGACGGCGGCGAGGTTGGAGCAGACGCCGTAATACGTCGGCTTGTTGACGAGCACCGCCACCGCGTTCGGATTTTCCTCCACCGCGCGGCGCACATCCCCGAACTCCATGCCCAGCGGGATGCCGAGCTTCGGCTCCACGCGCGGGTCGACGTAGACCGGCACCGCGCCGCAGAGCACGAGCGCGTTGATCGCGCTCTTATGCACGTTTCGCGGGAGGATGATCTTATCCCCGCTCTTGCAGACGGAGAGGATCATGCTCTGCACGCTCGAGGTCGTGCCGCCGACCATCAGAAACGCGTGCGCCGCGCCAAACGCATCCGCCGCGAGCTCCTCCGCCGCCTTGATCACCGACACGGGATGGCAGAGGTTGTCGAGCGGTTTCATCGAGTTCACGTCGATGCCGACGCATTTTTCGCCGAGCAGCTCGACGAGCTCGGGATTGCCCCGCCCGCGCTTATGCCCGGGCACGTCGAATGGGACCACCCGCTGCTTTCGAAAGCGATTGAGCGCCTCGTAGATCGGCGCTTTTTTTTGCTCGTTGAGATTCATCCCCGCTCCTTCCCATCGTCCGCCCGCGCCGCTTTTAAACATAAAAACAGGCGGTATATCCCGATACCACCTGTTTGTCGCTGGTTGTGTTCCGTTTTCCGGCGCGTCTCATCGAAAAAACGCGATTGGGCAGAACCATGGCCTTGACCGTTTCATCAGAGCGTTGTAGAGCAAGGATGCTGTCGCTACTCTTATTGACCGTTTCACAAGTGGCGTGCCGTTCGGGCACTGGTTATGAAGTAACCAACTTATAAAATTTGAGTCTTCAAACTCAATCAATAATGTGACGCTTCTCGTCACGCGCGGCGGCGGCCAGCCCTGTCCGATGGGCATTTTTACTCGGCCTTGGCGTCAAAGCGATCCTGTTCGCTTCGCGCTTTTTTATATTAACACAAGCACATGAATTGTCAATCTGTTTTTACGCATCCGCTTCTTTCATCGCTTGGTCAGGCCCGTTATCGTCGCATGGAAAAGCAAATCCACCCTGCTCCTGTCAAGTTTACGATTCCGTTGTTTCTTCCGGCACTTCCGGCTGCGCAAACGGCGAGATTCCTGTGAAATACAACGCTTCCAGCAGGGATTCGCGCGCGTCCTTCATCGTTTCGCCAAGCAGCTCCTCGTTTTCTTCGTCCGCCGTTTCCAGCGCGGCCAGCGCGGACTCGTACGCGCTCAGAAGCAGTTCAAGAGCGGCTTTGTTCTCGTCGGAGTCGTCGAGAGCGGCGATAGCAAGGGCAATCGCGGCCAAATCGAGTTGTTCGTTGCCATAGTCTTTCCACTCCTGCCAGCCGAGAACGCTGCCGAGCGTGAATCCGGCGGCTTCCAATCCTTCTTTCAGCACAGAACGCGTATCGGAGGCCAGTTGGGACAGCTCGCTTAAACTTCCGTTCCCCGAGCCAAGCGCCGCGTCTTTATCCGTCAGGGCGGCGATGTAAGCGTCCAGCAGTGCGGTCAGCTCAAGCTTCGTTGCTTCGTCTGTCACGCTTTCTATCGCGATACCGATTTTTTCAATGGAGATTCCACGATAGCGTTTCTTCGCTTCTTCCGTTTTTTGTTTCTGGTCTTTCTCGGTATTCTTATTCTCGTTCTTTTCGCTTACCCGGTCCGGTTTGCCATTGCCGCGATCCGTCTTGTCGGATGCGGCCAGAGACGAGGCGCTGAACACCATCAAAAACAGCATGGCAAGAACGACAGGCAAGATACGCTTATTCAGGCAGTTCAACGTTTTTTTCATCATATATGCTCCCTTTCGAATGTGTATACTGAACTTCACTTTTCTTTGTCGATCGGTTTTTCGCCGGCTAAAAAAAGCAGCAACCGGCATCATTCGCGCCAGGTTGCTGCATCCCATCTGAAAGATCGATGATCCATTGCAACTGGCTGCCATAGGCGGTTATCGCGCCTTTAGGCCCTCTAGCTTTGCGTCCTCCGCTTTCACGGACTTTGCCATATATTGTTATGTTGTTAATTTAACAAAATCATCTTACTGTGTCAACTGTTTCGGGGCTTATTGTGCAAGTGCATGCTGATCTGCGCGCGGCAGAGAAATTTCGCCGCAGAAGTTGGTCAGCATCATGCGCTTGACGTCCGCAGGCTTCTTTGCGTGCGCCAGCACCCACATGAGCTTCGTCACCGCGCATTCGCTGGTCATGTCGTAGGCCTGCAGAATGCCGAGCTCCAGCGCGAGCCGGCCCGTCTCGTATACCGTCGGGTCGGACGGCTCATAGCGGCACTGCGTGGTCAGCAGCACCGCGACCTCCGCGTCCAGCAGTTTTTGAATGCCTTCCAGCAGATTCCGCCGCAGACAGTGCAGCCCGCCGAGGCCGAAGCCTTCGATGACCACACCCCGGTAGCCGAGGCGCGCGATGTCGTCGAACACCTCCGGCCGCGTGCCGGGGATCAGCTTGAGCAGAAACACGCCGGGCTCGATCGCGTCGTCCAGCTCCGGCGCGCCCTTCGGCCGCTCCGGCGGCGCAAGCAGGTGGATATTTCCCGCGCGGACGACGCCGACCGGCGGACGGTTGATGCTCTCAAAGGCGTTCTGGCTCGTCGTGCGCACCTTCGCCACGCGGCAGCCGAGCAAGATCTTGTGGTCGAACACCACAAATACGCCCGCAAGTCCGCTTGCCGCCGTGAGCAGCGCATGCCGAAGGTTCAGCTTCGCGTCCGTGTGCGGGTGACCAATCGGCAGCTGCGACCCCGTGATCACCACGGGCTTATCGACGTTTTTCAGCATGAACGAGAGCATGGAGGCCGTATACGCCATCGTGTCCGTGCCGTGCAGCACCACGATGCCGTCGTACAGCGGCAGGCAGGCGTATACCTCCCGCGCGATGTCGCGCCACTCCTCCGGCTGGATGTTCGAGCTGTCTAGGTTGAAGATCGTCCTCGTTTCGAGCCGCCAGCGTTTTTTCGCATTCGCCGCATAGCCGAGGATGTCGTCCGCGGACAGCGTGGGAATCAGCCCGTCCTCGGTCTGCGTGCAGGCGATCGTACCGCCGGTGGACAGGATCATCAGCTTTTTCATATTCGCTCCCATACAAAAAAGATAAGACCGTGATGGAACTGCGATATTCCGTTCCCCAAAGGCGCCGCCTTCGAAGCAGTATCAACTTAACACAGTTCCCTTCTCTTTGCCATAGCGACGCGATAATATAACATTTTTTCGCCTGCCGGTCGGCGCCGGCGCGCGCCAAGCGCGCTCACATGCGTTTTGTGTTTGTTTTCGGCGCGCTTTCCTGTATAATAGGTATCTGTAATTATCTATACTCATCGTACGCTATCGGCGTCGCATCGCACCCCTGACTATTCTAATCAGCAAGGAGAAGCATGATGGAACGAATTTGTATAGCGGCCGACAGCACCTTCGACATGACGCTCGATATGGTGCAGGAATACGGCATTGAAGTCAGCGCATCCTATGTCCGCATGGACGAAACGGATTATCTCGACTACCCCGATCTACCGCAAAGCGAATTGTTCGACTACTTCCGGCGCACGAAAAAGCTTCCGCAGACCGCCGCGGCGAACCCAAACGATTACGAACTGTTCTTTCGGCAGTGCCTTGAGGGGCACGACGCGGTCATCCATATCGCAAAGAGCTCCGGCATGTCCAGCTGCTATGAAAACGCGGTGATCGCCGCAAACGAAATGGAACACGTGTACGTCGTCGATTCAAAGTCCATCTCGAGCGGCAGCGCGTTGCTCGCCATGGAGGCGGCGCGGCAAAAAGATGCCATGCCGGCAAAGGAGCTGACGGACTATCTGAACGCCTATCGCGACAAAATCGTCGGCAACTTCATTATCGAAACCCTGCAGTATCTCCACGAGGGCGGGCGCTGCTCGACGCTGGCCTATCTCGGCGCGAGCACGCTTCAGATCCGCCAGAGCATCAACATCCGCGACGGCAAGCTCGTCGTCGGCAAAAAATACATGGGCACCTATAAGCGCGCCCTGCGGGATTACATCGACGCCTCGCTGGCGCAGCACGATCAGATGCGGCCCGAAATGGTCATGATCTCCCATTCGATTCAGGACGAGGCGCTGCTGCAGAGCCTGATCGCCCAGATCGACGCGCTGCACTATTTTGAAAAAATCATTCCGCTCTCCGTCTGCGCGGCGGTGGCGTGCCATGGCGGGCCGAACGCGTTCGGGCTGTTTTTCGTCACGAAATAGGCGCGGGCTTCGTTCGCTGAAATCCGTTCGCCAGGGGACTTTACTTAAAAGAAGCATGCCGCGCATGCATAACGGCACGAACACGATCGCCACAGAACACATGATCCAAGGAGCTAGTACTTTTTTGAAGAGACATGTCGTAAAGAAACACTACGCGGGCAAGCACTGCTTCGTCTGCGGCGTAAACAACCCGTTCGGACTGCACACGGACTTTTACGAGCTGGAGGACGGCACGCTCGCGGCGCGCGTCACACCCGGCGAACACCACCAGAGCTACCCCGGCCGCGTGCATGGCGGCGTGAGCGCCGCGCTGCTGGACGAAACCATCGGCAGGGCCATCAACGTGATCGAGCCGGATGCCTGGGCGGTCACCGTCGAGATTTCGACGCGTTATAAGAAACCCGTGCCTTACGACGTCGAACTGACCGTCGTCGGCCGCGTGGTCGAAAACAACCGCCGCATCTTCACCGGCGAGGGCGAGATCCTGCTGCCGGACGGCACCGTCGCCGTGACCGCGACGGCAAAATACATGAAGATGCCGCTATCCGCCATTTCGGACTTCGAGGCGAACGACGAAACCTGGGAAACCTACCATTACGAAAACGATCCGGACGAAATCGATCTGCCGGACGCATAAAAATATAGAGTGACACACGCAGCAGCCCGCCTTCCGGCGGGCTGTTTGACTATGCCATGCGTTTTTTATCAGTTCTTCAGGCTGTTCAGCGGCGCGGGGATGCGCCCGCCGCGGCGGATGAATTCCGCGCTGGACTCGGTGTGCACCGGCATGACCGGCGCGCTGCCGAGAAGGCCGCCCATCTCCACCATGTCCCCGACCTGCTTGCCCGGCGCAGGAATGATGCGCACGGCGGTGGTCTTGTTGTTGATCATGCCGATGGCGGCCTCGTCCGCGATGATGGCGGAGATCGTCTCCGCGGGCGTGTTCCCGGGGACGGCGATCATATCCAGCCCCACGGAGCAGACGCAGGTCATCGCCTCGAGCTTGTCGATGGTCAGCGTGCCCGCCTGCGCGGCGGCGATCATGCCCTCGTCCTCCGAAACCGGAATAAACGCACCCGAAAGCCCGCCGACCTGCGAACTCGCCATCACGCCGCCTTTTTTCACCGCGTCGTTGAGCAGCGCCAGCGCCGCCGTCGTGCCGTGCGTGCCGCAGCGCTCCAGCCCCATCTCTTCGAGGATGCGCGCCACGGAGTCGCCCTGCGCGGGCGTCGGCGCGAGGCTCAGGTCCACAATGCCGAACGGAACGCCGAGCCGGTTGGACGCCTCCCGCGCGATGAGCTGGCCCATGCGGGTCACCTTAAACGCGGTCTTCTTCACCGTCTCCGCCACGACGTCGATCGCCTCGCCGCGCACGTCCTTGAGCGCATGGCAGACCACGCCGGGGCCGGAGACGCCGACGTTGATGACGCACTCCGCCTCGCCGACGCCGTGGAACGCGCCCGCCATGAAGGGATTGTCCTCCACCGCGTTTGAAAACACCACGAGCTTCGCGCAGCCCAGGCCGCCCTGATCGGCGGTACGCTCCGCCGCAGCCTTGACGATTTCGCCCATGAGGCGCACGGCGTCCATATTGATGCCCGCGCGCGTGGAGGCGACGTTGACGGAGGAGCAGACGTATTTTGTAACCGCCAGCGCCTCCGGAATCGACCGGATCAGCAGCCGGTCGCCGCGGGTGAACCCCTTCTGTACCAGCGCGGAATACCCGCCGATGAAGTTCACGCCGCAGGTTTCCGCCGCGCGGTCCATCGCCTCGGCGAAGGGCACGTAATCCTCCGTGTCGCTCGCGTCCGCAATCAGCGCCATCGGCGTCACCGAGATGCGCTTGTTGACGATTGGGATGCCCATCTCGCGCTCGATGTCCTCGCCGACGGGGACGAGCCGTTCCGCGCAGCGCGTGATCTTGTCGTAGATCTTTTGCACGGCGCGCTTGGGGTCGCCGTCCGCGCAGTCGCGCAGCGAAATCCCCATCGTGATGGTGCGGATGTCGAGGTGCTCGCGGTCGATCATATGTTGCGTTTCAAAGATTTCCTGCAGGTCGATCATCGCGCGGCCTCCCTAGATGCGGTGCATGGCGTTGAAGATGTCCTCCCGCTGGATGCGGATGGTCATGCCGAGCCGTTCGCCTTCCTTGTCCAGCACGGCTGCGATGTCCGTAAAGGGCACGCTCGCTTCCGCGATGTCCACGAGCATGACCATGGTGAACATTCCGCCGAGGATGGTCTGCGAAATGTCGAGAACGTTAACGTTGATGCCGGCGAGCGCCACGCAGATTCCCGCGATGATGCCCACGCGGTCGTGGCCGATGACAGTGACGATGGCGTGCATGGATGACAGGGCTCCAATCATGATATATACTTTCGTTCACGTGAGTGTATCATATGAGGGGAGGGAAAGCAACGGAGGGAACGCAAATCAACTGCCGATAACTTCAGGCGTACGAAGCAGGGATGTATTCCTTTCCCGTATGCCTGACGCTCGGTTCTTTGATATCGTTCCGATCAAGCGTTTAATGTTTGCTGCGCGTCATGTGATGATCTCTTTTCGTTGTTCCTTTGCCATTAACAGCAGCAGTAAAACCGCACCCGAGAGCAATCCGTCCATAATCCCGGCCGGTAATACAAACATCATCAATGTCAGCGTAATCACAGAAAGAATGATAGAAAGTTCAAGTCCCCATTTGCGGTTTGAAAATAATCCCTTCGCCGCGATTATTCTCAAAGCCCCGTAAATCAGACTGCACACATTGAGCAGCACAAGATTGCTGTTGAAGTAAGGTACTATAAAATGCATATAATCTCCGATGTTTACAGAAGCGGTCAGATCTGCCAACATAACGCCGACAAATCCAAAAACTTCAAAGATGCCATGTATGAGCATCAAAACACCCGCTGCTTTTATTCTCTTCATAATGTTCCTCCCTGTAATCCGTCAAATCTCCATTATTCTATCGATTTAATATTACTGAACAATCAGATTTTCGTAAATTATATTGAAGGAGCCCATAGCCGGGGCCCGATATTAGTATGGTGCTGCCGCATTCCCCCTGTTACATCCCCGTGATTCCATGCTATAATATAGATACAAAAGAACCCCTGAACTGCACCTCTCACAACTGAATGAAACCTGACTATCAACACGGCGACTTTCATTTTCTTACTCTGTTTCCTCTCAGAACCGACCGAAAGGAGTGGAGACCATGAAGACGGAAGTAGACACCCTCACCCGCCCGCCCGAAGAAACTCCGAACGCAGCGGTGAAGTGCCCAACCTGTAACGATACCGGGTTTTACCGTCCGGCGGACTGCAGCGGCGACCCGCGCTTCGAAGACCCGGACTTTTTTATCCTGTGCCCCTATTGCAGCGCGCAGCCATCCGAGGAAACGCGAGAAATTACCCCGCCCGAACCGCCCTACGACCCGAATCCGAAAGCCAGCGGATATGAGCTGCAGATATTTGGCATCATCGGCGTCGTTTTGCTGCTCGTTGCGGCAGTCGTCGGTATCGTCAAGTCGATATCACTCGTCCGAAACGGCGTCATTCAGGCGTTCTTCCATACCCAGTTCAAAATCAGTTTGGCGCTTTTTGCCTTTGCTCTGCTGCTATCGACCCTTTCCATTCTCTGGATCGTGCGCGTCTTCAAGCGAAAGAGCTGAGCAAAAAACCGCAATCATCAATGGATACAAAGGAGACCTCATGAACACCCTCACCGCAATCCAGACCCGCAGCAGCTATCGCGGCAAGTACGACCCCACCCCCGTCCCGCGCGAACACCTTCAGCAGCTGCTGGAGGCGGGCGTCGCCGCCCCGTCGGGCTGCAACAAGCAGACCACGAGCTTTATCGCCGTGGACGATCCCGACCTGATGCACCGGCTCAGCGAACTCTCCGGCTCGCCCGTCGGCCAAACCGCGCCCGCGATGATCCTCGTGCTCACGCGCCGCATCCTCGCCTACGGAGGCCGCACCTATTTCATGCAGGACTACGCCGCCGCCATCGAAAACATCCTGCTCGCCGCCGTCTCGCTCGGCTATGAAAGCTGCTGGGTCGAAGGCCAGGTGACGGATGAGGACAACACCGGCCGCAAGATGGCGGACGCGCTCGGCGTGCCGGAAGAATACGCCCTCGTTTGCTTCCTTCCGATCGGCAAAGCGGCCGAGCCGACAAAGCGCCCGCGGAAAAAACCGTTTTCGGAGCGCGCCTGGTTCAACGGGTTTCAAAAATCGGAATAATCCCCACATCCGGCAGTTCTTTGCGACTAAACCGCCCCTCCCGCCGCGCGCAGGCATGCCGCGGCGCTGTATGTTGCGCGGCGAACTCGGCCGCCCGTCTTGTAATACGCCCGAAAATGCAGTAAGATGCAACCTAGAGAATTCACTCGCCTACGCGCCGCTGTCAGGCGGACGGCCGGCATGCGCGCGCGACGTTCTCAATCTTTCCAGACTGCAAACGGAGATTCGTTCATGAATCAAAACAAGTACGCTCCCCCGCGTGCCCGCGTGTATATTTTAACGGACATCGCCGCGTTTCTCATCGTATTGGCCGTGATCGCGCTGAGCGTTTACCCGCCGGGACGGGCGCTGGTGCAGAGCGCGTTTGTGCAGCCGACGCCGTCCGCGACCCCGATGGTCGTCACCCCCGCGCCGATCGAAGAAACGCCGGTTCCCACGCCGACGCTGACGCTGACGCCGACGCCGGAACCGACCCCGACCCCCGCGCCGGGCGACTTCTCCGCCTCGTTCGCAACGGCGGAAATCCCCGAGGGCATGGACTACGTCTATCGCTGCAACGATTACCTCATCGGCATCGAGGAATACTACGTCGAGGACGCGGTGCTGTTCGTTGCGGATGTATCGATTCGGGATGTCCATCTGCTGCAGACGGCGTTTTCCAACGGCAGCTTCAAGGGCCGGAGCTCGAAATACGAAAACATCGTCGAGCTCTGCCAGGACACCAACGCCATGTTCGCCGTCTCAGGCGATTTCGTATCCATCCGAGAGGACGGGCTCGTCATCCGAAACGGGGAGCTCCTGCAGGACAACGACTATACGGACATCTGCGTGCTCTATGTGGACGGCACCGTCGCAGTCTACGGCCCGCACGACAAAACCACGGAAGAACTCAACGACGGCAGCGTCTGGCAGACCTGGTGCTTTGGCCCGAACCTACTGGACGAAAACGGCAACGCCATGGAGATCGCCCACAAGATCGCCCGCGAAAACCCGCGCTGCGCAATCGGCTACTACGCACCCGGACACTATTGCTTCGTCGTCGTGGACGGGCGGCAGAAATACTACTCCGACGGCATGACGCTCACCGAGCTCTCCACCTTCATGGCGGGGCTCGGTTGCAAGGCCGCGTATAATCTGGACGGCGGGCAGACCGCGCAGATGGTGCTGGACGACAACCTCGTCAATATGCCCGCAAACGGCGGCCGCCGCGTCGGCGATATCATCTATCTCGGAAGGACGGAAGACGAAGGATGAAACGATATGGATTCCGGCTCTGGTTTGCAAATCTGCTGCTGGTCGTCGCCGCGCTCGTGCTCGCCGTGTTCCTGCTCGGGCGGCTCGTGCCCGCGCTGTCGGACACCGTCAACGCGCTTCAGCCGGTGCTGATCGTCGTCGTCTCCGTCTGCGCGCTCGCGTTCGCCGTAGTCGAGGCGATTTCGATCTATCGAAACTGGAAGGCTTCCGCGAAAAAAAGTGCGGACGCTTCCTCTTTTTCCGAACGATAACCCTCTTGCCCTGCTTCACCCGGCGCGGTTCGTCCCGCGCCTTTTTGATTGCCGAAACGCACCTGTCCGGCCGCCCGAACCGCCGGTTGTCCCCTTTTTCATCCATATCAACCAATATCAACCGATCGTCGTCCATATTATTCGATAATTATCAAAATATTATATTGACATTTATCTAATTTATGCTATTCTTTATTCGACAATTATAAAACAATCGGTTTTACAACAGTCAAAATCGTATGGTTTACTTTGCCGGAAAGGTGTTCGATATGGAAAGCCAGGCAACCAGTTACCGCCCGCTCAAAACGCAGCCGGAATACCTCAAGCTGATCGCCGCAAACGTGATCAACCGCTTTGGCGATTCCATCGACGGCATCGCCATCGCCTGGCTGATGTACGAAATTACCAACAGTGCGGCGCTCATGGCGCTGATTCTCGGGCTGAACTACATCCCGACCATATTGCTCCAGCCCATCACGGGCGCGATGGTGGAGCATATGTCCAAAAAGCGCGTGATGATCCTCTTCGACGTCGGGCGCGGGCTGGTCGTCTCGGCCATCGCCGTCTGTTATGTGCTGCGCCTGCTCACGCCCGTGCTGCTGACGGCCATGATGCTGCTCATCTCCACGCTGGAATCGTTCCGCTCCCCCGCCGGCTCCGCCGTTGTGCCAAAGCTGCTTTCCCCGGGGCTCTACAAGGTCGGCTCCGCGCTCAACCAGACCGCAAGCCGCGTGACGGAGCTGGTCGGTCTCGCGCTGGCGGGCGGCGTGGTCGCACTGCTCGGCTGCCAGGGCGCGCTGCTGATCGACGCGGCGACGTTCTTCCTCTCCGCGCTGATCATCGGCTTTATCCGCCTGCGCGAAGAGCTGCCGCCGGATCGTGTGAGCCTCCGCAAGACGGCGAAAAGTTTTCTCGAGGGGTTCTCGCTGATTCGCTCCTCCCGCGTGCTCGTCGTGCTGCTTTTCGTCGGCGCGCTCATGAACTTCATGTTCGTGCCGCTCAACGCCTATGGCGCGCCGTTTGTCGCGGACTTTCTCAAAGGCGGCGCGGAGGCGCTCTCCGTCATCAACATCGCGCTCGTCGCCTCGCTGGGGCTCGGCTCCATGGTCGCGCCAAAGATCACGCGCGTTTCCGGCAAAACGCAGCTGATCGCCTGCGGCCTGATCGAGGGCGTCGCGCTCTGCGTCTTTGCCGCGGGCGGATACCTTGCCTCCGCGGTGCTCCGCTATGCGCTGGTGCTGCTTGCCTGCGCGCTGCTGGGTTTTACCGCGGGCGTCATCAACGTGGTCTACAGCGCGGCGTTTCTGCGGCTCGTGCCGCAGGATTACATGGCACGGCTTTCCGGGCTTTCCAACGCGATCCTCGTCAGCTCCATGCCGATCGGCAGCTTTCTCTGCTCGGCGCTTGCCGCGGTTTTACCGGTTCCCGCCGCCATCTTCGCCTCCGGCGTGCTCAGCGTTTTGCTCTATCTGCTCCTCACGCGCGTCAAGAGCCTCGAGGCGTTGTAAAGAGAATTTGATTTGTTCCGTCCGTCTGCTATACTGAAGTTGGCCGTCCCGGTTTATGGACTCCGCGGCCGGCCGGAAAGACAGGAGTGCCGTTATGGAATCCGTTCGTTTTCATCCCATCGATCTGCGTCTTGAGGCGGCCGCCGCGCTCATGCGCCTGGCATACCGCGGCGACAACGTCCGCTCTGGTGACCTTCGCGCCGCAGCGGAATACTACGCCAAAAAATACGCCGTTTCACCGGAAAGGTTCTCCGGCATGATCGAAGTTTACGAGCACGTGAAGGCGAACTTCACCTGCGACGAAACGGAACTCGCCACGCTGTTCACCGTGCTGGAAGGGCTCGATTTCAGCCCGTATCAACTGGTCCAGGTGTTCGAGCACGAGCTGGGCGGCGAACGCGCCGGTTCGCTTGAAAACCGCATTGCGCTCATTCTTTCCGAGGACGACGCCATGCCGTGTTTCGAGCAAGCGGGTTTGGCGGATCTTCTGGCGTATGTCCAGCGCCAGCCGGTTTCAAACGGCGTGAAGTGGCTGTTTACGGACGCGGTCGTCCGCTATGAGGCGTACAAAGCCCGCGTCGACCGCCTGCTGGACCAGGCGGAGGCGTTGATCCGCGAAAAAGCGGCGCTGCTCGAACCGTATGCAAAGCAGGCGCTCGACAAGTGGTCCGCCCTGCCGGACGAAGACGCTTTTTTCGATCTGCTGGCAAAGGACGGCCTTCGCCTCGACTGCCGCCGCGCGGACGTGTATCCGCTGGTGCTGCAGTTTACGTCCATCGCGGTCCAATCCAACATCGTCGTTGCGGAGCACTTCGGCGAGAAAGAGCGCTCGTCCATCTACTATGGCGTATTGATCGACGAGATCGACCGCAGCGAAAGAGCAGGACGGGACGAACTGGAATCCGTCTCCGGCATCCTGCACGCGCTGGACGACAAAAAGCGCCTGCAGATTCTGACCGCGCTGCGCGAGCGCCCGCTCTATGGGCAGGAGCTGGCAAGCGTGACGGATCTCTCCCCCGCAACCGTTTCGCACCACATGGCGGAGCTGGCGAGCACCGGCCTCGTCACAATCGAAAAGCAGGGCGTCAAGCTGCTCTATCATCTCAGCGAATCCCGCCTGAAGGAATTCACCGCGATGCTTGAAAACAGCCTGATGCGTTGATTTCGTCCGGTTTCGGCAAAAGAAAGCTCGTTTTCGACAGGATTTGTGCAAAAATCACGGTGTTTCCTGTGCGCAGGTAGTATGGTAGCGATAGTTTCTGAAATGGAGGGCATCATCCATGGAATCATCCGGACCACTGTCAAAAACGGAAGCCTTTTTTCACCCCGGCACGCGCTGGGCGGAGCCGCTCTCGCTATTGAGAGAACTGCTGCTCTTTGGCGGGCTGGTCGAGGATTATAAATGGGGAAAACCCTGCTACACGATAAACGGCAAAAACGCAATCATCCTGTTTTCGTTTAAGGAATCCTGCGCAATCGGGTTCATGAAAGGCGCATTGATGAAGGACGAAGCGCAGATCCTCACGGCTCCCGGCGAAAACTCGCAGGCGATGCGCATGGTAAAGTTTACCCGTGCGGACGAGGTCAAATCCCTCGCCGCCACGCTGCGCGCATATATCGCCGAGGCGGTCGCCATCGAAGAAGCGGGCCTTGAAATCGAATTCAAGCCGTCCGCCGCGGCAGAGATGCCGGATGAATTCCAGACCGTTCTGGACGAAAACGCCGCCGCCAAGCTGGCGTTCCATTCGCTCACGCCGGGGCGGCAGCGGGCGTATCTGCTGTATTTTGCCGACGCGAAGCAGTCGAAAACGCGCGCCGCCCGCATCGAAAAATATCTGCCCCGCATCCTCGCGGGCAAGGGATTGCTGGATCGGGACTGAACGTTGTCATAAAAAAACCGGGGCTGCCGCCCCGGTTTTCTTATTTGCATCGGTTATTCGATGGCTTTGAGGGACTCGACCATGTCGATCTTCGCCAGCCTCGGCCGCATGAAGATATCCACGCCGAATGCAAACACAAACGTAATCGCCACCGCGAGCAGATAGCTCAGGGGCTTGACGATCACATGGAAGCTCACCATGTCGAAGCTGAGCTGGCTCATCACGAAGCGGTGCAGCCAGATGCCGAGCGGAACGCCCGCCAGCGCGCCGAGCAGCGTGAGCACAAGGTTTTCGCGGAAGACATAAGCCCCAACCTCCGGCGCATAGAACCCAAGCACTTTGATGGTCGCAATCTCGCGGATGCGCTCGGTGATGTTGATGTTGCTCAGGTTAAAGAGCACCACAAACGCCAGCGCGCCCGCGCAGAAGATGATCACGAAGATCACGAGGTTGAGGCTGTGCATCATGTTGTTCACGCGGTCCTTGATGTCCGTGGTCACCGTCACATTCGACACGCCGTAGTCGTCCAGCAGCGCGGCGGCAACCGCGTGCGTGTCCGCCACTGCAGAGTCGGCCAGCGCCGCCTTATAGGAGCAGCTCTCCCCGTAAACCGCTTCGTAGGTCGCGGGCGTCATGATCATATAGTGGTAGACATAGTTTTCAAATATCGCGCTCACGGGCAGGTCCGTCGTCTTCGTGTCGTCCACGGTCACGCGGATCGTATCGCCGATCGAAACGTTTGCGATGCGCGCGAGCTTTTCGCTGATGGCAACGCTGCCGTCCGGCGGGTAGGCCAGCGTCTGCCCGTCCATATGCATGCTGATGAGAGAGGTAATGTCCGGATCGTCCGTCGCGATGACGTTGACGTTTTTAATGCCCTCCCGGGTCTCCGCCTGAATCGTATCATCGCAGACGAACACGCAGGAAGAAAGGAGATCCTTCGTCCGCCCGACGAAATCCGCCTGCGCCGCCGCATCCTTTCCTTCGTCGAACACCAGCGCGAAATCGTACACCATGATGTTGTCGAATTGGTCCTGCGCGATGTTGGCGATGGAATCCCGAATGCCGAATCCCGTGATCAGCAGCGCCGTACATCCGCCGATGCCGAGCACCATCATGATCAGCCGACGCGTGTAGCGAAATACGTTGCGAAGCGAAATCTTGAGCATGAACCCGAAGCGTTTCCAGAGAAACGGAATCCGCTCCAGAAACACGCGCTTGCCTTCCTTCGGCGCTTTCGGGCGCATGAGTTCCGCTGGCATGAGGCGCAGTTCCGCGCGGCAGGTCAGGTAGGTCACCCCCGCCGAGCAGAGCAGCGACACCGCGAGCGACACCGCAAAGAGCGTCCAGTCCAGCGTATAGATGATCGGCGCGAAGCCGTAGAGCATGCCGTAGGCCTGCCAGATGACCCAGGGAAACAGCCAGCTTCCACCGTAAAACCCCGCAAGGCAGCCGAGCAGCGCCGCGCTGCCCGCATAGGAGATGTATTTCCAGGCGATGGTTCCGTTGCCGTATCCCAGCGCCTTAAAGGTGCCGATATGCGTACGCTGCTCCTCCACCATCCGCGTCATCGTGGTCATGGTCACGAGCGCCGCCACGAGGAAGAAAAACACCGGAAACACCTTGGATATCCCGTTGACGATGGACGAGTCGTTTTCAAAGTTGACGTAGCCTACGTTCGTCTCGCGGTCCAGCACATATACGCTCGGCGCCTTGATCTTGGAGAGCTCCCCCTTCGCGTCGTCGATCTTGACGCGCGCGTCCTCCAACTCCTGCTGCGCGTCCGCAAGTTTCTGGTCCGCCTCGTCCTTGGCGTCCAGATAGTCCTGATATCCCTCGTCATATTGCCGCTGCGCGTCGTTAAGCGCATATTTCCCCTGGCGGATCTGTTTGTTTCCGTCGTCGATCTGCCGCTTGGCTTCGTCCAGCGCGGCTTTGTTCGCATCCAGCTCCGCCTGCGTCGCCGCAAGCTGCGCTTCGGCCGCGGCGCGCTGCGCGCTCAGCTCGCCCTGCGCCATATCGAGCGCGGCAAGCTGCGCCTGCACCGCGGCAATCTGGTCCGCGTCGCCCGCCGTCTCCGCCGCGGTCAGCGCGTCGTTGAGCGTCCCGCGCTGATTGTCCATCTCCGTCTGGCTTGCATCCAGAAGCGCGAGCGTGCTCTCTTTTGTCGCCTCAAATTCGCTGACGCCGGCTTGATATGCGCTCATGCCCGCCTTGTACTGATCCTCGGCGTCGTCCAGCTTCGCTTCGTTTTTCTGCAGCGCGTTCCAGCCCGCGAGGATTTCATACTTCGCGTCGTGCAGCTCGTCCGCCGCGTCCGCAAGCTGCTGGTCCGCGTCCGCTTTCTGCGTGTCGTATTCGTCCAGGCCGTCCTGATACTTCTGCTCCGCGTCGGCGATCTCGTCCTCCGCGTCCTGAACGATGCTGCGATAGCGCTGGTCGGCGCGCGCGGTCAGTTCCGTCTTCAGCGGTTCTTCCATCGCCGCGACGGCGTCGTTATATTCGTCCGAGTAGATCCTGCCGGTATTCGCAAGCGACACATAGATCTCGGTGTAGTAATCCGTCGAAAACCCGCCCGCGGGGATATATACGTACGCGGTGATCTTTCCCCCGGCGAGCTTGGTCGTGCCGCGCTCCATGTTCAGATACGCCGTCGAATCCGTCAGGCCGACGATGGTATATTCCTCGCAGGCAAACGCGTTTCGCGTGTCCTCGTCGTTTTCGTCCGAAATGCGGATGTGCGTGCCGATCATGCCGGTATTCAGCATGCGCGCGTCCCCCAGACACTCGTCGTTTGCCTGCGGCATCCGTCCGGACGAGAGCTTGAGTAAATTGACGTCTCTCGTCATCGAGTGCGCCGCCAGCACATAGGAAGCGCCGCTGTCAAGCGTGACGAGCACGTCCATGCTCACCGCGCCCTCCGCGGTGTCCACGCCGTCCATCGCGGAGAACGCGGCAACGTCCTCGTCCTTCAGCCCCAGCGTGGAGACGAGCTTGTCGTCGTACATCCGGTATTGCGCGAGATATTGGTCCGCCGTGTCGACCATGGCGCTCTGCGTCACCTTCAGCCCGGCAAACGTGCCGACCCCGAGCGCGACGATTGCGAAGATCGCAAGAAATCGCCCGAGCGTATGCCCGATTTCACGCCGCGAGTTTTTGTTCCAGGCGCGTTTCCTGCGCGTCACCATTCGATCTCCTCAATCGGCTTGGCCGTTTCGTTGATGCGCACGGACGAGACGGACCCGCTCTTGATCTTGACCACGCGGTCCGCCATTTCGGTGATCGCGCTGTTATGCGTGATGATGACGACGGTCATGCCCTTTTCCCGGCTGAGGTCCTGCAGGATTTTGAGCACCTGCTTGCCGGTGGCGTAGTCCAGCGCGCCGGTCGGCTCGTCGCAGAGCAGCAGCTTCGGGTTTTTCGCCAGCGCGCGCGCGATGGCGACGCGCTGCTGCTCGCCGCCGGAAAGCTGTGCGGGAAAGTTATTGATCCGCTCGCCGAGGCCGACGTCGCCCAACACCTTTTCCGCCGAAAACGGCGTCTTGGACAACTCGGTCGCCATCTCCACGTTTTCCAGCGCGGTGAGGTTGGGAATCAAGTTATAAAACTGAAACACGAAGCCGACGTCCTCGCGGCGGTAGCGCGTGAGCTGCCGCTTGTTATAGGCGGAGATTTCGCTTTCTCCGAGCATCACCTTTCCGCTCGTGAGCGTGTCCATGCCGCCGAGGATGTTCAGCAGCGTGGTCTTGCCCGCGCCGGACTGGCCGACGATCACGCAGACCTCGCCCTGTCCGATGGTAAAACTGACGTCGTACAGCGCGTGCACCTGAACGCCTTCGGTGTCGTATACTTTTCCTACCTTTTCAAAAACGACGTACGGGGTCATCTATCTTCCTCCGATTCGGATTGTTATGCAACATTCGGTCTGGAAATGAACGCCAGACCAAAATACATGCGTAGTTTACACTGTAATTATAAACGCAGCATAAACAAATGTTGCTTTTTTGTAAACGGTTCCATTTTTGCGCGTTTTTCGGGATGTTTCCGTGGTTTTCGGGTATACTGATCGTGTCGGGTAAGCCTAGGGCCTCGACTGAAAGGACATCGATTCATGCTGACGCATCAGTCAACCAACGCCGATCTTGCGCGCTGGAAAGAGGAATACGCAACATACAAAGACCGCCTTCGTCCCAACCGGATCAGCGGCGCGGCGCTTCCGTCCTATCTGGAGTCTCGCTATCCGCTTCTGCCCGTTGACGGCGCGCAAGCGAATCGGGTCGTCTGCGCCAATATTCTGGAAAACGAGTGCTTTCGCCGAGAGCTGCCGCCGGATACGCAGCCGTCGCCCGTCTGCCGGATCATCGCGCACGAGGGCGCGGGCGAGGCGCTCTACCGCGATCAGGACGATGTGTTTGCCGGGTGCGACATCCTCGTCGGCATCGATCTGACCAGCGGTTACTTCCTCGTCGAGGGAAGCAGCCTGCTCTGGGACGAGCTCTTTGCACGCCGCGGGCTGAATGAAACCGACCTGAAAAACTTCTACAGCGTGGCGGAGTACGTCGCCTGTCTGCGCCGCTTTGGCTGGCTGGAGCGGGCGCTGACCGAGCATTGATCCGCCACATAAAAAAGCGGGCTTGACGAAAGTCATGCCCGCTTTTTTTGAACCAATGCAGCGCTGTGCAGCTCTTCGGGCCGCGGTTCGTCAGCTCCTGTGGCAGTAGTCCGCGCCGGGGCAGCCGCTGCAGGAGCAGCCGCAGGCGCTTTTGTTTTGTTTTTTGTCCCGAATCATCTTGAGAATCACCGCCGCGATGACCGCGGCGAGCGCAAGGCCGACCACAAGGGACGCCCAGTTGGCAGACAGCCAGTTCAACATATCAATTCGCTCCTTTCAGCGGATGTTTGTCGTTTTTGACGCTATGCGTTGCCTTTCGCAGGCTTTTTGTCGTATGGATTCCTGCGCAGCAGCAGATAGAGCATTAGCGCCAGCAACGCGAGCGCAACCGCCGTCGCGGCGGTGAACGCGCCGGTGGAAATCCAGCCGCCGACCTGATAGTAGATCAGCGCGACGGCGTATGCAAACCCGGTCATGTATCCGATTGCGCCCCAGGTCCACTTTGCGCTGTTCATCTCGGTTTTGATCGCGCCCATCGCGGCAAAGCACGGCGCGCAGAGCAGGTTAAAGAGCATGAAGCTGAACGCCGAAAGCGTGGTGAAATCCAGCGCAAGGTTGCTCCAGATTTCGAGGCCGTCCTCCGCCACCTCGGCAAAGCCGTAGAGCACGCCAAACGTGCCGACGACGTTTTCTTTCGCGATCAGGCCGGTAATGGTCGCAACCGCGGGTTTCCAGCCGCCGAACCCGAGCGGCGAAAAGACCGGCGCGATGAAGTTGCCGACGACGGCGAGGATGCTGTGATTGTTGTCCTCCACCATGCCGAACACGCCGTCGACAACGCCGAACCCCTGCAAAAACCAGAGCACGACCGCCGAGATGAGAATCACCGAACCGGCGCGTTTGATAAAGCTCCAGCCCCGCTCCCAGGTGCTGCGCAGCACGTTTTTCATGGAAGGCGCGTGATAGCTTGGCAATTCCATGACAAACGGCGCTGGTTCGCCCGCAAACGCCTTGGTCTTCTTGAGCAGGATGCCGCTGACGATGACCGCCGCAACGCCGATGAAGTATGCCGCCGGCGCGACCCACCACGCGCCGCCGAAGATGGCGCCCGCAAAGAGCGCGATGATCGGCATCTTCGCGCCGCAGGGGATGAACGTCGTGGTCATGATGGTCATGCGCCGGTCGCGCTGGTTTTCAATGGTACGGCTCGCCATGATGCCCGGCACGCCGCAGCCGCTGCTGATCAGCATCGGGATAAACGACTTGCCCGACAGCCCGAATTTACGGAAGATGCGGTCCATGATGAACGCCACGCGCGCCATGTATCCGACGTCCTCCAGCAGCGCCAGCAGAAAGAAGAGCACGAGCATCTGCGGCACAAATCCGATGACCGCGCCGACGCCGCCGACGATGCCGTCGATGATCAGCCCGCTGAGCCAGGGCGCTACGTTTGCGCTTTCAAAGAGGCCGGACAACCCGCCGGTGATCCAGCCGCCGAAGAGCGTGTCGTTCGTAAAGTCGGTCACGATCGCGCCGATGGTCGTCACGGCGATGTAGTAGACCAGAAACATCACGACCGCGAAGATCGGCAGCGCGAGAAAGCGGTTCGTCACGATCTGGTCGATCCGGTCGCTGGCGGTCAGCTTGAGCCCCGTGCGCTTTTTTCGGACGCTCTCGTCCACCGCGCGGCTGATGTAGGCATACCGCTGGTTGGTGATGATGCTCTCCGCGTCGTCGTCCAGCTCCTGCTCGCAGTCCCGAATGTGCGCTTCGATGTGCGCCTTTGTGTCCGCGTCCAGTTTGAGTTCCTGCTGCACCTTTTCATCCCGCTCAAAGAGCTTGACGGCGTACCAGCGCAGCAGCCGCCGCTCGACCCGGCTTTCAATCGATTCCTCGATGTGCGCCAGCGCGTGCTCCACACTGCCTGAAAAGACGTGCGGCCGTTCGCCGAGTTCGTCCGTTTTCGCGATTGCGACGGCTTTTCTCGCGGCTTCCCTTGCGCCGATGCCCTTGAGCGCCGAGGTCTCCACCACCTCGCAGCCCAGCGCCGCGCCGAGTTTTTCGAGATCGATCACGTCTCCGTTTTTCCGGACGACGTCGATCATGTTCAGCGCGATCACGGTCGGAATGCCCAGCTCGAGCAGCTGCGTGGTCAGGTACAGGTTGCGTTCGATGTTGCTGCCGTCCACGATGTCGATCATCGCGTCCGGCCGTTCGGAGACGAGATAGTTCCGCGCAACGACCTCCTCCAGCGTGTATGGCGAGAGCGAATAGATGCCCGGCAGGTCCTGAATGACGACGTCCGCGTTCCCCTTCAGTTTGCCCTCCTTTTTTTCAACGGTTACGCCCGGCCAGTTGCCGACATACTGCGCGCTGCCCGTGAGCTCGTTGAACATCGTCGTTTTGCCGCTGTTCGGGTTTCCCGCAAGCGCAATTGTGATCCCCATGGTTTCCTCCTTGTAGATTTTTTACATCCGCGGCGCCGTGTTAGATGATTCTAACTATAACGCCAAAAACAAGCGGCTCCTGCCGCGTTTTGTTTACTCCACCTCGATGCTCGCCGCGTCGCCCTTGCGCACAGAGAGTTCATATCCGCGGACGGTCACCTCAAGCGGATCGCCAAGCGGCGCAACCTTTCGCACATAGACCTCCACGCCCTTGGTGATGCCCATGTCCATAATCCGCCGCTTGAGCGCGCCCTCGCCGTGGAGTTTCGCCACCGTCGCCGTCTGCCCGATCGGCACGTCTCGTAGTGTTTTCATGCTTTGCTCCTCCTCGTTTAAATCAGTATGCGGTTTGCCATCTCGCCGCCAAGCGCGATCCGGCAGTCCTTCACCTGCAAAATCATGTTGCCCGCAATGGCGCTGACGACCGTTACCCGCTCGCCAACGACAAAGCCCAATTCGGCCAGGTGCCTCCGCACCTCGTCCTTCCCGGTGATCTTTTTGATATAGCCCGTTTCGCCCGGCCTCGCCATCGTCAGCGGCATCATTCCCGCACCTCCGTCCTTGTTCCATCCAATTGGCTTGTTCGCTGCGCATTCCAAAGCGCGCCGCTCTTTTGAAGCATAAAGTTAAACTCGTCTAACTTTCAGATATGGAGTTTACACCATCTAACTTAAGTTGTCAATCCTTCTTTTCCGCATTTTTTCTTTTCTGTAAAATAAAGTGGTAAATCGCCGCCTTTCCTCCGCTCTCGCTTGCGCTCCCGAAGGTGGCTTGGTACAATAACGGTGCCGCTTCCGGTTTCGGCTCGGCGGCCACCCAACGAAAAGAGGTTCTCTCCATGAATCGGTATGCGATAGAAAATCTGTTTGGAATCCAGGGGCTGAACATCGCCTGGTATGGCGTCATCATCGCCTCCGGGCTGCTGCTCGGCATCTTCCTTGCCACTCTGCGCGCCAGAAAGCGCGGCTGGTCGGCGGATCTGGTGCTGGACTTCATCCTCATCGCCGTTCCGCTTGCCATCATCGGCGCGCGGCTCTATTATGTCGCCTTCGAGTGGGACCAGTACGCCGGAAACCTCGGCTCGATCTTTGCAATCAACAAAGGCGGTCTCGCCATCTATGGCGCGGTGATCGGCGGATTTCTTGCGGCGTTCATCTTTTCGAAAGCGGCGAAATTTCCGTTTCTCAAGCTCATCGACCTCGTCATTCCCAGCCTGATCCTCGGGCAGGTGATGGGGCGCTGGGGAAATTTCATCAATCAGGAAGCGTTCGGCGCGCTGGTGTCGAATCCGAATCTCCAGTTTTTCCCGCTGGCGGTGTATATCCGGTCGCTTGGCGAGTGGCATCAGGCAACGTTCTTTTATGAGAGCTGCTGGAACACTATCCTGTTCGTGGTCACGCTGTTGCTCGGGCGAAAAGGCGTCAAGGACGGAACGCTGCTGGCGACCTACTTCATCGGCTACGGCATCGGCCGCGCAATCATAGAAGGCCTGCGCACGGACAGCCTCTATCTCTTCGGCACCGTTCGCGTGTCCCAGGCGCTCTCCGCCGTGCTGGTCGTCGTCGGCGTCGTGCTGCTGATCCTGATCAAAAAAGGCGTCGTCAAGACGAAGCCCTACGATGGAAAATATTGCGTGATCCCCGCCGAGGACGCGGCGGCAGAATAATCGAATGCAATAATTCCGAAGCGCAAAAACGGAGAGCGGACAACCCGCTCTCCGTTTTTATCGGCCTTATTCAGATTTGTTTTCGTCCAAATGCTCTGGGAAAATCATGCGGCGAGCTTGCTGTGAAACAAAAATAGCAACGTTTTTCTGCCTTTCAGCCAAATACAGGGGTTGACAGCCTCGTTTTCCAGTGATATATTGTGCATGTTCAATATACACAATATTCGCTGTGACAGGAGGATATCGATGGAACTCTTAAAAATTGACCATCTGAAAAAGCGCTACAGTTCGTTTGAACTGAACGACATATCCTTTTCTTTGGAATCAGGGTATATCATGGGGTTTATCGGGCCGAACGGCGCCGGCAAGACGACCACGCTGAAATGCATGCTCGGCCTGACGCCCAAGGACGGCGGCAGCGTGCAGCTGTTCGGGCAGGATTTCTTTCAAAACGAACTGGCGTTCAAGCAGCACATCGGCGTCTCGTTCGGCGGCGTGGACTTCTACGCCAAAACCAGAATCCGGACCATCACCGATGTGGTCCGCCGCTTTTACGACAACTGGGACGACAGCGCATATCGCTCCTATATGGCCCGGTTTCATCTGGACGAGGCCAAGCGGCCGTCGGAACTGTCCGGCGGCATGAAGATCAAATACGCGCTGGCGCTCGCCATGTCGCACCATGCAAAGCTTTTGATACTGGACGAGCCCACCAGCGGACTGGACCCCGTCGCAAGGGACGACCTGCTTACGCTGTTTCAGGAACTCATCGAAACCGGCGATGTCAGCATATTATTCTCGACCCACATCACAAGCGATCTGGAAAAGTGCGCCGATTTCATCACATACATCGAAAACGGGCGAATGATCGCCAGCTGCGAAAAGGACGAGCTGATCGCCTCTTACCGCATCGTAAAGGGAACGGCGGCGCAGCGGCCGGACATCGAAGCGCGTCTGGTCTCCGCAAAAACGCACGCCTACGGCTTCACCGGGCTGATTCGAACGAAAGACCTGACCGACCGCGACGCCGTTACGGTCGAGGCGCCTTCGCTGGAAGACATCATGATCTATCACGCAAGAGAGGAGCACCAACATGAAAAATCTGCTGAATAAAGAATTCCGGCTCGTCATCAGTCCGCTTTATTTTCTGGTCACGCTGTTCGGCGCGCTGGTGCTCATCCCGCAATGGGTGTTTTTCATCGCACCCATGTATTTGCTCTTCGTCGCGCTGCCCAACATCATCCAGTTTTCCAAAACACAGAAAGACATGGAGTTCACCATGCTGCTGCCCGTCCGCAAAAGCGACGCGGTTCGGGCCAGAATACTGGCCTTCGCGCTGCTGCAGACGGCGCAGGTGCTCGTTGTCGCCATCTTCGCCGCCCTGAATATCACCCTGTATCACACACCAAATTTCTTCATCGATCCCAATGTGGCGTATATCGGCTGTGTATTCGCCATGTTCGGCCTGTTCAACGTGGTCTTCTTTCCGATGGTATACAAAACGGCATATCGGCTGGCGGCTCCGTTGATCGTCGCCCTGACGCTGGCCTTTCTGTTTGCCACCGGCATCGAGCTTCTCGTGGTGACCGTGCCCGCGGCAACGCGCGTGCTGGACGGCATCAGCCGGGACGCGCTGATCGGGCAGATCCCCGTGCTCCTCTGCGGCATCGCCGCGTTTGTCCTGCTTACCTGGGCTTCGATGCGCGCGTCGATCAAACGATTTGAACAGGTTAATCTATAATGCCGCTCGATCTGATCATTTCGTCGGCTTCGGATAAGCCCATCTATCAGCAGCTCTTCGAGCAGCTGTCCTCGCAGATCATACTGGGACAGCTGCGCGAAGGGTATTGCCTGCCGCCGATTCGCACCGTGGCAAAAGAGCTTCAAATCAGCGTCATTACGGTCAAAAAAGCATGGGAAGAACTGGAGCGCGCGGGCCTGATCCATTCGATGGTCGGCCGCGGGTGCTTCGTCGCCCCCATGAACCGCGTCGAGCGACTGGACAAACGAAACGAGATGGCGCTCCAAAAATTGAAAAAAGACGTCGAATACTATCGGTCCCTCGGCATCGGCGAGGAAGAAATCATCGATTTAATCCGGACGTTTTATCGGGAATGACCTTCAAACCGGACCAGATGCCAGGCCTTGAGTACGGCGGCCTGCGTCTTACCGTCCGGCACGTCCCCGCGCAGAATCCGCTCGACCAGTTCGTTAAGCGGCAGCGTTTCGGCGCGCAGAAACTCGTCCTCGTCCGGGTGGGATTCCTTCTGCGTCAGCCCGCGCGCAAGGTAGAGATGGATCTTTTCGTCCAACACGGCGACGGAAGGATAGTATACGCCGAGGGAAACGAGCTCTTCCGCCTCCATGCCGGTCTCTTCGGACAGTTCGCGGCGCGCGCAGTCCGCCGGATCTTCGCCGGGATCGAGTTTGCCCGCGGGAATTTCGAGCATGACTTCGGCAAACGGATAGCGGTACTGCCGCACCAGAATGACGTTTCCCTCGCTTGTGAGCGGCACGACGGCGACCGCGCCGGGCAGGCGCAGCACCTCGCGCGTGGCAAGTTTTCCATTCGGCAGGCGCGCCGTATCCCTGAACAGGTGAACGAGTTTTCCGCCGTAGACCTCTTCCGAAGAAACACGCTCTTCGGTGAGGTCGATTTCATGTTGTCCCATGTCGATTCTCCGTTTCGTTTTTTCCCGCATCGTTGCTTCGGATGTTTTGCAATCATCCGTTTTGAATATCCTTTCGCATTGTACCACATCCGTAAACGGGCGGACAGCCCGCCTTTTAGTTGCACCAATCCTGTCAGTGTTTTATAATCAAAGCAGAAGTGATCGCCAGTCATACCGGTTTCCGGCCGTCGGGAGGAGCCCGTCCATGCGTATCGGTTACGCTTGCCTGACCGTCGCCGTCGAAGGCACACAAATCAAAACCTGCACGCTGAAAACCGCAACCGAGGAGCGGCTTCTTTCGCTTGCCGACGAGAATCTGCGCACGCTCGAACGCATGGTGGACTACAACATCGCAAACGGCATACGTCTGTATCGAATCAGCTCGGATATCGTTCCGTTCGGGTCGTCGATTGCCGCCGCGCTCCCCTGGGACGCGCTCAATCGACGGCGACTCGACACCCTCGCGCAAAAGATCGCCTTAAGCGGCATGCGCGTCTCCATGCACCCGGGTCAGTACACGGTGCTCAATTCGCCGGATGCGGATGTCGTTCGGCGCGCGGTCGAAGACCTGAACTATCACGCGCGCTTTCTCGACGCGCTGCATCTGGACGCGACGCATAAAATCATTCTGCACGTCGGCGGAAAATACGGGGACGCAGCCGCAGCTCTCGCCCGCTTTGCGTCGGTTTATCGCGATCTCTCTTCCGCGGTCACCCGACGCCTCGTGCTGGAAAACGACGGCGACATCTATACGATTGCCGAGGTGCTCGATCTCTGCGGCCGCATCGGCGCGCCCGCAGTCTACGACAACCTGCACAATGCAATCCATCCGGCGGACGGGACCAAGAGCGACGATTTCTGGGTCTCCCTCTGCCGAGGCACGTGGCGCCCGACCGACGGCGCGCAGAAAACGCATTATTCCCAGCAGCATCCGCTCAAATCGCGCGGAGCGCACTCGGACACCATCGCCGTCGACCCGTTTCTGGACTACTGTCACAGACTTTCAGGCGAACTTCCCGATATCATGCTGGAGGTAAAGGATAAGAACCGCTCCGCGGTAAAGTGCGGTCTGTGTCTCTTGGAAGCAAACCAGCGCCTGCTCGAAACCGAGTGGGGCCGGTATAAATACAGCGTGCTCGAGCGCTCGCCGCAGGAGTATCAAGCCATCCGCGAGCTGCTCAAAGATAAAGCAGGCGACAATGCCGTCGCGTTTTATCGCGCCGTGGGGCGCGCGCTCGCAGCGCCGGAGGACAAAGGCCGCGCCGTCAACGCGCTGGAGCACGTCTGGGGTTACGTATCGGAGGATGCCACCTCCGCGGAGGCAAGGCGATACGCCAGCCTGCGGGACGGCTATCTACGCGGCGACATGCGGCTGAGGCAGGCGAAGTCCGCACTCTACCGCCTCGCGGTGAAATACCGTCAAGACTATCTGCTCGGCTCCTATTACTTCACGTTGTAATCCGTATCACAACCCAAACCAACCCGAACACAGGAACACGAATATCGTCAAAAAGGAGGCAACCGCAATGGAATCGCGTTCCGTCCCCAAGTCGCTCAAATGGTTTGTGCTGCTTGCGCTGCTGGCCATGCTCACCGTCAACGCGCTCTCTTCGATTCTGCCGATCAACGGCGTGACGCCCAAAGAAGTCTCCGACCGGTATCCCAACCTCTTCGTCCCCGCTCCTCTGGCGTTTTCCATCTGGGGCGTGATCTATCTGCTCGTCATCACCTACACGCTCTATCAGTTCGGATTGTTCCGCCGCTCCGGCGAGCGGGTCAACGCCGCGCTGCTGACGAGGACCGGCGTGCTGTTTATCCTCTCCAGCGTGCTCAACCTCTCCTGGATCATCGCCTGGCATTACGGCCTGCTCGCGGTCTCGTTCGTCATCCTCGTGCTGCTTCTGGCGGTCATGGTATTCATCCGCCTCGCCATCAGCGCCGGCGAGCCGCTCACAACGAAAGAAAAGTGGCTCGTCCGCCTGCCGTTCTCGGTGTACTACGGCTGGGTCACCGTCGCGACCATCGCGGGCGCAACGGCGCTGCTCGTCGGCTACGGCTTTACCGGGCTGGGGTTGCGGGACTCGATCTGGGCGATACTGGTGGTGCTTGCCGGCGGGGCAATCGGCATTGCGGCCGCGCTGCGGTTTCGCGATATTCCGTATCTGCTGGTGTTCATCTGGGCGTATGCGAACATCCTCTTCAACCACGTCTCCGCCTCAGGCTTTGCGGGCGCATATCAGGGTGTGATTCTGGCGCTCTCGCTGAGCCTCGCGGCGTTCGTTGCGGTCATCCTCGCGCTGATCGTCAGAAGACGGACGCCCGAATAACCGCTTTCGGAGGGCATCCACGATGGAAACGACCCAACGCTACGATGTCGTCGTTGCCGGCGGAGGCGTCGCCGGCCTGACCGCCGCGGCATACTGCGCAAAGGCCGGCCTTCGCACGCTCGTCTGCGAGCGGGCCGACAAGCCGGGCGGCCTTGTCGGTACGTTTACGCGCGCGGGGTTTTCGTTCGACGCGGGGATCCGCGCGTTTGAAGACTCCAGCGTCATCACGCCGATGCTGCGCTCGCTCGGCAGCTCGCTCGAATTCGTGAAAAACCCCGTAACGATCGGCATCGGCAGCCGCAGCGTCCGCCTCCTTGATCGAAGCAGTCTGCACGATTACGCAAATCTGTTCAAGTCCTTTTTCCCCGATCAGGCGGCCGCAATCGACGGCATCGCCGTGCAAATCGAAACGGTCATGCGGTATATGGACGTGCTGTACGGCGCCGAAAACCCGCTTTTTCTCGACCGGGAGCTGCGCGATCCAAAATATCTGGCCGGAACGCTCCTGCCCTGGCTGCTGGACTATTCCGTCAACATGAGAAAGGCGGCGCGGCTCGACGCGCCCGTCCGGCAATATCTGAGGCGGTTTACGCAGAGCGAACCGCTCATCGACATGATCTGCCAGCATTTCTTTGCCGATACTCCGACGTTTTTTGCGCTGAGCTATTTCGGGCTGTATCTCGACTATCGCTACCCCGTCGGCGGCACGGGACAACTGCCCCTGCGCTTAGCGGAGATATTTTCCGCACAGGGCGGAACACTGCTCACCGGCGCGGACATCGTCGGCGTTTCCCCGGCGACGCGCACGGCGGCCCTTGCGGACGGACGCACGTTTCGCTATGGTCAGCTCATCTGGGCGGCGGATCAGACCGCGCTCTACCGCGCGCTGGGCGAGCCGCTGCCGAAGGCAGCCCGCAGGCAAAAAGCCCTTGTCGAGCGCAGCCGCGGCATCGATTCCATACTGACGCTGTATCTCGGGACGGGCATTTCTCCCGCGGAGGCGGAGGCGGCCTGCGGCGCCCATGCGTTCTATACGCCGGTCGCGGACGGTTTTTCGTCGCTGCCGGACTGGCGCACGCTTCGCTGCGACGGAACGGAGGCGCTCCGCCGATGGACCGTTTCCTATCTGGAGACGACCACCTATGAACTGTCCATACCCGCGCTGCGCGATCCTGCGCTTGCGCCCGCGGGAAAAACAGGCTGGATTGCCAGCACGCTGTTCGATTACGAGCTGGCGAAGTTCTTTGCGGACAGCGGTGAATACGAATCCTTCAAATCGCTGGCAACAAAGACGATTCTTCGCGTACTCGGCGCGTCCCTCCTGCCCGGCTTGACCGAAAAAATCGAGTATTCCTTCTGCGCAACACCGCTGACCATAGAGCGCGAAACCGGCGCACGGCACGGCGCCATCACAGGCTGGGCGTATACAAATCGACCGATTCCTGCCGTACACGATTTCAAAAAGCTCAGGCAGGCGATCCGAACCGGCCTGCCGGATGTGCTTCAATGCGGCATGTGGACCTTCAGCCCCGCCGGGCTGCCCGTCTCCATCATTACGGGCAAGCTCGCGGCGGACGAAGCCGCGCGACGGCTGAAACGGCGGGGTGCGCGCGCATGACGTTTTTTTCTGTTGAATTCGCCATCCTGATCCTCGGGTTTTTCGCCGCTGCGGTGCTTTTTTGGCGCATTCCGCACCTGCCGAGGGGCGCGAACGCTCCGCAGGACTTGCGGATCTCCGTCGTCATCCCCGCGCGAAACGAGGCGGCAACGCTCCCGCTCCTGCTCGAAGACCTACGGCGGCAGACGCTGCGGCCGATCGAAATCATCGTGGCAAACGATGACTCGGAGGACGAAACGGAACGCCTCGCGCAATCGTTCGGCGCCACCGTGCTGTCGCTTCATAGGAAACCGGCCGGCTGGGTCGGCAAAAGCTGGGCCTGCCAGCAGGGCGCGCAGGCGGCCACCGGCGATTTGCTCGTCTTTCTGGACGCGGACGTGCGACTTGCTCCCGACGGGCTCTCCCGCATCGCCGAAGCGTTCGCTATTCACGGCGCGGTGTCGGTTCAGCCGTACCACGTTACGCACAAGGGCTATGAACAATTTTCGCTGATCTTCAATCTGATCCAAGTCGGCGCCAACGGCGCCGCCCTGCCAAAGCCCATCGACCTTGGCCTGTACGGGCCGGTCATCGCGCTCTCCCGCGCAGATTACGACGCCATCGGCGGGCATGAGCGCGTGAAGGCCAGCGTGGTGGAGGATATGGCGCTGGCCGCCGTTTTGCGCCGCGCACGGATTCCGTTTCGCCTGTTTGTCGGCGACGCGAGCGTTTCGTTTCGCATGTATCCCGGCGGCTTTCGCTCGCTTTGGCAAGGGTTTACGAAAAATCTCGCTACCGGCGCGGCGAAAACGCCCGCATGGCTCTTTCTTCTGATCGTTCTGTTCATCGCGTCGTGCGCTTCCGCGCCGCTGCATCTGTTCCTCTCGCTGGCGCGCGGCGAACCCCTTGTCCTGCTTTACGCCGCGCTTTATGCGCTCTGGGCGGCCGTTCTGTTTTGCATCGGCCGGCGGATCGGGCGTTATTCTCCGCTGGCCGCGTTGTTCTACCCGCTGCCGCTGACGGTGTTTTTGCTTGTGTTTCTCCACTCCGCCGCAATCCGCCTGTTTCGCGGAAAAGTAAAATGGAAAGGACGGGCCATCGAGCTCGAACGCTGAAAAATGCAGATTTTCCGGTTCAGTCCACCGGTCACCATCGCGCTGATCTTCGCCGTCTGGGCGATTGCGCCGCTGCTGCTGGCGCTGCTGTGCCTTGCCCTGCCGGACCGCGTTTTCGATCCGCGCCGCTATTTCTGGCGCGCGCACCGCTGTGAGCGCGAGGGGCAGATTTACGATTCCGTGTTTCATATCCGCGGGTGGAAACGCCTCCTGCCGGACGGCGGCGGCGTCTGGAAAAGGCGCGGCTACCAAAAGCGGAACTTGACGGACTATTCCGAAGAAAACCTGCGGCGCTTTCTCGTCGAGTCCGCGCGCGGAGAGCTCACGCACTGGCTGGGCATCCTCCCCTTCTGGGTGTTCGGTCTGTTTACCCCGCCATATGTCGTATGGATCATGCTCGCGTACGCGCTTGCGGTCAACCTGCCCTGCATCTTCGCGCAGCGATACAACCGCCCGCGGATTCTCGCGCTGATCCGGCGCCGCTACGGGTAGAAGTCCATCAGGAAACTTGTCTTGCACAATGCAAAGCCCGCCGGACCTTCTTGTCCGGCGGGCTTGATTGTCTCGTTGTTCAGTCGATGCTTCCCGTGCGCGCAAGGTCCAGAAACACCTCGATCCAGTCCGGATCGAACTGCGTGCCCGCATTGCCGCGGATCTCATCGATACACTGCTCAAAGCTCATCGCGTCGCGATACGGCCGGCAGGAGCGCATCGCGTCGTAAGCGTCCGCAATGGCGATAACGCGCGCCCCGTCGGGAATCTCCTTGCCGCCCTGCCCGTCCGGATATCCTCTCCCGTCGAACCGCTCGTGATGATGGCGGATGATCGGCCAGATGCGGCTGCCGGGGTCGAGGGGACGGACGATATCGCCCGCCAGCCTGCTGTGCTGCTTGATGGTTTCATATTCTTCCGTCGTCAGCCGGCCGGGTTTGTGCACGATCGCGTCCGGAATACAGATTTTCCCGATGTCGTGCAGCTTTGCCGCCCATTGCAGATCCAGAAAATGCTCGTCCATGCCATACATGTGCTCGTGCAGCTTTGTGGCGATGTCGCACACGCGCTTGGAGTGGCCGTTGGTATAGAGGTCCCTTGCTTCCAGAAGGTTTGAGAGCATCTCCATGCTCGTCATCATAAGCCCATGAAACTGTTCGCGCAGCGTGTCGTGCGCCAGTTCCTGGGCGCGCATATACGCGGCCTTGCTCTCCTCCGCCTTTCGCTTATCCGTGATATCCCGCGACAAAACGGCGATGCCCTGCAGCGCATGCTCTCCGCCGAAGACGGGCACATATACGTTCTCATAGTACCGGTCGTTCACCGCGTCGGTCACCATGCGGCTGAACAGCGCGCCCTCGTGCGTCTTTAAGTAGGTCAGCGCGCGCTCCACCTTTTCACGGGACGTCTCTTTGTGGCAGTCCAGCAGGCTTCTGCCCATGATATCGTCGCGCTTCACCTTGCGAATCCGCTCGGCCGAGTCGTTTACAAATACGATCGTGCCGTCCGCGTCGGACAGGATAATCCCGTCCTGCATCTGCTGCAGAAACAGTTTGTATAGATTGTCCAGCCACTCGCCGTCCATTCAGCATCCCTTCTTCTAAATATTCACTGTTACATGATATGATCTGTCGTTGCGCTTCCTCCTGCTTTTCAATCCGTGTTACACGTAATACTATAATTCCCTGTTTCAATTTTTGCAACAGTTATCGCGATAATGCGACAAAATCGCCAGTCGACAGTTGTAAATTTTGTGTGAACCGATTTCGGCTGTTACAGTGTAATACTATGTGACAGGATTTTTGTAGCATAAATTTGGCGGGGCCCCATCCCAGAGCGCCCCGCCGAATCGTATAAATGATGTATGATTGCTGAATAACTGAATAAATATGCCGTTTGGCCGTGTCTTGCGGCCTAGAAGAAGAACAATCCCACCGCGCCGGGGCCGACATGCGAGGCCGTGCAGGGTTCGAAATAGACGACCGTCACCTCAACGTCCGGATACCGCTCGATGATGTCCGCCGCGAGCAAATGCGCGTCGTCCTCGCAGCCGGTGTGCGTAATGCCGACCAGACGGTTGCCTTCGCCCGAAACGTGGAACTGGTCGAAGAGCTCCTGGAGCGTCTTGAGCGCTTTTTTGCGGCCGAGAATTTTCAAATCGAGCACGATTTTCCCCTCTTCGTCGCCCTTGAGAATCGGCTTGAGGTGCATGATGCTGCCCGCAAGCGCCGCGCTGCCGGAGATGCGGCCGCCGCGCTTGAGAAAGTTCAGGTCGTCCACCATGAAGTAGGAGTGCATCTCCCCTTTACGCCGTTGCGTGTATGCCGCGGCTTCGTCGATTGTCGCGCCGCCGTCACGCAGTCCGACGACCTCGAGCAGGATCATCCCCTGACCGATGGTCGCCGTGAGCGTATCCACCACGCGGATCTTGCGCTCGGGATATTTTTTCTGCAGGATCTCGGCGGCCTTTTCGCCCGCGCCGCATGTGCCGCTGATGCCGCCGGCCATGCCGAGATAGAGCACGTCCTCGCCCGCCTGCAGATGCGGCTCGAACGCGGTCAGGAAAGTAGCCGTGTTGACCATGGAGGTTTTCATGACAAGATCGCTCTCGGCGCGCATGCGCGCAAAGAACGCCTCGCTGTCAAACACGACGCCCGGTTCATAGCAAAGAATCTCCTCTTCGTTGAGGGAAAGCGTCAGCGAAACCACTTCGATTTGATTCGACGTATACTCCGCTTCGGTCAGGTTTGCCGATGAATCGGTGTAGAGCACGAAAGACATTGTTCGGTTCACCTCGTTTCCTTGTTTGTTGAACCATCATACCTGTTTTTTTCAGCGATGTAAAGAGGTGCGCGAAACAAACAACTTCTGGTGTTTTCCGTCACGAGAGTCTATAATAGAACAAAATCCGGGTGAAGGGAGCCTGTCATGCAGTACGACAAACGTCAGGTTGCGGAAAAACTCCGCCGTTGGGAGCGTTTTCTGGACGCCTTCCGCCTGCCCGAATGGGACGATCTGCCGCAGATCGACCTCTATCTCGATCAGGTCATCGCGCTGGTCAACCAATATCTCGGCTTCTTTGTCTATGACCCCGAGGCGGAAAAACTGCTGACCCCTTCCATGGTCAACAACTACGTCAAGCTCAGGCTGCTGCCCCCGCCGGTGCGGAAGAAATACGGCAGAAAGCACATCGCGCTGCTGCTGATGATCTGCACGTTCAAGCAGTCCGTGAGCATGGCCGCCGTGTCCTGCATCTTGCCGCAGGACGACGAAACGCTCATACGGGAGGAATACGCGCGCTTTACCGCGTCCTATCTGCGCATCTCCCGCTACGTCGTCCAGCAGGCCAAGGCCAGCGCGGAGCCGATTTTCGACGAAACCGTCGACACCGGAACCGAGGTGGGCGACCTCATCGTCGGCTCCTCCATCGCGGCAAGCTTTGCGCGCCTGCTGGCGGGCAAACTCATCGCGCTGCACCTGCCGGAAGAAACGGATGATTCCGAACCAGAACAATAGCACGACATTAAGAACACAAGCGGGCTTCGGGAGATCTCCCGAAGCCCGCTTTCTGGTTCACTTGCGTTTCAGCGCCATCGCGATGAAGTTCATATACTTGCCCGAGCCCGCCTCCATGGATGCCCGGTCGTTGATGGCATAAGGGTTCTCCGTGTTCAGCCAGTCCTGCCAGCACTCGTCGAGGTCTTCCATTTCGTAAACGGACACGATTTCCAGTCCGCTCGTTGCGGAAAGAATCTCCTTCCAATACGCCATGTCGTGGAAGGTGTCGAGATCCTCCGCCCGCCATGAGATCAGCATTTCCTCGGGCAGCGCGTCATGGATATCGCGCCGAAACCCCGGCACGACAATCAAAAGCCACCCGCCCGGCTTGACCAGCGGAAGCAAATGTTTGCCAAGGTATTCCCTGTCCAGCCCATAGTAATGGTAGGAATCGATGCATACCACGGCGTCGAAAAACTCCTCCGCATACGGCAGGTCGTGCGCCTCCGCATGGATGGGCACAATCCGTCCGTCGCCGAACCCCGCCTGCCGAAAGCGGTTCCAGTTTTCCGTTGCGCCGATCCAGAGGTCGGTGGCGAATACGGTCAAGCCGTATTCCTTCGCCAGCATGATGGACGTAACGCCGCGTCCGCAGCCAAGGTCGAGCACCCGCATTCCGGCCTCCAGCGGGTATGCCGCAAGGAGCTGTTCGAGCAGCTTCGCCGGATTCGGCCCCATGATGTTTTCGTCGATGAACGACTGTGTAAATCGGGTTGCTTTCGTATATTTCATTGTGGTTTCCTTTCTTTAGTATGGTTGAATTCGATCCCCCGATTCCAAACAAAAAAGGCACGGACGTCGCTCCATGCCAAATCATACGAAGATCGATGCTTCGTGCCGGCCTGGACGCGCTTCTGAAATCGGAACCTCGACATCAAGCAAAGCGCAGTTCCTGCGCCGGTTGCTTCGATGCGTTTTTTGCGTTCCGTTACAGAACAGCGGCCAAACAGACACTTCCTTTGGGGTTAAAATTGCGGATTCCCGCCTCCGTGCCGATCTCATCCTATCAAATCGAGCGAAAAAAGGCAATAGCCGCTATGGGTCATCCCGCACCGCGCATGGTTTGAAGCATATTCGCGGCAAATTCGTCGATTCGGGCGCGTATGCCCTCGGCCAGCATCGCCTCGCCGGGGTTGTTCGCCGTCTGCATCAGGCAGAAGCGCGGCGGCAGCATAAAGGTCTTGTTGAGACACAGCGCGCCGAGCACCTGCTGCGCCACAAGGTCGCTGCCGCTGTAGCCCGAGACGACCACGGCAAAGAGATTTTTTTCGTAGAGCGAATTGTAGACCAGCACGCTCGTCAGGCGGTTGATGAAGGCGAGGATGTTCGCGCTCACGCTGTCGTTGTAGTTGGGGCAGAGCAGCAGCAGCGCGTCGCATTCGTTGATTGCGGGATACACGTCGTTGGTGATCACGCCGCCGTAAAAGCAACTGTTCTGCCGTGCAAAGTGCGCGCAGGTCTTGTAGGAGCAGCCGCGGCAGTCGTAGATCGCGCCGTTTTGCAGGGAGATTTCGCGGATGTCGCAATACGGCAGCAGTTTTTCGACGAGATTCGTGCCGATCTGCAGCGTATTCGACGTCGCGCGGTCGGAGGCATGCAGCAGCAGCACGCTCGGGCGCTCCGCGGTGCGCGGCGTAAACGAGGCGAGCCGCTCCGCCAGTTCCCGCGCGGCCAGGCGGTACGCTTCCTGCGGGGAAACGCCGCGCCGTTTGGCCTGAATGCGCCAGTTGTCCAGCGAGGCGGTCGCTTCCACAAGCGGCTTGCCCGGAAAACGGCACCCCGCAAGGTTTGCCGCCAGCGCGAGCATATCCGCCGTCTGTTTCGTGTAGAGTTCGCCCGCGCCGTCGACGATCATCGCGCCGGTTGCGCCCTCCATGGCGCGGGGATTGAGCCGCAGGTATGCAATCAGCGCGACGACATCCGCATCCAGCCCATGTTCGCCAAGGCCCAGCGCAAAGAGCACGCGCGCGCCCGAAAGGCGTGTCCGCGCTTCGGCGCAGGCGACGCGCTCGTGCGGAATTCCCGAAAGCGCGAAGGCGAGCGTCTCGTCCAGGCGCTCGCTTTGCCCGCAGTTGACCACGATCAGTCCGCCCATGTTGCGTCAAACTCCTTCAGGGATGCATAGCTTTCTTCGAGATGCGCCAGCAGTTCGGGGTGCAGTTCTTCGCGCCTCAGCTCCGGTCCGTGCGCGCCGAAACGCGCGCGGCAGCCGAAGGATACGCCCCCGAGCGGGACGGCCGCGTCGTGCCACTCGCCGCGCAGCGCGCGCAGCACGGACACCGCCGCGGAGGAAATCCCCGGCGCGATGTAGGGCTTGTAGCCAAAGCCGCGCACCTCGAGATTCGCCGTCTGCGCCTTGTGCGTCAAAAACCGCGAAAGCGCTTCGTCATATCCGTCGTTCGGCGCGTTGGCAATCACCAGCCCGCTTCCGTGCGGGCCGTAACAGCGAAGCCGTTCCGTGCTCATATCCTCGCGCACGGCGCAATAGAGCGCGCGGGCATGCATGACGCCGAGCCCGAATCCGCAAACCTGCTCGGGCAGCAGCCCTTTCCAGTCGAACATGCCGTGCTCGTTTTGGTTGCTCATGAGAAACACCGCGCGGCTGAGATGGTCGACGGGATCGGAAATCTGTGCAAAAAGGCCCGTAAAGCCGCTCTCCCGCGCGCGGCGCGCGTAGCCGCGCAGCAGGGCGCGGTTTGCTCCGTACTGCATCATGCGCACGTCTTTCCCGCTCTCCGCGCCGACTTCCGGCACGGCTTTCGCGGCGGTGAAGAGCAGCGCGTCGCAGGCAAAGAGCCGCTCGTCCGGCGGAATGGTGACCGGCACAAGCCGCTCGCCGTCCCGCACGGGCAGAATCTGGTTCAGCTCCGCCTCATAGCGCAGGCGCTTGTTCTCGTCGGCGTCAAACAGGCCGATCTCGGCAAGACCGTTCCCGAGCAGTTTGAGCCCCATCGCCGTCGTTCCGCCGACGTTGCCGAGGCCCACGACATGCACCCGCAGCTGCGCGCCCCGGCGCAGAAGATAGGCGTTCAGCACGTCGAAACAGCGCGCAAACGCCGTGTTGACAACGCTCGCGCCGTGTTCCGCCACAAAGCGCGAAAGGCCCCCCGTTTCGTCGGCCTCCGGCGGCGGAAGCAGCAGGTTCAGCCCCTCCGGTTCGTCCAGTTCCGCCAGCGAGCGAATCGCAAAAAATCCCCTGCTGACCAGCGGGTCCCGTTCAACGAGAAACACCAGCGGGGAAAACGGCCCCTCGGCGGGAACCGCCCCCTCCGGCAGGCTTCCTCCGCGCGGGCAGAGACACCAGTCGCTGTATCGGTAATATTCCATATGCCTATACGTCCTCCGCGTTGGAAATGCGCCGCATCTGCCGGATGTCGTCCCGAAGGTACGCTGAAGCAACCGAGTTGAGATCATACTGCATGTGCGCGCCCTTATCCGGCAGGCGCGGGCGCAAAAGCGCCTCGCCGAGGCGGCGCAGCGTCAGTCCGGTCCCCTGCAGCTTCAGATAGCGCTCCTCCAGCACGGACAGAATCGTGAGCGCGTTTCTCAGCGCGACACGCGAATACTGCCGGACCGCGCGCGGCTGCGCGCCGTGCAGATATTTGGGATACTGATACGGCAAAATCAGGTTGATGCTCGGCGGATAGTCCCGCTCCACGATGCCACCGGCCACGCTGTCCCCGCCGATGAAGGGATACAGCAGGCTCTCCGTAAACCAATAGAGCATATTCGGAACGAAGTATTCGCAGTCCACGTTTCGCTTCTGCTCGCGCATGAGGTCCAGCCCGCGCCCGGAGAGAATGCCCACGATGATGCGCTCGATCTCCACCCCCTGTTCGCGAAACAGCGGATCGAGCTTCTCGAGACGGTAGCCGTTGTGCAGCAGGTCGTCCACCAGCAGCACCGGACGGCGGAAGGACTTGAGCGTCCTGATCTGGTTTTGCAGCGGCGAATAGCCGGGCGATTCCGTGATGTCGAAGCCGCTCTCGTCGGCGTGAAATACCTTGTCCGCATGCAGCGCTTTTGTCACGGTGTTCGGCACGATGGTCTCCGCAAGGATCTTTCCATACGGCACGCACATCGCGCGGCCGAGCGTTTTCTCCGGCGGCGGCACGTTGGAAACGCCGTTGAGCAGCCGCACCTTTTCGATGAGCCCGTCGTTGATCTGCTCCATGTCAAAGCAAAGCAGCAGCGTGCCGGGAAACAGCGCGCAGATGGAGCGGCGCAGCGCGGGCCGCGTGGATTCCACCGCCGCGCGGACGGCCTCGTCCGAAGCGAACGGCTCCTTGATGCGCTGCAGCGCATCCTCCAGCAGCACGAGCGGGGCGCGCATGTCCGCAACCAGCAGCGCGCTCTGCCCCGCGACGGGCAGAAAGCCCAGTTGCTCGGCAACCTCGCGTTCGCCGGCGTCTTCGCAGCGATAGAGCGCATAGGTGTGCTCCCGAATCAGCGAGCGCGCCAGAAGATCGCAGAGCAGCGCGCGCAGCGGCTCGCCCCCGCCGCTTGTCTCCCCGATCCAGAGGATGCGGCCGGAGGTAAGCCTCCGCACCGTCTCCGCCGCGCCGCGCAGCTCGCCGAGCGTGTCGTAAAGGTCGGTGACGCTCACGCTGCGGCCGGTGATGCGCGCAAGGATTTCACGTTCGCCGCCGTAATACACGCCGGCGTATTCGTCCCCCGTTTCGCGCACCTCGCAGCAGCGCTCGGCCAGCGCGCTGATCTCCTGCTTATACTGCGGCATACGCAGGTAGAGTCCGCGCGCGTAGATGAAGTCCTGCACCACGGGGTCGACCATCATGCCGATGTCCATGTCCTTGTCGATATAGTCGCGGATCTGCGTGGAGCTCGCGCTCTCATAATACGCCGGCAGGGAGAGCATCACCACCCGCCCACGCAGGACATCCTCCGCTTTTCGCTGGTCCTCGCCGTGCGCGGTTTCCACGCGCGTAAAGAGGATGTGGTTATACGTCGCCGCCGTACCGGGCCCGCTCTGGCGGTATGCGCTGGCGTTGAGGATGACGTCGCTTCCGGCGACGAGATACAGCTCCCGGTCGCTGAAAATCCGGCTGAGCGTCCGAAGGTCCTCCGGCACGGCGAGGTTGACGGGGATGTCGTCCGGAAAGAGATACACATCCGGCAGGTTCGCCGCGGACATGCTCGCAATCTGTCTGCGCAGAAGCTTTGCCAGCGTGCGCTTGCTCCAGGAAAACTCGTCCACCGCCAGATAGACTTCAAACCCGTGCGCGCAGATTTCCTCGACGATGCGCTTATGGCCCGCCGAGAACGGATCAAACGTGCCCGGAAAGAACGCGACCGGCTTGAGCGGCTCGAAGGTGAACCCGCCCTCCGTCTCGCAGAGCGTGATGAAGCGGTAGAGGTGGTTGAGCATGGCCGCCTCGTTGAAAAACGCAAGCATGCCATCCCGCCGCTCGCCGAGCAGCGTCAGCAGTTTTTTGCCGAAGCGCGCAAGATATGCGCGGCGCGCGGAAATCGGGCTGGCGTCGTTGCCGAAGTATCCGCGGCAGATGACTTCGAGCGCGGTGAGGCGTATGCCGTCGTCAAAGTGGGAAACGCCCGTGAGCAGCAGTCCAAACACCCGCTCGGCCACCGCGTCCCTGCGCGCGCTGTTTTCCGAAGCATAGCCGGAGAGCACCGCGCAGAGCGTGGAGAGCGCGGCGCGCGCGGCGCGCGTATTTTCCGCGCGCAGCAGGCCCTCGAGATAGTCGATGCCCTCGTCCATCTCTTTATCGGGCACGGTGCAAAAGAGCCGCCCGAGATACGGCGGGATATAGTTGGAAATCTCGTTCTGTCCCGTCTCCAGCTCGCGCAGCAGGTCGACGAGTATCTCGTTTCTCTGGTCGACGGAGAGGATGCCGGAGATCTCCACCAGCGCCTCCCCCGCGCGTTCGCGCACGGGCAGATGCTCGCTGACCGAGAGGAGGTTGGACAGGTGCATCGCAATATGGAACGCCTCCTGCGGAAACTCATGCACATATTCGCAAAGGCGCTCGATATGGACGAGCTTCATCGTCCAGGTGATGCTGCTCTTGAGGTTGCCTAGGTAAATCTCCGCAATCGAAAACTCCGGCTCGGGCAGCAGGTCCAGCTCCGCGCGCTTTCTCAGGCGGTTGAAAAGCCAGACTGAGGCAAACTCCGCGTCCGGCTGGAGTTTGACCGCCTCGCAGGCGCGAACGAGCAGGACGGGGTCTTCGCCCGCAACCGCGCCGAGCGCGCGCAGGGCGCGGATGCGCACCCGCGCCTCCTCCGAGGCCGCCGCCGCGCCGAGGATAGGCAGCATGCGCTCGATTTCGCTCTTTTGCATGACTTCCTGCGGGATATGCGTCAGCGTGTCCATGAGCGCGAGCAGGGCTTCCCCGCCGCTGGAGAGCACGCGCCGGTAGATCTTGTCCCAGTAGCCGCGCCGCTCCTGCGGCATGCAGTTCAAAAAGAGGCTTCCCGCGATGGTTTTGAGCGAATTTGAAATGCGCGAAGCGTGCTTCTGCGAAATCTTATAGTCGGGATGCAGGCACAGCTCGATGTAATCATCCCAGAGCGTGGTGCTCTCGCTGAGCACCGCATGCAGCGCCGGCGCAATGGCCAGCGCGCCCGCCCCGCGCGGCAGCTCCTTGCGGTAGCGCGGGCCGGAGTTGGCGAGGATGGCGCCCATGATGCGCCCCGCGTGGCGGCGCACATCCCCGTCGTGATGCATGAGCAGTTCATACAGAAAGCGCAGCGTGAGCAGCTTGTGCGTGCGCGTCATGTAGGTGCTGTATTCTTCAAAGAGCAGCAGGTAGGTGCGGATGCGGTTCAGATTTTTCTCGTCCCGCGCCTGCTCGAGCAGCGCCTCGAAGGTGTCGCTCACGGAGATGGTGTGCATCAGATGGACGTTGTTGTCGAAGGCGTGGTTGGTCAACGCGCGAATGACGTCCCCCTGCGAGAGCAGCGCGGCGTCTTTTTGCTCCACGGGCAGCAGCTCATCTGCAAACGGGTCGGTATTCACGCCGTGGCTCTTCAAAAACTGCTCGAAGTCGTCGAGCTTTTCATACACGGTTTCATACCGCAGGCGCTTTTCCGGCGTCATGTCCGCCAGCTTGACGAAGATGCGGTCGCGCGACTCGGTCAGCGGGCTGATGATGGTCTTTTCGTGGCCGTCCTCGCCGCGCTCCGCGCGCACGCGAAAATCCGCATAGATGAGGATCAGAGACTCGATGGGCAGGTTTTCAAACTCCAGATCCCATGTGGAGTGGTTCGCGGCTATATGCGCGATATCGGGCATGTTCTTCTCTTCGAGCCATTTCCAGGTGTAGTAGTAGTGCAGATACGGAATGCGCGGCATGTCCTCGCCGCGGCAGCCGAACTTGCCGATGTCGTGCGAGAGGGACGCGGCGGCGACCAGCGCAACGTCCGCCGGCAGCCCCGCGCGCGCCGCCTGGCGCGCGGTGTGCACCGCCACATGGCGCACGCCGAAGGTATGCCCCGCGGGGTCGAACGGCATGATCTCCTTGCCGATGCGCAGCAGCTCCCGATAGTAGCTCTTCTTCATCGCCTCGGCAAACAGCAGGCACTGCTTTTTCAGCGGGCTGAGCGCAAGCTCCTCCTCTGTGATGGGCAAATAGTCCAGCAGCGGATCAAAAGCCGCCTCGCGCTCGGCGTCCAGCAGGCGCGTCAGCACGGTCAGAAACACCTTCAGCGCGCTTCGTTTCCCCTTCGTCGAGCGTGGCGCGCCGGAAAACGGATATAGCCCCGCCGAAAGGGACTCATATGCAAACGACAGCAAGCCCTCTTCGGGCATCTCCCCGATGCGTCTGATCAGCGGCTCGCTCAGCGCGGCAACGGCCGCGCAGGAGACGCGGCGGCCGTGCATGGCCGTAAACTCCGCGTCAAACTTCGTCCTGACCGTCCACGCGCGCAGCTGTTTCATGGCTACGCCGGTGCTCTTTGCCAGCTCCGCGTACAGCGCGTCCAATGCGGCGCCGCCCGCGGTTCGCTCGTCCATCATATCACTCCTCCGTCCGGCCTCGCGCCGGTTGATTGAACCATTCAAAAATCGGTTTGTTCATATGGATCCGGATCGTGGTCTGGAAATTTTTTCACCTGCCTTTATTTTAATAAGAATCCCGCCCAATGTCGAGTGAAATGCGCAATTTCCGCACCGGATTCGAGCGGCGGAAACCCGTGCCGCCGCCGACGCCCGCTTTTTCACCCGCGCGGCCCATTTTCGTCTTTTCACGCCGGCCGCTTTCTGATACACTGTCCTTGTGCGAAGAGCGCGCAGGTTCAAAGAATAAATCTTTCAGAAACAAAACGCGCGCCTCAACAACCGCGCATCATCCCCAAAAGAAGGTGTTTCAAATGAACGCGCATCAAAAAAAGATGATCGCCCCGGTCGTGATCACGGTTCTGCTTTCGGCATACATGTTCACATATTGTTTTGTGCTGCTGTCCGTGCCGATGCCCGTTTGGGCCAAGGTTCTGGTCGGGCTGATTCCGCTTGCGCTGCTCGGCGCAAGCGTTGCCGTACTGATACAGAGAATCAAAGAGATAAGGAGCGGTGAAGAAGATGATCTTGGTCAATACTGAAACCATTACCGGAAAAGAGCTGGAGATGCTCGGCCTCGTCAAGGGCAGCACCATCCAGACGAAGAACATCGGCAAGGACTTCATGCAGGCGCTGAAAACGCTGGTCGGCGGCGAACTGACGGCCTACAACGAAATGATGAACGAAGCGCGCGCGCTGGCGACCAAGCGCATGGTCGCCGAGGCGGACGCGCTGCAGGCAGACGCGATCGTCAACATCCGCTATGCCTCCAGCGCCGTCATGTCCGGCGCGGCGGAGGTCATCGCCTACGGAACGGCGGTCAAGTTCCGCTGAGCGCAGCATTCCCATCGACCAAACGACGGCCCGGGGCAGCCCCCGGGCCGTTTTTCCGCGCTTTGTTTCGGCAGGGACGGCATGCGCCCGAAATCGCTTGACAAAACCGCCAACCCGTGCAAGAATATGAGAGTAATTCTCATTTTCAGGAGGCGAGGCCCTTTGGCGGAGTACGAAACGAAGCAGCGCCGCATGTTGCTCGACTTTCTGAACGCGCATCCCGACGGCGGGTTCTCGGTGGAGGAACTCTATTCCGGTCTGTGCGCGGCCAATCCCGGCGAGCAGGTGCCGGGCAAGAGCACGCTCTACCGCCTGATTGCAAAGCTCGTCTCCGAGGGGCTCGTAAAGCGCTTCCCCGGCGAACACGGGCGGCAGTTTTCCTATCAGATCGTCGCCTGCGCGTCCTGCGGCGCGCGCGACGCGCACCTGCACCTGAAATGCACCGCCTGCGGCTGTCTGTATCACATGGACCACGCGATCTCGGAGCGCATCATGGACGAAGTGCTCCAACGCAGCGATTTTTCGCTGGATGAAAAAGAGACCGTGCTCTTTGGCGTCTGCCGCGATTGCAGGCAGCGCCGCGGCAAGTGAGCGGACGCTGCCGCGGGCCCTCCCGCCACGGCCGCCGGCTGGCGGCGCTGCTGCTCGGCGCGCTGCTCTTGCTCTCGCTGCTGCTCTCCGCCGCGTTTGTGCTCGCCGAGCAGCACCACCACTGCACGGGCGAACACTGCGAAATCTGCGCGGCGATTACGCACACCGTGGCGTTTCTCAAAGCCGAGGCGAGCGTGTCCCTGCCGCCGGTCTTCGCGCTGGTCGCGATACTCGCTCTGGCGCTGTCCGGCGTCGTTCCGGTCCTGCCGGACGTCGCGGCGCGCTCCCCCGTTTCCCTCAGGGTCAAGCTGTCCGATTGAGTACGGGTGGCCAAGCCGGTTTCCCCGTTTTCACACCATCGGACAATTTGGAGGATTTTATCATCATGAAACAATCACACACCGGAGCCATGAAATGGACAAAACTTACGGCGCTCGCGCTGGTATTGCTGCTTGCGCTTTCTGTCCTTGCCGCCTGCGCGCCGAAGACTGCGCAGAGCGAACCCGACGGGGGCATCTCCATCGTATCCACGATCTTCCCTTCCTACGACTTTGCGCGCCAGATCACGGCGGGCACAAACGCGCAGGTGACCATGTTGCTCCAGCCCGGCGAAGAGGTGCATTCCTATGACCCGACGAGCCAGGACATCATCCGGATTCAAAACGCCGATCTGTTTCTCTACGTCGGCGGCGAGAACGACGCCTGGATCGACAGCGTGCTCTCCGGCCTCGACAAGAGCGTCCATACCTTCCGCATGATGGACTACGTCACGCTCTACGAAGAAGAGCTCGTGGAGGGCATGCAGCCAGAGGAGGAAGACCCCGCCGAGCAAGCCGCGGGCGCGGCGGAAGAGCACGAGTGGGACGAGCACGTCTGGACCGCGCCCGTCAATGCCGTCGCCATCGTCAAGGCCATGACGGCGGAGCTCATCGCGGTCGATCCGGCAAACGCGGCTGCATATCAGGCGAATTCCGACGCGTACGTCACCCAGCTCGAGGCGCTCGACCAGTCCTTCCGGGATGTGGTCGATACCGCCGCGCGCAAGACCGTCGTGTTTGCGGACCGTTTCCCCGCGCGATACTTCGTCGAGGAATTCGGTCTGGATTATTACGCCGCCTTCCCCGGCTGCTCGGCTGAAACGGAGGCGTCCGCCGCAACGATCGCCTCGCTGATCGACCATGTAAACGCGGAAAACATCCCTGCGGTGTTCTACATCGAGATGTCCAACCGGCAGATGGCGGACACCGTCAGCGAAGCGACGGGCGCAAAAGAGCTGCTCTTCCACACCTGCCACAACGTGACCAAGGCGGAGTTCGAGAGCGGGGCGACCTATCTTTCGCTCATGCAGAACAACGTAGAAGCGCTGAAAGAGGCGCTGAACTGAAACACCCGAACACAACGGGTATTTAGGAGACGACCATCGCCATGCCATTCATCGAGGTTCAAAACGCCGCGTTTCGCTACGACGGCAAAGAGGTTGTCGGCGGCCTGCACTTCGCCGTCGAGCGCGGAGATTATCTCTGCATCGTCGGCGAAAACGGCTCCGGCAAGAGCACGCTCGTCAAGGGCCTGCTCGGGCTGAAAGCGCCCGCCAGCGGCGTCATCACATTCGGCGAGGGGCTGTCCGCGCGCGAAATCGGCTATCTGCCGCAGCAGCGGGAGAGCCAGCGGGACTTTCCCGCGAGCGTGCTGGAGGTCGTTCTTTCCGGCACGCTCAACTCCCTCGGCTTTCGCCCGTTTTACTGGAGAAAGCAGCGGGAGATCGCGCTTGCGCAGCTGCGCTGCGTCGGCATGTATGCGCTGCGAAACGCAAGCTTTCGCGACCTCTCCGGCGGGCAGCAGCAGCGCGCCCTGCTTGCGCGCGCGCTCGCGGCGACGCAGAAGCTTCTGATTCTGGATGAACCGATCGCGGGGCTCGACCCGCTCGCAACCGCGGATATGTACCGCCTGATTGAGCACATCAACCGCGACCATGGGGTGACCGTCATCATGGTGTCCCACGATCTGCAAGCGGCCGCGCTTGCGGCAAAGCGCATCCTCCATCTGGAAAACCGTCAGCTCTTTTTCGGCACGACGGAGGAATATCGAAACAGCGAAATCGGCAAACGATTCTTAAGCGGCGGTGAACCGGCATGAGTACGATTCTTGAAATGCTCTCCTATCCGTTTCTCGTGCGCGCCGTCGTGGTGGGCCTGCTGGTCTCGCTCTGCGCGTCGCTACTCGGCGTGAGCCTCGTGCTCAAGCGCTTCTCCATGATCGGGGACGGGTTGTCGCATGTGGGCTTCGGCGCGCTGGCCATCGCTTCGGTGGCAAACATCGCGCCGCTGTCCCTCGCAATCCCCGTCTGCATCGCGGCTTCGTTTCTGCTGCTGCGCATGAGCGAGAACACGCGCATCAAGGGCGACGCGGCAATCGCCATGCTCTCGGCGGGCGCGCTGGCCATCGGCGTGATGGTCGTCTCCATGACCACGGGCATGAATACGGACGTATACAACTATATGTTCGGCAGCATCCTCTCGCTCTCAAAAACGGACGCGGCGCTCTCCGTCGCGCTCAGCGGGGTCGTGCTCGTGCTGTTTGTGCTCTTCTATCCGCGGCTCTTCGCCGTCACGTTCGACGAGACGTTTTCCCGCGCGACGGGCATCCCGACCCGCGCTTACAACGCCGCGCTGGCGACGCTCTCCTCCGTCACCGTCGTGCTCGGCATGCGCATGATGGGCGCGCTGCTCATCTCGAGCCTCATCATCTTTCCCGTACTGACGGCCATGCGCATCGGCAAGCGGTATCTGACGGTAACGATCCTCTCCGCCGCAGTCGCCGTGGCGGGGTTCCTCATCGGCATGCTGGTGAGCTATGTCTACGAAGCGCCGAGCGGCGCAAGCATCGTCTGCGTCAACATCGTGCTGTTTTTGCTCTTCTCCATTGCGGGCGGCATCCGAAACGCAGCGGTGAAACGCTGACGCGCACAACCAGGCAAAAAGCGCGGGGACGCATACGGGTCCCCGCGCTTTTTCATCGTTCCCAATTTAACGAAAGCGATTATTCCTTCATCTTGCCCGGCATGACGCCGGTCGGAATCGTGTAGAGTTTGGTGACGGTGCAGCCGCGCGCCTCGACGAGCCGCCGCGTCTCTGCGTCGCTCTCGCGCGGATCGTTACCGCCCGCGCAGAGAAAGATTTCGACCTCTTTTCCGGCGGGCAGCAGCTCGAGCATGGCGTTGAACGCCGGCGCGGGACAGGCCGCCCAGACAGGGCAGCCGAGATAGATGCGGTCAAACTGCGCCAGATCGAAGTCGACCGGCCTGATCTTCGGTTTCTTGCGCTTCATCGCCTGCCATCCGCCGGGGATAAACGAGCCGATCAGGCTCCTGTTTTTCGCTTCGCGCACACGGTAAACCGGCGCCTCCAGCTCCGCGCCGATGCGCTCGGCTTCCTTCTTCGTAGAACCGCCAAACGTGTAATATACGACCGCCGCTTTCATCTCTTTCGCTCCTTTTCGTATCCGGTTTGTTTCAGATGATCCTCGACACATTGTATCATGTTCCACGGCAGAAAATAAGAAAAACAGCGATTTTCCGTAAATCAAGCGCCGCTGAAACGGCATAAAAAAGCGGCGATCCTGCAATCGCCGCCGCAGTGTCGTCATTCAGCGCCCGTTGATCCGCGCGCGATATTCGTCCGGCGGAAACATCGGCGCGTCCAGAAGCGCCTGCGTCTCGGCCGAAATGCGTCCCGCCGCCTTATACTCCGCGCCCGCGCGCCGGGCGTACTCCAGATAACCGTCCGCAACCGGCTTCGCCTCCGGAATGCCGAGCAGCGGCGCCTCCACACAGCAGATCATCGGGCAGTCGCTGCTGAACATGCGCGTAAACGCAAACTCCAGCCCCTCATAGTTGTTCTCGCGATCGGGAAATCCGCAACCGGAAACGAGCATGATCTTCGTGTGAATTTCCTGCCTGCCCTGATGATAGTTTTTGCCCTCGTCGTCCACCTCCACGCCCGGCGTGGAAAGTGGCAGCAGCCGGTCGAAAAGCACCTTGCAGTTGGAAGGCGCGCCGTAGCAGTAGAGCGGCATCGACCAGATGACCAGATCGCTTTGCAAAATCCGCTTCAGGATCTCCGCCATATCGTCTTGCTGCGCGCAGACGCCGGGCGTCTTCCACCAGCAGGCATAACACCCGAGACAAGGCTTTACGTTGACGCGCATGCTGTCGATGGTTTCAAACGTTTCCCCCATGCCTTCGACAAACGCGCGCGTCACTTTCAGCGTATCGCTGCGTTCGCCCTTCGGCGAGCCGTTGATTACCAGTATTTTCATCGTCTCCGCCTCCTAAATCCGTTTTGAAAACAACCCGTGGCGGTTGCAGTAGGCATACAGCATGCCTCGCCCGGCGATCGGCAGCCGCATTTCCGCGTTCTGCTCGGGATAGAGCTTGAAGAGCTGCACGCCGTGCCCGGTTGCAACCGCGAAAAACGATATGTAGTGCGTCTTCTCCATCGGGTGGCGCATGGTGACGTAGCACTCGTTTTCCACGCGCTCAATCGTCATGCCGTGCGCTTCGTCGCTCTCCTCCGCCTCCAGCGGCGGCAGCTGCACGCCGCAGCAGCTGAACGAGCCCTCCCCTGCGGCAAAGATGACGTTTCCGCAGACGGGACAGACATAAAACCTGCTTTTAAGCATGTTGCCGTGCCGGTTCCGGTTTTGCACGCACTCGCCCGAGAGCAGCTCCGCAACCGAAACGCCAAGCGTGCGCGCCAGCGGTTCGATGAGGCTGATGTCCGGCAGCCCGCGGCCGGACTCCCACTTGGAGACCGCTTTGTCGCTGACCAGCAGCCGCTCGGCAAGCTGCTTTTGCGTATATCCTTTTTGTTCCCGCAGCAGCCGGATCGCGCCGCCGGTGACGTAGTTGTTCATATTCGCTTTTCCCTGTCGTTTTTCTGATGTGAGCATATCACGTTGCCGCTCGCCGCCGCAACCTACGATGCGTGGAGTGCCGCTCGGATCAAAAAAGCCCCCGCCGATTCCGGCGGGAGCCATGTCTCTGGATTTGCTCAATGGCGGCCGCGCCCGCCGGAGGATTGCGTGGCCGAATAGTTCAGATTCAGCGCGTCCGCGACGGCCTCGAGAATGCCGTTGCTGCTGTAAGTCGCGCCGGAGACGGTGTCCACATCCACGCTCTGCGCGGAGAGAATGCGGCTGATGATCGAGCTCTTCGCGCGGGAGAAATACTGCGCGTCGTCGCGGTAGCTGTCGATTCTGATCGCCGTGATGGCGCCGTTTTGCACAGTCACGGTCACGTCCGTTTCGCCGCGGAAGCCCGTGCCAGTGCCGCTGTACGTTCCGTCGGGCAGCGAAATCGGTCCTGCGCCGGACGGGGTTTGCGTAAGCTCCGGCGCGGCAGTGGGGTCCGGCGTTGCCGTGGGCTCCGGCGTAGGCGTCGGCGTGAGGACGGGCGTCGGCGTGGCGGCGGAGTCGTCCGTTTCGACCACCGTCACGTTCTCCGGCGCGCTGAGCGCGCCGGAGAGCGCGTCCTTGACCGCGCCGATGATGGCGTTGCTGCTGAAGGTCGCGCCGGACACCGCGTCCACGGCGACGCTCTGCGCGGACAGGATGGCGGGGATGACGGACAACCTGGCCTGGCTGAAAAACTCCGCGTCGTCCCCCGTCGAAAGCACGGAGACGCTGGTGATGTAGCCGCCCTCCACCGTCACGGAGACGGTGGTAACCCCGTGGTACCCCGACGCGCTGCCGGTGTATACGCCGTTTGTAAACGGACCGGCGTTCGCGCTGTCCACGGTGCTCACACTCGCGGCGACGGCGGCAATCTGCGTGTCCGCCGCCGCGGCGCTTGCAATGTTGCCCGCGTAATACATCCCCGCGAGCGAAGCCACAGCAACCGCCGCCGCAATCGCGGGCCTGGGATTTGCCGTCGCGTTGTCGCGCGGACAGATCTCCACGCAGTTCATGCAGTCGATGCATTCGGCGCTCTTCACCACGTCCGAACGGTAGAGCGGGATGCCCATCGAGCAGCGCCTGGTGCAGGCGCGGCAGGAGCCGCAGTTTCTGCGCGGTTTTCTTATCCTAAACAACCGAAACTTCGACGCGATGGCAAACACCGCGCCAAGCGGGCAGAGATAGCGGCAGAAAAAGCGCTCGATGTACAGCGAGCCTGCGGCGATGAGCAGCAGCAGGATCATGCCGAACGAGATCAGCACGGACAGATCCGTCCAGCCGCTCAGGCTCGTAAGCATGCCGAACACCGTCCAAGGGTTGTCCTTACCCCCGAGGATGGTCAGCCCCAGCGTCCAGATCAGCAGAACGATGGCGGCGAGCAGTATGTATTTGAGCTTCTTGAGCAGGCGGTCGAATCGCGTGCCGATCTTTGGCCGCTGCAGCTTCAGCTTCGTGCCGAGAACCCACAAAAAATCCCCCATGGTGCCGAAGGCGCATAAGAAACCGCAGAAAAACCGCCCCATGATCGCCGTGATGAGCAGCATGGAGACGGCGAGCACGATCTGCCCCGCCATTGCGGAGGCGCTGAACGTTCCGTCGATGATCGACGTATAGATCGCCTTGATCGCCGAGAAGGTAGAGATAAAAAGCCCCGGAAAGAGCACGAGTGACAATGCCTGAATGATCCTTCTGGTCAGCGTCAGGGCGGTGATCTTGTGAAAGAGTTTTTTCTTCATACTGTCGCTATATCGTATATTGTTCGCTTCCTGCCGTCCGTGACATTGCTACAGGAGCTCGAAGTTTCCCCGAAGCCCCTCGGTGCAGAACACGTCCAGCTTGTCCGTGACAAACACCGCCTCCGCGCCCGCTTGCTGCACCAGCCGCAGGCCCTCCTGCTCTCCGAGCACGAACACCGCCGTCGAGAGCGCGTCCAGCTCGAGCGCGCAGCCGCACAACAGCGTCACGCTGCGCAGGGTCGAGCGCGAGGGATATCCCGTCCTCGGGTCCACAATGTGGTGGTAGCGCACGCCGTCCACCTCATAGTAGCGTTCGTAATCGCCGGAGGTTACCGCGCAGGCGTCCTCCAGCGCGACGCGCCCCATCGCAACGCCGGTATACCGGTCGGGGTGCTGGATGCCGACGTGGCGCACATCCCCGATCGAGACGACCGTGCCGCCGAAATTGAGCAGTGCGCTTGTCACGCCGCCGTCGAGCAGGATGCGGCGCGCCTCGTCCGCCGCGTAGCCCTTGGCGATGCCGCCGAAGTCCACGCTCTGGCCAAAGCGGCACAGCTCCGCCGTGCCCGCCCGTTCATCCAGCAGGATGTCCTCGTCGCAAACCAGCGACAGGGACTGCTCCACCTCCACGCGGGACGGAACGGTGCCGCAGCGCGCATGGATTTCCCAGAGCGCGCTGAGCGGACGCGTGGACACGGAAAACGCGCCGCCGGACAGACGCGAATAGCGCTTGCTCTGTGAGAGCAGAAAAAGCGTATCCTCGCCGACGGGGATTGCGGCGCAGCCCGCCGCCGCGTTGAGCAGGGAAAGCTCGCTCTCGGGCTGGTAGACGGAGAGCCGATCATGCAGCGCGCATACGCGCGCCTTGGCGCGCCCAAGTGCCTCGCCTGCCGCGGCGCGGTCCTCAAAGCGAAAAATCCGGATGCTGTTTGTCGTTCCCAGCGCGGGAAACACCGCCTCCAATGCCGCAGATTCCATCGGGTTTTGTTCCTTTCGAATTTGCATACGCTTAGTTTACAGATCGATTGGCAACTGGCAAGCACGGAATCATGTCACATTGTGAAAAAATGCGAACGAACCGTTACCACAGCATGAGAATCTGCTGAGAATTGCCCCTGCGGGCAATTTTCCTGCAAAACAACCTTGACGGTTGCGTCGAAATACGGTTCGGCCCCCGTTGGAGAAATGCAAAACGTATGTTATAAAAATACATATTTTTTGCATTTATTTTCACTATATCCGAAAAATATATTGTAATATGGCGGGAATTATGCGATAATTTGTTTTTCGGTGCGTCAGAATACTCCGGCGCGGAAAGGTGGCTTCTCAGGATGCGGATCATCGAGGCCGCAAGTCTCGTGGAACCCGTGCGCAGGCTCTGCCTGCGTGCCTGCTGCGACCTACCCGCCGATGTTGAGAATGCGCTTGTCGTCGCACGCGAAGCGGAGCAGGAAGGCGGCGCGGCGCGCTCCGTCCTGACCCAACTGATCGAAAACGCGCGCCTCGCGCGGCAAAAGCAGCGCCCCATCTGTCAGGACACCGGCATGAGCGTCGTGTTTGCGGACGTCGGACGCGAGGTGTTTATCCAGGGAGATCTATCCGCCGCCGTCGACGAAGGCGTGCGTCTTGCATATACCGAAGGCTATCTCAGGAAATCCGTACTGGACCCCCTCACGCGCGTCAACACGGGCGACAACACGCCGGCCGTGCTGCATGTGCGCTTTGTCGAGGGCGACCGCATTCACCTCATCGTCGCGCCGAAAGGATTCGGCAGCGAAAACATGAGCCGCGTGACCATGCTCTCTCCCTCCGCCGGAGTCGAAGGCATCCTCCATTGCATCGTCTCCGCCGTGCGGGATGCGGGCGCTTCCGCCTGTCCGCCGGTGGTCGTCGGCGTCGGCGTCGGCGGCACGATGGAGTCCTGCGCGTTGCTTGCAAAGCGGCAGTTGCTGCGCCCGCTCGGCGAACCCGCCGCGCGCAAGGATGTCGCCGATATCGAGCGGGAGGCGCTGCTTCGCATCAACGCGCTCGGCGGCGGTCCGATGGGCCTCGGCGGCGCAACCTCCGCGCTTGCGGTGCACGCCGCGGCGGAGCCGACGCACATCGCCGGGCTGCCCGTGGCGGTCAACATGCAGTGCCACGCCTGCCGCCACGCGAGCGAGGAGGTGTAAGCGCACATGGAGCATCGTCTGCCGGTTCCGGTACCCGAACAATACCTGCCCGCGCTCCGCGCAGGGGATGTCATTTTGCTGAGCGGCACGATCTATACCGCGCGCGACGCGGCGCATGCGCGCTTTGCGGATCTGCTCGCCCGCGGCGAGCCGCTGCCCGTGCCGAAAGGCGCCTGCATCTATTATGCGGGTCCATGCCCCGCCGCGCCGGGCGAGGTGATCGGTCCCTGCGGGCCGACGACCAGCAAGCGTATGGACGCCTATACCCCCGCGCTCGTGGACTATGGCATCCGCCAGTTCATCGGCAAGGGCGCGCGAAGCGCCGCCGTCAACGCGTCGATGAGCGGCCGCGCGGTGCATTTTGCGGCGACCGGCGGCGCAGGCATGCTCTACGCAACGAGGATCACGGCCTGCGAGCCCGTGGCGTTTGAAGACCTCGGCGCGGAGGCGGTCTACCGCCTGACGGTGGAGGATTTCCCCGCCGTGGTGTCGTTCGATTTGTCGGGAAACGACGTATATGCGCTGGCGGTAAACCGGAAATAACCCGCCCGCCGCACCGCACACCGCGGATATGACACGGTAAATCAAAAAGTTTCAATAAACGACCTGCTTTGATGCTGAAAGGAGCGGAACTATGGCAAACTGTGCAATCGTTGGAATCAACTGGGGGGATGAAGGGAAAGGCCGCATGGTCGATCTCATCGCCGCCGACTACGACGTGGTCGTGCGCTATCAGGGCGGCAACAACGCGGGACACACCGTGGTCAACGAATACGGCAAGTTCGCGCTGCACCTGCTGCCTTCCGGCATATTTCGCAAGGGCGTTGTCAACGTGCTCGGCAACGGCGCGGTCATCGACCCCGAAAAGCTGCTCGAAGAGATCGAGGAGACCCGCTCCAAAGGCGTTCCCGTCTCGCCGGACAATCTCAAGGTGAGCGACCGCGCGCCGATCGTATTCCCCTATCACCGCGATCAGGACGTGCTCGAAGAGGCGCGCCTTGCGGACGCGAAATACGGCTCCACCAAGCGCGGCATCGCGCCTGTTTACGGCGATAAATACATGAAGAAGACCATCATGCTCGGCGAGCTGTTTTATCCCGACTATCTCAAAAAACGGCTCGAAGGCATTCTCGCCTGGAAAAACCTCACGCTCAAAAACGTATACGGCGGCAAGCCTTATTCGCTGGAAGAAGTCTGGGACTGGCTCATGACCTACGGCGAAAAGATCAAGCCGTATCTCTGCGACACGGGCGCCTATCTGCGCAGCCTTGACGGAAAGAAAAACATTCTCTTCGAGGCGCAGCTCGGCGTGCTGCGGGACGTGGACTTCGGCATCTATCCCTATACCTCCAGCTCCGCGCCGCTCGCCGCCTATGCGCCCATCGGCGCCGGCATGCCGGGCGCAAAGCTGGACAAGGTCATCGGCGTGGTCAAGGCGTATTCCACCTGCGTGGGCGAAGGCCCGTTTACGGCGGAATGGTTCGGCGAGGATGCGGACAAGCTCCGCGAGGCCGGCGCGGAATACGGCGCGGCGACGGGACGCCCCCGCCGGGTCGGACCGATGGACATCGTCGCAACGCGCTACGGCGTGATCATGCAGGGCGCGACCGAGGTCGCGCTCACCAAGATCGATATCCTCTCCTATATGGATCAAATTCCCGTCTGCGTGCAGTACGAGCTGGACGGCAGAAAGACGGACGACTTCCCCTTCCCCGCTGCGATCGGTGCGGCAAAGCCGGTCATCGAATACATGCCCGGCTGGCAGTGCGACATCTCCGGCTGCCGGTCGTTCGGCGAACTGCCGAAGGCCGCGCAGGAGTATGTGGACTTCATCGAAAAGCGCATCGGCTGCCCGATTACGAATATCTCCGTCGGCGCGGCGCGCGATGCCATCATCCGGAGGTAACAAAGCATGCGGGATCGCTATGAAAGCCCGCTGAACAGCCGCTATGCCTCGGACGAGATGCAGCGGTTGTTTTCGCCGGATATGCGCTATTCCACCTGGCGAAAGCTCTGGGTGAGCCTCGCCCGGGCGGAGCATGCGCTCGGTCTGCCGGTGACGCAGGAGCAGGCGGACGAGCTCGCCGCGCATGTGTACGACATCGACTACGAAGCGGTGCGGCGGCGCGAGGCCGAGGTGCGCCACGACGTGATGGCGCATGTCTACGCCTACGGGTTGGTCTGCCCCAAGGCGGCGGGCGTCATCCATCTCGGCGCAACGAGCTGTTATGTCACCGACAATGCGGATCTCATCATCCTGCGGGACGCGCTGGTGAGCATTCGAAACAGCATCTACGCCGTGCTGAAGCCGTTGTCCGCGTTCGCCGCGCGCACGAAGGCCATCCCCACCGTCGGATTTACACATTTTCAGTCCGCGCAGCCGGGTACCGTCGGCCGCCGCGCCTGTCTCTGGCTGCAGGACCTCTGGCTGGATGTGGAGGAGATCGAGGATACGCTCAAGGCGTTTCGCTTTCTCGGCAGCCGCGGCGCAACGGGTACGGAGGCGAGCTTTGTCTCGCTGTTCGGCGGCGACACGGATCAGATCGACGAGCTCAACCGCAGAATCGCAGCGGATTTCGGGTTTGACCGCCTCTACGACGTCAGCGGACAGACCTATCCCAGAAAACTCGACAGCCGCATTCTCAACGCGCTTTCGAGCGTCGCGCAGAGCGCCTATAAGTTCGGCGACGACATCCGTCTGCTGCAGCACGACGGCATCCTGTCCGAGCCGTTCGAAAGCGGGCAGATCGGTTCCTCCGCAATGGCCTATAAGCAAAACCCCATGCGTTCCGAGCGCATCTGCTCACTCTCGCGCTTCGTGATGGCAACGTCGCTCAACGCGCCGATGACCGCGAGCACGCAGTGGCTCGAGCGGACGCTGGACGACTCCGCCAACCGCCGCCTCTCGCTGCCGGAGGCGTTTCTGGCCACGGATGCGGTGCTGCGCCTCATGGCGAACGTCGCGGGCGGGCTCATCGTGCACGAGGCGGCGAACGCGCGCATCCTGTCCGACGCGCTGCCGTTTCTCGCCACCGAAAATCTGCTCATGGCCGCGGTCAAGCGCGGCGGCGACCGGCAGGCGCTGCACGAGATCATCCGCACGCATTCCCTCAAGGCAAAGGCGCGCATGGCGCAGGGCGAGGGAAACGATCTGGCCGACCGGCTGGCGGGCGATCCGGATTTTCCGCTCTCGCGCGAGGAAATCCTCGCCGAACTCGATCCCGCGCGTCACATCGGCCGCTCGGTGGAGCAGGCGGAGCGGTTTCTCGCCGGCCATCCCGTGCCGGAGAGTACGCCGCTGCAGGAGATCACGCTGTAACTTGTCTGTTCGATGCGCCCGCCGGAACACGCCGGCGGGCTTTTTGTAGTTCTGGTTCAAACAACTGTTATCATCCTTGCATGTTTTTCAACAAGTCTGTATAATATAGCTGATTTATAGCACAATTCTCCAGATCAGAAGGAATGCGACAAACTATGAAAGCGCTGCAATTGCTCGATATCGCAATCGCGCCGGACCTGCACGAGCTCACGAGGCACGGCACGCCGGTATTCCCCTGCGCCGGTTACGACGAGGACCCCGGCAGGTACCTCGTCGGCAACATCCCGTGGCACTGGCACGAGGAGATGGAAGTCATCCTCGCCGTCGAAGGGGACACGCTGGTGCTCTGCGGCGAAACGGAATATCTGCTGCATCCCGGCGAGGCGGTGTTCGTCAACACCAACGTGCTGCACAAGCTCAAGCGCGGGCAGAAAAACACGCCCAGCCGCATCAACAGCCTGCTCTTTACGCCGGAGCTCGTCTCGGGATTTCCGCAGAGCATCGTCCAGCAACGCTACATCGCGCCGCTCGTGCGCTGCGCCACGCTGGGCGAGGTGCTGCTCCGCCCGGACGTTCCCTGGCAAAAGGATGCGATCGAGCACTTTCGCGCGGCGTTCGCCGCCTTTGTCGGCGATCGATACGGCTATGAAATTCTCGTCCAGGTCGAGCTGATGCGAATGCTGCTTTTGCTGCTGGAGAATTTGCAGGACCGCGTCTGCGAAACCGACCTCGTGCAAAACAAGGACGCCGTGCGCATCAAGCAGATGCTCGGCTTCATCCACGAGCACTATGCCGAACCGCTGACGGTGGCGCAGATCGCCGCCGCTTCCTCCATCAGCGAGAGCGAATGTTACCGCTGCTTCCGAAAAGTGCTGGACGCTTCTCCGATCGACTACCTGTTGCAGTACCGCATCCGCGCGGCGGCGGGGCTGCTCTCCGGCTCGGACATGAGCGTTTCGGACATCTGCTTTGCAACAGGGTTCAACAGCCCGAGCTATTTTGCCAAGGTTTTCCGGCAGGAGTTGCTCGTTAGCCCGCGAAAATACCGTTCGACGCACCAAAACGGCGCCGCCGGCGCGAAGCAGCGCGCATGACGTTTATCACCCGATTCCCGGATAACTCCCCTGCCTTTTTTTGTAAAAAAACGTATTTTCTCTGTTGTATCAAGGGGTCGTAAAATCCTTTGCTGGAAAAAGCGCACGCAATTGTGGTATGATAGATAGAAAGCGTCCCATACCGGATTTGCCGCGCAGGCGGACCGTCCTGCGGCAACGGCGACGGTTTTCAAGTTGATTTGACAAACGCATCGTAACAGTATTATTATATCGATATAGATTTCGGAGGTGCGCCATGGATAAGAACGCTCCAGTCTCCATTTCCAAGCAAGCGCTGCAGCGCATGCCATACTATCTGCAGGCGCTGCGCGCCGCGCGTGACGCCGGCGCGGAGATCATCTCCGCCCCCACCGTCGCCGCCCAGCTCGGCCTCAACGAGGTGCAGGTTCGAAAGGATTTCGCCTCCGTCAGCGACACGGCGGGCAAACCCAAGACGGGGTTTCAAACCAGCGAGCTCATCGCCGCGATCGAGCGCACGCTTGGCTACGACAACTCCAACGACGCGGTTCTCGTCGGCGCGGGCAGCCTCGGGCGCGCGCTGCTCTCCTACCGCGGCTTTGAAGCATACGGCCTGAGCATTGTGACGGCGTTCGACGTGGACCCGAATCTGACCGGCGGCGAGATCTCCGGCAAGCAGGTTCTTCCGATGAACAAACTGACCTCGATCTGCCGCAATATGAACATCCACATCGGCATCATCACCGTGCCCGCTTCCCAGGCGCAGGGCGTCTGCGACGCGCTGGTGGACAGCGGCGTGCTCGCCATCTGGAACTTTGCGCCTGTTCACCTCAACACGCCGGAAGGGATCCTCGTTCAAAACGAAAACATGGCGGCGTCGCTTGCGCTGCTTTCCAAGCATCTTTCCGAGCGTCTCGGCTACAAACACTGAACTAAAACGCTTTCCAGCACACAGCGCCCTGCGGGGCGCTGTTTTTCTTTCGCTTTTTTTGTTTGCAGGTTGATCTGCGGCGAAAAAACTTTATTCGGAAATTTTTTCGATCTGTGTTGACATCTCTTTTTATCGGTGTTATATTATCGATAGTCTATTACCGATAACGAATTACTGATTCAAGGAGAAGCATTATGGCACGTTTTACACTCCCCCGCGATCTCTATCACGGCAAAGGTTCGCTCGAAGCGCTCAAAACCCTCCGGGGCAAGCGCGCGTTCGTCGTCGTCGGCGGCGGCTCCATGAAGCGCTTCGGTTTTCTCGACCGGACGGAAGCCTACCTGCGCGAAGCGGGCATGGAAGTCGAGCTCTTCGAGGGCGTAGAGCCCGATCCCTCCGTCGAAACCGTTCTGCGCGGCGCGGAGGCCATGCGCAGATTTCAGCCGGACTGGATTGTCTCCATCGGCGGCGGCTCGCCCATCGATGCGGCCAAGGCCATGTGGGCGTTTTATGAATATCCGGACGTGACGTTCGAATCGCTCTGCATTCCGTTTAACTTCCCGCAGCTGCGCACCAAAGCGCGTTTCTGCGCGATTCCCTCCACCTCCGGCACGGCAACCGAAGTAACCGCGTTTTCCGTGATCACGGACTATCACAAGGGCGTGAAATATCCTCTTGCGGACTTCAACATCACGCCGGACGTCGCGATCGTGGACCCCGATCTTGCCGAGACCATGCCAAAGAAGCTCACCGCGCACACCGGCATGGATGCGATAACGCACGCCGTCGAGGCGTATGTCTCCACACTGCACTGCGACTATACCGATCCGCTGGCGCTGCACGCCATCAAGATGATCAGCCAGGATCTCATCCCCTCGTTCAACGGCGATATGGCCGCGCGGGATTCCATGCACAACGCCCAGTGCCTCGCGGGCATGGCGTTCTCCAACGCGCTGCTCGGCATCGTGCACTCCATGGCGCACAAAACCGGCGCGGCGTATACCGGCGGGCATATCGTCCACGGCTGCGCAAACGCCATGTATCTGCCCAAGGTCATCCAGTTCAACAGCAAAAACCCTGAAGCGGAAAAACGCTACGGCGAAATCGCCGCGCATATCGGGCTGGAACCCACCTCGAAAGCGCTTGTCGCGCACATTCGCAAGATGAATCGGCAGCTCGACATCCCGAACTGCATTCGGGATTACGAGGGCGGCATCATCGACGAGCTGGAGTTCCTCGAAAAGCTGCCAAAGGTAGCCGAGCTCGCCGTCGGCGACGCCTGCACCGGTTCAAACCCACGCGCCATCACGCCCGCCGAGATGGAGAAGCTGCTCAAAGCCTGCTACTACGACACCGAGGTCGATTTTTAAGCCGCCCTCCTCCCTCTGCCGCAGCGCGCGATTTCTGCCGTGCGCATCCGGCAGCGTCGACTAATATCCTTCCTCAGCATGCCATCGCGCTCGATGGCACAAACGGACACCGCAACCACCGCGGCGTCCGTTTTTTTGCGCGCCGCAGCGTTTTGCACGCTATCGATTATTGAAATTTTCAAACCCGCAATTCTTATAATTTTTCTTCCCGCGCGCGGGCGATAATCGAACCGGATACCCCGAAGCATCCTACCAGCAAGGAGGAAGATATGCAAACCAAGGATTATTCGATTACGCTCGACATGATGCGGACATTGCCGTTCCGCCCGTTTGAAGTGGTCGAGGGAGACACGGGCAACCTTCTGCACGTTACCCTGCTCAACAACGGAGAGGCGATGGATCTTGCCGGCTGCAGAATCAACATCGCGTTCGCCTCGAGCATCGGCTTTTCGATGCAGGACGAGACGAGCGGCATCGTGAAAACGGAATCGCCCGGCACCTTCGACGTGGCGCTGCTGCCGGCGGCCTACGGCGCGGGAAACGTGAGCGCGGACGTGCAGGTCTACAGCGGCGAAAACAACGAAACGCTCGTGACCAGCACGCGCTTCGACTTCCGCTGCCGCAAATCGCTCATCAGCGGGGACATCATCCGCGCAAACGCCGCCTATCCGCCGCTGATCGAGGCGGCACGCGTGGCGAACGAAGCGGCCGCCTCGGCGCTCGCGGCGGCGGCGCGCATCGACACGGACATCGGCGAGCTCAACGTGCAGGCGAACTGGGACGAAACGGACGAGATGCAGGATTCGTTCATTCGAAACAAGCCAATCGTACCGGTCGTGGAGGGCAACGTCGGCGCGCCGCTGACGCACGCCGCGCAGCACGGGCCGGGCGGAAGCGACCCCGTAACGCCGATTGCGCACGCGGCGCGCCACGCCGCGGGCGGCGCGGACGCGCTCACCCCCGGCGACATCGGCGCGGCGAAGCTCACAAACGGCTGCATCGACGCCGAGCAGTCCGCCGTGGAGATCAGCGCAAAGACGGCGGGCTATACCGTCGCCGCCGAAGACAACGGCAAGGATATCTGGATCACGAGCGCTTCCGCCGCAACGCTCACCATCCCCACGCAGGCAGCCGCCGGTTTTTCGGAAAAGACGTATTTTTTCGTGACGCGCGGCGGAGCCGGTTCGCTGGCCATCGCCGGCGCGTCCGGCGTAACGGTCAACGCCTCCGGCGGCCGGCTCAATCTGGCCGAGCAGTACGGCACGGTGCTCGTTCGCAAAACGGCGAGCGACGCGTGGCTGGTCACGGGGAACCTTTCGTCATGAGGCGGCTGATGATGGGCTGCATCGCAGCCTCCGTCACGGGGTTCGGCCCGACGGACTTCACATACACCGGCTCCTGCGCCTGGGTGCAGGACGACGGAACCGACTGGCGGCTGAAATTTCTCAGCAGCGGAACGTTCACGCCCGCGCGAACCGTGGATATCGACGCGTTTCTCGTGGGCGGCGGCGGTGGCGGCGGTCAGGGCAATGCCGCGGCCGGCGGGGGCGGCGGCGGCGGATATACGACAACAGCGCTCAACATCCGGCTGGATGCGCATACGGCGTATCCCGTCGAAGTCGGCGCCGGCGGCGCGGCCAACGCAACGGGCGGCACGACGTCCGCATTTGGCTGCTCCGCATTCGGCGGGGTCAACGGCGGGCATAACGGTTCCTACGCCTGGACGGGCAATCCGGGCGGCGCGGGCGGGTCCGGCGGCGGCGCGGGGGGCGACGATGCGGCAAGCACGCCCCGCCCCGGCCAGCCGGGCGGATCGAACGGCGGAAACGGCGGAACGGGCTACAACGGCGGCCAGACGGCCGGCGGCGCGGGTCAGGGCGCGACGACCCGGGAGTTTGGCGAGAGCGCGGGCGCGCTCTATGCCGGCGGCGGCGGTGGCGGCGCGTACATCAGTACGCAGGCAAGCGGCGCGGCCGGCGCAGGCGGAGGCGGGCGCGGCTTCGGCTCCAGCGGGTCCGCTCTTGCCGGAACGACCAACACCGGCGGCGGTGGCGGCGGCTCTTCCAAGGGCAACAACTCCGGCGCCGCGGGCGGATCGGGCATCCTGATCATCCGCAACCGCCGCTGATCAGGCGATTCGAACCCAACGCACACATAAAACCAAGAGGACGGCGGGATACCCGCCGTCCTCGTTGTCACGAGAAATGGAGTTTTGGTTTTTGGAATCGGACGGGGTCAGGCTCAAACCTGATCGTCGAACTCGTAGTCCTTGCCGGGCAGGATGGCGTTGACGACAATGCCGACGATCGCGGCGGTTGCCAGACCGGAGAAGCTCAACGTTCCTACTTTGACCACGCCCCAGACCAATTCAGCCGAGTTGGAGCCCATCGCCGAACTGGTTTGAATGCCAAGTCCGGTGACCAGAATGAGCGCTGCGACCAATACGTTGCGCATATTCTTGAAGTCCACTTTGCTTTCAACGACCGTGCGGACGCCGGTGGCCGAAATCATGCCGTAGAGCACGATGGAGATGCCACCGATGATCGCCGCCGGAATCGTATTGACAAACGCTTCAAAAATGCTGACGAACGAGAGAATGATCGCAATGCAGGCCGCGATGAACATGACCTTCGGGTCATACACCCTCGTAAGAGCGACGACGCCGGTGTTCTCGGAGTAGGTCGTGTTCGCCGGGCCGCCCAGCATGCCGGCGATGGAGGTGCCGATGCCGTCGCCAAGGAGCGTACGGGTCAGGCCGGGGTCGGCGATGAAGTTCTTGCCGCAGGTCGCGCCGATGGCGCAGATATCGCCGATGTGTTCGACCAGAGCGGCGACGGCAACCACGATGAAGGTCAGCATCGTGCCGAAGTCAAATTTCGGAAGGAAGAACGGCGGCACGGAGATCACATCCGCAAAGCTGCTGATCTTCAGCCCGGAGAAGTCGATCCAGGCCGGGCCAAACGCCGTTACGATGCTGGCGACGATGTACGATCCGAAAATACCGATGAGAACGGGCAGAATTTTGACCATGCCTTTTCCCCAGATATTGACGGCGATCACGATGATGATCGTCAAAATTGCAAGCCACCAGTTGTTGGACGCCTGGTTGAATGCAAAGTAAGACAGACCAAGGCCGATGAGCATGATGATCGGGCCTGTGACGACCGGCGGGAAAAGCTTCATGATGCGCTTTGCTCCAAAGATTGCAAAGAGCAGAGCAAAGACGACATAGGTCAAGCCTGCGGAGACGATGCCGCCCGTTGCGTACGGCATGCCCAGCGTGCCGGCGGCACCCAGGATTGCGCCGATGAACGCAAACGAGGACCCGAGGAATACGGGGACCTTCCTCTTGGTAATGAAGAAAAACCAGATCGTAGCAATACCAGCACAGAACAAGGTGACAGAAATGGACATGCCGCAGATGATGGGAACAAGAACCGTGGCGCCAAACATTGCAAATACGTGCTGGAGACCCAGAACCATCATTTTGCCGGTTCCGAGCTCTTTAAAGCCATCGTAAATGCCTTCGACTTTCTTTTCCATTGAATTACCTCCTAATGTTTTTTGATAATTAGGTCTCCATTTCTCTTTATTATCAAGAGCCTTCGCTCCGGATAACCAGCGGGGCAAGGAGCAGTTGCATTCTCCGGCAGATTGTTTTTGGAATTGAATACGACACAGATCGGGATCGTCTAAACACCATTTTTACCGAAATCTGTTCAATAAGCAAGATTTTTCTGAAAGTACATCGCGCTTCGTCCCGTTCGTCCACGCTCGGATTCACTTGGGGCAGGCGTCAGCGCGCCTGCGTCTGCGGCGCGGGTTTCGCGGTTTTCAAAGTTCGCCATTTCGGCTATCCTACTATATCCGCGCGGCGGAATCAAGAAAAAGCGTATCTGAATTCTATATGGTTGTATGTCTGTTCATCGATGCTTTGAATCCGAGTCCGCCGCTTGGCGCGCAATCACGCGCTTACAGGGCGATACTGGCCGCGCAGGAGCGCGAAACGATGGATGGCAGGGTCACGTTGCGGATATGCGCCTGCTTGTGCAGAAAATAGTGGAACTGATCCAGGTCTTTGTCGGAGATGATCTGCTGCGGGTTTTTCACGATGGAAAGATAAATGTTGAGAGAGTCGAACACCTGATTTGTAATTGCGTTGTATTTGTCCTTTGAAAAGCTGCCATTGCTGGCCTCGGCCTGTATCTCGTCCCGCAGCATGAAGAGCTCCCGCAGGACTTCCAGCACGTCGTCGCCTATGGGCCTTTCCAGCGCGGCGCGGACGGCGTCCGGCTGCTGCTCCGGCGGGCGGATGCGAAGCAGTCCGCCGTCCAGGCCCTCCGTTGCAAGGTCGGCCGTTACGGTTTTGCCGTCCAGCAGGCGGTCCGCCAGCTCGCAGTAGAGCAGCGCAAACCGGTCGCAGTTGGGATGCATCTTCCGTTTTTTCAGATACGACACCCCGTAAAACGCCGCGGCAACCGCCGCAACAACCAATATCGCAAGAAATTGGTCCATTCGTTCGCCTCTTTTCTGAAAAAGATTCCCTCACGGCCGGAGCGGATCGCCCGCTCCGGCCGCGCGGTGGTCATGCTCAATTATACATCGTCAAAGCCGTCGAACGCAACGACGCGCGAGATGCAGCTTTCGCCCTCGACCAGCTTCCAGGGGAAGATGCCGATGACGCAGCGCTTGTTGGAGAGCTTTTCAATTTCGCCGCCGATGCACTCCGCATGGATCGCCTCATACGGCTTGCAGAAGAGTTCAATGTGCATCGCCTGATAGTGCTCCGGCCACGGATACACTTCCTCGAGCGACTTGCCGTACTTCTTTTTGAAGATTTCGTCGCACATCTTGGCTTCCATGGGCTCCCAGTCGCGAATCTTCGTGTTCATCGGATGGTCCGCGCTGCCGCAGTCCACGCCGAGCCAGCTGATCTTCTTGTCCCGCACCCACTGGATGAACTCCAGCGACGGACCCGGATGGCGCAGCATATAGCGGCGCTCGTCCGCGGTCGGGCTGTCCCAGCCGTAGATGTGATAGCCGGTGTTGATGATGAGCACGTCGCCTTCCTTGACGGTTACGCGCTTTTCGATGTCCTCCGGCGTGTAGATGCCGAAGTCCTCCGCCTGGTCGCTCAGGTCGACCACAACGCCGGGACGGCAGAGCTTCACGAGTTCGAGCGACGCGATGTCGCGGCCCGCGGTGTCGAAATGCATCGGACCGTCGAGGTGCGTGCCGACGTGGTTCGAGTGCGTCAGCAGCTGTCCGTTCGCGCCGTTGGGCGTGAGGCGCTTGAAGAATTTCATCTGCAGCGGCTCATACGTCGGCCAGGCGGGCGTGCAGATGCCAATCGGAATCGTGAGATCATACATCTTGATATCGGACCATTTGCTCATTTTGAATTGCCTCCTGATGAAAAAATTGTGTGTCCTGTATGGGATGCCCCCTTGCGGAAGCGGGTTTCCTGTTCGGTTACGTCCAGCTCTGTGCGCAGGCCGCGAGCGCCTGTTTGAAACAATCCTCCGGCGGATGCACGATGCCCGCGCCGACCTGCCCCACGCCGGGGTCTTTGTGCGCGATGCCCGTGTTGATGATCGGGCGGATGCCGGTTTCGATGACCTTGCGGATGTCGATGCCCGTCGGGCCGCCGCGGAAGTCCAGCGCGGGGATCTTGTAGGCGCGCCCTTCGCCGACGGTGATCTCATACATACGCGTCGAATAGTTGATCGCGTCGCTGACCTGCCCGCCGACAAACTGTACGATCGCCGGGGCCGCCGCCATGCAAAAGCCGCCGATGCCCGCGGTTTCGGTGATGCAGCTGTCGCCCAGATCGCGCGCCGCGTCCTTTTCTTCATACCCCGGGAAATACAGGCCCTTGACCAGCTCCGCCTCCGCGGCAAACCAGCGGTTCTTGCCGAGCCCCGCGATGCGGATGCCAAAGTCCGTGCCGTTTCTGCACATGGTCGCAACCACCGTGCAATAGGGAATGTCGAAGATCGGGTCGAGCGTGCACTTCATCGCGGGCATGGAGATGTTGAGGAACGTGTGGTTGTTGCCGTTGATAAAGTTGAACGCGGCGACCTTCTGCTCCAGCGGCCGGTCGCAGTTCATGATCGCGGGGACCAGCTCGCGAATCAGCAGGGACGTGCCCGCTTCGTTGCGATTGTGCGCCTCGTCGCCCATCTGCAGCAGCTTTGCGATGAGCACCTTGACGTCGATTTCGCCCTTGATCGCCATCGCGTCCTTGAGAACGGGATAGAGTTCGCGCTCCATCCAGCGCAGGCGCGCAAGCACCTCGTCGTCATATGCGCCAAAGCGCAGCACCTTGCCCAGGCCTTCGTTGATCGTGCAGTACGCGCGGTTGCCGAAGGTTTTGTTTTCGAGAATCCATACCGGCATGCTCGCCGTGACCACGCCCGCCATGGGACCGACCGCGTCGTGCATGTTGCAGGGATCGAAGGTGATCTCGCCGCTGGCCGCGAGCGCTTCCGCCTCCGCGACGTCCCTGGCGAGCCCTTCGTAGATCAGCCCGCCCATGACCGCGCCGCGCTGCGGGCCGCACATGCGCGCCCAGGTGACCGGCGGGCCTGCGTGCAGAACGGTCTTCTTCGTCATGCCGGGAATGACCTCTCCGGCAATGCCGAGGCCGACGATGGTCGGCTGCGCCGAGAGAATGCGCGTGAGCGCCTCCTGATTCGCCGCGTCGATCTTCGCCGCGAGCGCAGGCTGTTTCAGCTTGCGAAGATTCGCCGCCGTAGCTTTGTCGCCGCCGGCGACCGGCTTCCAGTCCACATGTACCGCGTCCACCTTCTGGCTGACGAGATCGTCGTAAAACGATTCGATCCCGAAGTTGACCACGTGCAGTTTCTGCTCAAACAATTCGTTTAATTTCGACATGGCTTATCCCTCCTGACGCAGGTTCGCAAGCACGCGCGAGACAAAGCGCGTGGCCTGCGCGTTGCTCGGCAAAACGACCGCGCCGGCGTCCGCCAGCTTTTGCTGCGTCCTGCTCAGGCTCTGCGGGTCGCCTTCCGTGCCGCAAACCGCGCAGACGCAGCAGAGGTGTCTGCCCGCGCGCTCCGCTTCCGCCTTCGCCGTCTGGATCGCGGCGGCGAGGTCCTCCGCGGGATCGGGATGCGAACCGTAACCGATCACGCAATCCGCCATGATCACCGCGCAGGATGGGTCCTTCCCGTCCGTGACCACGCGCTCGGCGCGCAGGCTCGGGTCGATCATCGGATGCGGCCGGCCGACGGTGAACGCGTCGTCTCCAAAGTCCAGAAACGTGTGCTCGCGGCTCTTGCCGCCCTTGGGGTCCTCCAGCGCGTCCTCCGCGTTGAGCGGTATGTTGCTGTAGATGTGCCCGAGCGTGCCGATCATGAGCTTCATGGCCTCGTCGCAGAGCGTGCCGCCGGTGTAAAAGCCGCGCACATAGCGCTGGCCCTTCGCCATCTTTCCCGCGATCTCTTTCGCCATCGCCTCGGCTTTTCCCTCGCCCATGGCAAATCCAGTATAGTCCGCAACCGGCTCGCCTTTGCTCAGCGCGACGGCTTTGTGCGCCGCGTCCTCGAGCGAGACCGCCGCGACAAGGCCGAAGGATTCGATCTCCCTGCGATCCCCGCCGATGAAGCAGACGACGACGGGCTTGCCCGCCTTTGCCGCAAGGCTGAGCATCTCGGTCGCAATCTCTTTTGCCGGAGGCTTGCTGATGAGCGTGATCACCTTCGTGTTCGGGTCGTTTTCCAGCGCGTCGAGGCCGAGCTTCATCATCAGCCCGCCGATGTCTTTTTTCAGGTCCCGTCCGCCGGTGCCGATCACCTGGCTCACGCCGCCGCCGAGCTGGTCGATGATGCTCGAAACCTCCTGCGTGCCGGTGCCGCTTGCCGCGACGATGCCGATATCCCCGCTTCTGACCACGTTTGCAAACGCGAGCGGCACATGGTTGACGATGGCCGTACCGCAGTCCGGCCCCATCACGAGCAGCTCGTGTTCATAGGCGTATGTCTTGAGCGCTTTTTCCTCTTCTATGGTCACGTTGTCCGAAAACAGCATGACGTTGATGCCGTGATCGAGGCAGCTCTGCGCGACGTCCGCCGCGTGCTTGCCCGGCACGGAGATGACCGCCATATTCAGCGCGGGATCGATCTTGAGCGCGCCTTCCAGCGTCGGCGGCATATACGCCGCAGCCTTGGATTCGGTCTTTTTGTTCAGCAGTTCCTCGGTCTTTTTCAGAACCGCGTCGAACACCGCCGCGTCGCCGCACTTAACGGCGACGAAAAAGTCGTTTGCCGAGACTTCCGCGTCCAGCTCCGGCGTGGCTACGCCGATGTTGTGCGCAATCTCCTTGTTCAGATCCGTGCCCATGCCGACGAGCGCCTCGTTCACGCCGTCGAGTTTCTTGAGTTCCTTCGAGATGAGCATGAGGGTGACGGAATCGTAATACGCGTTCTTTTTGATTTCCAGCTTTACCACTTGTTCGTTCCCTCCATTGTGCTTGTGCCGCCATGATGCAACAGCGCGAGCGCCGCGCCCGTGAGCATGTCCGCGCCGGATGTGGAGCCGATCGCGAGCACGCGCTCGGCCGCGCGCTTTGCCGCCGCTGTGTCCATGAACTGAAATGTCGATCGATACAGGTCGCACATGGCGGCGTTGGCGAGCCCTTCCCCGCCATGCAGCAGAAACGTCCCGCTGATGCGGTTGGTCTTTTCGGCCGCCGCCCGTGCCATCGTCGGGAGTATCCCGCGAAGATGCTCGCGCCCCTCGGCGCGAAATAAAAGATGAAGCGTTGTAAAGTATCCGGTCAAAAGGTCGTCCGAAGACGGGGTCAGCCCCATGCCGCAGCCCGCCGTGCGGGCGGCAGCCAGCGCCGCCGCTTCCCGCGCGCCCACCGAAACCGCAGCGTAAAGCTGCTCCAGACGCGGCGCGAGAAATTTCGTGTAGGCGTTGCCTGTTCCGCCGATGACAAGCGCCGCGAGGCTCGCTTCTGCATCCGCGCCGCCGAGCGCAGAAACGATTCGTTCCATCAGCGCGCGTTCCGCTTCGCCGCCATAGCGAAGTTCGATGGAATCGACGCGCAGGTCGACCGGCTCCGCGTTGGTCAGGTCGATCTCGAGTTCCGCTTGCGGAATCAAGATCTTTCCGCCCAGAATCGCCGCCGCCATGCCCGCGCGGACCCCCGCTTCAGGAAACGGGTGTTCCGTCCGCACGGACACGGCATACGGCGTCAGGGCCCCTTGCTGCGCAATCAGCCCGATGAAGCCCGCGCCGCCGCCCACCTCGAGGTTTACCGCGCGGTCGAACACGGAATGCACCGTGCCCGAGCGCGACTGCTCCAGCGAGAGGGAAAGGAGACGCTTGCAGACGGCCGTTGCGTTCATCATGCCTGCGGCGTCACGGCTTCACGAAGACGAAGCCGTACTCCTCACAGTCGATGCTTTCCTTATAGAGGATGCGGCGCGTGCGCACGACGCCGACCGTGGCGACGAGCTCCATGCCGCTTTCGATGCCCTCGTCAAAACCGATCTGGCCCGTGGCGCGGACGCCGTTTTCAAACTCGACGATGCCGAAGTTGAGCCAGGGCATCATATAGCCCTCAGGCAGGTTGTATACGCGCGTCCACGTCAGCAGTTTGCATTTGCCGCCGAGCGGAACGGGCTCGAACTCGCGCCCGTCGCAGTCCGGATTCTGGCACACGACGTAACGGGGATGGTGCAGCTTGCCGCATTTTGTGCATTTGTAGGCGTACATCTGTTCCATATTCATTCCCTCCTTACTTCGTGGTCAATATCGTCGAAACGACATTGTTGCCAAACCCGCCGAAGTTGACGGCCAGCCCGGTTTTCGCGCCCTCGACCTGACGGCCCTCGGCCTCGCCGCGCAGCTGGCGCACGAGCTCGACAATCTGCGAGACGCCCGTCGCCCCGAGCGGGTGGCCTTTCGCCTTCAGGCCGCCGGAGGTGTTGACCGGCAGTCTGCCGCCGACCTTCGTTTCGCCGTTTCGCGCCGCGATGTGCCCCTGTCCGCGCGGGAAGAGACCGGCTTCTTCGCCTTCCTCGATTTCGAGGATCTGAAACGCGTCGTGCAGCTCGGCCACGTCGATGTCCTCCGGTCCCATGCCCGCCATCTTGTACGCCTTTTCGGCGCTGAGGCGGACGGCGAGCAGATCGCTCGGATTCTCCCGGTTCGCCACGACGTGCGTATCCGTCGCGGAGGCGATGCCCGCCACGCGAACGAACGGCTTTTTGCCAAAGCCCAGCTCGTCCTGCCTGTCCTTGGCAACGAGCAGCACGGCGGCCGCGCCGTCCGAAACGGGACACATGTCAAACTGCCGCAGCGGATCGGCGACGATGGGGTTCGTCGCGTTGATATAGGCGGGGTTCGTGATGCGCTCCAGCACGACGGGGCGCTGGATATGCGCAACGGGGTTATGACAGGCGTTGTCGTGATTTTTGACGGAGACGATGGAGAGGTCCTTGCTCTCCACGCCGAAGCGCTCCATGCAGAGGCGCGTGAACATGCCCGCAAACGCCGGCAGCGTGAGGCCGTATTTGTACTCCGCCGTGGGATGCAGCATCGTCGCGACGAAGTCCGTGCCTTCCCAACCGGAGACTTCGCGCATCGCCTCGCCGCCGATGACGAGCACGCAGTCGCACATGCCGGACGCGATGGCCATCACGCCGAGCTTGACGGCGGACGCGCCGGAAGCCGGCCCGTTTTCCACGGTCTCCGCCATCGCCGGACGGATGTTGAGCGAGTCGACCACCGCGCTCGCCGCGCCGCTGACGCGATTGACCATGCCGGAGCCCATAGAGCCCACGAACACCTGGTCGATGACGTTTTTACGGCCGGTTTTCGCGCCCGCATCGTCCATGGCGAGAAGCGCCGCCTCGCAGAGCATATCGAGAAACGTCCCGTTCGTCTTTCCAAACTTGGTATGACCAACGCCAACGATTCCAACCTGTCTCATTTGCTAACTTCCTTTCTTCGCGTTCGCGGCATTTGCGCATCAACCCGCGCGCACGCCGCGAAATCCGCGTCAGACGTTGATCGTTTCGGGCATGTGGACGACTTTGTTGGCCTCCAGCACGTCCTCAAACGCGGGGCGAATGCCGACGTTCTTGTTGGCCTTGTGCTTCTCCCACAGCGCGCGGGTGAGCACAAACGTAGGCACGCCGCCGAGCTCGTGCGGGCATTCCGGACGGGACTCGAGCTCATACTCGATCATCCAGCGCTTAAAGCCGTTCGGGCTCTCCGCAACGATCCATACTTCGTCCTGATTCATGAAGTCGAAATGATATTCCATCTTGGCGGCAAAGAGCTGCGCGCCGACGCGGGCGCCGCGCTTGAGGGTCATGGTGTGATAGCTCATGCCGACCTTTTCGTTGACCATGCGGCCGTTGACGATGCCGGCGATCTCGCCGTCCACCGCGCCGATGAGCAGGTATTCGTCCTGCACGCGATAGCGCAGCATGCCGAGCAGTTCCGCGACGATGCGCGCCGAAACGATATCGTAGAAATCCTTCTGGTGGTCGAGCAGCACCTTGATGCCCTGAATGACCATTTCGGCCTCTTCGCGCGTCGCCGTGCGAACGAGCATATCCTCGCCCGTGGTCAGCGGAATCACCTTCGGTTCATAGGGCTTGAGGCCGATCGTCGGCGGACGGAGCTTGGCTTCCATTTCGTCTACAAGAATATCATACTTACCCATGTGTTTTGCCTCCTTCGATTGTTGCATGTTTTGATTTGAGAAAGATTTGCGTTTGAATTACAAAATCATTGTAGCGTCATTATGAAGCCTTGTCCAGTATTTCTTGCAAAATTTTCTTTTTTCTTTTTTCGTCGTCCGGCCGCGCCATAAACAGCGCGAAATTTGCGGCGCAGGAATTGATATCGATCGATTTTATATATTTTTTATGGGAATTAGCGCGTTTTTATCGTCTGCTGTTGCGCATTTTCGCCTGCAAGAGATCGCCGGGCGCGCGAAAGCAGCGTCGGATTTCTCGTATTTTTTGATTTTTAATATACATTGTGTTGATTATTATTGCAGGATTTATTTATTTTCGCTTCATTTATGAAAAAATCAGGAGATTTTTTACGCGGAAAATTGTGTTTGCCGCCCGCAAGTAGTATACTAAGTGGAAATAATGGGGTAGGATTTGATTTTTTAGCAGGTTCGCCGTTGTCGAGCGGCAAAATCGTCCCCGGTTTTTGAAGCAGAGTATCCATAGCCCGTTTTGCGGGCTTAAAAAATAAGAGAGGGTATCAGTAAATGGAAACCAAGATTCGCCGGGTCGGCATCCTCACAAGCGGCGGCGACGCGCCGGGCATGAACGCCGCCATTCGCGCCGCGGTGCGCACCTGTGTGCTGCACAACATCATCCCCGTCGGCATCCATCGCGGATACAACGGCCTGATCCATTCAGACGTGGTCGAGCTCGACGCGCGCGCCGTCAACGGCATCACCTCGCGCGGCGGAACGATTCTCTACACTGCCCGCAGCGAAGAGTTCCGAACGGAGGAAGGCGTCAAGCGCGCGGCCGCCAACTGTAAATATCTCGGCATCGACGGCGTGATCACTATCGGCGGGGACGGTACGTTCCGCGGCGCGCGCGATCTCTCCGCCTACGGCATCAACACCATCGGCATTCCGGGAACGATCGACAACGACATCGCCTGCTCGCATTATTCCATCGGGTTCGACACCGCGGCAAACACCGCCATCGACGCCATCGACAAGCTTTCCGACACCATGCAGTCCCATCAGCGCACGAGCGTCGTGGAGATCATGGGCAGAAACGCGGGACACCTCGCCGTCTACGTCGGCATCTCAGTGGGCGCCACGGCGATCATCCTGCCCGAGCGGCCCTTCGATTTTGAAAAAGACGTCGTGGAGCATATCCGAGAAGGCCAGTACCGCGGCAAGCACCATCACCTGATCATCGTCGCCGAAGGCACGGGCAGCACGAACGAAATCGCGCAGCGCTGCCGCGACGAACTGGGTCTGGACACCCGCGTCACCATCATCGGCCATGTGCAGCGCGGCGGCAGTCCGTCCGCGCGCGACCGCGTGATGGCAACGCGCATGGGGCACCGCGCCGTGGAGGAGATCATTGCCGGCAACACGAATCTCATCGTGTGCTATCGCAACAGCCAGATCACGACGCTGCCCATCGACGAGGCGCTCACCATGACGAAAGACCTCGACGAATACATGTACCGCGTGGCGCAGGAAATCACGATCTGACGCAACGAAACAGCAACGCCCGGATCGTTCAGTCCGGGCGTTCTTTTGCGGTTTATTTCATAAGTCAATGGAGGCGCTCATGTTTTTCGACACCTATGGCGACGCGGCGAACCCCGCGCTGATCTTGCTGCACGGCGCGGCCGCGCTGGACACTTTTTCGCATCAGTACGAGCCGCTTTCGCGCTGGTTTCATGTGTTCGTGCCCCATCTGCCGGGTGCGGGCGAAGCGGCAAACGAGCCGTACGATCCGCAGGCGACATCCGACGCGCTCGCGGCCTGGATCGCCGGACTCGGCGCAGGCAAAGCGCTCCTCATGGGACATTCCGTCGGCGCGGAGCTCGCCGTCAAGCTCGTCTCGGAACACGAGTCGCTCTTTTCACGCGCGGTGTTCCTCAGCCCCTGGCTCAAGTCCACCCCGAAAAGCGCGCAGAGATATGCCAAGCTGGCGCGCATGACCTGCGGCGCGATCAAAAACGTCTCCCTGCTGCGCATGCAGGCAAAATACTGGGGCTTGTCCGAAAAAGAAACGGATCGCCTCGTCGCCTACAGCCCGAACATCACGCAGGAAACGTATGTCGCCTTCTACGAAAAGCGCATCCGGCTGGACGATCTGGCGGGCTATCCCTCCGTCTCCATCCCCATGCTCGCCATGTGCGCGCGCGCAGAGACGAAGGAGACGAAAGCCTCCGTCCGCGAATTGGGCGAGAAAAACACAAACTGCCTTACGGTGATCTTCCCGCAAGGCAGCCATGATTTCGTGCTCCGAAATGCCCAATTGCTCAATCCGATGCTGCTGGATTTTCTGACGGCGCGGTGACCGCCCGGCCCGGCCAGACGAGGATGAGCGCAAACGGGATGACGTTGTGCCTGGTCAGAAACCCGCGCATGGTGTCGAAGTGGTCTTCCTTCCCCGCGAGGCCGTTGAGAAAGCGAAAGCGCGCCTCCCCGTCCTCCGCCGGACGAATCGCTTCATCCGCATAAAACGTCACAAAATGAAACCCGTCCTTGTGGCAATACCAGATGATCCCCGCGCTTGTCCCCTCGGGCAGGCGCGCTTTTTTATTCCAGCGAAACTTCAGCGGCATGCGATAGCCGTGCCGTTTGAGGTTGCGGCGCAGGCGGAAGAGGTCCGTCCCCGTCAGGCCGCGAAAGAGCGAATGACGGATCAATTCGTTCGCCAGCGCCTGTTCCTGCACAGGCTCACCGAACCGGCGCAGGAAATTATATCCCGCAATCCAGCCGCAGCCGTTGATGTCGCTCGTAAACACGCCGTAGCGAATGCTCTTCATCCGCGCCTGGTCGATGATGTAGCCGTCTTTTGAATACGGCGTTTTCATTTGCTGATCCATTCGATTTCACCGCCTTGTCTTGCCGCTCGGGATGCTCGAATCACCCACATTTGGGGCTCATCAGATCCGCGGCGCAAATGATCCTTTGGGACGCAAGTCCCTTATTGGGTTACCACACCGGCAGAGCGTAGAGCGTCTGCCAGTCCACGCCGAAACGCTGCTGCACCAGATCCGTAAAGAGCGCGAAAACCGCCGCGCGAACGTCACCCTCCGCGCTTCCCGCCGCGCCGCCAAAGAGCGAAAGCATCGTCTCCTGATCGGGCCAGCCGTCGCTGAACTCGCCCGTATTTACGTTGTAATCGCAGGATGCCGAAGCGCTGCCCTTCGTCACGCTGATGTGGAACATGCCGATCGATTCCATATACCACATGCCGAGATCGTATCCGTTCGATCTGCCGAGAAACTCAATATTCCAGTCCTCCGCCGCGCGGTGCCACTCCGGCCGCGCAAGCGCGATTTCGATGCCGTTTTCCTTCTGCTCATACATGCAAAGCCCGTCGTTTGGATAAAACTGGAATCCCAGTTTCGTCAGCGACACATCCGACAATGCATACGCTTTGACGGAAACCGTATTGTCGCCCGGATACTGGGTCAGATAAACGATGTTCGATCCCGCGTCAAAGCGCAGCTCGGTGCCGATCGGTCCGAATACGGCGTTCATCCTCGCCTGCTCCTCGTCATGCCAGTTCGGCTGCAGCGCCGTGACCGCTTCCCCTTCCAACGCGGATGCGTCGTCAACAGAAAACGCAACGGACACCGCGGTCCTTCCCGGCTTTTGCAGGTTGACATAGATGCCGAGCATGTCCCGCCGCGCCGCGTCGGTCGAAAGCCGGTCCGCCAGATCGCCAAGCGCCGCAGGGCTGTAGTTTTGCAGAACAAAGTCCGTGCAGAGCGCGGTGCGCTCGGCGTCGATATCGGCCGAAAGCTCGACCCGGCAGCCGGCCACATCCGTGCATTCGTCCGTTTCGTAGCCCGCCTCGGTCTGTTTTATCTGCGCGCGCGCATAGCCGCCGCCGTACGCCCCCTCGATGTCCACACCCCAGTTCTGCGCAATCGAATCCTCATATCCGGCAATCATCACCGCGTCCTGCACGTCGAGCAGCCCCGCGATATAGCGGACGATCTCGGCAGGGTCGCCGGCCGCGGTCATGTAGATTCCATAGCGGTCGCCGAGGCCTTTGCCGGCGTCGGCGGTGTCGAAGCGCGCGGCGTATATGGTGTATCCGTCCGGAAACGCCACGCCGTCAAACGGGTTGTACGCTTCGCTCAGCAGATCGATGGGCACCGGCGCCTTCGGCTCCGGCGTCGGTGTTGGTTCGGCCGTCGGTTCCGGCGTCGGCGCGGCCGTCTCTTCGGCGGCCACGGCGGGCGCTTCCGTCTGCGCGGCGCTCTGCGCCGCCGTCGGCGCGCAGGCCGCAACAAACAGGAACCAACATGCGGCGATCAGCGCAAGCGGTTTTTTCAGCAGTCTCTTCATCTGATTCGCTCCTCATCTGTTCGGAACAATCCGAACCGTCCGCGCTTAAACAGCGCAAATCGACTGTTCCAAAAATAGTCTATTTCGTTTCAGCCTGCGATTTCAATCCTCGGGCTCGTGCGTTTCCGTGTTCGGCTCTTCCTCTTCCGCAACAATTGCGATCATCGGCCCGCGCTTTTTGGGTTTTAGTGCGAGGATGCGCTTTGCCGCCGGCCGCTAGACGCAGTAGGTGGCGAAGATCGCCGCCGCAAACGTCGCCAGCAGGATCAGCGCGGTATACGTCCATTGCCAGCGAACGTCCCCTGTCATGTTCGGCGGCTTTTCGCCCGTCCAGTAGGGAATCTTCCATTCCTTGAAGCGGACGGCGATCCACTGGTGCCAGATATACACATTATAGGAGACGACCGAGAGAAAGCGCATGACCGCATTGGAAAAAAGCCAGCGCACGCCGGAGAACGTCAGCGCTGCGGACATGGTGATCAGCGCGAACACCAGAGACAGGCGATAGCGGTTCTGCGCCTGCCAAATCTGCATGGTGTCGGCGTCCAGCGCGGCTTTCATCAGGGAAAACAGCAGCGCGAACCCCGCGATCAGCCCGACGAGCGACAGCGCGGAAAGCTGCACATTCCGCTTGACCGCCCGCCCAAGCAGCGTAAAGAGATATGCAAACGCCATGCCGTTGGCAAACACGCCGAAAAACGCAGGCATCTGGTTCACCGTCAGGCGGATGGTGTCTTCATGCCGCAGCGCAAAACCCCATAGGTAGAGCAGCGACACGCCAAGCATGCCGAGATACGTCCACGCGGGCTTTTTCACGAACGCACGCGCAAGGAACGGGAAAAACAGATAGAACTGCATCTCGACCGCAGCCGTCCAAAGCACGCCGTTGATCTTGGTGCCGATCAGCACGTCCGGAAAAAACGTCTGCGTAAACGTCAGCGTCGAGATCGCGTCCCTGAGGCCCTCCGTTGTGGAGGCATATGCCCCGGACGGGATCGCCACCAGAAACAGAATCGCCAATACGCTCAGATAATAGCTCGGTACGATGCGCGCAATCCTCTTTCGAAAGAAGAGCCGCGTGTCGGGCAGCGGCGTTTTCTCAAGCGCCGCGCGCGCAAACGGCAGAAAAAGGCAGAACGCGGAAAGAAACAGCAGCCAGTCCACAAACAGAAAGCCGGTGCGCGCCAAAAACTCCAGACTGATCGAGCCCGGAAGGCCGAACCTGGCCAGAAACGGCAGCTGGATATAGGGCATAATCCAGTTCTGCTGCCAGAAATGAAACCAAAGCACGCCGAACACCGCCAGCGCGCGCACGCCGTCGAGTACGTCTATGTGCTTCGTGTCGATGCGGGTGTTATCCGCCGCGGACTGATTTCGCGCGGCAATCGTCGTTTGCTCCATGGCGATAGTGTACCACAAAACACAGTATACAAACAGACGGATTGCGAGACTGATCCGTAAATGAACAGGTGCGTTTTCTCCGCGCGTGCAGCAGTCCGAACGATCGGCGATTTTTTTGCAAAGGCGATCGATTGCTTTTATGCGTCTTTCGTCGCGCGCATCTGCGTAAGATAGCAATCGAATTCTCTCGAGCGTCTTTCATCGCGCGCAACGGTGTATTATAATAGAAAAAACGCGCTTTCCCGCGGCGGTTGCCGTAAGAGAGCCGCTTGTACAGGAGGTTTTTTCATGAGCGTATCCGTTTCCGAATTCGGGCGGCTGCCTTCCGGCGAGGCAGTGCTTCGCTACACCATCACCAACGCGTCCGGCGCAAGCGCGAGCCTGCTCAACTACGGCGCAACCTGGCAGACCATGTTCGTTCCCAACCGCAAAGACGAACTGGTGGACGTCGTGCTCGGCTACGACACGATAGACGGCTACCTGAAAAACACCATGTATCTCGGCGCAACCGTCGGCCGCGTGGCCAACCGCATCAAAAACGCGCGCTTTACGCTCAACGGCACGGAATACAAACTCGCCGCGAACCTCGGAACATCCTGCCTGCACGGCGGCAACGTCGGCTACGACAAGAAGATCTGGCAGGCGCAGATCGACGGCGACAGCGTCTTTTTCTCGCTGACGAGTCCGGACGGAGACGAAGGCTTTCCCGGGGAACTCTCCGTGGTCGTGATCTATTCGCTCGGAGAGGACAACGCGCTTTCCATCCGGTATCTGATCAACACCGATCAGGACACGATACAAAACATGACCAACCACGCGTATTTCAATCTGGCGGGGCAGCGCAGCACCGTTCTGGAGCAGACGCTGCAGATCGACGCGGACCAGTTCACGCGCATCGACGAGCTCACGATTCCGACCGGCGAGATCGTCCCCGTGCGAAATACGCCGCTCGACTTTACGAAAGCCAAGCCCCTCGGCCGGGACATCAACGTAACGGTTGAACACATCGACACCGCGGGCGGATTCGACCATAACTTTGTGCTCAACCATCCCAAAGGCGGCGTGGAACGCGTCGCGACCGCGGTCGATCCCATCGGCGGCGTCGCGATGGACGTCTACACCGACCAGCCGGGCGTGCAGCTTTTCACCCCGCCGGACTTTTCCTATATGATCGGCAAGGGCGGCGAACCATACGGCATTCGCCCCGCGTTCTGCCTCGAAACGCAGCATTTTGCGGACGCGATGAACAACCCGCATTTCCCGAGCATCGTGCTCCGCGCGGGCGAGGTCTTCTCCTCCGAAACCATCTATCGTTTCCGGGTAGAGAAGTAGAGTGGTACTGAAAAATCCGCCCTTCCGGGCGGATTTTTTATATGATTTGAAATAAATAAAACTTCAGGTAATCCGTCTCCGGCGCCTTCATCGGCCCTGAATTATTTCTCTAAACAATTTGAAATAAGTAAAACTTCAGGTAATCCGTCTCCGGTACGTTCGTCGGCCCTGAATTGTTTTTCTAAACAATTTGAAATAAATAGAACTTCAGATAATCCGTCTCCGGTATGTTCATCAGCCCTGAATTGTTTCTCTAAACAATTTGAAATAAGTAAAACTTCAGGTAATCCGTCTCCGGCACGTTCGTCGGCCCTGAATTGTTTCTCTAAACAATTTGAAATAAGTAAAACTTCAGGTAATCCGTCTCCGGTATGTTCATCAGCGCTGAATTGTTTCTCTAAACAATTTGAAATAAGTAAAACTTCAGGTAATCCGTCTCCGGCACGTTCATCAGCGTCGGATGATCCGGCGCCTGTCTGCGCGCCTCGATGAGCTTGAGCGAAACGCCCGCGTCCCGTGAGGCGGAAAGCAGCATCTTTTCAAACAGTTCGCTTGGCATGAAGTGCGAGCAGGAGCATGTCGCCAGATATCCTCCGCGCGGCAGCAGCTTCATGGCGTTGTAGTTGATCGCCTTATACCCCCGCTCCGCCCCGGCGACGGTTTTACGGCTCTTCGTAAACGCAGGCGGGTCGAGTATGATCATATCGTAGTTCGCGCGCTGTTCGATGAGCTGCGGCAGCAGGTCGAACACATCCGCGCAGACGAACGCCATCTTGTCCGCCAGATTGTTTTTCTCGGCGTTCGCGCGCGCGAGCTCGACCGCCGCCTGCGACACGTCCACGGCGGTGACGTGCGCCGCCCCCGCCTTCGCCGCGCCCAGCGCAAACGAACCGGTGTGCGTAAAGCAATCCAGCACACGCTTGCCGCGCGCGATCTTGGCGGCGGCGAGCCGGTTGTATTTCTGGTCGAGGAAAAAGCCCGTCTTCTGCCCGTTCTCCACGTCCACGTCGTAGCGAATGCCGTTCTCCGTAATCTCGATCAAAGGGCTCGGCGGTTCCGGCAGGAATTCCCCGCGGACCCAGCCTTTTTCCAGCGGCAACCCTTCCAGTTCGCGGATGGACACCTCGTTGCGCTCGAATATGCCGCGCACCGCGATGCCGTCGTCACGCAGCAGCGTTACCATCAGGCGGTAGAGCATCCCCTTGATGCGCTCGATGCCGACGGAGAGCACCTGGCTCACCAGCACGTCGTGATAGCAGTCGATCGTCAGCCCCGGCAGCCCGTCCGCCTCGCCGAAGATCATGCGGCAGCAGCCGTAGTCTTCGCCCATGACGGTCTTGCGGTAGTCCAGCGCATAGCGCAGCCGACGCGAAAAAAACGCCTCGTCAAACTTTTCGTTTGCATTGCTGGAAAGCAGCCGCAGGCGGATTTTGCTGTGCTTGCTCAAAAATCCCGTGCCGAGATACGAGCCTTTTTCGGAAAACGCGTCCACCAGCGCGCCGTTTTCCACGGCGTCCGTATTGCCCTGCACCTCCGTGTCGTACACCCAGGGGTGCCCCGCCTTGACGGACCCTTCCGCCCGCTTCGATATCACGACGCGCTCAAACGCGCGCTCCTGTTTCATTCGTTTCTTCTCCGTTTCATCCGTCGTTCGGGCGGTCCGCCGCCCGCATTGCGGAACAATCGGCCTCATGGTAACACGCAGGCCGCAGTTTGTCAAAATGTCCCCGCTTTTCGGCGGCGTGATGAAAATCGGCCGTAATGGGCCAAGAACAGCCGCCTTTTGCAAAGATCAGTAAAATTTTGCATTTTTGTATGGATTTTATCCCGATTTTCTTCTTTTTTACGCTTTCCCTATCGGTTTTTTCGTTTTATAATAGTACCGAACTCAACGAAAGGAGTGTGATTGGACGGTGGATACCGTTCCCGAACGAAGTAAAAGCAATCAGACAATCGAAGCGCGCGTTCGGGAAGCTTCGCTTTCTTGCCGCGCGCGGTAAAGCGAAAGGAGTAACACTGCCATGAAGAAGATCTTCAAGACCTTCGAGGCGGAGATGCGGCAGATCGAGGACCCCGAAAAGGACTGCTGGATCTCTCTCGTCAAGCCGACGGAGAAGGAGCTCGCCGAGGTTGCGGAGCAATTCGCAGTCGAGCCGGACGACCTTCGGGCCGCGCTGGACGAAGAGGAACGCTCGCGTATCGAGCTGGAGGACAACTACACACTCATTCTGGTGGACATCCCCGCGGTGGAGAAAAACAAAGGCAAGGACATCTACACCACCGAGCCGCTCGGCATCATCCTCGCGCGGGATGCGATCATCACCGTCTGCCTCGAGGAAACGCCCGTGCTCTACGCGCTCAAGCAAAAGCACGCAAACGACCTCCGAACCCATATGCGCACGCGCTTTGTACTGCAGATTCTGTATCGCAACGCGTCGCTGTATCTGCAATATCTGCGCGTCATCAACCGTCTGAGCGACAAAATCGAGCAAAAGCTGCACGGCTCCACGGAGAACCGCGAGCTCATCGAACTGCTCGAGCTGGAGAAGAGCCTCGTATATTTCACCACCTCGCTGCGCTCCAATGAGGTCGTGCTCGAAAAGCTCCTCAAAAGCGAGCGCATCAAAAAATATCCGGAGGACGAGGATCTGCTCGAGGACGTCATCGTCGAAAACCGGCAGGCCATCGAGATGGCGAATATCTACAGCGGCATCCTAAGCGGCATGATGGACGCGTTTGCCTCCGTCATCTCCAACAACCTCAACATCGTCATGAAATTCCTCGCCGTCATGACCATCGTGCTGTCGGTTCCGGCAATCATCTTTGCCGCATACGGCATGAACGTCAATTCCGCAGGGATGCCGCTGGCAAACAGCCCGTTCGGGTTTCTTGCCATCGTGCTCGTCTCGCTCGGCGTGTCGGTCGGCGTTGCGATCTTTCTGGCCAAGAAAAAAATGTTCTGATCTTAGGCGGCAATGCCCGTCGGATCAACAAAAAAGCCCCCGGGGCTTTTTTTGTTGCGCATAAATGGGCGGAAACCGTAAAGCGCTCCGCCTTTCGGCGGAGCGCTTGCTGGCGCTTTCGGTCGGATAGTGTCGGTTCAAGACTCCGGCGACTGCGTCGATGTCGGCGTCGGCGTCGGGGTCGGAGTTGGCGTCGGCGTGGCTGTCGGGGTCGCGGTAGGCGTCGCCGTCGGCGTCGGAGAAGGCGTCGCAGCCGCGACCGTTACGAATTTTGCAAAGACGTAGCCGGTCTTCCCCGTCGCGTTGATGGTCAGTTGATACCAGTCGCCGGATTTTCCAAGCACCGTCACCGCCGTACCGAGCGACAGCAGCCCGAGGCTCGTATAGCTCGTCGAAGGTCCCGTGCGGAAGTTCACGCCGCTCGCATTGAGCTTGCCCGGAAGGCTCCCTGCCGGGGCGGCCGTAGGAGTGGGCGTCGGCGTCGCCGTGCCGTCGGTTACGGTCACATACGCCGCATAGACATATCCGTGCGCGCCGGTGGTATCCACCGTGATCTTGTACCAGGTTCCGCTCGTACCGAGTATGGTCACCGCCGTGTTTTTCTGAAACGTTCCCTGTTTCGTATAGCTCGTCGAGGGTCCCGTGCGGAAGTTCACGCCGTCCGCGTTGATCGCTCCCTTCGTTCCGCTCGTGACATTTGGCGTCGGGGTCGGCGTCGCCGTTGAGGAGGAGGTAATCTTCACGTAGCCGCCATAGACATATCCCGTCTTGGTCGTCGCCTTTACCGTCACCTTATACCAGTTGTCGGTCTTTTCCAGAATGGTGAGTTCGTCGAGTTTTTGCAGTTTATCGAGGATATTGTAGCTCGTGCTCGGGCCGGAACGGAAGTTGACGTTGTCCGCCGTGATTTCGCCCGTGCCGGTGACCACCGTGCTCGACTGATCCACCTTGGATACGATCTTGACGTACAGCGGCGAAATGTAGCCTTCCTTCCCCGTCGTATGCACCTTGACCTTATACCAGCCGGTCGTCGCGTCCGCGGAATAGATGGTTAACCCGGCGTTTTTATCTACGATGGCGAGGCTTTCGCTCTTGCTCGTCGCCGCCTTGCGCAAATTCACCCTGCCGGATGTGGCGCCGAGCGCATACGCCGCAAGGCTTGTGCCGCTGACGGTGATGTATTTGCCGCTCACATACCCGCTTTTCCCGGTGGACGGTACGTCCACGCGCAGCCACGTACCGACGACTTCATAGATGTTGACGACGGTGCTTTTCGTCAGCGTGTCCAAAATTGCGTTGCTCGTGCCCGCGCCTTTGCGCAGATTGAGCTTTGCCGTATTCACATATCCCGCGGCGAGCGCGCTCTCGGCGCGCGCCGTGCGGATGGGCGCGGCCGCCGCAAGCAGCAGAATGCAGCTCAGCCCCGCGAGCAGTCGAATGATCATGCGTCTTTGTTTCATATATTATGCCCCCCCTGTGGATCGGTTCCGTATCTAGCGTACTAGTATTATTAATACACTTGCATCATACGCCTGCTCTATGCGGTTGTCAATGTGTTGACCGCCGGATTCACAATGGGGTCACAATGCGGTGTTTTCCATGCGATATCCGCATCAATACGTCGTTTTCTACGCCGCGTCGTAATTTTACTGTTTACACGTCGTAATTTCTGCTTTATACTCTTGTTATACAGATTCAAATCGATCCTGATCTGAGTATGAAGGAATTTTCCTACCGAGGTGATTATTTTGACCCTGACCGAAAAGCTCGATGTGCTGCTCGACGAGCGTTCCCTGAATAAATCCCAGCTCTCCGCGCAGTCGGGCGTGCCGTATACGACCATCGTCAGTCTCTATGAAAAGGGTGCGGACAACGTCAAACGCTCCACGCTGCTTGCTCTCGCGCGATTTTTCAACGTGTCTCTGGATTACCTTGCGGACGACAGCATCAACGACCGCGGGGCGCATATATACGCCTCTGCCGGGCATTTCGACCTGAACAAGCTTACCCTTGAGGGACAGGAACGCTACGAGGAATACATCGAATTCCTCGCGGACAAATTTTCGAAATAGACGAAGGCCTGGTCATCGACCGCACTGGGGAGGGTGCGCCGCGAATGGATAAGATCGAAGAACTCACGACGGAGGCAAACGAGCGCGGAATCGACGTGCACGAGCGCGAGATCCCCGTGCCCGGCATGTCCGCCGCCTATATCAAAACCGAAACGGGCGAGCACATCGTCATCCGTCAGGACGGCACGCAGGCCGAGCGCGCCTGCTGGCTGGCGGAGGAGCTCGGCCATCACTATACCGGCTCCGACCGACGGCTGCACTACAACGCCGTGGACGACTGGCGCGCCGAAGCGAAGGCGCGCAAATGGGCGCACGACCGCCTGCTTTCGCCGGACGCGATCCGCACCGCGGCGCGCAACACCGACGACATCTACGAAATCGCCTTTACGCTCAACGTCAGCGTGGAGTTTCTCAAGGAATCCATCGACTGGTATATGGCGCGCGGGCTCTGGGCGCCGGACACGCCGCCGGAGGAACCCGAAAACGCAGGCGCCGGCGAAGCGGAGAAAACAAAACAGGAAGAGGATTGAACGAAGCGATTTTTCGTCGTTTTACCATATGACTTTGATCAGGAGTACTGAAACTGTATGAGGCGTGTCCTTACTGCGGCTTTCATGATTTTGTTGACAGCCGCATTTTTCTGCGGCTGCACCGTCTTGCCGCCCCCGCCCGAGCCGTCGCGCGCGCCGCAGGCCGCGCGTATGCCGCCGGAGCGCACGGCAGTCCCCGCCAGACGATCGACGCCCCGGCTGGAAACGCCTTTGCCGCCGTCTCCCACGCCCGTCCCCCGTGTCAACGCGCCTTGGTACAGGGAGCGAAACACAGCGCTGTTTTCCCTGATTCAGCGGGACGGCTGCTGCGCCAGCGATGCGGAAATCGACGCGGCGATCGAGCGCATGTACATCGATCCGGACAAACCCATGGTCGCGCTGACGTTTGACGACGGGCCGATCCCCGGTGTGACCGATCGCATTCTCGACGTATTGGAGCAATATAACGCGCGTGCGACGTTTTTCGTCTGCGGCTGGCGGTTTCGGGATAACGACCACGTAAAATCCATCGCGCGGCGGGCCGTCGCGCTCGGGTGCGAAATCGGAAACCATACCTGGGGGCACGAAGACCTGCAAAAACTGCACAACATCGTGGAGAAACGCCGTACCCTCAAGGACACAAACAAGGCGATATTCGACGCAACGGGATTCGTGGCGCGTTCCTTCCGTCCGCCGGGCGGACATATCGACTGGGATATCAACCATCTGGCCCGCGAAAGCGGTATGGCCGTGGTGCTTTGGTCGCAGAGCGGCAACGTGAACGAGACCGATCCTGAAAAAATCGCACAAAACGTGCAGAAACAGGCCGTCAATGGAAGGGAATTGCAGGACGGAGATATCATTCTGCTGCACGATACAAAACCGTATATGGTGAACGCGGTGGAGATCATCGTGCCGCAGTTACTTGAAGAAGGGTATCAACTCGTCACCGTCTGGGAACTTCTGAACTGCTCCGAAGAGGGATTTGTTCCGGGCGAAACCTATTGTTGCCAGACGCTGCATTGATACGCAAGCGGTTTCTTCCAACTGTAAAGCAGGGACTCTGCCCGAGCAATGCCATTCGAAGCCATACGGCCCCATCCGAATTTACCCCTGACAACACAAAAACGCCCTGATTGAGGGCGTTTTGCTTTTCTATTCCATCATAATTGGTTCGTAATGATTCTGTGCCTGCTATGCAGCCGGCGTTCGTTTTGCTTTCGCCTTTCGAATCTTTGCCGTAATTCCATCAATTAACAACACGATCAGCATTCCCGAGACTACCCCGGCAAAATCCAGCCACACGTCCTGCACCTGCGATCCGCGTCCGTTGAAGATCTGTATGGTTTCGTCCACCAGCGCTACGGCCATCCCGCCGAACAAGCAATTCGCGATTGACTGCAGCCTGATCTTTCGAATGCTGATCAGCAGCAATACCAGCTCGCTTCCGAGCACGCCGTATTCCACGAAGTGTGCCAGCTTACGAACCAAATGATCGGTGACATTGCCAACGCCTACGATGGGCTCCAAAATCGGCTTCATCATGCTTAAAAAGTGCAGGCTCCTTGCCTGCGATTCCGACGAGGATTGCAAAGAATTACTCCAGATGAAAATGACCGTTACAAAAACGATGCCTATCAGAATAACTATTCTGGCCTTACGCATTTTCATCGTCCGCCGCATTCTTTGATCCACCCATCTGCTTTTCGCCCGTGTGATATGGTTTCTTCAATCGATTTTCCGGCAATAAGCTTGCCGGTTCCATGCCTTTTTTGCGCTTCCGCCGCACCTTGATGCCGCAAGATGCAGCCAGCATCCCCGCCCCCGCGCCGAAACAGTCAAGCCAAATGTCCTGCACCTGACTCGTCTTTCCGGTGAACACCTGAATGGTCTCATCGATCACCGCTGCGATAAGCACCATAAACAGCAGCAGCCATACATTTCGGTGTTCCATGGCTCCCGTGATCCATACCAGCAATGCGCCCAGAATCGCATATTCGATTATATGCGCCGCTTTTCGAACCCCGTAATCAAACGTCTTCTCCGGGATTCTCCCCTCCGGATTGATCAGCGGCTTGAGCCAACGCTCCACCCACCCGCTGCATGCATTGGATTGCCGACTTCCCGCAAGCGAGTTCGACCATATGAATAACAGCATGAGCGCGATCAGGAGGATGAGGACACTATGGGCGTTTCGCTTGAAAAACAATATTTCACCTCAAAAACAGTCCTTAGGTCAGCGGGGACTTCAGCCCGGTCAACATCTACGGCAGCTTCTATGTATCATAACACTTTTGGCACTCGATGCGCTAAGAAATGCATGCCTCAATAGAAAGTCCTCCCAACCGAATCTCGCAATCGCAGTTCCCTCGGTGGATTTTCCCTCCGGTTTTCACAGCAACAGTGATCAAAACTTGTAATACTCTTTGTACCACCCTGCAAACCGGGCGAGGCCATCTTTCAGGCTCGTATCGGGTTTAAATCTGAAATCCCGCACCAACGCATCGACATCGGCATACGTTTGATATACGTCTCCCGGTTGCATCGGAAGGAACTCCTTCTCGGCAGGATGGTCGATGATCCCTTCGCTCATCAGACATTGCTCAAGTGTTTCGACAAAATACAACAGGCTTTCCGGACTATTGTTGCCGATATTATAGATTTTGTATGGCGCTCCGTCCTTGGTTTCAGCGGGAGGCTTGCCTATCACGCTGATCACACCGGTCACGATATCATCAATATAGGTAAAATCCCGTTTCATATCCCCATAATTGAAGATCTGTATTTTTTCTCCCCTTACCATTTTGTCGGAAAAGCCAAAGTATGCCATATCCGGCCGCCCCATTGGGCCGTAAACAGTAAAGAACCGCAGCCCGGTCGAAGGAATCTTGTACAATTTCGAATACGCATGCGCCATCAGCTCGTTTGATTTCTTTGTGGCAGCATACAGCGAAACGGGATTGTCAACTTTATCTTCCGTCGAATACGGCACCTTTTCATTCGTTCCGTAAACAGACGAACTCGAGGCGTAAACAAGGTGTTCTACGCCACGTGCTCCATTGTCATATGAATGGCGGCAGGCTTGACGAATTGGAACAGATCGTAAACGAACTTGAACCCACAGCATCATTTAATAAGACAATGGTCGCGACTGAATTCCGTCAGTCTCTTTCCTCAGATCAAGTTTACTCATCAGACTATGTTCTTGGTGATGAAGAGGATGACGAGTAGTCATCCTCTTCCCATCCTAAAATTCCACGGCAAGATTCCGGCAAGAAATCGGCAAGAAACATCTCATTTCCCTGCGTTATTGTACGATACTATAAAAACAAAAAAGCCCCTCAAAAGGGCTTTTTCTTGGCTGCGGAACTAGGACTCGAACCTAGACAATACGAGTCAGAGTCGTAGGTGCTACCATTACACAATTCCGCAATATGCAATTGAATCTAGAGTATCCCGAAGTGCCGTTCGCCTTTGTTATAATACCCGCCTCTCGGCAGGTGGGTACGCCGTGATCGCCGCGATCTTCCCATTCGCAACGGGCTTGATCTTGTCTTCCCAACGAACGCTCCCGAAGTCACTCTGTGGGTTTATAACCGAAAACGTAACGCACACCGCAGGATTCTCAATTTTGAAGGTGGTGGGATTAGTTGGGATCGAACCAACGACCTCTACGATGTCAACGTAGCGCTCTGACCAGCTGAGCTATAACCCCGAGTGCACATATTATTATACACATGGAGGATGAAAAAGCAAGACGTTTTTTCTCTTTTGTACTCGAAATAGTCCTGTGCTTCTGACGCGTATTTGATGAAATCGTGATTTGTTTTCCCGAAACTGTCGTGCATCTTCGCTTTGTTTTTGTCGGTTTTGGGACGTTTGTTCCGACTGCGGCAAACCGGATTTTCGGGGTGGTAATCCATCGAAATTCTCATCGGCAGACGACAATTTTGCGTGTAACAGGAAGTTCACTTTCTATCCATTGCAATTCCACAAGCATGGAGTACATTATCTTCAGAGCAAGGACACAGACAGACAGACCCCCAATATTACCTCCCATCCCATCCCAATCAAAAGCCTCCGCTGAAAAGCGGGGGCTTTTGATTTTTGGTGTTATATCGTACTGATCAGGTTTATTTTTGTGCGGCTTTTCTGTTGGAAAAGCCTCGCTTTATATTGGGGCTTTTGATTTTTGGTGTTATATTGTACTGATCAGGTTTATTTTTGTGCGGCTTTTCTGTTGGAAAAGCCTCGCTTTATATTGGGGCTTTTGATTTTTGGCGTATATCGTGCTGATCAGGTTTATTTTTGTGCGGCTTTTCTGTTGGAAAAAACCTCCGTATATTGGGCTTCTTGTTTTTTGCGATTGCGCCTGGATCGCTTGGCGCGGTTTTGTTAATAGTCCCTGAGCAGGTGCACATAGATCTTGCGTTACAACTTCACCACAGGGTGGCGGAGGATCGTCTTGAGCTTCTCCGGTGCGGTGCGTCTGGGATCGCCAAGATAGATTTCATGATGCCGCCGCTCGCCGAGGTCGCTGCGATATCCGTTTGCCGCAAGATACGCCTCCATCCGCTCGACAGTCGCCGGCTCCGCGTCGTAGGGGCCGATGTGCATGCACTGCACGCAAAGCCCTTCGCGATATCGCATCAGCCGGGCGGACGCGGCGTCGATCTCCTTCTTTCGCCGCACCTCGTCGCAGGCCCAGCCGAACGCCGCCTCGTCCACAAAATCCGGCTGGCGAATGACGGCCGTCCACTCGAAGGCCGCTTTGTTTTCGTAATCAACGCCCGGCTGTCCGTTCGCCATTTGCCAGAAGCCTTCCAGCGGAGGCACGCGATAGGCAAAGAATCCCGGGAGCCGGTGCTTGCCCTTGTCGCTCATCTTCACAGTATAGCTCAGCGCGTAGAGCAGCCGCAGCGCTGTTACATATGCGCCGTCCTCTTCGTTCGGATCGCCCGCGCCGTCCACAGCGAAAAACGTCAACTCCGGCACGTCGACGATGCCCGGCGTCGTCTTCGGTTGATAGAGTTGCTTTTGCTCCCTGATAAAATCAAATGGCTGTTCCATGCGTTTCGCTCCCCTGTCCCGCATCCGCTGCGTGTTTTAGATTTCGGTTTCAGTATAAACAAGAAAACCTGACAGAAAGCTGTCAGGTTTTCCCGTGTTGTCGCTAAAAATGTGGCTCGGGTCGATAGTGTTCGAAGATGATCGCGTCATTACGCCGCGTAAGCCGCATATGGTCGTCCGTCGGGCGCGCCGTCCACGCGACGCGCATGGCGCCCAGCGCCTCGCTGATACGCGCGGAGAGGCACTTGGGGCCGATCCGGTAAGCGACGAACTGCGGATGCACGAGTATGTTGGTCAGCAGCCTGCTCATGAGAACCGTCTGGTACAGCGGCATATACGCTCTGGAATACCGCGCCGCCTCGGAGAGCTGTCCGCGCAGGATATCCGGCGCATTTTTGTAAAACCAGCGCACGAGCAGCGGATGAAAGCTCTCGACGCAGTAGTCTCCCGCATAACCGCGCAGCAGCGCCAGCGTCTTTTCGCAGAGCGTCTTCCAGTCCCCGCCGCTCTTGAGCTCCACGATCACGGGGATCTTCCCATCCAGCACCGCCAGCACGTCCGTAAAGAGCGGAATGCGTTCGCTTGTTCCAAACAGCGGCATGGCTTTCAGCTCTTCGAGCGTATACGCGTCCACGCGCGCATCCACTCCGCAGACGCGCGTCAGGGTATCGTCGTGAAACACAACCACCTGCTTGTCGCGCGTGAGCTGCACGTCCAGCTCCACGCCATAGCCCGCGTCGACCGCCGCGCGAAACGCGTCGAGCGAGTTTTCCGGCACGCTCTGGTCCGCGGCGAAGAGCCCCCGGTGCGCAAAACAGCGGTTTTGAAATGGCGCGCGCTGCGTTTTTGTGCTTCGCGCGGGCATGATCAGCATCAGCCACAGCGTCGCCAAAACCAGCAGCGCCGCCAGTGCAATCCACATGATATCCATCCTCCGGTCTATTTTTTACGTCGATTTGTATTGTTATTATACGATAATTGCGCTACCATGTATATAACACCGCGGCGAAGTATCCCGCGCTTTCCCGTCTGAAATCATCTTATGAAATCGGAGAAAAGCAAATGAAACTGAATTATAAGCGAACGTTCCTCGTCGGTTTCGCGTTCCTTTCCATCAGCGCGTTCTGGCAGATGTACGACACCATCATTCCGCTGATTCTGCGGGATACTTACTTGCTGCCGGACGGCCCGGCGGGCATCATCATGGGCCTGGACAACGTCGTAGCGCTCTTCTTGCTGCCGCTGTTTGGTTCGGTCAGCGACGGCAACCGCGCGCCGAAATGGGTCTGGTTTGCAATGCTGGGCGCGGGACTCGTCACCGGGGCGATCAGCTTTTTGACCGGCTCGGCCGCAACGTCCGCGTGGCTCGCGGCAAGCCTGCCGTGGATCTCCGGTTCGCTCGGCACCATCGAGCTGATCTGCGAAATTCTCGCGAGCATCTGCGCCGCGGCGCTCGTCGTGCTGCCGCTGATGACGTCGCTCGCGCGCGCCGCCGCCAAGCTCGGCCGCCGCATTCCGTATATCCTCTTCGGCACGATCGGCGCCGTGCTGTCCATGGCCGTGCTGCAGTTTGCCGAGCATTTTCTCGGGCTGCTCTTCTTCGGCGCCGCGCTGGGCATCCTGCTCATCTTCATGGGCGCCTACCGCTCCCCCGCCGTGGCGCTCATGCCGGACGTAACGCCAAAGCCGCTGCGCAGCAAAGGTAACGCCATCATCAACCTCATGGGCGCGGTCGGCGGCGCGTTTTCGCTGGTGGCGATCAATCTGCTCGTGCGCGAGAGCGTAACCGGGCAGCGGGAGTATCTCTATCTCTTCCTCGCGGTCGGCGTGCTGATGCTGCTCGCGGCGCTGACCGTTGCGCTGACGGTGCCGGAGCATAAGTACGTGCAGGAAATGCGGGACATCAACTACGGCGTCTCCGAAGACGACGATCAGGGCAAGGCCGTCGAGGTGGACGGCAAGGAAAAGCTGCCCCCGGCCGTCCGTACAAGCCTGCTTTTGATCCTCGCTACGATCACGCTCTGGTTCTTCGGCTACAACGCGGTGACGACGGCGTTCAGCAAGTTCGCGACGAAGATGTGGGCCTCCGGCCTCGAGCACGTCGCCAACTGTCTACTGGTCGCAACCGGCGCCGCCATCATCTCCTATCTGCCGATCGGTTTCCTGGCCTCCCGCATCGGCCGCAAGAAGACCATCGTCATCGGCCTCGTCATCGCCGTTGCGTGCTTCATCTTCGGCGCGATCGGCGCGCGCACGTTTACGCCCGCGCTGTACGTCATGTTTGCCGCGGTCGGCTTTGCGCAGGCGGCGGTCACGGTCAACACCTTCCCGATGGTCTGGGAGATTTCGCGCTACGGCAACGTCGGCAAATACACCGGCTATTACTACACCTGCTCGATGGCCGCGCAGATCGTCACGCCGATCGTTTCTGGCTATCTGCTCCAGTACGTCGGTTACAACACGCTCTTTCCCTATGCGGCGATCTTTGTGGGCCTCGCCATCATCCCGGTCGCGCTGACCAAGTACGGCGACAGCAAGCCCGGCAAGCCGCAGTCCAAGCTCGAGGCCATGCAGGGCGCGGACGACTGAGAAAACCGGCGCGTTTTGCAAAAATAACGCATATTCAGGCGATTTCTGCTTGACATGACGCGGTCCAGTCCATATAATAGTTATGTTCAAGCAGAAGCGCCCGCTTCTCACCTGCCGGCAGCAAGCCAGGCACGGTAGCAACAACCGATCGCATTCGACTGGATTTTGTACTGTGGGCGCAATCTGACTTGCGCCCACTATTTTTATGATTTATGGAGGTGTTCTGCCATCGCTATCACGGAATTGATGATCAATGAAGAGATCCGTGACCCCCAGGTCCGCTTAATCGGCGAAAATGGCGACCAGCTCGGCATCGTGGATGTCCGCACGGCGCAGAAAATGGCCGACGAACGCGAACTGGACCTCGTCAAGATCGCACCCAACAGCGTTCCCCCCGTCTGCAAGCTCATGGACTACGGCAAATACCGTTTTGAGATGAGCAAGCGCGAGAAGGAACAGCGCAAGAATCAGAAGATCATCGAACTCAAGGAGATCCGTCTCTCCGCAACCATCGACGTGCGGGATATGGAGATCAAGGCCAAGCAGGCCGTCAAGTTCCTTGCCGACTGTGACAAGGTCAAGGTGTCCATCCGCTTCCGCGGCCGCCAGATCACGCACAACGAGATCGGCATGGACGTGATGGATCGCTTCTTTGAAATGCTTGGCGACAGCGCCATCAAAGAACGCGCGCCCAAGATGGAAGGCAGAAGCTTGTTCATGATTCTCGCTCCGAAGAGTGAAAAGAAATAACGCGAACTATTAACGCAGGAAAAGAAAGAACCAGGAGGAACCGACCCATGCCAAAGATTAAGACCCATCGTGGAGCGGCAAAACGCTTCTCCCTCACAAAATCCGGTAAGATCAAGCGTAGTAAGGCATATAAGCGCCATATTCTGACCAAAAAGTCCACCAAGCGCCTGCGCGGCCTTCGCCAGACCGGCTTCATCGCCGATGTCGAAGCAAAGAAGATCCGTAAGCTGTTGCCGTACGACTGAGGAGGAAATGAACTATGGCCAGAATTAAAAGAGCAGTCAACGCCGTCAAGAAGCGCCGCAAGGTTTTGCGGCTTGCCAAAGGTTACTACGGCGCAAAGAGCAAGCAATACCGCGCCGCATCCCAGCAGGTGATGAAGTCCATGGCGTACGCGTACGTCGGCCGCAAGCTGAAAAAGCGCGAATATCGCCGCCTCTGGATCGCCCGTATCAACGCGGGCGCGCGCATCTGCGGCACGACCTACAGCCGCCTGATCAACGGGCTCAAGCTCGCGGGCGTCAACATCAACCGCAAAGTCCTAGCCGACCTTGCCATCACCGATATGGCCGCCTTCAAGGAACTGGTCGATATCGCCGTCAAGGCCCGCGCATAAACGCATCGCATCTGAGCAAAAAAACGCCGTCCGAACCAATCGGACGGCGTTTTTTATTGCGGTTCACAATATCGCGCTTGACGTTACAATATTTATAACGTTATAATGCCTGTATTGTATAAAAGGAGCCGATCGTATGGACACCATCGTTTTATCGGGAAAGCGGGAGTTGGACATCTATGTCAATCCGCAGCGGCAAAATCTGCTGCGCTGCATGCAGATTGCCGGCGTTCCCATGACCGCAAAACAGATCGCCGATCAAATCGGCATCTCCGCCTCTTCCGTTCAGCATCACATCCGCCTGCTTGCCGAGCTTGGCATTGTGGCGCAGAGCCATACCGAGCAGATTCACGGGATTACGGCGACGTATTACCGCGCATTGCCAAAGACCGTGCGCATCGGCAGCCTCGTGCACGACGAAAACAGAAATCAGAGAATTGCGCTGATGCAGGCGGATCTATCGCGAACGTTCTCCGGATTCCTGGCATATTGCGAAGAGGAATCCGAAAGCGCCGTCTCCGGTCGTCAGTTTGGCGATCTGCTCTCCGGCATCGTGCATCTGGGGCGCGAAGAAGCCAAAGAGCTGTACGCCGCCATCCGCGCGTTTCTGGATGCGCATGAAGCAGGCGCGGCGGACAGCGAGGCCTGGGAATACGCCGTCATCGCCTATCCCGTGGAGCGTGAAGCCCATGAGTAAACCGATTCAGATCATCTACTTTCTGAAATTTTTCGCCACAGGCACCATCATTCCCGTCCTGTCGCTGATGCTGCTTGCGCGCGGCGCCACCATCGAAACCATTTCTTTGATCATCGGCCTGTACTCCGTCACCGTCATCGCGGCGGAGTTTCCAAGCGGCGTCTTTGCCGACCTGTACGGGCGGAAGAAGGCCTATTTGCTCTCCTGCTTTCTCTATCTGTTGAGCTATAGTGTGTTCCTCTTTTCGCGCTCTGTCGCCGTGCTGCTTTTGGGCATGGTTGCAAATGGGCTCAGCCGCGCCTTCTCGTCGGGAAGCATCGAGGCGCTCATGATCGACCAGGCGGCCGAGCGCCAATATCCGCTGGAACGAGTGACCGCGCGCCTGTCGATCCTGGAAAGCGCGGGGCTCGCAAGCGGCGCGCTGGCCGGCGGACTTCTGGCTGAGACAGGCACCCGGTTTTCCGGCAACCTCGGCGTCAATATCGGCATCTCCGCGGTGCTGATCCTGCTCACCCTTGCATTTGTGCACGAAGCGCCGCGCGAAAAGACGCGTCACGCCTCGCTTTCGCACCGTCAGCTGTTCGACGCGCAGGTGAAAGAGAGCCTGTCCTTTGCAAAACGAAGAGGAACCGTGCGCATTTTGCTCGTGTTTTGCCTTCTGATGGGCTTTGCGCTGAGCGCCGTCGAGATCTATTGGCAGCCGGCGCTCGCTTCCTATCAGTCGGTATACTGGGTATTCGGCGCGGTCAGTTTCGCCGGATTCGCTTTCGTCATCGTCGGCAGCTGGGCGGCGGAAAAACTGCTGCGCAGACATCGAACCGCCGGCGTCGGACTGCTGTTGCTGCTGAAAGCGCCGCTCGGCATCGGATTGATCCTCTTTTCCTTTGCCGGCAGCGCATATTCGATCATCGGGCTCTATCTGGTTCTGTATCTGCTCATCGGCGGAAGCGGCGTGGTGGAAAACACGCTGTTGAACCGGCTGGCGCCCGCCAGTCACCGCGCGAGCATTCTCTCGCTGTTCTCGCTCGTGCTGCAGTTGGGCGGCGTTGTCGCGTCGGTGGGCGGTTTTCTCATCAGCACGTACACGAGATATCAAAACATGTGGCTGTTGGGCGGAATTCTTCTGCTGTCGTTCAGCGTCGCAGCCGGCCTGTTTCGCAAAACGGCGGAACGAAGTTCGGATTCTTCTCCAGCCGTCATTCAAACGGAAATTGAACCTTCCGCCGTTACGCTGGAGTCCACGCAACAGTCCCGATAAAAATTTTCGCTCAAAGGATCTGCCGTCACAGTACAGGGCCGGCGATTATGCTATACTATACTGAAAAGCAAGGAGACGCGAAGATGCATACGCTGGAATCCGAACGACTGATTTTGCGCGATTTTTCGGAGCGGGACGCGGACGACGTTTTTCTGTACGCCACCGATCCGGACGTCGGCCCGCGCGCGGGCTGGAAGCCGCACATCAGCCGCGCGGAATCGCTCGCCGTCATCCGCATGTTTCTCAGCGACGACAACGTCTGGGCCATCGAGCGAAAGAGCGACCGCCGCGTAATCGGTTCGCTGGGGCTGCATAGCGATAAATGGCGCAATCTGCCGGATGTGCGCACATTCGGCTATGTGCTCGCGCAGGACTGCTGGGGGCGGGGCTACATGACCGAAGCCGTCCGCAGGGCCACGCGATACTGCTTTCTGGAGCTGGATTTGCGGCTGTTGAGCGTTTCGCACTACACCTTCAACGACCGCTCCCGCCGCGTGATCGAAAAATGCGGCTTCGTCCGCGAGGGTACCCTGCGGCAAACGTATCTGCGCTACGACGGCGCGGTGTTCGACGAAACGGTCTATTCCCTGACGAAGGACGAGTGGCTCGCGCTTCCATAATCCCCGAGCGCGGCAGCGTATCGTACGTTTTATTTGAACCGGACGGGAGGCGAACTGCCCTGGTGATCGAGAGCCGCGCAAACGAGCGCGTGAAGGAGGCGCGAAAGCTCCTCCTCAGAAAAGAACGCAAGGCAAGCGGGCTGCACCTGATCGAGAGCGATAAGCTCGTTCGCGAGGCGATCGCCTCCGGCGCGCGCGTCGTCTCCTGTTTTGTGGAGCAGGGTCATGCGTTTCCCCCTCCGGACGGCGCGCCGGTCTATACGGTCACGCGCGCGGTGCTGGAGTCGCTCTGCGAGAGCCAGACGCCGCAGGGGGTGGTCGCCGTTGTGCAGACGCCGCCGTCTGAGCCGCCGGAGCGGTACCCGGCGGGGCTTGTCGTGGTGCTGGACGGCGTGCAGGACCCCGGCAACGTCGGCGCCATCCTCCGCTCGGCGGACGCGTTCGGTGCCGTCGGCGCACTGCTTTCCCCCGCCTGCGCCGATCCCTACGCGCCAAAGACGCTGCGCGCCGCGATGGGCTCCACCTATCACCTGCCCGTGTGGCAGGGCGAACTCCCGCCGCAGCTCGCAGCGATGAAGCTGCAGGGGTTCACCGCGATTTGCGGAGATCTGCGCGGCAGCGCGACGCTGCCCGCGCTCGCCGCCAGCGTCGCGCTCGTCATCGGCAGCGAAGGCAGCGGCGTCAGCGACGAAACCGCCGCGCTCTGCGAACGATTTCGCCTGCCCATGCGCGGACATGCGGAGTCGCTCAACGCCTCCGTCGCCGCGGGCGTGCTGCTGTATGTGGTGTCCGAGGCAATGCCCCGCTGAAGCACAGCGGCAATCTTTACGACATGAGCTGCAAATACGATTAAACAAAGGAGACCGAATCCATGGAAGAGCTGTTCAATCGCGCATCCGCCGCCGGGGAAGAACCCGTCGCGGTGGAAGTGCCCGCCAACAAAAACGTCCTCGTCGTCGTGGACATGCAAAACGACTTCATCACCGGTTCGCTCGGCACCAAGGAAGCGCAGGGCATCGTAGCGTCGGTCGTCAAGCGTATCCTCGATTTCGACGGGCTGATCCTTTACACCCTCGACACCCACACCGAGAAATACCTCGAAACGCAGGAAGGCAAAAAGCTGCCGGTCGAACACTGCATCGCGGGCACGGACGGCTGGGCGCCGAACGCCGCCGTCTGGATGGCGCTCATGCAGAAAAACGTGGCGGACGAACGCCACATGATCGCCAAGGACACCTTTGGCGGCGTGAGCCTGCCCATCCGCATCCACGAACTGCTCGGCGGCGCGGACCCCGAATCGATCACGCTCGTCGGCCTCTGTACGGACATCTGCGTCATCAGCAACGCGCTGCTGCTCAAGGCGTTTTATCCCGAGGCGGCGATCTCCGTAGACGCCGCTGCCAGCGCCGGCGCAACGCCGGAGGGACACAAAAACGCGTTGACGGCGATGAAGACCTGCCAGATCGACATCGAAAACGAATAGTCGTTTTTTCGTCTTTTTGAAGAACACCAGGAGCGCCGATCCAGGCGCTCTTTTTTTGCTTTTCACCGCGATTTTACTTGACATGCGCGTAGCAGTTTGATAGATTTAACTTAGAATCGTTCTAAACAATAAAATCTTTCTATTTGTGAGGATCGCGCGATGCAAAACTATGCACAACTCACAGAAGAGCTCAAAGCAAGGAGCATCAAGCCGTCGCTTCAGCGGCTGCTGCTGCTCAATTACATGCACACGTGCCACACGCACCCGACCGTGGAGCAGATCTATGCCGACCTCGCCGCGCAGGGACACGCGCTTTCCAAGGCGACCGTTTACAACACGCTCACGCTGTTTGTGCAGAAAGGACTGCTGCGCGTCGTCAACCTCGACCGAAGCGAGGCGAGATACGACGTGCTCGCCTGCGATCACGGACACTTTGTCTGCGAGTGCTGCGGGGCGATCTACGACGAGCCGATCGATTTTGACAAACTGAACCTCATCTTTCCCGAGGCGGGCAGCGTCAACCAGCGGGACCTTTTCTACCGGGGCGTCTGCAAGCGCTGCCTCTCCAAAGAGTAACCATCCGCTCTGCGTGGATCAGCCGCGCGGGCGGTTTCTTTTCCAAAGTAAATCATATGAAGGAGGATGCATCATCATGGACGAAACAGTACGCTGCCCGGTCACGGGTATGACGCGCGGCCCCGTTGCGGGCGGCGGCACCAGCAATAAGGACTGGTGGCCCAATCAGATCAATCTCGACATTCTGCATCAGCATTCCAGCCTCAGCACCCCTATGGAGCCGGGGTTTGATTACCGCAAGGAATTCCTTTCGCTCGACCTCGCCGCCGTCAAAAAGGACCTCTACGCGCTGATGACCGACTCCCAGGACTGGTGGCCGGCGGACTACGGCCATTACGGCCCGCTGTTCATCCGCATGGCATGGCACAGCGCGGGCACCTACCGCATGGGCGACGGACGCGGCGGCGCGGGCAACGGCACGCAGCGCTTCGCCCCGCTCAGCAGCTGGCCGGACAACGTCAACCTCGACAAGGCCCGCCGCCTACTCTGGCCGATCAAGCAGAAGTACGGCAAGAAGATCTCCTGGGCGGATCTGATGATTCTCGCCGGCAACTGCGCGCTCGAGTCGATGGGCTTCAAGACCTTTGGCTACGCGGGCGGCCGCGAGGACGTTTACGAGCCCGACGAGGACATCTACTGGGGTTCCGAAACCGAATGGCTCGGCGACAAGCGCTACAGCGGCGACCGGGACCTGGAAAACCCGCTCGCGGCGGTACAGATGGGCCTGATCTACGTCAACCCCGAGGGTCCGAACGGCAACCCCGACCCCGTCGCCTCCGGCAGGGATGTGGAGGAGACCTTCGCGCGCATGGCGATGAACGCCGAAGAGACCGTCGCGCTCGTCGCGGGCGGCCACACCTTCGGCAAGTGCCACGGCGCGGGCCCGGCGACGCACGTCGGCCGCGAGCCGGAAGCGGCGCCCATAGAGGACATGGGCCTCGGCTGGCGCTCGAGCTTCGGCAGCGGCAAAGGCGGAGACACCATCGGCAGCGGCATCGAGGGCGCGTGGAAAGCCAACCCGACCACATGGGATATGGGCTACTTCAAAACGCTCTTCAAATACGAATGGGAGCTCGTCAAGAGTCCGGCCGGCGCGAACCAGTGGCTCGCCAAGGACGTTGCAGAGGAGGACATGGTCGTCGCCGCGGACGATCCGACAAAGAAGCTCCGCCCGATGATGACCACGGCGGACCTGTCGCTTCGCTACTATCCCGTGTTTGCGCCGATTGCGCGGCGGTATCAGGAAAATCCCGAGCTCTTCGCCGATATGTTCGCCCGCGCGTGGTTCAAGCTGACCCATCGCGACATGGGCCCCCGCGCGCGCTATCTCGGGCCGGAAGTCCCCGCCGAAGAACTGATCTGGCAGGACGTCGTCCCGAAAGCAGACTATCCGCTCATCGACGAACAGGACGCGGAGGCGCTCAAGGCAAAGCTGCTCGAGTGCGGCCTGAGCGTTCCCCAGCTGGTCAAGACCGCATGGGCAAGCGCGTCCACCTTCCGCGGCTCGGATAAGCGCGGCGGCGCCAACGGCGCGCGCATCCGTCTCGACCCGCAGAAAGACTGGGCGGTCAACGAACCCGAACAACTCAAACTCGCGCTCGACGCAATTTCGAACGTGCAGGCGGAGTTCAACGCCGCGCATGCCGGCGGCAGGCAGGTATCCCTGGCGGATCTCATCGTGCTCGGCGGCAACGCGGCCATCGAGCTCGCCGCCAAGCGCGCGGGCCATACGGTCAAGGTGCCTTTTGCACCGGGCCGCACGGATGCGACGCAGGAGCAGACGGACGTCGCCTCCTTCTCCGTGCTCGAGCCGAAAGCGGACGCGTTCCGAAACTATCAGAAGGCGAAGTTTGCCGTCTCGACCGAGTCCCTGCTGGTCGACCGCGCGCAGCTTTTGACCCTCACCGCGCCGGAGATGGCCGTTCTGCTCGGCGGCATGCGCGCGCTGAACGCCAACTACGGCGGCATGCCGCACGGCGTATTCACCAAACGCCCCGGGACGCTGACGAACGACTTCTTCGTCAACCTTCTCGACATGCGCACGCAGTGGAAACCGCTGACGCCGGACGCGGACGTGTTTGAGGGCGTCGACCGCGCATCGGGCGAGCGCAAATGGACCGCCACGCGCGTGGACCTCGTCTTCGGTTCCAACTCCCGCCTGCGCGCGCTGTGCGAAGTGTACGGCGCGGCGGACGCGGAAGACAAGTTCCTTGCGGACTTTGTCGCCGCTTGGACGAAGGTCATGAGCGCCGACCGCTTCGACCTCAAGTAACAAACCGGCAAAAAGGGAGGCGGACAATTTTCCGCCTCCCTCGTTTTTTCCGCGCCAAAGAGAGGATTTCCCTTGAAACCACTGTTCAAAAAATATCTCCTGATCGCGCTCGGCAGCCTGTCGCTCGGGCTCGGCGCCGTCGGCGTCGCGCTGCCCGTGCTGCCGACCACGCCGTTTTTGCTCGTCACGCTGTATTGCTATCTGCGCAGCTCCCGTCGGCTCTACGACTGGCTGATCCATCACAGGCTGTTCGGTAAATATCTCTACAATTACGTCGCCTATCGCGCCGTGCCGCGACAGACGAAACTCGCCGCCCTCGTCGTGCTCTGGGCGGGGTTGATCACGTCCATGATCCTCGTGAATATCCTCTGGGTCCGTCTGCTGCTGCTCGCGGTCGGCGTCGCCGTGAGCATCCATCTTTTCCTGCTCAAAACGATAGACGCTTCGCAGCTGCGGGAGCCCTCGCCGATGCGGGCGGACACAACCGCAAATAAAGAATAACCGTTTGCAAAACAAAAAAACGCCTGAAGTATCAAGCGTTTTTTGTGTCGCATCGTTATTGAAGCCGTCATTCAAACCGATTGACGATCTGCTTGAACACGCTCCCGCGCTGCTCGAAGTTATCGAACATGTCCCAGCTTGCACAGGCGGGCGAGAGCAGCACCGCGTCGCCCGGCTCCGCCAGCACGCGCGCGCAGGAAACGGCGTCCTCAAACGTACCGGTCGCGTGGCAGTATCCCAGATAGCCCATATCGCGCGCGGTGTCGAGAATCTTTTGCTTCGTTTCGCCGAGCACGACGATGCCCTTGAGCCTGCTGCCGTGAAAGTGCTCGAACAGCTCGTGAAAATCGCTGTGTTTGTCGTAGCCGCCGAGGATGAGCACGGTCGGCCGCGTCATGGCCTGAATCGCCTTGATCGTCGAATCCGGATTTGTACCTTTGGAGTCGTTGATGTATCGAACGCCGCCCACTTCCCGCACGAACTCGATGCGGTGCTCCACGCCGGGAAACGTTCGAAGCGTCTGCCGCACCGCGTCGGCGGAGATGCCCATGCCAAGCGCGAGGAGGGAGCTGAGCATCGCATTTTCGAGGTTGTGCCCGCCGGGGATTTTGATCTTGTCGGCGGCGATGAGCGGAAATTCCTGCGTCTCGTCGCGATAGATCACGACGCCGTCCCGCAAAAACAGGCCGCATTGCACTTCCTCTTTGCGCGAAAAATAATAGGTGCGCGCGGGGGTCAGCCGCGCCATATCGCGCACGATCGCGTCGTCATAGTTCAGCACGGCGATGTCTTGCGCCGTCTGATGGTCAAAAATTTTGCACTTGGCGGCGATATAGCGTTCCATCGTGCCGAAGTGGTCGAGGTGGTCTTCCGTGATGTTGCAGACGCCCGCCGCGCGCGCGTGGAACAGCACGTTGCCCTCGAGCTGCAGCCCCGCAGTCTCGGCGACGACCACGTCGCCTTCGCGCGTTTCCAGCGCGTGCTCCGTGATCGGAACGCCGATATTGCCGAGCACGAACGTATGCCGCCCGCCGGTTTTGAAGATTTCCCCCGTGAGCGCGGTACAGGTCGTCTTGCCGTTTGTGCCGGTGATGCAGACAAACTCCGCGTGGCTGTAGCGGTATCCAAGCTCGATCTCGCCGATGACCTCGATGCCGCGCTTTTGCGCCTCCGCGACGAACGGCACCGTCATGGGGATGATCGGACTGATGACGATCAGCGATACGCCGCCAAACAAGCTGACGGGGTCCTCGCCAAGCCGCCATTCGACGTCCACGCCGGAAAGCGCCTCGCTCAGTCCCGCGATCTCGGTCTTTTTGTCGTTGATCACCACGTCCCAGCCGACGGCGGTCAGCAGCTTTGCCGCGCCGACACCGCTTTTTGCCATGCCGACGATCAGCGCTTTTTTGCGTTGTTCCATATCCAGATAGCCTCCGAAACCAATTCCCGCCGACGAGTTCGGGCGAACGGTTTATCTCAAATAGAATAACAGGCAGGCCGCGCAGAGCGCCGCCGTCACGATGGCGTACATCGACACGATCTTCGGCGCGGGATGCCCCATGAGTTCAAAGTGCCGGTGGATCGGCACGGCGCGAAAGAGCCGCTTTCCGTCCTCGCGCCTGCGGCTGAGCGCCTGCAGAATCACCGAACCGAGGCTCGCGGCAAAGCAAAACCCCATCACGGGCAAAATCAGGATCGACCGGCTGAGAATCGCCAGCATAGCCACCGCGCCGCCGAACGCCAGCGAACCGGAAGAGCCCGCCTGCACCCGCGCGGGATATGCGTTAAAACAGAGAAACCCGACGCTCGCCCCCGCAACCGCCGCCGAAAACACCGCCGTTCCGGTCAGGTTTTCGCCAAGCAGCAGCTCGCCGTTCTGGTTGGCAATCCGCGCCATCGCCGCAAGAATGGCGATCATAAACAGCGCGTAAACCATGGTCACGCTGGTCAGGAGCCCGTCCATGCCGTCCGTGAACTGCGCGGCGTTGATCTGCGTAAAGACGACGAATATCACGAGCGGCACATACCACACGCCGATGTCCCATTCCTTGCCGGAAAACGGCAGATGCAGCGACGAGCCGATGAGCGGCGAGCGGTATGCCCAAACGGCGACGATGATTGCGATGACGAGCTCGGCGAGCAGCTTCTGATAATCCGGAAGGCCGGTCGGTTCGCCGCTTTTGGCGCGCATGAAATCGTCGATAAAGCCCAGCACGCCAAGCGCCAGCACGCAGACGAGCGCGGGCAGCGCAAACTCCATGCCGTCCAGCCCGAAGATCAGCGTCGCAACCGTGACAGCGGCGAGCGCCATCACCCCGCCCATGGTCGGAACGGGCGGTTTCGGCGGGGGCTGCGGTTGTTTTTTCTTCTGCGGCGCCGGCTGCTCCGGCTCCGCCTCTCGCTCCGGCCGCGCAGGTTTCAACCGCTGCAGCACGGGGATCAGCAGCGGGCCGAGCAGCCAGACGATGACGAACGCCGTCAGCGCGGTCAGTATGATCTGAAACATACCGGTATTATACCCCCGAAAACGCACGCCGGACAATCCCGAATTTCAGGCGCGCCGCCTGTCCGCCCACAGAATACCGCGCCGCGCGCATGCAAAACCCGCATCCGGCGCGGTGCGTGCTGTTTGCTGCGCGGCTGAATGCGGGCGTTTCGTTTTGATTCGAATTACAGTTCCTCGAGGAGTTCTTCCACGATTTCCTTGTCGTCAAAGTGGTATTTCGTGCCGTTGATCTCCTGATAGTTTTCGTGCCCTTTTCCGGCGATCATGATCACGTCGTCGTCCAGCGCGATGGACAGCGCATATCGTATGGCTTCCTTGCGGTTTTCGATGACGGTGTATTTCGTGCCGCTGCGCTTCATGCCGTCCTCAATGGATTCGATGATGACCATCGGCTCCTCGGTGCGCGGGTTGTCGCTCGTAATGACCGCAAACTCGGAAAACCGCCCGGCGATCTCGCCCATGATCGGCCGCTTTGCGCGGTCGCGGTCGCCGCCGCAGCCAAAGACGCAGATCACGCGCCCCTTGGCGAACTGTTGCACGGTCTTGAGCACGTTTTCCAGCGCGTCCGGCGTATGCGCATAGTCCACAAACACCGAAAATCCACGGTTCGTCCTGACCGGTTCCAGCCGGCCGGAGACGCTTGTGAGCGACTCGAGCCCCGCCTTGATGGCGCTGAGTTTGATGCCGACGGCGAGCGCCATGCCCGCCGCGCCCATCGCGTTGAACACCGAAAACAGGCCGGGGATGGCGAGGTTCATGAGCACCTCTCCCTCGGGCGTATGCAGGTCGAACTGCACGCCGTCGGTGGTGATGTCGATATCGGTCGCGGAGATATCCGCGCGGTCGCGCACGCCGAAGGTGAGAATCGGGATCGTCAGCCCCTCCATGATGCGCGCGGAATACGGATCGTCCACATTGACGACCGCTTTTTTGCTGTTGAGGAAGAGGATTTTCTTCGCGGCAAGGTAGTTGTCAAACGATTTATGGTAGTCCAGGTGGTCCTGCGTCAGGTTCGTAAACAGGCCGACGTCAAACTTGATGCCGTGCACGCGAAACTGCTCGAGCGCATGCGAGCTCGTCTCCATGACCACGAGGTCCACGTGCGCGTCCGCCATCATGCGCAGAATGCGAAACAGATCCACGGATTCCGGCGTGGTGCGGTCGGTGTGGATGCTCTCGTTATCGATGAGGTTGCGGATGGTTCCGATGACGCCGACTTTCTTGCCGGCCTGCTCGGCGATCGCCTTGACCATATAGGTCGTGGTGGTCTTGCCGTTTGTGCCGGTGACGCCGAGCATCATCATCTCCCGCTGCGGATATCCGTAAAACGCCGCCGCCATCTCGGCCATCGCCTTGCGCGCGTTTTTCACCACGATCTGCGGCACCGGAACCGGAAGCTCGCGTTCGACGAGCAGCGCTGTCGCGCCGTTTTCAACCGCGCCCTGCGCAAACGAGTGCCCGTCGAAGAGGGCGCCTACGATGCAGCAGAACATGCTGCCCTTTTTCACCTTGCGCGAGTCGTATTCGATGGAAACGATATCCGTGTCTTCGCCTTCATAGCGCAGACCGGTCGCCATGGCAAGTTCCGAAAGCAGCATCTCTGGTTACCTCCCGTCGCGCAGGCTCTCTCTTTCCCGCGCTGTTTGAAATATGGACTCTATCTTCTCCGCAAAACAGATGCGAAAGCACATAGCATCTTTCCCACGGCGATCGGCGCGCTATGCGTCCGGTTCCGGCGTCGTCGTCGGCTCGTCGGTCGGCTCCGGCGTCGGGAAGGTGACATAGATCGTCGTTCCCGGATCGACCAGCGTGCCCGGTTCGATGGACTGCGTGTCGATCTGGCCCGTGCACTGCGTCTTGTCGAAGCTCAGCAGCAGACCCAGCTCCGCGAGCTTGTCAAACGCATCCTGTCTGCGGCGGTTGATCAGATTCGGCACGCTGACGCGCTCCTTGTAGAGTTCGTCGTCGTTAAACGTCGTCATCGTCGTGTAGAGAATGACGATCGAGCCGGAGGGCGCGACCGCGTCCCCCGCCGGGTATTGCGAAACGACCACGGCGGTGTCTTCGCTCGGCACGGCGTAGGCCGTAAAGCCCGCCTGCTCCAGCTGATAAACGGCGTCTTTGGCCGTCATGCCGACGATATCCGGCACGGTGGATGTCTTCGTCGTGGCGTCTGGCAGGATGCCGTAGTACTGCACGAGATCGCCGAACACCTGGGATACCCAATAGCCCGCGATGCTGCTGGCCTCCATGACGGGCACCTGCGGCTCGTCGATAACGATCATGCAAACGAGCTGCGGATCGTTGACCGGCAGAAAGCCGATGTAGGACGCGACGACGCGCGTGCGCGAGGGGGTAACGCCGTCATCTTCAAACTTTCGCGAAACGCCGGTGATGCCGCCGGTGGTGTAGTTGATCACCTGTCCGTTGCTGCCGTTTCCCTTCGTCGCGACGGACTGCAGCAGGCCGCGCATCGTCGCGGATGTGCTGGAGCTGATCACGCGGCGCAGAATCGTCGGCTCGTTTTGCAGAATGACCGTGCCGTCCGGCGCCGTGATGCTGTCCACAACATAGGGCTGCATCAGCGTTCCGCCGTTGATGATGGCGCAAAAGGCGTTCGCCATCTGGATGGCGGTGGTGGTGATATCCTCGCCAAACGAAATATGGGCAAGATCGCTCTCGCGAATGTATTTGCGGTGGATGACCTCGCCGGTGTCTTCGCTGGGGATGCCGCAGTTGGTCTTTTCGTTGTAGCCGAAGGCGTAGATGTAGTCGTACAGGTCGTTGATGCCGGTTGCAAGCGCCATGTCCATCATCGCGACGTTGCAGGAGTTGCCGAGCGCTTCGGCAAGCGTTTCGTTGCCGTGCCCGCCCGTATCCCAGCAGCTGATCTTCTCAAGGCGGAATATCTTGTAGCCGGAGCACTTGAACGTGCTGTCCAGCGCCGCCGCGCCGTCGTCGATTGCCGCCGCGGTCGTGATCATGTCGAACATCGAACCCGCCTCATAGGTATCCGTCACAATGCGGGCGCGGGACATCGACATGAGCTCGGTGACCATATCGCGCGGCGGATCGTTCAGGTCGAAGGAGGGGTACGTCGTGATGGCGAGGATCTCGCCCGTGTTCGGGTCCATGACGAGCCCGGAGACGGTGCTCGCGCGGTTGAGCTCATAGCACTGCTGGACGTATTTCTCCAGATAGCTCTGCACGACGGAGTCCGCCGTGATGTCCATATTGTAGCCTTCCGTCGGCGCGATATATTTCTCTTCGCCGTAGGAAAGCGGGTTCCCTTTTCGATCCACCTCGACGACGAGCCGCCCGGCGACGCCCGCGAGATAGGAGTTGAACTCCGCCTCCAGACCCGTCTGACCCTCGGTCTCGATGCCCGTAAAGCCAATCAGCTGCGTAAAGAGCTGTCCAAACGGGTAATAGCGCTTCATGTCGGTGGTGTAGGTAATGCCGTTGCCAAGCTGCAGCGCTTCGAGCTGGTCGATGACGGAGCTTTCCACCTGGCGTTTGAGCTGCACCTGCAGGCGCTCCGTGTCGGAGATCCGCTCCAGCACGTAGTCGTAGTTGAGGCCGAGGATATCCGAAACCTCGGTCGCGACGCGCACGCGGTCGTCCGCCGCGATGGCGGGCGGGTTGGCCAGCACGCGGTAGGCCGTGCCGCTCTGCGCGAGCACAAGACCGTTGCGGTCCGTGATCTTGCCGCGCTGGGCGGCAAGGTTTTGCCGGCTCGTCCACTGTGTCTCCGCTTTCGCTTCCAGTTCCGGGCCCTGTATGATCATCACCTGCGCGAGGCGAAGCGCCAGCAGAAGAATCAAAAGACCGGAAAACACCATCAGGAGAACGAGCTTACGTTTGATCTTAGGCGCGGGGGCCGTCGTTTTTGCCATTGGTCAATCGTCCTTTCGCTCAGATCAACCGCCCGCAGACGGTTGTTCCCCCCCGTCCGTCGTGTCCGTTCCAGGATCCGGTGTCGTTGTCGGTTCCGCCGGCGTGTCGGTCGCCGCCGCGCCGCCCGTACCCGCGTCGGTCGGCACGGTGTTGTCAAACGGCAGCGGGTCGCCGATTTTCACATACTGGCTCTTTTCGGGATACTGCATGCCGTAGGCTTCCGCCACTTTCTGCGCATCCTGAATCGTCACGGCGCACTCGATCTGCACGTCCAGCTCGTTGATGCGCAGGTTTGTCAGCTCAATTTCGCTGTTGAGCGCGTTGATGTCCGCATACGCGCGCGTGATGCGCTCGTAGCCGGACAGCGTAAAGAGCACCATGCCGGCGAAGATAAACCCGCTGACGATCAGCCCGATGCGGCCGAGCGACGTCATCTCAGGCTTTTCCACGCGAACGCCCGGCTCGTGCGTCGCGCGCGCGCCCGTGCGGGTGCGCGAGGCGCGCTCTTCCGTCTTCGTCCCCTCTTCCTGATTCGGCATGTAGAGCCTTGTCGTCGGGGAGCGGCCCTTCTTGCGGTCGTCTTCGAAGCGAATATCCAATGCAAAATCCCTTCCAATCAAGCGAAAATTCCGCTCACCGGCGCGGCCAAACCGCCCGGGCGCAATGTTTCGCTAGATCTTTTCGATGCAGCGGAGCTTTGCGCTGGTCGAGCGGGAGTTGCGCGCTTCCTCCTCCTGGGAGGCGGTCAGCGGTTTCCTGGTGAGGATCTTCGCCTTCGGCTCCTTGCCGCAGATGCAGACCGGAGCGGAGGGCGGACAGGTGCAGGGTTTCTCAAAACGGCGAAACGCCTGCTTGACGATGCGATCCTCCAATGAATGAAATGTAATTATACACAGTCTCCCGCCTTTTTGCAACAGATCGCAGGCGCTCTCCACCGCGCGGTCGAGGCCCTTGAGTTCGCCGTTTACCTCGATGCGAAGCGCCTGAAATGTGCGCCGCGCGGGGTGTTGCGGCTCGTTTCGATACTTCGCGGGGATCGCCTCGCGAACGATTCCGGCAAGCTGCAGCGTCGTTTCGATTGGATATTGTTCACGGGCGCGACAAATTCGCTCCGCAATTCTGCGGCTGAACCGCTCCTCGCCGTACTCCCAGAGCACCCGCGCGAGCTCCTCCTCGGCATAGCCGTTGACCACGTCCCGCGCGGTCAGCGCCGCGCTCTGGTCCATGCGCATGTCCAGCGGTGCCTCGTTTTTATACGAAAACCCGCGCGCCTGCGTGTCCAGCTGGTGGGAGGACACGCCAAGGTCGAGCAGGATTCCGTTGACGCTCGTCACGCCGATGGACTCCAGAAGCTCGCGCATATCAAAAAAGTTGCCGTGCAACGCGGTAAAACGGTCGCCAAACGCGGACAACCGATCCCCCGCCGCGTGCACGGCTTCCCAGTCCCTGTCGATGCCAATGAGCCTGCCCGTCTTCGGCAGGCGGTTGAGAACCGCCTCGGCATGGCCGCCGCCGCCGAGGGTTCCGTCTACGAAGATGCCGCCGCGCTCGGGCGCAAGCAGCTCCAGCGTCTCTTCCGGCAGCACCGGAGTGTGCGAAAACGTCGCGCTCATATGCCGAGCTCAGCGAGGTGCGCGAGCGCGTCGCCATAGGTTTCCTCGCATCTTGCGTTATAGTCCGAAAGTGTTTCGGGGTTCCAGATCTCCACGCGGTCCCCGACGCCGATGAGCGTCGCGTCCTTGACGAGCCCCGTCAGTTCGCGCAGCTGTGCGGGCAAAAGGATGCGCCCCTGCTTGTCGATTTCGCAGGCGGCCGCCATGGAATAGAGCTTCCTGCGGATCGCCTGCCCGCTCGTGTCCGTCACCGGAAGGGCGGAGAGTTTGGCCGAAAAGCGTTCCCATTCTTCGACGGACATGCCGGAAAGGCACTTCGCCGTCTGGGTTTCCAGCAGACCCAGGGTGACGATGAGCGTATCCCCGACGGTCTCCCTCCACTTGGCGGGAATGAACACGCGTCCCTTTGCATCCAGCATATGATCAAACGACCCGATCAGCACGCGTTTCCCTCCTTCGCGGACGACACCACACATTTTATAGGAAGAGTCTCCCCCAGATTTACGATGAGTATACACCACAATTCCCCATTTGTCACCACTTTCATGTCATTTTTGCCTATTTTTTTTGAATTTTTTGAAAATAAACGTTTGTTTGCACCCATCGGCGTCATTTCGCGCGACGGCACGTCTTCCTGCGCGCCACAAAGTATGGTATACTCCTTTTATCAGTGCGCCAGATATGGTGCGCAACCGTGAAAAACAGCCGGCAGAAACCGCAGAATACGCGGATTCTTTCATTTCTGCCGGGGTTCTTTGCGTTTGGCGGCGGGTTTTTTCATTTCTTCGCTCGCCGACCGGATTTTTCATCGGAATGGGAGTCAGTATGGCATCGGATTACACGGTAGATAAAATCAAGATCATGGAGGGGCTGGACGCCGTCCGCATGCGCCCGGGCATGTATATCGGCTCGACGGGACAGCGCGGGCTGCACCACCTCCTCTGGGAGATCATCGACAACGCCATCGACGAGGCGGCCAACGGCTACGCCAACGAGATTGCCGTTACGCTCAGAAAGGACAACTCCGTCACGGTCGTGGACAACGGCCGCGGCATCCCCGTGCAGATTCACGAAAAGATGGGCGTCTCGGGCGTCGAGGTCGTGTTTACCCAGCTGCACGCCGGCGGCAAGTTCGGCAACGACTCCTACGGCTACTCCGGCGGGCTGCACGGCGTCGGCGCTTCGGTCGTCAACGCGCTTTCGGAATGGCTCGAGGTCGAGGTCGCGACGGACGGACGCCTCTATCACATGCGCTTTACGAGCGAGCCGGACGCGACGGGCAAGATCATCTCCGGCAAGGCCGCCGCGCCGCTGGCGGAGACGGGCCGCACCCGAAAGCAGGGCACCAGCGTGAGCTTTCTGCCGGACGCGCGCGTGTTTGAAACGGTCGAGATGAGTTACGACATCATCTCCAAGCGCATCCGCGAACTGGCCTATCTCAACCGCGGCACGAAGATGACGCTCTCGGACGAGCGCCCCGGCCGCCAGCGCAAGGTGGAATACCAGTTCAACGGGGGCTTAAGCGACTTTGTGCGCTACCTCAACGACGACAAGACCCCGCTCTACGAACCGCCGATCCACTTCTCCGGCTCATCCGGCGATATTCTCGTGGAGGTCGCCCTTCAGCACAACGACGGCTACGCGGACAACATCTTTTCCTATGTCAACAATATCCCGACCACCGAGGGCGGCACGCACGAGACGGGCCTCAAAGCCGCGCTGACGAAGGTGCTCAACGACTACTGCCGCAAGGCGGGTTACCTCAAGGATAAGGACGCGCCGCTCAACGGCGAGGACTTCCGCGAGGGGATCACCGCCGTGCTCTCGCTCAAGATGCGCACCATCCAGTTTGAGGGACAGACGAAGACCAAGCTCGGCAACACCGAGGCGCGCCCCGCCGTGGAGAGCGTCGTCACCGAAAAGCTCGCGCCCTATCTCGAGGACCTCAAAAACGGCGAAGTCGCCGCCGCCATCGCGGAAAAAGCGGTCAAGGCCGCCAAGGTGCGCGAAGCCGCGCGAAAGGCGAAGGCCACCGCGCGGGAAAAGAACAAGCTCGAAAACGCGCCGCTCGTGGGCAAGCTCTCCAGCTGCACCGGCCGCGACTACAGCCGAAACGAGCTCTTCATCGTGGAGGGCGACAGCGCGGGCGGCTCCGCCAAGCAGGGGCGCGACCGAAAGTTTCAGGCGATTCTGCCGCTGCGGGGAAAGCCGCTCAACGTCGAGAAGAAGCGCCTTGATCAGGTGCTGCAAAACGAGGAGTTCCGCTCCATCATCACGGCGGTCGGCACCGGCATCGGCGAGGATTTCGATATCTCCTCGCTCAAATACGACAAGATCATCATCCTCTCGGACGCGGATCAGGACGGCGCGCACATCCGCGCGATCCTTTTGACCTTCTTCTACCGCTACATGAAGGAACTCATCACCGAGGGGCACGTATACATCGGCCTTTCCCCGCTCTACAAGGTGCAAAAGGACGTCAAGCGCATCTATTGCTATGACGACGAGGAGCTGCGCGCCGCGACGAAATCCGTCGGCCGCGGCTATACGATCCAGCGCTACAAAGGCCTCGGCGAGATGAACCCCGAGCAGCTCTGGGAGACGACCATGAACCCGGACGGGCGCGCGCTGATTCGCGTCACCATCGAGGACGCGGCGGACGTGGAGCACCTCGTCACCGTGCTCATGGGGGACAAGGTGCAGTCCCGCAAGGAATACATCTTTGAAAACGCCGACTTTAATAAAGGCGCAAGCGAGATGTTTGAAAAACTGAAAGATTAACATACAAGTCGCAGAAACGCGGACTTCAACAAAGGCGCAAGCGAAATGTTTGAAAAACTGAAAGACTAGATTCCATCCATAAGCGAAACACCGGATCAAGCGAAGATAAAGGAACTGCGATATGCCGAAAACACCCGTACAACTCAAGTTGGAGAAGATCATCCAGCGCAACATGGACGAGGTCATGCATCAGTCCATGATGCCCTACGCCGAGCACGTCATCCTCGAGCGCGCCCTTCCGCGCGTGGAGGACGGCCTCAAGCCCGTGCAGCGGCGCATCCTCTACACCATGCTGGAGCTGGGGCTCACGCCGGACAAGCCGCACAGAAAGAGCGCGCGTATCGTCGGCGACTGCCTCGGCAAATACCATCCGCACGGGGACAGCTCCGTCTACGACGCCATGGTGCGCATGGCGCAGCCGTACAATATGTGCGTGCCGCTCGTGGACGGACACGGCAACTTCGGCAGCGTGGACGGCGACAGCGCCGCGGCCATGCGCTACACCGAGGCGCGCATGACGGATGCCGCCATGCAGCTGCTGCGGGATATCGAAAAGGACACGGTCAGCTTTTCGTTTAACTTTGACGACACGCTCAAGGAGCCGGACTTATTGCCCGGGCGCTTTCCAAACCTGCTGGTCAACGGCGCGAGCGGCATTGCCGTCGGCCTCGCGACCAACATCCCGCCGCATAACCCGGTGGAGGCGATCAACGCCGTCGTGGCGGTCATGGAAAACCCGCGCATCCCGCTCGAAGAGCTCATGAAGATCATCCCCGCGCCGGACTTCCCGACCGGCGGGTTCATCCTCGAATCCTCCGAAGTGGAGCAGGCCTACCGCACGGGCCGCGGCAAGGTATACATGCGCGCCAAGACGCACTTTGAGGAGCAGAAAAACGGCAAGACGTTCATCGTCATCACCGAGCTGCCCTATCAGGTGAACAAGGCGAACATGCTCGAAAAAATCCTCGCCGTCAGCCAGGAGAAAAAGGCGCTGTTTTCCGGCATCGCGGACATCCGGGACGAAAGCGACCGCACCGGCATGCGCGCCGTCATCGAAGTGAAAAAGGACAGCGACCCGGAGCGCATCTTGCAGTATCTGTTCAAGTATTCCGACATGCAGATGACGTTCGGCGTCAACATGGTCGCCATCGCCGGCGGAAAACCGCAGCAGATGAACCTCAAGCAGATCATCGCGCACTACATCCGCCATCAGCGGGACGTAGTCACGCGGCGCACGCAGTTTGAGCTCGACGCCGCGCTGCGCAGGGAGCATATTTTGGCGGGACTCATGATCGCCGTGGACAACCTCGACGCGGTCATCGCGCTCATCCGCGCGTCCCAATCCCCCAAAGAAGCGCGCGAGGGACTCATGAAGACCTTCGCGCTCAGCGAAATACAGGCGCAGGCCATCCTCGATCTCCGTCTCCAGCGCCTCACCAACATGGAGCTCGTCACGATCCGGCGCGAATATGCCGAGGTCGTCAAGCTCATCGGAGACCTCCGCGCCATCCTCGCAAGCGAGAAAAAGCTGCTCGGGCTCATCAAAAAGGAGTTGACCGAGATCCGCGAACAGCTCGCCGTCCCGCGCAGGACGACGTTCGTCGCAACGGACGACGTCGTCGTGGACGAGGCGGAGGATCTCGCGATCATCGAGGACGTGACCGTGTGCGTGTGCGAAGGGCTCAAGGTCCGCCGGATGCCGACGAAGGTATTCTCCCTCGCCGCCATCTCGGAGGATAAGCCGCTGTTCGTGCTCGAGACGCGCTCCAACCAGCGCATCCGGCTCTTCACCGACCAGGGCGCCATGCTCTCCATCCAGGCGGACGAGCTGCCGGAAACCCGCGCGACCACGCGCGCGGCAAACCTCGCCGCGCTGCTGCCGTTTGAGAAAAACGAACAGATCGTCGCGCTGTATCCCGACGAGGAAGACGGCGACTATCTCTTCTATCTGCGCGAAGGCAACATAAAGCGCACCGCCGCCGCGGAATACCGCGTGCGCACCAAGCGCACCGCCGCCGTGTCGCTGCGCGGCAAGGACCGCGTGCTCGGCGTGGAGAAATTCGAGCCGAAGTCGCTGCTGCTTATCACAAAGCTGGGCATGAGCATCCGCTTTGCGGCGGACACCGTGCCCGCCATGGGCCGCGTCTCCGGCGGCGTGAAGTGCGTCAAGCTCGACAAGGGCGACGAGGTGATCTACGCCTCGCTCGTGCCGGAGGACGGCGAGGTGCTGACCATCACGGACAAGGGCTTCGGCAAGCGCTCCCCGCTCTTCGACTACGACCTGCAGGGCAGAAACGGAAAAGGTCTCAAGACCTTCGACCTCAAGAAAAACGGAGCGAACGGCACCTGCATCGCCGCGGCGGCGTTCCTCACGGAACCGAGAACCATCACGCTCGTGCAGCGGCACGGCGGACGCACGCCGATGAGCACGGACGAAATCCGCATCGAACCGCGCGCCGGCAAGGGCAATATGCTCGTCGCCGTCGTGCTGGACGACGATGTGATCGGAATCGAGTAATCGCAAAATACGCAAAAAACAAAGCGCCGGAAAACCGGCGCTTTGTTTTTATCGTTGCATGTATGTTACTTGGGCTGCTCCTCCAGCTGCTGTGGCAGCAGCGAAATCTCCGCGCGTTCGATGCCGTGGTTTTTCATCTCCTGCACGTCGATATGCAGACACGCGACGTCCACGCAAAATCTCGTGCCGTCGTCCGGAATCTCGTTGAGCACGCTGAAGACGAGCCCGTTGAGCGTGTCGAAATCCCCGCTCGGCAGCGTGCAGCCGATCGCCTCGGAGATGTCCTCGAGCTGCACGGAACCCTGCGTGCGCCAGACGCCGTCCGAAACCAGCGTGATCACCGGTTCGCCGTCGTCTTCCTCCTCGTCGATGTCGCCAACGATCACCTCGATGAGGTCGTTCATGGTCACGATGCCGCACATGCCGCCGTATTCGTCCATCACCACCGCGAAGTGGTTGCGGCTGCGCTTCATGTCGAGGAAAAGGTCGTCCGCCTTGATCGACTCGGGCACAAATCGCGCGGGCTGCACCGCCTGCGCCATCACGCTCTCGCGCGAGTGGTCGTTCAGGCGAAAATACGTCTTTGCGTCGAGCACGCCCACAACGTCGTCCGAACTGTCCCGGCAGATGGGATAAAACGAGTGCCGCGTGCCATGGATCGTCTCCGCCCAGTCCGCGTCGCTCTCGTCCAGCCAGAGGATGTCCACCTGCGTGCGATGCGTGAGGATGTCCTCCGCCGAGATGTTGTCGAACTCGAACACATTGTGGATCATTTCTTTTTCGCTGGCTTCGATCGTGCCCTTTTCCGAGCCGACGTCCACCATCATGCGGATCTCTTCTTCCGTGACTTCCTCGTCCTCCGCATTGGGGTCGATCCCCAGCAGGCGCAGTATGCCGTTGGTCGAGGCCGTGAGCAGCCATACGAGCGGCGCAAAGACCGTCGCAACGCCGTTGATCATGCCCGCCATGCCGAGGGCGAGCTTCTCCGCGTTTTTCATGGCGACGCGCTTTGGCACGAGCTCGCCGAAGACCAGCGTGAAAAACGTCAGAATCAGCGTGATTCCCAGCACCGAGATCGTATTGATCGTCTGCGCGGAGATCGCGCTTCCGCTCTGCGAAATCGCTTCGGTGATGCGCTTGGCGAAGTTGTTCGCCGCAAATGCGCTGCCCAGAAAGCCGGACAGCGTGATGGCGACCTGTATGGTCGCCAGAAACCGCGCGGGCTGGCTTGTCAGCCGCGCGAGCTTCACCGCGCGCTTGTCTCCCTCCGCGGCGAGCTTTGCAAGCTTCGCGTCGTTCATGGTGATGACGGCAATCTCCGCGCACGCAAACACGGCGTTGAGCGCGATGAGCACCGCCTGCAAAATCAATTGCCAAACTAAGGGGTCGTTTCCCATTCCTTTACTCCGTAATATCAGTCAAAAACTTTTTCACACATTCAACAGCGCGGTTCGCGCTGCAAAAAAAGAAGCGCGCTTTTTCATTCCTGATCGCCAAGAAATAGAAAAAGCATAACCTGTGCTCCCGTTTCAGCAGAGACAGATTATGTGCTTCAAAAAATATCCGGTCATTCGATTGTGGTCGTGGTCGCCGGTACTGTCGCTTTCTTCGTCGCTCATGATAGTCCTCTCGTGGTCATATATAAGAAAAGTATACCGATGCGCGTGCATATTGTCAATGATCCGGCGCGATTTCCGGCCGATTTTACGCGGATTTGCTGTGTTTTTGCGCCGCTCACCCGCCGAATTCTCCGATTTTGCACGTCGAAAGACCCGCGCGGCAGAACCTGCGATTGTGTCAATTTGTTGACATTTCTGCGAAATGCGGTTATATTTTAGGCATTATTTGCACTTATACTTCAAGATTGGGATGGAATGTACATGGAAATACCGAAACAACGCCGCCGCGGCGACCGCCGCGACGCGACCCTTGTTCGCGATCTCGACTCGATGCATGTTTTCATGCCGCTGATGCTGCCAAACCGGGCGGACAACGAAGCCTTCATTCAGGAGCTCGTCGATATGAGCGCCATCGAAGCCTATCTGGAACGGAAAAACGCGCAAAACCCGGAGTACAAATTCACCTTCTTCCACGTATTCCTCGCCGCGCTCGCACGAACGATCGAGATGCGTCCGCGCCTGAACCGCTTCATCATCGGCAACCGCTACTTCGACCGCAATCACATCACGTTTTCTTTCATCGTTAAAAAAGCATTTTCGGATAACGCGGACGAATCGATCATGATCCTCAAGTACGATCCGGCGAGCGAAAAGCCCGCGATCGACATGGTTCATGATAAAATCGCCGACTTCGTGTATTCCGTGCGCAAAACGGAGAAAAAAGACGGCACGACGGATATCCTAGACACGCTTGCCAAGACGCCGATGTGGATGCGCAAGCTCATCGTCGCCATCCTCCGCTCGCTGGACGCGCACGGGCATATGCCGAAGGACCTCGCGAACGAGGACCCCTACAACAGCTCGGTCTTCGTATCCAATCTTGGCTCCATCAAGCTCAACGCGGGGTATCACCACCTCGCAAACTGGAGCACGAACTCCATCTTCGTGGTCATCGGCGAAAAGCACAAGCAGCCATTTTACGGCGAAGACGGCAGCGTCGCCGTCAAGACCGCGATCAACCTCGGCCTGACGCTGGACGAGCGCATCGCCGACGGGTACTACTACTCCAAGAGCATTCGCCTGATGAAAAAACTGCTTGCCGAGCCCGCGCTGCTCGATATCCCGGCAAAGGAGGCACTGAACATTGAGTATTGATCACAGCGGATTTCCCTATTGCGAGGACATGTCCAACGTCAAAGCCCCGTGGCTCTCGTTTTACGGCGAGGTCGATCCCATGCTCTCCTATCCCGACGTTTCCATGTTCGACATGGTCGAGCGCACGGCGAATCTATACCCGCAGTATCAGGCGGTCACCTTCATGGGCAAGGGCACGACGTTTCAGGCGCTCGTCAGGCAGATCCGCCTCGTCGCGCGCGCGTTTGCCGCAATCGGCATTCAAAAAGGCGACAAGGTCACGCTCTGCATGCCGAACTGCCCGCAGATCGTACTATGCTTCTATGCGCTCAACCGCATCGGCGCCATCGCTTCGATGATCCATCCGCTCTCGAGCGTCGGCGAGATCGCATTTTATATCAGGGACTCCGGCTCGAAGGCCGTCGTCTCCCTCGACGCGTTTTACGGCAAGTTTGAGGAGGTGCGCAAGGAGGTTTCCTTCGAAACGCTGGTGCTCACGAGCATCAAGGACGCGCTCTCCCCCGTCATGAAGGTCGGCTTCGCGCTCACCGAAGGGCGCAAGGTGCCAAAGATTCCGAAGGATGCGGACGTGCTCTACTGGGACGCGTTTCTCAAGGGCGCGAAGCAGCGGGACGAAAGCTGCTTTGTCGAGCGCCGCGGCACCGACCCCGCCGTCATCCTGTTTTCCGGCGGCACCACGGGCGTGACGAAAGGCATTCTGCTGAGCAACCTCAACTTCAACGCCCTCGCGCTGCAGACCTGCGCCATGGGGCACTGCGTCGTGCCCGGCGCGCGCATGCTCGCCGCCATGCCGATGTTCCACGGCTTCGGCCTCGGCGTCTGCATCCACACGATGCTCGTCGCGGGGGTCACGGCCATCCTTGTGCCGCGCGTATCCGTGGAGAGCTACGCAAAGCTGCTCAAAAAAGAAAAGCCGAACTATATCGCCGGCGTGCCGACGCTCTACGAGGGCATCACGCGCAATCCCTATATGGACGGCGTGGACCTCAGCTGTCTTATGGGCGTATTCTCCGGCGGAGACACGCTCTCCATCGAGCTGAAAAAGAAATTCGACACGTTTCTTGCCGAGCACGGCGCAACCGTGCAGGTGCGCGAAGGCTACGGCACGACTGAGTGCGTCACCGCAAGCTGCCTGACCCCGTATGATATGTATCGCGAAGGCAGCATCGGCCTGCCGTTTCCGGACACGTATTACAAGATCGTCAAGCCGGGCACCACGGACGAAATCCCCTATGGCGAGGACGGCGAAATCTGCCTCTGCGGGCCTTCCGTGATGATGGAATACGTCAACCAGCCCGAGGAGACCGCAAATGTGCTCAAGCGGCATGCGGACGGGCACGTCTGGCTGCACACGGGCGACCTCGGGACCATGGACGCGGATGGATTCATCTTCTTCAGGCAGCGCATCAAGCGGCTGATCATCACGAGCGGCTACAACGTCTACCCCTCGCAGGTGGAAAACGCGATCGACGCGCACGACAAGGTGCTCATGAGCTGCGTCATCGGCGTGCCGGACAACTATCGCATGCAGAAGATCAAGGCGTTTGTCGTGCTCCGACCAAACGTGTTGCCGACGCCCGCGCTCAAGGAAGACATCCTCGCGCACTGCCGCAGGCAGGTCGCCAAATATGCCATGCCGTACGACATCGAGTTTCGCAGCGAGCTGCCAAAGACGCTTGTGGGCAAGGTTGCATACACCGTTCTTGAAAAGGAAGAACTCGAAAAACAGGCGATATAATCCCAGATTGTCCCTCATCCTCCGCGCCTTGCGCGGGGGATTTTTCCTATTTACATCATGCCGGCTGCAAATCCGTTTTTCCGGCCGCTGCGGTAACAATATCACTTGTATCACTACGCATGATTTTGTATGATGATAATAGATTGAAGGGTTGGAGGTTGCTATGCCTAGTTATTGTCCACACTGCGGCAGGGAACTGCCGGATTCATACGAAAACCGCTGTCCCGACTGTCAAATCGCCTCCGACGAGGAGATTCTTCACAGGATGGATCACCCAAATCAGGCGGCGGCTCTCGACGCGCCTCCGGGACTGAGCAAGCGCGACTTTCGCAAGCGGTATTCGCAGGGCGCGCGCCTATGCCTCGCCGGCGCCGGGTTTGGCTATTTCAGCGTGGTCGCCACGCTTGTGATGGCCTTTACCGGCATCATGGGCGGCAGCCTGCTGAATCTACTCGACGCGGGGATCGTCCTCACGCTGACGCTGTTGATCCATCTGGTCAAAAGCCGCATCGCAGCGGTGGTTTTCCTTGCGTTCAGCCTGTTTAACGTGGCCGTCTATCTCATTTCGCAGGGCACGTTTGCCGGATATCTGAACGTCATCGGCGGCATATTGGCCGTCATCGGCGCATTTCAGTGCGCCAAGGAATGGCGCGAATACCAGGTGCGTACCGGCGCCGCCGTCGAATCGGCTGCGGATCGCCGCTGAAACGGAGCGCACACAGCCCCGTTTTTTATTTGCGTATACAAAAAATGCGATCGACGCAGGATGATTTTGCGTTGCGGCGAAGCGATAAAAAACCTTGTCGGGATTCCGTTAAAATAACTTGACACTCAAAGCCGCGTTGCCTATAATTGAAAAGTGCGAATTGCCAATGTAGCTCAGTTGGTAGAGCAGCTGATTCGTAATCAGCAGGTCTGGGGTCCGAGTCCCCACATTGGCTCCATTTTTTCGGGGTGTAGCGCAGTTTGGTAGCGCGTTTGGTTCGGGACCAAAAGGTCGCTGGTTCAAATCCAGTCACCCCGACCATCAAAAGGCAGTCCTTTGGCTGCCTTTTTGATTTTGCGTAATGCCGCCTGCTTTTGCTTGTTATTACTTTACCGTTACACGGCGACAGGATTATTACGAAACGACATTTGACTTTGCTCTCCTCTGCGAATAGACTATGGATAGCACCATTCAACGCTATGCGACGTTTTTCGTGCGGTGCGAATCCCGTTGCAGCCTCCCCTTCCGGCGCCTCCCCAATCGCCAGTCTTTTTCCGAAACCAACGGAGGTATCCTTATGATCCTGCGCATCCAAAAAGCCGGTAAAAAAACATTTATTCTGTCTTTTGCGTTGATCTTTCTCGGCATTTCCGTGGTGTTTCTGGGCGTCACCATGCTGATTCAGGCCAACGCAGACAGGATCAAGCGCACCGAAATCGACATATCGGAAAAAAGCCTCGTCGCATCGGAAAAATACCTGATCACGAGCAAGATCAATCGTCTCGTTTCCGATCTGGAGTTTATCACCGATACGCTCCAGCAGAATTTCCCGAAAGACGGCGATTTCAGCGACATTCAAACGCTCTGGCTCTCATATTCCAGCCGCCGGGAAGTCTATAATCAAATCCGTTACCTCAACGCCGACGGCGACGAGATCGTTCGGATCAACAATTTACAAAACCAAGCCTCCGTCGTTGCTCCGGAAGATTTACAGAATAAAAAAGCGCGCAGCTATTTTACAAAGACCATGTCGTTGAAGGAGCACGGCATCTATATTTCCCCGCTTGATCTGAATGTTGAAAACGGCGTCATCGAAACGCCGTTCAATCCCGTGATACGCCTGTCCACCCCGTTTTTCAGCCAGAGCGAAGAGCCTGACGGCATCGTCATTTTAAACTATTCCGCCAGCGATATCCTCTCGATCATCGCGTCCATCGCCTCGTCCAGCAACGGCAGCTTGTCGTTTCTGAACGATCAGGGGTATTGGCTGTACAATCAGGCCGACCCCGCCACCGAATGGGCGTTTTCATTCGACCCGGAATCCGCCGTCAGCTTCGCCGCGCAGTATCCGGAGGAGTGGGCTTCGTTTCAGGAGAGCGGCAGCGGCACGCTGAACACCCGCAGCGGATATTTCTGCTACACAAGCATTCAGCCAAGCGAGCTTCTCTCCTCCAGCCACGAGGGGAGCGTTGTCACCTGCGATGTCGGCACCTGGTATATCGTGACGTTTATCCCCAAGTCGTCCCGCGCCGGCGCCGTCATGGACACCGGGTTCGTTGATCTTGCACGCGCTTCGCTGAGCGATTATTATCCGTTTTACATCGTCCTGTTCCTCTTTTCTCTCGTGCTGGCGGGATTTGTCACCAGCAGCCAGATCAAAAGCAATCAGGTGAAGTTCTTTTCGGAATATGACGCCATGACCGGCGCCTACAACCGGCGGGCGGGCATCGAAAAACTCTCCTATCTGTATAAGAATCTATCGAAGTTCAAATGTCAGTTGAGCGTTTGCTTCATCGACATCAACGGCCTCAAGGAAGTGAACGACACGCTCGGCCACGAGGCGGGAGACGAGTTGATCACCACCGTGGCAAACACCGTTCGCACGAAAATCCGTACGGATGATTTTCTGATTCGCCTCGGCGGCGACGAGTTCCTGATTGTCTTCCAGGGGGTTGACGATTCCCAGGCCGAGCACGTCTGGTCGCGTGTCATCGCCGAGTTCGAGGCGATCAACCAGACGAAAGATCGCAAATATCTCATCAGCGTCAGCCACGGAATCATGATGCTGAGCTGCGGGTTCGATCAAATACTGGATAACGTTCTGCATCAGGCGGACACAAAAATGTACGAAGAAAAGCGATTGATCAAAAGTAGCGTCAAGATCATCCGCGATTGACCTCCCGCCGCGGGCTATGGCCCGGCGTCTTCATAGATCCGTAATTTACTCGATCAACGATATCCCGCGCATTATCGGAATTCACGCATTCGTATATTCCGATAATTTTTCTTTTCAATCGGCTATCATACCAGTAAGAACGACTACATTGTCTCTGGTAGTGACGTAGCTCAACAGATATTTACAGGGCTCAGTGTAAGTTATCTGTACTATTCTTGTCTTACAGACGATTGGGTTTATGAAACCGCACCTATTCACGGGGGAAACCCGTTTATGTCAAGCATTTGGCAACTACTATCCTGAAGAGCTTTAGCGCTCCTTTTGTAACGCTTGATTACGATTACTGGCAGCATGTGCGTACGGTCTACTTTGCCCGTCCCATATTCCTTCTGCTTTGTTCCGCACTCGCAGCTTCCGCACTTGTGCTTACTATTCGCTATGTACGTACAAAAAAAAGGGAACCGCACTGTTGATTTCTCTATTGTCAAGGAAGGACTGTCCCGCTATCAGTATGGCCTGATGGGCATACTTCTCATCTTATCGCTCATTGTTACTGTGTTTACACTGTATCAAATAGCGCTGCTCGTGTTGCTGCAGATCGACCTGATGCAGGATTTGCCCGTTAACCAAACAGCCGGGCCTATCTCTTTTTTAAATCCTGCGTTGCCCGGCCGCATACTCCGGCTCAATCAATCTATTTATTTCGATCCGGAGCGGCTTTTTAGCGCGTCAAATTCTGAAACAATTGAATATAAATTTGTGTATCTACGCAACTCACACATCATCGTACAGCTGCTAGAGCTCCCTCGAACCACTTGCACCGAATTTTATGTTGCAACGACGAAAGCGACAACGTGGCATCAATGGCATATGAATGATCGAAATTCTGGATTTGTTTAAAATGGAGCGTTCGCTCCGTTTTTTTCGATTTTCCACGTGCAATTCAAACGATCGTTCGATATAATTATCAGGTAAATATGATTCACTCTTGTCAGCCTGTTGTACTTCGAGGGACCCCAATGAAAAAAACTGCGATTGCGCTTCTGCTCTGCATGATACTGTGTCTTTCTCTTTGTACGGGTTGCGTCATTCGCGATCCATCATATAATGATTTGGACACGCTTATATTTTATGCAAACTTCAAGGCCGATTCCGACGCGGACTATGGTGAAAAGTGCGCTCTTTATCAGGGCCGCATCTATTACCAGTCTGCGGAGCAAGTGGAACAGGGCGTATACAGTATGCGCCTCGACGGATCGGATGTCCGACTGGAATTCGAGGCTGAGGATATCCGTGCGCTGGCGGTAAAAAGCGATGGTTTCTATTACTCCGGATTTTCAGACATCGGCACGAACGACAACGGCGCGTTTCGTCGTTTTTGTCTCTACAAACGCGATTCGGCGCAGAGCGAGCCGGTCGATTTACTAAGTCAAGCCTCCGGCCATGAAAATCTAAAAAACGACAATGTCTGGGATTTTTATATTGCAGAAAATGGCATCCTTTATTATCGCACCACTGCTGTTGATTATTTCTACGGCAGACTGAATTTACGGATCGGCGCGTTAAGCGATAAAATGCTTCTCTCGGTTCCGGATTATCAGTTTCTCCTTGAAGACCTACACGCATTCAGCGGCACCAGTCTTCGACCTGAGTTGGTGCTCTACGAAAAGGACGGGCAATATATTATCGTTGCGAAAAGCAGTCAAGATTCTGAAACTGTTGTCCAACTCACTACCTGGTTTGACGTCTCTTTATTTGATTCATCCGTTGGCCGAACCGTGCTGCCCATCGACGTTGTTTTTATGATGCCATATGGACAGATATACGACACAACGAATGATCGCTGGATCCTTCGACTGTCGGATTCCTCCATGCTGATCGCCGCAGAAGGCGCGTTGCTTCGGTACGACCGGACGACAGGCGAAGGCCGGGAAATCTGTTCGTTTCCAACGTCGGACAGAATGTATGCCACCTACGATACCGGCACGGATATTCTGCTGCTGACCAAGACGTTCCGCTCCATGAAGTGGTTCCCAAGAAATTTCAGGCGCCTCTTCCATCTTCCAACGCAAAAAAGCGAAACGCTCTATCGAGCGGATCCCGACAACGGCGAGCGCATGACGCTGCTTGGCATTGGACAGGATGAAGCGTTTCTGTATGTCGACAGCTCCATCGCGGCAACCGCGAGCGGGAAGACGATTTCCGTTTATGATATCGGTACAGATTCGCCTGTTCTGGTTCGCACGGTCGAACTGGAACACGAAATCGTAGACGACGCAAACAAGGTCGATTCCGCCGCCGGCTGGCTCTTCCTCTACCGTTTCAACGACGAAACGCAGCGCGATGAACTGCTCGAAAAGGTGTATATCGGGTGACGGCATTTGTACAATTGGGGTTTCCCCGCTCACTCTTGTTGGGAAAGGCCGCCGAATATCCGGCGGTCTTTCCCCTTATTTTTTATCCGGTTTGTTCCTGTGCTCACAGCACAAGGCTCGGCGGACTATAGACCCGCGCGCTCAGCTCCTGATCGAGCATATAGAGGCCCTTGCTGTCGGAACCGAAGAGCTCCATCTTTTTGATGTTGCTGCTGGCGTTGGTTTCCTCCTCCGCCTGCTCCTTGACGAACCAGTCCAGAAACTGCATCGTGCGGAAATCCTTCGCCTCATAGGCGGCCTCATAGATCGTATGGATCGAGGCGGTGACGAACTGCTCGTGCGCCAGGGCCGCAAGAAGCGCATCCATGTGCTTCTTCAGCTCCGCATCCGGTTTGCCGATGGCTTCAAATGTAACTTTGATGTCGTTGTTCTGCATATACTTGATAAACAGCAGCGCGTGATCGCGCTCCTCCTGCGCCTGTATGGTGAACCAGTTGGCAAAGCCGTTGAGGCCCTGCTCAACGTAATAATTCGCAAAATACAGATACAGGTAAGCGGAATAGAATTCCTTGTCGATCTGTTCGTTCAGCAGCTGTTTGACTTTTTCCGTAAACATACGATAACTCCCTTTCTCTTGGTGCGATATCTGGATATCCCGTTTCTATTCTGTATTTAATATACCGCAGCAAAGTGGCCCATACCGTGCGCACGTCACCAAATTTCGCACAATTCAATCGAAATCACATTTTATCGTGACTTTCGCACAGTGCGGCGGATTTTCTGTGCTATACTGAAACCATCAGTAAGGAGGTTGCAGTATGGGATATGTCAAAGTTGCCGAGGCGGACATGATATGGCCCGGCGAAATGAAGAAGTTTTCACTCGATCAACTCGTCATCCTGCTTGCAAATGTCGGCGGCGCGTTGTATGCGCTGGACAACAAGTGCCCGCATATGGGCGGCGACCTCTCCGGCGGAAAGCTGGAGGACACGACGGTCACCTGTCCGCGTCATGGCGCAAAGTTCGACGTCCGATCCGGCAAATCCCTCTCCGGCGCAAAGATCGCGTTTGTCAATATGAAGGTTGGCGACGCGAAGTCGTTCCCCGTCAAAGTGGAAGGAAACGACATCCTCGTCGAGTTGCCGTAACGCTCCCGCGGCACGGCTGAACGACAGCCGATTTCAACAGACAAGAGAACAAACCCACCCCATTGAACCATCAGAAAGAAGGATATTATCATGAAACAGAATGTTGGAAAAGTCGATCGCTGGATTCGCATCATCGTCGGTATTGCAGTGCTCAGCCTGATCTTTTTCCTCTCCGGCGGCATCCGCTGGATCGGCCTCATCGGACTGATCCCCCTGGTCACCGGAATCTTCGGGTTCTGCCCGCTGTATGCGCTGTTTAAGATCAAGACCAACAACTGATCGGAATCGTCATTCGTTATGATTATGCAAAGCCCCGCCGGCAGCCGCCGGCGGGGCTTTGTTTCTGTTTATGCGCCATCCGGGTCGGAAAAAAGCGTCATAACTGTCAAAAATATAATCGCAGACAGTAAAATCCCGCGCAATTTCTTGCGCGCCAGCGCGCGGCATGATACGATACCACAAATGCGAAACAATCTTCAGCGAAACGGGGGTATGTCGATTGGACCACATCATCGAGGTGACCGGCCTGCAGAAATCGTATGGCCCTGTCCATGCGGTCAAGGGGATCGATTTCTACGTGGAGAGCGGTAAAATCTTCGCGTTTCTCGGCCCGAACGGCGCGGGAAAGTCCACCACCATAGACATCATCTGCACCTTTTTACAGGCGGACGCGGGCAGGGTCGTCGTGGATGGGCACACGCTCGGCAAGGACGACGACGCCATCCGCCACAGCATCGGCGCGGTGTTTCAGGACGGGCTGCTGGATCCCCTGCTCTCCGTGCAGGAAAACCTCCGCATCCGCGCGGGTTTCTACGGACTCAGGGGAAAGCGGCTCAACGACGTCATCGCGGAGGTCGCCGAGCGTGTCGGCATTTCGGAGATTCTCAAGCGCCCTTACGGCAAGCTCTCCGGCGGGCAGCGGCGCCGCTGCGACATCGCCCGCGCGCTTGTCAACACGCCGAAAATCCTCTTCCTCGACGAGCCGACCACAGGGCTCGACCCGCAGACGCGCAAAAGCGTCTGGGAGACCATCACAAAGCTCCAGCACGACACGGGCATGACCATATTTCTCACCACGCACTATATGGAAGAGGCGGCGGAGGCGGATTTCGTCATCGTCATCGACAACGGCAGCATCGTCGCCAAGGGCACGCCGTCCGACCTGAAGGAGCGCTATACGAGCGATAAACTCACGCTGATTTCAAAACAACCGGAGGCGCTCTTCGCGCGGCTGACCGAGGCGGGCTATGCGCCTACGGTGGTCGCAAACCGCGTATCGGTGCCCATAGCCGGCACACTGGACGCGCTGCCGCTGCTCGAAGCGAACAAGGACGCCATCACCGGCTTTACGGTGACCACGGGCACGATGGACGACGCCTTTATCGCCATCACCGGAAAGGAGATTCGCGAATGATCAACTTCATGAAACGCAACCTCCTCGTATTCTTCAAGGACCGGGCCTCGGTGTTTTTCTCGCTGCTGTCGGTGTTCATCATCATCGGCATGTATGCGCTCTTCCTCGGCGACGTCTGGACGAGCAGCATGGGGGACGTGCCCGGCTCGCGCTTCGTCATGGACAGCTGGATCGTCGCGGGGCTCATCGCGGTCACGTCGGTCACCACCACGATGGGCGCGTTCGGCACCATGGTGGAGGATCAGTCCAAGAAGATCATCAAGGACATCCGCTCCTCCCCGCTGGCGCGCACGAGCATCGCGGGCGGCTATATTCTCAGCGCGTTCGTCATCGGCGTGATCATGTGCCTCATCGCGCTCGCGCTGTGCGAGGTCTATGTGCTCGCGGGCGGCGGCGCGCTGCTCGGCGGCATGCAGCTATTGAAGGTATTCGGGCTGATTCTGCTCTCGACGTTTTCCAGCACCGCGCTCGTGCTGTTCTTCGTGTCGTTTTTCAGGAGCATCAACGCGTTTTCCATCGCGAGCACGATCATCGGCACCGTCATCGGCTTTCTGACCGGCATCTACATCCCCATCGGCCAGCTGCCAAACGGCGTGCAGTGGGTCATCAAGTTCTTCCCGCCGTCGCACTCCGCGCTGCTGCTTCGGCAGGTGATCATGGAGGACGCGCTCAAGGCGAGCTTTGCCGGTGCGCCGGCGGACGTGATAGAGAGCTTCAAGGAGCTTATGGGGGTCACGTTCAAGATTGGGGACACCGTGGTGACGCCGATTATGAGCATCGGGATTCTCGTCGGCGCGGGAATCCTGTTTCTGGGGTTGTCGATTCTGAATCTCTCTCGAAAGAAGAAATAGTGAATGCAAATAAAGCTATCCGTAAGGGTAGCTTTTTCTATGCTAAAGTAAATAATATCTACTAAGAAATGGAAGTTAAGACATATGGCGAAAAGAAATATGATACTTACTAATATGTTAAAAAACTCTTCCGCCGCTTATTTTGCAGCAATTGAATTACATAACAAACCAAATATTCAGTACAGGTACGAATCAGTAGTTCTTCTTTTAATTAATGCTTGGGAATTAGCTCTAAAGGCTTTTGTTAGGAAGTATATAAAGTCAAGGTCAATATTCTTGCCCAATAATCATACTATTCCACTGAATACCGCCTTATCCTATGTTAACGAATATATTAACACTATAGCAAAAAACAGTTTCACTGCTATAAAAGAGAATATCCTATTTTTAGAAGATTATCGAAATAATATTGCGCACTATTATTGTGATCATCTTGAACCTTATATTTTCATGCTAATAGCAAGATCTGCATTAAATTATACTGAATTCATGAAAAAGTATTTCTCCCGTGATATTTTTCAGGAAGATAATCTGTTTATTCTTCCTCTTGGGTTTAAACTACCATTTAAACCAGAAGAATTTCTATCAAGAGAAGTTGCAAAATATGGGGCATCAGATAAAGCAAATCAGTTCATTTCGAAAATAGTTGCCTCAATTAAAGAATTAAATAACGCTGGCATAGATGACTCAATTGTTCTAGGTTTTAGTGTGCAACTTGAAAGCATAAAAAAAGCAACAAATCGGGATTTATTAGTTGCTATTACTGCACCAGATGTTGCAGCTGCAACAATTGCAAGGACAACTCGTTTCAAACTTACAAATGATCCTAATGCTCAAGTGCTTAGTCTTAGTGATGAAGAGTTTCGCTCAATATGGAAATATAACCATTCTGACGTATGTAAATGGTGCAAAGAAAACGTAATTGGGTTTCGGCAAGGTAGCCTTTTTAATGATATAAAGCGCTCTCTAAAATGTGACTCAAACTTAGTTTTTAGAAGAAGACTTGACTCGCACAATATAAAATCACCTTCTCAAGATTTTTATACTGATCTAGCCCTTGAAAAAATCAAAAAAGATTATGAAACACAAAGCACTAGCAAATAAATTGAAACAATTCTTCATAATGGTCACCTTATTAAATATATTAGGTTGACATTTGTTTTCCCTCCCCTTATACTACCCCCTAAGGAGATTTTCCCATGACCGTACAAGACCACCTGCGCGAGCTGCTCGAATCGAATAAAAGCGTCTTCCTCTCCGGCGAGGAGATCGCCCGCCGCCTCGGCGTCAGCCGAAACGCGGTGTGGAAGGCGATCAAATCCCTCCAGGCGGACGGCTACCCCATCGATGCCGTGCCAAACCGCGGCTACTGCCTCGCGGCCAGCAGCGACGTGCTCTCCGAAAGCGGCATCCGTCGCTACCTCACCGGCGAAGCAAAGTCTCTCTCTCTGCACGTTTACGACGAGGTGGACTCCACCAACCTCGTTCTGCGCAAGCTCGCAAACGAGGGCGCGCCGGAGGGCACGGTGGTCGTCGCCGCCGAACAGACCGGCGGGCGCGGCCGCAAGGGGCGCAGCTTCTTTTCCCCGCTGGGCACGGGCGTCTACGTCTCGCTGCTGCTCAAGCCGAGGATCGCGCCGGACGACGCGACGCTGATCACCACCACCGCCGCCGTCGCGGTCTGCGGCGCGGCCGAGGCGCTCTCCGGTCGAAAAGCGGAGATCAAATGGGTCAACGACGTATTCATGGACGGCAAAAAGATCTGCGGCATCCTCACGGAGGGCTCGTTTGACATGGAGAGCGGACAGTTTGAGTACGCCGTCCTCGGCACGGGCATCAACGTCTACGCGCCGGAAGGCGGCTTTCCCGAGGAAATCCGCAACATCGCGGGCAGCGTGCTTTCTGCCTCCGCGCCGGATGCGAAAAACCGCATGATTGCGGAATACCTCAACAGATTTCTGCCGCTCTATCGCGATCTCGGCGGCGCGGAGACCATCGCGGAATACCGCCGCCGCAGCTTCGTCATCGGACGCGACGTCACCGTTCTCGCGGGGGACCGCGCGACGCCCGCCCGCGCGCTGGATGTGGACAAGCGCTGCCGCCTCGTTGTGGAATACCCGGACGGCGCGCGCGAGACGCTCTCCTCCGGCGAAATCAGCATTCGCCTGACCTGACGCATGGCCGTTTCCTGCGCGCCGCAGCGGATGTTCAACAGAATCGAACCAAACAAGGAGAACCGAACCGTTATGAACCCTGTCGCCCAATCCCGCACCTACAAGATGATCCTCGTTGCGCTGTTTGCGGCGCTCATCGCCGTCGGCGCGTTCATCCGCATCCCCGTGCCGCTCGTGCCGTTTACGCTGCAGACGTTCTTCGTCTCCCTCGCCGGCATGATGCTTGGCAAGAAGCTCGGCGCCGCGAGCGCGCTGGTCTACCTCTTCGTGGGCCTGATCGGCATCCCCGTGTTTACGCAGGGGGGCGGCATCGGCTATGTGCTCAAGCCGACGTTCGGCTACCTCGTCGGCTTTGTCTGCGGCGCGTTCGTCACGGGCGCGATCGCGCGAAAAGCGGAGCGTCCCTCGTTTCTGCGGCTGCTGCTCGCCGCGCTCGCGGGGCTGCTGGTCGTCTACGTGCTCGGCACGACGTATTTCTACTTTTTGAGCAACTATTATCTGGGCAAGCAGATCTCCCTCTGGACCGCGGTGCTGTATTGCTTCCTCGTGTTCATTCCGGGCGACGCGGTCATGAGCCTGGTCGCCGCGCTGGTGGCGCGGCGCATGATCCCCGTGCTGCAAAAAAACAACCTGTCCTGACCCGCGAACAATGCACGACGGGCCGGCGCAGTTTCGCGCCGGCCCGTTATTTCGTTCAGTCGTTCGTTGCGCTCCGGTTCAGATTCCGCGCTTGAGCAGCTTTCGCACGCGCTTCCAGTCGGGGTAGTATTCGTCCATGCGCCGCCAGAAGCGCTCCCCGTGCCCCGGCTCGTGCAGATGGCAAAGCTCGTGCGTGAGCACATACCGAAGGCACTCCGCAGGGCGCTGGGCAAGGCGCAGATTGAGCGTGATATTCGCCGTCTTCGTGTTGCAGGTACCCCAGCGGGTCTTCATGTCCCGCACGCGCAGCTCGCCTGCGCGCTTGCCGACGGTGCGCTCGATGGCGGGCAGCATGGCCCCCGCCGCCTCGTACAGTTCCGCGCGATACCAGGCGTCGATCGCTTTTCGGCGCGCTGCCTCGTCCGCCTCCCGCTTGATCGAGAGCTCCAGCGCGTCGCCCTTTCGCTCCGCGCGGACGCGCCCGGTTCGATACAGCAGCCGCAGCGTGAGCCGTTTGCCGAAATACGGCACCTCATCCCCGTCCTCAAAGCCGCAGGGGGTAAGGCTTCCCTGCCGCTCGATCTGGCGTTCGATCCAGTCTTCGCGGCTGAGCACAAAGCGGGAAATCTCCGCGTCGCCCGTGCGCAGCGGCGCGCTGACCGCGATTCCGCCGCCCTGCGGCAGCACGCGCAGGTAGAGGTTCTTGATTCTTTTGCGTGTGACGCTGACGTCGTATGGTCCGATGTGCATGCTCGCGGCCTTCGCCATATCATACCCCCGTTTTCATGAATCCTGCTGCATTCTAACATCCGCCGACAAGCCGCGTCAATCAACGGGCGCTTTGTCGTCCTGCTCAGGCGGTTGCTCGTCCGCGCGCTCGTGCAGGCCGAAGAGGCCGACCAGCCCCGACTCGATCGCCGCGTAGAGCACGACCTCCATGATGTCCTCACGCCATTTGTAGAGCGTGGATTCCGAAACGCTCAGTTCGAGGCTGAGGCGGATCATGCGCGCGCGCACGGGTTGGCCGCGCGGCAGCGGCGTTTCGAGGCCGAACAGGCGGCTCATGAATCGCTCCTTGATCGGGTTTGCCGCGCGGAAATACGCGCGCGCCGCATCGATGGCGCGCACCCAGCCGATCATCACGCCGCCTTCCGCCCGGAGAGACGCGCAGCGGTACACGCGTGAATTGTTGCGCCGGTAGTTGAGCAGCTGCCGCTTTGCCTCCGCGCGCAGGCGCGGCAATGTCGTCGCTTTCATTCATTCCTCCTCTGTCCGCCTTATGCGAACGTTTGTACGTATATTATACGCCTTCCGCGCGTTTCATGGTATTGTTTTCTTAACTTTTCCGAATTTTTTTCACAGATTATTTGGGATCATGGACTGTTTTCTGTCGTTTTTGACACGCCGATTCTTTTTCCCGGGCTGCGCGTACCGCCGCTATCGCCCTACAACTGGTGAAAATGTTGCAATCCGTTCACTTGAGCGGTGCGTCAGGGCGTTGCCTGCCGCGAAAAGTCGTGATATCATAATAAGGTGATTTTTTCCGTCAGGCCGACGGACAGGGAGTCTGTCCGGCCTGCGCCGCAAGATACAGGGGTTTTATGTTGGAATTTTCAAAAATAACGATTCAAAACGCAGATCAGCTGCGTCCGTACCTGAACGTTCAGCCGTTTCGCAGTTGCGATTATACGCTCGGCGCCGTGTTTCAGTGGCGCGCGTTCTTCCACTCCGCCTATGCCATCGTCGCCGACATGCTCGTCATGCTGGCCACATACCCGAACGAGGGGGTTTGCTTCGTCTTTCCCGTCGGCGGCGGCGATCTGGACGCCGCGCTGGACGCGGTCGAAGCGCACGCAAAGGAAACCGGCATGCCGCTGCGTTTCTGCGCCGTGCCGGAAGAGGGCCTCGCGCTGCTGCAGGCGCGCTACGGTGAGCGCGCGATCGTCTCCACCCACCGCAACTGGGCGGACTATCTCTACAACGCGTGCGACCTGATCCATTTTTCGGGCAACAAATACCACACGCAGCGCAACCACCTCAACCGCTTCTGCAAGGACAACCCCAGCGCGAAGTTCGTGCCCGTCACGGAGGAGACGCTGCCGCTTGCCATCGCGTTTCTCGATGAATACGAGCAGCATGCCCCGCTCGACAAAGTCATCGAGGCCGAGGAGATGAAGCGCGCAAAGGAACTGCTGGCTGACTCGCTCAAGCTCGGACAAAAGGCGGGATACATCGACGTTGCGGGAACCATCGTCGCGCTGTCCGTCGGCGAGATCGTCGGCGACACGCTGTACTGCCATGTGGAAAAGGCGCGCGTGGATTACGCGGGCTCCTATCAGGCGATCGTATCCTGGTTTGCCAAGTACGCCGCGGAGAAGGACACGCTCTATATCAACCGCGAGGACGACTCCGGCGAGGAACGCCTGCGCTATTCCAAGATGGCGTACCGCCCGATCCGTCTGATCGATAAATACTGGGTCGCCATCGAGTAGGCGCCCGGCCCTTCTCTTCCGGCACGGACGCCGGGCTGTCGCAAACCGCTTGCTCTTGTACCAAAGAATGACTGATGGGGGGAAACACATCATGAGACGGGCAAAAGATTTTCGTGAAACCGCGTGGAACATCCTGCGCGGTCGCTACTGGTGGGCGGTGCTCGCCGCGCTGATCGCCATCATCCTCGGCGGATACGCCGGACAGAGTCCGATTGGTTATCGCTTCGTTACGAATCTCAACCATGCCTCGCAGCAGGTCCATCAGGTGTTTGACGGACAGATCAATCCGCAGGTTGTCACAACGTTTGTCCGCCCGATCATCGGCCTTGCCGCCGCGATGGGCAGTCTGGCGTTCGTCTACGCCGTCGGTTTGTTCATCGTCGGCAGTTCGGTGGAACTCGGATTCGACCTGTTCAACATTTCGCTGTATGAAAGCAAGTCAGCGCCGAAGATCGACACGCTGTTTTCGCGCTTCAGCATCTTTGGAAACGCGCTGCTGCTGCGCTTTCTCATGGCGCTGAAGATCTTTCTCTGGGCGCTGCTGCTCATCGTGCCCGGCATCGTCGCGGCCTATCGCTACGCAATGGCGCCGTATCTGCTGGCCGAGCACCCCGAACTGAGCGCGACGGAGGCGATTGAAAAGTCCAAGCAGATGATGGCCGGCAACAAAGGCCGCCTCTTCTGCCTCCAGCTGAGCTTCATCGGCTGGTTCCTGCTCTCCGCGCTGACGGGAGGCATCGGATATTTCTTCCTTGCGCCGTATGTCAAAGCGGCGGAAACCGCCTTTTACCTCGATCTCACCGGCCGCCTGCCGCTGCCTGTGGCGGTGACACCCGCCGCGCCGGGTTCCGGCGAGACCCGCGTGGACGGCAGAGAACTGATCTGATCTTTATCGCATCAAAAAGAGGCGCCGTCAGGGCGTCTCTTTTGTTGCGTCGTTTCAGAGCGTTACTTTTTGTTTGTTTGCGCGGCTGGCGTTTCCGCCTGCTGTTCAGGCGGCGTTTCCGTCTTCTGCTCCGGCCGTTCTTCCGTCTGCTCCGCCGACGAAACGGCGGCTGCCTTTGTCTTCCGCGTTTTTTGGACAAGAATCTCAGCCCGTTGTTCCCCATCGCAGCAGCGACAGGGGTTCTCCGCCGTCTGCGACGGCAGCATTTTCTCATACAGCGCAAGGTACGCCCGCGCGGGTTTGCCCCAGTCGAAGCGCTCCGCCATGCCGCGCAGCACCATGCGCCGCCACATGGGCTTGTCTTCGCTCCAGTATTTCACCGCGCGCTCGATGGTAAAGAGCATTTCGTGCGCGTTGTAGTTGGCAAACGAAAACCCGTTGCCCTCGTCCGTATACATGTTGTACGGCACGATGGTGTCCTTCAGCCCGCCCGTTTCGCGCACGACGGGCACGCAGCCATAGCGCAGCGCGATCATCTGGCTCAGCCCGCAGGGTTCGAACTGCGACGGCATGAGAAACAGGTCCGCGCCCGCATAGATGCGGTGCGCAAGCCCCTCGTCCAGGCCGATGCGCGCATGCACGCGCTTGGGATAGCGCCAGTTTGCCCAGTTGAGCAGATCGACAAACCGCCGGTCGCCTTTTCCGAGAAACACGATCTGCACGTCGTTTTGCAGGATGTCCCCCAAAACGCGCTCGACAAGGTCCAGCCCTTTCTGCTGCGAAAGCCGCGCGATCATGCCGATGAGCGGCACATCCCGCTGTTCCAGCCCGCATTCGCGCTGAAGATCGCGCTTGCAGGCAAGCTTTCCGTCCAGGCTGTCCGCGTCGAAATGATGCTTGATAAAGCGGTCGTTGGAAGGATTGAAAATCGTATAATCGAGGCCGTTGAGAATGCCGCTGAGCGTGTTTTCCCGCGCGCGGAGCAGCCCGTCCAGATTCTCGCCGAAATACGGCGTCTTGATCTCCTCGGCATAGGTGGGGCTCACGGTGCAGAGCCGGTCCGAAAACACCAGACCGCCCTTCATGAAGCTGATGCAGCCGTAGAATTCGAGGTATTCGTAGGTGAAATACCGCTCGTCCAGCCCCAGCCTGCCCGAGATTTCGCGCCAGGAAAAGAGGCCCTGATACTTGAGGTTGTGGATGGAGAACACGGTGCGGATGCGCGCGTAATCCGCGTTTGCGGCATACTGCGTCTTGAGCAGCGCGGCGATCAGCCCCGTCTGCCAGTCGTTGAGGTGCAGTACATCCGGAATAAAATCGATCCGTGGGAGCGCCTCGAGCACCGCGCGGCTGAAAAATGCAAACCGAAGCCCCTCCGATATGCCGTCTCCATAGATTTCGTTGACGTAGAAGTAAGACTCGTTGTCGATGAAATAATAGGTCACGCCGTTGTCCACGATGCGTTCGACGCCGCAAAAGAGCTTCTCCCAGCCAAAGAGCACCTCAAAGCTGCATACGTGCTCCATGCGGCTCTTCCAATACTCGTCGATCGCGCGGTATTTCGGCAGGATGACGCGGATATCCGCCCCTTCTTCCTTGAGGGAGACGGGCAGCGCGCCGGCGACGTCCGCCAGCCCCCCGGTCTTGACAAACGGCACGCATTCGCTCGCGCAGAACAGCACCTTCATAAGGAAATCCCTCCCGAAAAACCATATTCCACAGCGCCCGCGGCACTCGCACGGCGTATGGCAAACCAGAGCGAGCCGCCGCCCGTCCGAAGGACGAGAGGCAAAGATCGGTTATCCCGTCAAACCCGGAGAGGTTGACGGGCTGTTAAATCGTCGTTCCTTTTTTGAGGATGATCGGAAATCCGTCGTAGCCGGTGAGCGTGCGCCCGTCCCGAATCACGACGCTTTTGTCGAGGATCACGTGGTCCATCGTGCAGTTTTCGCCGATGCTCACGCCCTGCATAAGGATGCTGTTTTTCACCACCGCGCCCTTTTTCACGCTCACGCCGCGAAACACGATACTGTTTTCCACGGTGCCCTCGATCTGGCAGCCGTCCGCGAGCATGGAGTTTTTCACGCTCGCGTGTTCGCCGTATTTCGAGCTGACCTCGTCCTTGACCTTCGTATAGATCGGGTGCGCGGGGTTGAACAGATCGCTTCTGACCTCCTGCTGCAGCAGCGCGAGGTTATGGCGGAAGTAATCATTCACCGAATCCATCCGCGCTACATATCCGTCGTACCGATAGCCCATGATTTTGAGCGTCGCGCACTTTTTCAGCAGGATATCGCGCGTCACATCGTATTCCCCGTGGGAATACGCTTCCTCCACGAGATACTCAAGCAGCAGCTTGTCCATGATCATCACGTCGCAGCTGCGGCGCGTGGAGCGCGGCGAGAAGGGATTGAGCTCCATCTCGGTCACGCGTTCGTTCGCGTCCAGCAGCAGCCGCAAGTCTTCGTTCTGTTCCTCGCCGACGGCGCTCTCCGCCTCGTTGTAGAGCATGGTGATGTTCGCGCGTGTCTCGATGTGCCGCTCGATCATGCCGTTGAACGTCATGTTGAAAATCGTATGGCTGCCGGTGAGGATCACATATTGCTGCGGACAGCGGCGCACATACCCGAGGCAGGAGCGGATGGCGTCCACGCTGCCGCGGTAGAGCCCCGTGTTTTCCTTCGTCATGAACGGCGGCAGCATGAAAAGACCTTCGCGCTTTCTGTGCAGGTCCCATTCCTTGCCCGCGCCGAGGTGATCCATCAGCGAATGATAGTTTTTCTGGGTGATGAGGCCGACGCTGGTCACGCCGGAGTTGACCATATCCGAAAGCACAAAGTCGATGCAGCGGTAACGCCCGCCAAACGGGACCGCGGCGACGGAACGCGAGAGCGCCAGATCGCGAAGCAGCGGATTCGTCTCGCCGGTATAGATGAGGCCAAAGGCGTTACTTGTCATAGCTACCTCCCGCGCAGGAGTCTTCGGTCGCGACCGTCCCCTGCGGCAAATACGTCTCCGCCGGAATGCCGATGTCGTTGCCGACAAGCGTGATCGTGCCGGTCAGCGAATTGTCCACCTCGTCGCCGAGGCGCAGCTCGCCGCCGATGACGGCGTCCTCGCCGATGACGGAGTTTTCGCCGACGATGGTCTGATAGACCTTCGCCCCGCGCTTGATCACCGCGCCGGGGAAGATCACGGAATCATACACCTCCGCATCCGCTTCTATGGACACGTTGGAAAACAACACGCTGTGATGTACTTTTCCCTCCACGCGGTCGCCCTCGGTCACGAGGCTCTGCGTGATGGAGGCGTTCTCGCCGACGTAATGCGGCGGCATGATGGGATTGCGGCTGTAGATCCTCCACTGCGGGTCGTTGAGCACGAGCTTGGGCGGCGTGGAGATGATGTCCATGTTCGCTTCCCAAAGGCTCTGTATCGTTCCGACGTCCTTCCAATACCCTTTGAACGGATAGGCGTACACCGGCTGGCCGCTGCCGATGAACGCGGGAATGATATCCTTGCCAAAGTCGTTCGAGGAGTTCGGGTCCTCGTCGTCAAGCCGCATGCGTTCTTTCAGTTCGCGCCAGTTGAAGATATAGATGCCCATCGAAGCTTTGTTGGACTTGGGTAGTTTGGGTTTTTCCTGAAAGGACGTCACGCGGTCGTTCTCGTCCGTATTCATGATGCCGAAGCGGTGGGCTTCCTCCATGGGAACGGGCAGCACGGCGATGGTCGCGACGGCGTTTTTCTCGATGTGAAAGCGCAGCATCGCGCCGTAATCCATTTTGTAGATGTGGTCGCCCGATAAGATCAGCACATAGTCCGGGTCGTATTGATCGACAAATTCGCGGTTCTGGTGAATGGCATTCGCGGTGCCGGTGTACCATCTGCCGTCCACGCCGGTCACATAGGGCGGCAGGACGAACACGCCGCCGTTCATGCGGTCGAGGTCCCAGTGCTGGCCGGTGCCGATGTAGCTGTTGAGCGCGAGGGGGCGATACTGCGTCAGCACGCCGACGGTGTCGATGTCCGAATTGACGCAGTTGCTCAGCGGAAAATCGATGATCCGGTACTTGCCGCCAAACGGCACGGCAGGCTTTGCCATGCTGGACGTGAGTACGCCAAGGCGGCTGCCCTGGCCGCCCGCGAGCAGCATCGCCACGATCCGTTTTTTCATGCGTCGTCCTCCTGTTTTGCCTCGAATTTCGGCAGGGGTTTCGGGGTGAAGCGATAGCAAACCGCGCCAAACGGCGGCAGCCGCAGGCGAATGCGGCAGGGATGCTCGCCGTAGGGTTCGTAGACCGACATGGTCGGCGCGTTGGGATAATCCCCCGTGCCGCCGTAATACGGCGCGTCCGTGGAAAACACCTCGGTATAAAGGCCGTATCGCGGAACGCCGATCATGTAGTCCATCCAGGGCATAGGCGTGAAGTTAAACGTCCAAAGCAGCGAATTGCCGTCCCGGTCCGTGCGCATGAACGAGAGGATGGAGTGGATGTTGTCATCCACCCCGCACCAGCGGAACCCCTCCCAGCTGTCGTCGGTTTCATACAGCGGCGGATGATCGAGGTAGAAATGGTTCAAGTCATGCACAAACAGATGCATCTCGGCGTGCTTGGGGTAATCGAGTAAAAACCAGTCGAGCGAGTCGTCGAATTTCCACTCGATATACTGGCCGAATTCCCCGCCCATGAACATGAGCTTTTTGCCGGGATGCGCGTATTGATAGGCGTAAAGCAACCGAAGCTGCGCGAACTGCTGCCAGTAATCGCCCGGCATCTTAGAAAGCATGCTCTTCTTGCCGTGCACGACCTCGTCGTGCGAAAACGGCAGCACGTAATGCTCCGAAAACGCATAACACAGCGAAAACGTCAGTTTGTCGTGGTGATATTTCCGGTAGATGCTGTCCATGCTCATATAGGTGAGCATGTCGTTCATCCAGCCCATGTTCCATTTGTACGCAAAGCCGAGGCCGTCCTCGGAGACGGGGCGCGTCACATACGGATACGCCGAACTCTCCTCGGCAAAGAGCATCTTTCCGCCGTCGAGCTTGCCAATTGCCGAGTTGAGCTTTCTGAAAAACGCGACGGCGTCGAGGTTGTCGTGCCCGCCGTAGCGGTTGGGCAGCCACTCGCCGGGCTGTTTGCCGAAATCGAGATAGAGCATGGCGCTCACCGCGTCCACGCGAAGGCCGTCGAAATGGAACTCCCTCAGCCAGTACATCGCGCTCGAAATCAAAAACGACTGCACCTGGGACCGTTCGAAGTTAAAGAGCAGCGTGCCCCACTGCGGCATCTCCCCCCTGCGCGGGTCGGGATGCTCAAACAGCGGCGTGCCGTCGAAGAGCCGAAGCCCGTGCGCGTCGCGCGTAAAGTGCGCGGGCACCCAGTCCATGATGACGCTGATGCCCTGGCTGTGCGCGCGGTCCACGAGATACATCAGCTCCTCCGGCTCGCCATAGCGCGCCGTTGCGGCGTAGTATCCCGTCACCTGATAGCCCCAGCTCGGATCGTACGGATATTCCATCAGCGGCATGACTTCGATGTGGGTATACCCCATCTCGGCCACGTAATCGATCAGTTCGTCCGCCAGCTCACGGTAACCAAGCCCCTGTTTCCAGCTGCCTAGGTGCACCTCGTAGATATTCATCGGCTGGTCGTGGCCTGCGCCGCCGTCATCCCGGCAGTCGAGGTATTCTTCGTCCGTCCAGTCGTAGTAAGGCATGTCGCCCACCACGGATGCGGTGCCGTGCAATTCCGCACGGAAGGCGAACGGATCCGCCTTCATGATCACCTCGCCGGTGTAGGTGCCGATTGCGTATTTATAAAGATCGCCCGGGCGTGCTACGCCGATGGCGATCTCCCATACGCCGGTCGTACCGACGCGTTCCATGCGATCCGCTTCGATGTTCCAGAAGTTGAAGCCGCCGACCACGCTGACAAACTCCGCGTTCGGCGCCCAGACGGAAAATCGGTAGACCCGTTCTCCATACTCGCCAACCCCTTCGTGACAGCCGAGCTCGAGATAAGCCGCTGTCGAAACACCGCGATTGAAATAATAGAGTGCTGTTTCGTCCGAAAATCTGCTCATCCAAGTAACCCCCGGGTACTAGCTACAATGTCATCATACCATCATTTTGGTATAAATGAAACATATATACACCCTTTTTGCCGCGCGACACATCGATTTTACGCGCTGTTAACGATTTGATTTCGGTTCCGGCAAGTGAAAGTTCGTTTGAAAGGCAATGCTGCGTTTTCGCTTTCAAATGGCATTTTGAGTCAAAGAAACAAAATACCGGATTTCTGTCCGCTTTTCCAATGCCGTTCTCCGCGTCTTATGATATAATGCATCCTGTATCGCGTTTCGCACGGTGAAACGCAGACTGTGATATCCGGGGCTACCATGGAAAACCTGATCCTATCCTTCAATGTCGTCGCGCCGCTGATGATCTACATGATCACCGGTGCGCTGCTTCGTAAAACGGGCGTCGCCGACGAGCGCATCTTCCACGGCGCAAACAATATCATCTTTTATGTCACACTGCCGCTGATGTGTTACCGCGCGGTCGCGGCGAGCGATCTGAACACCATGTTCGAAACGCCGTTCCTTCTGTATATGTCGGTCGGCATCCTCGCGCTCTATGCGCTCACGGCGCTGCTGGTGCCGATCCTCAGCAAAGAAAACCGGCGCAGAGGCGTGCTGATTCTCGGCATCTTCCGATCCAACGACGCCATCTTCGGTCTCGCGGTCGCCGCCGCCCTGCTCGGGGAGGGGAACCTCGGTATGATGTCCATCGGCGTTTCCCTGAGCGTGCCGCTCTACGGGCTGCTCTCCGTCGTCGCCATGGAGCGCTACCGCGGCGAACAGCTGCATCTGATGAAGGTGCTGCTGCGCATCGTCACAAATCCCATCATCCTCGGCTGCGTGGCGGGGTTTGCCGTCAATCTGCTCGGCGTCAGGCTTCCGCCCGTACTGCAAAAGCCCGTGGACGGCCTGGCCGCCGTCACCACGCCGCTGGCGTTTGTGCTGCTGGGCGGCACCATATCGTTTTCAGCGGTCCGCAAGAACCGGCTCGCCATCACGGTCGTGTCCTTCCTGCGGCTTTTGATCATTCCGGTCGCGGCCGTCGCCGCGTTTCTGCTGCTGGGCTTTCGCGGCGAATTCATCGTGGTCGTGCTGATCATCTTCGGCGCGCCGGTCGCGATGGTGACCTATACCATGGCGGTCAGCATGCAGGCGGACAACGAGCTGGCGGGCTCGCTCGTCGCGGTCACGAGCGCGCTTTCAATCGTAACGATGTTCCTCTTCATCTTCGTCCTCAAGCAATACGCATTCATCTGATGCAACTACGCCGTTTTACAGGAGAACGCCCATGACCAAGCGATTGTATGATCTCGACAGCCACATGACCGAAACGGAGTCCGTCGTCGTCTCCTGCGTCCCCGCCGGAGACGGATTCGATGCGGTGTTCGATCAGACCGTGTTCTTTCCCGAAGGCGGCGGCCAGCCGTCCGACACCGGCACGCTCGGCGAGGCACATGTCAGCCACGTGCGGGAAGAGGGCGGCGAGATTCTGCATCGAATCGATCGTGCGCTCCCTCTCGGCGCGCGTGTCGCGGGACGCATCGACTGGGCGCGGCGCTTTGATCTCATGCAGCAGCACACCGGCGAGCATCTGCTTTCGTTTTCGTTTTACGAGCTGTTTTCGGCGAGCAACGTCGGCTTTCATCTCGCGCTCGACTATGCCACCATCGATTTCGACAAGCCGCTCTCCCACGAGCAGATCATCGAGGCGGAACATCTCGCCAACCGTTTCGTCTGGCGGAATCTGCCCGTCTCCGCCTCGTTTTACGAAAGCGAGGACGCGGTGAAGGATCTGCCGCTTCGAAAGCACTCGGAGGGCCTGCATCCGCCGATTCGCATCGTCTCCATCGAGGACGCGGATATGTGCACCTGCTGCGCGCCGCACTGCCGAAAGACCGGGGAAATCGGTTCGATCTTTGTTGCGGACACCTCCGCCTACAAGGGCGGCACGCGCGTCACTTTTTTCTGCGGCGAGCGCGCCCTGCGCCTGCATCGCGCGCAGCACGACGATCTCGACGCCATCGCGCGGCGCTTCTCCTGCCCGAGAGACGGAGCCCTGGCCGCGGTCAGGAAACTCTCGGACGACTACGGCGCGCTGAAAAAAAGCGAGCGTGACCTTGCCCGCACGCTCAACGGCTACATGGCGGCGGAGTTGCTCGCGCAGGCCGCCCCGGCGGGGAAATATCGCCTCGTTGTGCGTCTCTATGCCGGATTTGACGCCGCGCGTCTGAAGGACCTCGCGCAGGCTGCCTCCGAAGAGAAAACGCTCGCGCTTTTGATGAGCGAGACCGACGGCCGTCTCCTGTATGTGCTCTCCTCCGGCGGCGGATTTCCGCTGGACGTCTCCGAGCTCATGCCTGCGGTCAACGCCGCGGCAAACGGCAAAGGCGGCGGGCGCGGCACGCTCGCGCAGGGCACGGCGCCTTCCGCCGTCGGCGCGGCCGAGACGGCGGAACAGCTGAAAGGCTATTTTGTCAAGCGCCTGTCCGATTTGAAGTAACAACTTGAAATAGCAACGCATTCTGCAAGACAAAAAACATACCCGCATTTTTGCGGGCATGTTTTTTTGTCGAGCTGCGGTTTTACAGTCCCTTAAACAGCGTTCCCAGGAAGAGGAGCCCGTATGCGGCGGTCATAAACCAGAAGTCGTACTGCCGAACAAAACTGCCGATGTAGGGAATGCCGGTATATTTGCTCACGATCGCCAGCGCGGCGAGAACCAGCGCGAGCAGCCATACGAGAAATTTCGGTGCGCTTAATCTCATGTTTGTAACCTCCCTGAAATTTGATTACATTGTAACGCAATTGCAATCAACTTTCCACTACTTTGTCACGTACCGCCTTTTATTTGCATCGAACGGCTTAATAAGCAAAGACCGCCATTTTTGGCGGTCTTTGCTTTCTTATAGTTCTTTGACGAAGCAGCGGCGGCGCTTATGCTGTACGCCGCTGAAGCGTTGCCATTGGGCGAGAATATGATCGTTGATCTCGAGCATCGGCCCCGTCTCGGCATATCGAACGCCATGTTTGATGAGTTTATTCTGCATGTCGTCGAGCACCACGGCGTTGACGCCCTGTCCCTGCAGGTCCGGGCGCACGGCGATGAGCAGCAGATCGACCGTATCGTTTTTGCCTTTCAGCGCTTTAAGCAGGCGAATCCAGCCAAACGGCAGCGTCTTTCCCTGCATCTTCTGCATCGCGCTGTCGAGCGCGGGACAGCAGATGCCGAACGCAACCATCTCGCCTTCCTCCGTGTAGACAAACGACGTCGTGCGCTTGTCCACCATCGGACGAAACTCGCCGACGTATTTGGCAATCTGCGCCTCGGTCAGCGGAATCATGCCAAAGAGCGTATAAGCCCGGTTGTAGAGCAGGAACATGTCGTTGATGAGCTCTTTCAGCGGTTTATCACCCATGTTCACCACATGCAGCTTCTTGCGTTTTTTCACGTAGTCCGAAACGCGCACGAGCGACTCGATCGGTTCCGTCGGAAGCGTCAGGCGCATCTCGAGCCAGTCGACCTGCTTGTCGTATCCGCGCCGCGTCAGCTGCGTGAGATAGTACGGATGGTTATAATAGGTGTAAAACAATCCTTTTTGATCGAAGCCCTCGATCAGCATGCCCTCGCGGTCCATGTCGGAAAATCCGAGCGGGCCATGCATCGCATAGCAGCCCAGTTCCCGCGCCCAGGATTCCACCGTGTCGAAGAGCGCGTCCACAACCTCGTCGTCGTCGATAAAATCGACCTGCGTGAAGTTCATGTACTTCTTGCCGAACGTCGCGTTTGCGCGGTCGTTGAGGATCGCCTGAATCCTGCCGACGGGTTTCCCGTCCCGATACGCCAGAAACGCCTTCGCCTGGCAAAACGCGAACGCAGGGTTTTTGTCCTTCTGCATATCCGCGACCTGGCTGCTGAGAATATCCGGCACATAGTAGGGATTTCCCTTGTAGAGCTCGAGCGGGAATTCCATAAACTTGACCAAATCTTTTTTGGTCACGGCTTCTTTGATCGTTACCACCTATCCATCCCCCTGATTCTGTTAATTTTTATTCGTTCTGTTTCACAGTGTCGTCCGGTTCGGACGATGCCGCCTGCTGCGCCTTCAGCGCAGCCGCCTTTTTACGCTTGTTTTTCTTGTGAATGATGATCGGCAGACCGATCAGTAAAAACAGCACGCCCGCCGGAATCGCCGCCACGGCGAGGAAAATACCGATGGCGCCGAGGGCGTTCACCACAAAGCGCGCGCTGTTTTGGAATCCGCGAGACATCTTGTTCCAAACGTCCGAAGCCTTCCAGAGCTGCAGAAGCTCCTTTTCGCCCTCCACCGCCGTCTTAGGCGTGCGGTTGATCGAAACGCTGAGCGTCGCATAGGCGACGAGGTTGTCCCAGAGGTTGATCTGCGCGGTATAGCTCTCGATGTCCGCGCGGACGCTGCTCAGGCTCTGGCGCACGGCGAGGATATCCTCCACCGTTTCGCACTTGGCGAGGATTTCGAGCAATTGCTGTTCCTCCGCCTTGGCGTTGTCAAGGCGCGCCTGCATATCGTAGTAGTTCAGAGAAATGTCGTCCGAGCTCAGGCGATAGCTGTCCACCTTGCCGAGTTCGTTTGCCGTGGTGACGAGCGCGTCGAGCTGGTCGGCGGGCACCTTAAGCGATGCGGTCGCATACGTCGTGCCTTCGTCGTCCGTCGTCGAATACGAACCGGAGACATAGCCGCCCAGCGACTCGGCCTTGGCGACGAGCGCGTCGAGCGACGCGGCGGGATCGTCGGCCGTGATGGACATATCCGCCGTGTAGACGATCTTGCGCACGTCGAAATCGCCCTGCGGCTCTTCCGTCGACACCGTCGTTTCGTTTGCGCCCTTGCCGGAGTACATTGCGCTTTCCGCCTGCGGCGCCGCCATCTCCGTGTCATACGAGCCGCTCGCCGAATCGGAATAATACATGGCTTCGGTCTGGGAGGCGCTTTTCGCTGCGCAGCCGATCGTAAAGAGCATCACCGCGCAGAGAATGAGTGCAATCAGGGTGCGTTTTGTTTTCATCATCGTTCTCCCCTTCTGTTTCGTTCGTCCGTTTTGTCCTACTGCCGCCGCAAAAACCGGCGCCGTCGTGAAAACCACCTGGTGCTTTCAAATAGAACACTACGTATCTCTGCGTTTCGTTGCGTGTTTCCCGATCGAATATTTTCGATTTACCGCAACGATCGATCGGGGCCCCATCGGTCCGCTATTCCACAGTAAGTATACGGTTTTTTGAATCCGTCTTTCCTGTGCGCGGAATTCTATGAATGCGTATAGAATACCATAATTTTCAAAAAAAGAACAGCGCGCTTACTCTGTCACAGGAACGCCCGTTTCCTGAAAATAAAGCAGCGCCGCCCGTTCGGGCGGCGCATATCGAGGCTTCGTTATCCTTCCGGCGTTTCGTCGGGCTGCGCGGTCTCTTGCGGCGTCTGCTCGGCAGACTCGCCCGCGATCGTGGTCACCCCGGCCGCTCCGCTTTCCGTGACCTTGCAGCTCACGAGCAGCCGCCCCTCCCCGCCGTCCGGCAGGACGACGCAGAACGAGACGATCCGGTCGCTTGCACCGACCTTTACGTTGCTGGTAAAGGCGGACGCTTCATGCAAGTCGTCGATGAACGAAAGAAAATCCGCTTCCGTGGGAAACGAGATCGGAATCGCGCTGCGCACTCCGTCCACGCGGGAGCAGGCGAACACCGCGAGCGTAAGCTGCCGCCCGTCCGGCAGGAACAAGCTGATGTCGGGATGGCGGCTGTAATAGTTTGGATTTTCATATTCCCAGAAGGAGCCGAACATCGCGCCGCTCTTGAGCGCGTGCCCGTAGATGACCGTATGCCGGTCTGAAAAATCGCCCGTGTTGCCCGCGTCGACAAACGGCGTGCCGACCTTATTCTTCTTTTCGTTGAACAGATGATCCAGATAAAACGCATTGTCGGTCGTCCTGACCACGGGCAGGTCGACCGCGGTGTCGCTCAGGCGCACCCAGGCGCAGATTTCCGGGTTTTCCGCGGAGAGCGAGGCAAAGTCCACCGTGTCGTTCGGAGCCGTTTTTTCCGCCAGCGCAGCATAATAATGGTTGCCTACGGTCGTCCCCATCAGCACGTACGCGAGCCTGCCGACGCCATACAGCGCCAGAAGCACAATCAGCCCGAAGAGGACGTACAGCACCCCCGTGATGATATCCGCCTTGGTTCTGGACCTGCGTTTTTTCCGTTTCATAAGCGCAGTATAAACCAAACATCTGCGCTTTGCAATCAAAATGAATAACACTGGCGAAGCATGCAACCGACCCGACGCGTATTTCGCGCAAAAAAAGCCGCTGTTATGCGGCTTTTTGGTGATTTTGCGCGATTGTGAAAGAACTGTAAACCCGTCGTTGATGCAGAATTTTCATGCGTCCGGCGGTTTTCTATGCGGTTTATGCGCGCGTTTCGGGATACGCCGACGCCCTTTTTGCGACGATGATCTTCCTTTGCGCATTACGCGCGGACGATATAGTTCGCTTTGCGCGGCGCGGGTTCGGCGGGCTCTCCCGCCGCATAGCCAAGCAGGACGTGACCGACGCCCTCGTAATCCCCTTCGATCCCCCAGCGTTTGAGCAGCGCCTTGCCTTCCTCGCTTTCAAACTCCTCCTTCGCGCGATGGACCCAGCAGGAGCCAAGGCCGACGGCATGCGCCGCGTTGAGCAGCGTGGTTATCACCGACGCGCCGTCGAGCAGGTAGGTTCCGCGCGACCGGTCGGCCAGTACGACCAGCACGGTCGGCGCGCCGTAGAAGGGGTCGTTCGGATTGTTGTTGACCGCCGCGTTCATGCGCGAAAGCTGCCGGATCGTCTTTTCATCCTGAATGGCGACGATGACGGGCGTCTGCCGTCCGCCGCCCGTCGGGGCGTAGGTGCCCGCCTCGAGCACCTGCGTAAGCAGTGCCTCGTCGACTTGTTTGGGTTTGTATGCGCGCACACTGCGGCGTGTTTTCAGGTTGTTCAGCGTTTCGTTCATTTGATTATCCCTCCTGTGTCGTTATGATCGCGGGGCATTGGTCCCGTTTTTTAACTGTTCCAGCAGTTCCGCGTGCGTCTCGCCGCCGATGAAGGTCGCAAGCCCCCCGACCCTCTTCCAAGGAGGGACCGGCACTTCCGCACGCTTTGCATACGTCAGACCGAGCCGATCGTAGAGCGCGTAATGCGGCTTCAGCCGCTTAAGAAAATCGGAATAGCGCTTGCCGCCGCGCGCGGTCCAGCCGGTCTCCGCCGTCGCGGCGAGGCGCGGCAGGATGTTGAAGAAAAGCTTCTCCTCCGTGTCGACCCATTCCGTCCAGAGCGCCGCCTCCACGCCGAGGATGCGGCTCTCGTTCCCCCGGCGTATGCCGTGGAGGGAAGGACGATACCGGTAGGTCTTCGCCAGCGGGGTCGCCGCGTAGGGATAGTCGAAATACAGCCGCGTCACCGGGCTGAGGATCGCCGCTCCGCCCGCGTTGATATAGCGCGCGATCTGCGCGGCCCCTTCGCGGGACAGCGGCGTCCAATACTGCACGACCGCGCTGTCGGTCAGCGTCCTGCAGAGTCCGTCGTTCCAGACGACGGCGCGCCGCCCGCGGGACTCGATATGGCCGATCACGCGGTTGAGAAAATATCCCTGCAGCTCGCGCTCGTCCTTCAGCCCCTGCTCGCGCCGCACCGTCTGGCATTTCCCGCAGCGTTTCCAGTCGGCCTTGACCGCCTCGTCCCCGCCGATGTGGACATATTCAAACGGAAACACATCCATCACTTCGTCCAGCAGCGCAAAGAGAAAGTCATAGGTCTTCTCGCTGCCCGCGCAGTAGAGCTTCTTGGAAAAATCCGTCACCCCGAAGCGCGTTGCAACCTTCGTCGGTTCGGGAAAACACGCGAGTTCGGGATACGCCGCCATGACGGAGAGCGCGTGGCCGGGCATGTCGAACTCGGGAATGATCTCAACGCCGCGCGCTTTTGCATATTGCACGAGCGCGCGAAGCTCTTCTTTCGTATAATATCCGCCGTGCGGCAGGCCGTCCTGATAGGCCTTGCCGCCGTGCTTGATCAGCGTGCTCTCGCGCCAGGAACCGACGCTGTTGAGCAGCGGAAACCGCTCGCTTTCAAAGCGAAACCCCTGATCGTCGCTCAAATGCAGATGCAGTCGGTTAAATTTATCATACGCCAGCAGGTCCACGAGGCGGCGAACCGTCTCCATCGGGAAAAAATGGCGGCAGACGTCCAGCAGAAATCCCCGCCAGGCAAAGCGCGGCTCGTCCTCGATCCGGCAAAACGGCAGCGCGCCGTCGTTTTCCGCCAGCATCTGCGACAACGTCGCGGCGGCGTACACCGCCCCCGCGACGCCGCCCGTCTCCACGACAATGCCGTCCGAACCCGCGGCGACGGTATACCCTTCGGCGGGCAGCGCGCCGTCGTATCGAATCCATACGACTGCGCCGCTTCCTTCGGGCTTCGCCTGCCCGAGCGCGAGCATGGCGAGCACGCCCTCTTTTGCGCCCTCCAGCCCGGCGTCTGTCCGCACCCGTGTACGGTCGACGGCGAGGCTTCCTTCAAATCGCTTGACCGTCCGAATCTGCGGAATCGGCATCTATTCCTCCCCGGTGGCTTTTTTATTGCTCAGCCGTTTATTTGCTGTTTTTCATTATACGCCGCCCGCTCCCTTACGGCAACGCCGCGCGCGTGATATACTGTTACAAACATCCTTTTTATTCCAATTCATTCCAAGAACGGAGGTCGCCAAAGCGGTTATGTTCCTCTCCATTCTGAAACACGTCGCCCCGCTGCCAAAGCTCGGTTCGTTTGAGCGGTATCTCTTCATCGGCCCGCATCCGGACGACATCGAGGTCGCCTGCGCGCCAACCGTCAAAGCGCTGACCGACGCGGGCAAGCATGTGTCCTTGGTCGTTCTGACCGACGGACGCATGGGCGCGATCGATCCAAAGCTCTCCGGCGACGAGCTCGTGGAAATCCGCAAGGCGGAGGCGCTCGCCTCGGCAAAGCTGCTCGGCGTAACGGATGTGACGTTTTTACCCTTTGCCGACGGCGGCATGTACCGCACGGAGGACGCCGCCTGCGAGCTGGCGAAGCAAATCGTCCGCCTCCGGCCGGACGCGGTGTTCGCGCCCGACCCGAACGTGATCAGCGAGTGCCACATCGACCACATCAAAACGGGGCAAGCCGCGAAGACGACCATGAACATGGCGCCGTTTGAGAGCGTGATGCAGAGCATCGGCTTTTCCGGCAGCCATTCCGTCAAAGCGCTGGCGTTTTATTACACGGACAAGCCGAACACATACGTGCCGGTGAAAAAGACGTTCTCCGCGCGGGCGGAGGCGCTGAGCTGCCACAAAAGCCAGTTTGACGAAAAGGCCGTTTCGGATATCTGCATGTATTTCAAACTGCGATCGATCCGGCTTGGGCTGCGCAAGTTGCGAGGGCTCTGCGACGGCTACCGCGCGCTATCCCCGGTGCATATGCATTGTTTCCCGGAAGCGTCGGAGTGGGTAAGATGATTCCCCTGCCATATACTGCGGGCGGCTGGATATCCAGCCGCCCGCAGTTTTTATTTTGCCTGCAGCCGCATCACGAAGATGCGGTGCGCTTCCCGCGCGGCCCGAAACCGCCCCGCGAAGCGGAACATCCCGCGGTATTGCTCTGGCAAGAGCTTCACCGCGCGTTCATCCGTCAGATAGATGGTCGCCTCGTGCGAGATGCCGTCTCCAAACGCGGTCATCTCCTCCGGCACGTCCGTGCCCCAGCGGATGCTCGCGCCCGTCTTTTTCAGCGACGGATGCTTCCCCGCCTGCTTCGCCGTCAGGCGCGAGTATGCGTCGAACACAAACGTAACGTCCTCAAATCTGTCCCGCAGCTTCAAAAACAGCGTCTCCACCTCCTGTGGGCTCAAATACATCAAGAGGCCCTCCGCGATCACGAGCAACGGCCTGCCGTTGCGCTCCACCTGATCCATCCATTCCCAGCGGGTCACCGACGAACCGATCAGCCGGTATCGTTCCGTTTCCGGATACAGCCGGCGCTTGATGTCGATCACCTCGGGAAAGTCCAGATCGTACCAGAGCCGGGCGGGCATGTTCAGCCGCTTGGCGCGCGCGTCCAACCCACAGCCGAGATAGACCGCGGTGCTGTCGGGATGCGCGCGCAGAAAATCGACGGTAAACGCATCGATCTGCGCGCCGCGTACGGAGAGCATGACCTGCGTCTTCTCCTGAATGCGGAGCTTCGAAAAGTCGTAGCGAATCGAGCGCACCGCCTCCTCCGCGTCCGTGTCGTGGAAATAGCCCATTTGGCTCATCCGCGCCCGTCCGTAGAGCGGAATCAGCAGCGTCTCCATCTCTTCCTTGAGCTCTATGGCGACGGTTGCGGATGCGTCGTCCGCGGCGCGCGCCGCTTGGTCCAACTGCGTTTGATCTTGCATGGTCCGGTGCTCTCCTTTCCATTTGCCGTTTGAAGCGGAAACGCGCCGAAGTCCGTTCGGCGCGTTTCCTGTTTCCAGGCGCATTGGAGCTACGCCATGGAACCCTCTTCCTGCTTGCGGTTGTTGATGTGATCCATCATCTGGTCATAGAAATCTTCGTCGATGAAAAACTTCTTCCTTTGAATATAGAGCGCCAGAACGAGCATCAGCGCGGGCAGCAATGTCGCCGCGAGGCGCACCCAGATGCGCATGGTCTGCGTCCGCTGGTCCCGGAAATGGATGTTTGCCGCGCTCTCGCCGCCGCTCTTGAGGTCGTCGATCTTGATGGAGTAAGTGCCCTGATCGGTCGAAATCGAGGACGCGTCGAACGATCCGAGCCGCCCGAGCTCTTCCTGCTTGCCGTCCGGCGTGGTCAGCACGACCATCGCGTCCTTCAGCGCCGGCACATACGACGGATCGAGCTGGAACCGGCTCACGACGCTGTCCGCCGCGATTTCCGCGCCGACCGTGTCCGCGGCGGCTTGATACGCTTCCGTTCCCGCCGTCAGTCCGTCGAATTCTTTGAGGTAGCCCTGCACCTGCGTGATGTAATATGCCTGGTCCGCCGCGCCGTGCTTTTCAAAAAAGTCGCGCTGGGTTTCCAGCGTGCTGATCGACTGGCTCAGCAGGAACGTGCCGGAGATCGCGAGCACGAGCGTAACGATGAGCGTATGCATCGCGGCGGCGAATTTCGCCATGAACGGGCGCAGCGTCGAGACGACGGCCTCGTTGCGCTCGCCATATTTATAGTCGTTGTACTCCACGCAGTTGGCCATATTGATGATGCAGGTCATGTAAAAGAGCGACTGCCCCGCGGAGACCATCATGCAAAACGCGCACAGCAGCGCGATGTTAAACGGCAGGATCGGCGCCCAGCCCATCAGCGCGATGAGCGCATAGCCGACGACCGCCGTGAGGATGCTCACGTTTTGCAGCCGGGTTCTGCCCAGCTTGTTGACCAGCGCGGGATAGAGCGCGTTGACGGCGACCATGGTCACGCCATAGGCGACGACCACGTAGAAGTAAAGCGTGCCGTTGTAGCCGATCTCCATATAGAGCAGGTTTGCCGCCAGCGCGATGAGCATCGTGCTGCCGATGTTGTAAAAGAGCATCGAGAGCGTCATCCAGAGCACCTGATCGTTTCGCGCGATGGTGCGCCACATCTTTTTCAGCGAGATGTTTTCGCTCTTTTCCGCTTTGCGGCGCGGCGGCTCCTTCACCATGAAGTAGAGCAGCAGCTGGCAGCCGATGAATACGGCGGCGATCAGGATGGAGACGAAGCGGTAGCCCGCGCGCATGTCGCCGACGGTGACCTGCGGAATGATGCCCTGCGCGAGGATTGCGCCGACGCCGGCAAAGAGCACCGTCAGCGTGGTGATGGAGTTTCGCTCCTCCTTCACGCTCGACAGGCTCGGCAGCATCGCCCAGTAGCCGATGTCGTTCATGGTAAACGTGGATTCCCAGAGCAGATACATGACCGTCATGAACACCACGAAGCGCCAGCCGGGGATGCTCTGGATGTTGAACATCACGATAATGACGAGGCCGCAGAGGATTGCCCCGAGCAGGATCCACGGACGGAACTTGCCGCTCTTGAAGTGCGAGCCTTCGATGATCGCCCCCATGAGCGGGTCGTTCATCGCGTCCCAGATGCGCCCGCCGACGCCGATGATCAGGCTCAGCGTCGTAAACTGCGCAAGCGTGAGCGAAACGCCGAACTGAATATAGATGAGGAGAAAGGAGTCGATGAGCGAATAGCTCATGTCGCGGCCGATGCCGCTGATGGAATAATACCATTTGTTGCGGTTGAATGTCTTCTTGCGAAGCTGTTCGGCTTCGGCGATCCCGCCCGGCGCGCCGGCTGCGGCAGAATTCGTCTCCATACTGCAGTTGCTCCCATCCGATAGAATTGTTGATTTGTCGGAAATGATGGTTCGGTCGACCGACCGTCTAGTGGAAAGCGTACCACACTCATCCCGCATTTACAATGGTTCGCAACGTTTCTGTATGACTTGTACAGTTCCAGGTCGTTTGGGACGTAAAAAAGGGAGCGGCCTCGTACCGCTCCCGTGTAAAAGCTCTTTATTACAGCTCGTTATTACAGCTCGATCTCGCCCGTGAACACGATCTCGGCGGGGCCGGTCATATACACGTGGTTATCCTCCGCCCAGTCGATGTGCAGCGTGCCGAGCTCGATGTTGACGTCCACAGCGCGTCCGGTCAGCCCGTTGAGAAAGCTCGCGACGGCGGCGGCGCAGGCGCCCGTGCCGCAGGCCAGCGTCGGCCCGCAGCCGCGCTCGAACGTGCGCAGCGTCAACGTGCGCTCGTCGGTCACGTGCGCAAAGTTGACGTTCGTGCGCCGGGGGAACACGCTCGCGTGTTCGATGTCCCAGCCGAGCTCCATCCACTGCCGGTCCGTGGGATCGTCCACGTAGATCACCGTATGCGGAACGCCGACGAGCACGGTGGTGTAGCGCAGAAACCGTCCCTGCACCTTCAATTCACGGTCGATGCAGCGCCCTTCCCCGACGACGGGGATTTCAGAGCACTCCAGATACGGCTCTCCCATGTCGACGGTCACGCCCGTCACTTGGCCGTCTTCCAGCGTGAGCTTTGGCCGCATGACGCCCGCGAGCGTCTCAACACCGAACTCGTCTTTTTTCACGATGCCGCGCTCGTATACGTACTTGGCAAAGCCGCGGATGCCGTTTCCGCACATCTCCGCCTCGCTGCCGTCTTCGTTGACGATGCGCATGCGGATGTCCGCCCTGTCGCTGTTTTCGATGATCAAAAGCCCGTCCGCGCCGATGCCCGTCTGCCGGTGGCAGAGCCGCGGCGCGAGCGCGGCATAGTCCGGCGAATCCGTTCTGCCGTCGAGTATGATAAAATCGTTTCCGAGCCCGTGTACTTTGGTAAACTGCATATCGCGTTTGCTCCTCAATTTCGATAAGATGCGGTTCAGCCGCCCATGATTTCAACGAACGCCTCGTCGGCATAGCTTCGGACGGAGCTTTCAAACCTGCGGTAGGCCGTTAGAAAGCGTTTCGCCTCCGAAGTCAGCTCCGCACCGCCGCCGCCTTTTCCGCCCGTGACGGATTTGAGCAGCGGAAACCCGAGGTTCGCCTCCGCGAGTTTGACGATCTTCCAGGCCTTGCTGTAGGCCATGTCCATCTCGATGGTCGCCTTGCGGAGCGACTTGAGCCGGTCCACGCGCTCGAGCAAATCCGCAATGCCCGGCCCGAAGCACTTCTCTTCTCCATAGATGCGGACGTTGATATGGCAGCGAAGCTGTTTCTCTGGCATAACGGCCTCCGATCAGTTTACAGAATGTGTCTCCGGCAACGCCGCCCGGCGCCGGACCCCGAACCAGTCCCTTGTAGATTCAGGTATTATACCATATTTCCGTTCATCCGCAGCGCGCCGACCGGAAATTCACATTTCCATGCCCGCGCGGACGCAAAATCGCCCCGCGAAACGTAAAATTAACGCGTTTGACGCGGCAAACATTGACAGCGGGGAGACACGCAGATAAACTGGCGATATGACAACGTCCTTCGACAGTGAGATTCGCGTCCGTTTTGCCGATGTGCTCGGCGGCGCGTTCCTCTGCCCGATCGACGCGAAAAAGATCCGCCTGCCCGCGCGGCATGCCGACGCGAGCGTTCGCCCCCCGCAGGAAGCGGACCCCGAGCGGGCGCTCGGCGCGGATTTCGGCTCGCTTTACGGCGCGCCGCTCGTAGAGAGCGTTCATTTGGTCAACGGCTGGCTCCTCTTCGATTTTTCGCCCGCGTTTTTCGGCGCGCTGGCCGAGCGGGTCAACGCCCTTTTTCCCGCCCCTTCGTCGGACGGCGGGCGCCATGCGGTCAACCGCATGCTCGCGCTGATGCGGCACGGCCAAGCGGGCTGTCCCGACCATCCCGCGCTTCACCGCGCGCTGCTGCTGGCGATCTGCGCGCACGAAAGCCGCGCGGCGTACCGGCGGGCCGAACATGCGGCGCAAACGCTCTTCCACTCCGTTCCCCCGCGCGATCGCTGCGCGCTTCTCTCCGGCTGCGGCGCGCTCGGCGGCGCGCTGGCCAGACTGCTCCTCTCCGCCTCGGGCGCGACCGGCGCCGATCCGACTTGCGACATCTGTGAAACCAAAGAAGCTTTCACACAAAGCCTGAAATAAATATGGGTTGTTTTTGTAAAGGTTTATTTCGTGAACCGTTTGATTCCCCGAAGGTTTGATTTTTCGAATAAAGGAGACGATACATATGCAAATCACCTGGTACGGACACTCCTGCTTTCTGCTGACCGCCGAAAGCGGCTATTCCATTCTGACCGACCCCTGCGACAGCGAAACGGGCTACGACCTGCACGATATCGTCTGCGACGCGGTCACGGTCAGCCACGACCACCACGACCACAATTGCCTCGCCAGCGTCAAGGGCGCCCCGCTCGTCATCCGCACGCCCGGCGCACACCTGGCGGGCGAGATCTCGGTCACGGGCTTTTCAAGTTTTCACGACGACGCCAAGGGCGCGCGCCGCGGGGAAAACATCGTATTTCTGTTTCAAATCGACGGGCTGCACATCCTGCACCTGGGGGATCTGGGGCACATGCTCTCCGACGAAACCATCGAACAAATCGGCGGCGTAGACATCCTGTTCGCGCCCATCGGCGGCGTGTTTACGATCAACGCAAAAACTGCGACCGAGCTGTCCGACCGTCTCCGCGCCAAGGTGCTCATCCCCATGCACTATAAAACGCCCGCGCTGCACTTCAACATCGAAGGGCTCGAGCCGCTGCTCGCCGCAAACGCAAGCCGGCGCGTGCATCACCTCAACGCCAACACCGCGACGCTGACCTGCGATACCCTCGGCGAAAACCGGCTGCTGATCCTCGACTACAAACGCTGAGCCGCGCTTATTGTTACATTGTAATTTCACGGTGTTCCGGCGGTAGACCCCGCCGGTTTTTTTCGTTTATACCGGGCGAAAACCGCCTTTTTGCAGGAACGTGACCCATATTCGTCGGTCAGTGTGTAACAACCTTGAACGATCTGTAAACTCGCAATATCTAGCAGTATTGTATCTTGCCTGACACCAGATATGGTGATATGCTGAATCTGCGCCTGAACAAGGCGTCTTCTCTTCTCACCGGCGAAACGACATAGATTACGATTTTTGATAAGGGGCGGGATTTTTCATGGCATTCAACTGCATCAACGACAACGCGATGAAGGTGCTCGAAAAGCGCTATCTGGCAAAGGACGAAACGGGCAAAGTCACCGAGGACGTCGAAGGTCTCTTTCGGCGCGTGTCGCACGCAATCGCGCAGGCGGACGCCAACTACGACAAGACGGCGGACGTGGACGCGACGGCGGACTCGTTTTTCGAGCTGATGACGTCTCTGCGCTTTCTGCCGAATTCGCCGACGCTCATGAACGCCGGCCGGCCGCTCGGCCAGCTCTCCGCCTGCTTTGTGCTGCCCGTCGGCGACAGCATGGAAGAGATCTTTGAGGCGGTCAAGGACGCCGCGCTGATCCACAAATCCGGCGGCGGCACCGG
>JAAYUE010000068.1 GCA_012517905.1 Clostridiales bacterium | reverse complement strand
TCCAGAGTCAGCCCCGCCACTCTAAAACGAAACCTGGCGCTTCTCAACGCCAGGCCTCGTAAAGTTCTTAGCTTCTGTTCGCCTCAGTCTTTGTGGGAGTGTGAACTCCTTAAGTGTTGCACTTAGTTTGACAATTCACTTTGCTGCGGGTTACAATGCCGTTATCCGTCCGTCAGGCGCCCGTCGCCCGTAATCGGGATCACGTCGCCAAGATACGTCGGCAGCGGCATAAAGAGCGTGTAGACGAAGTCCTTGAGCCGCGCGAGGATCTCGCGCGCTTCGAAGCGCGGCATACCGGGATAGGTGCGCAGATCGGATGCGACGCCGTATGCGCTTAGCCCCATGCGCTCGGCGACGTAGAGCGCGCGGTAGAGATGATACCGCTGCGTCACGATGACGACGGCCTTCACTGCAAAGATGTCCCGCGCGCGGTAGAGGCTCTCATAGGTGGAAAATCCCGCGTGGTCCATGAAGACCGCTTCCTCCGGAACGCCTTCGGCGATTGCGTAGTCCTTCATGGCGTTGACCTCGTCGTAATCGTCGCGCCCGTGATCCCCGCTCATGAGCAGGCGGTCGGATGCGCCCGCCTCATAGGCCGCGATGCCTGTGATGAGCCGATCCTCCAGAATGCCGCTCGGGCTGCCGTTGTCCCAGACGCGCGCGCCGAGCACGAGGACGGCGTCCGCGTCGAGCGCGGCCGCTTCGCTCAGCGGGATGATGCGGTTTTGTACCTGCGCGCACATGATGGCGCTGATTGCAAACGGAACCGCCGCAATCAGCAGGAAAGCGGCGGCAAGGAAGAGGAACAGGCGCTTCTTTCTGGAAGAAAGCGGATGATGATGCTGTTTCATGCAATAAGGATACGCTCAGGTTGTGGAGCGAATGCGGAGAAACGCCGAACAGAGTGTTAATCGTTTGCAACCGTTTTTTGAATAACAGGTATCGTTTGCTGCAACATGGACCGTCGGAACGCATAAAAACGAACGGATATTCCGAGAAGTTCCTTTGGTTCCCGTTCTTTTTGATGATGGAGCCGAACCCTGACATGTATTGTCAGGGTTTCTCTGGTATACTGATAAAAACTGCGCAGAAAGGGAGAGGAAGGCCGATGCACTACGCGGACTATAAGACCATCCTCTCGCCGCAGAACGGCATGAACCTCTACCGCGGCTGCACGCACGGCTGCATCTACTGCGACAGCCGGAGCAAATGCTATCAGTTTGACCACGAATTTGAAGACATTGAAGTCAAACGGGACGCGGTGAAGATCCTCGAAGCGCAGCTGCGGAAAAAGCGCAAACCCGGCATGATCGGCACGGGGTCGATGTGCGATCCGTATATTCCGCTGGAGACGGAGCTGGAGCTTACGAGACAGAGCATCGAGGTGATCGAGCGATACAGGTTCGGATTGGCGATTCTGACCAAGTCCGCGCGGCTTCTGCGTGATCTCGACCTGCTCGTCAAAATCAACAACCGCACGAAATGCGTCGTGCAGACCACGCTGACGACCTATGACGAGGCGCTCTGCAAAAAGATCGAACCGCACGTTTCCAGCACGCGGGAGCGCTTTGAAATGCTGATGACGCTGAAGGAGGCGGGCATTCCGACGGTGGTGTGGATGACGCCGATTCTGCCGTTTATCAACGACACGGAGGAGAACGTGCGCGGCCTGCTCGATTACTGCGTCCGGGCGGGGGTGACGGGCATCCTCTGCTTCGGCTTTGGCGTGACGCTGCGCGAAGGGGACCGGGAGTACTTTTACGCCGCGCTGGATCGGGACTTTCCCGGCGTGAAGCAGCAGTATATCAAGACGTTCGGCAACGCCTACGTCTGCAACAGCCCGAACAACGGTAAGCTGATGGAACTTTTCACAAGAGAGTGCAAACAGCACGGGATTCTCTATAAAACGAACGACGTGTTTCAGTATCTCTGGACGTTTGAGTCGAAAGAAGGGCAGCTGTCGCTGTTTGACAGTGAATGACGAAAACAAACAAAGAGGGCGCTTTTGCGCCCTCTGTTTGTGTCTCTTGCGTTTTTACGGCTTTGCTTTTGTCGCGATCTCGTCCAGTAGCTTTGCGCGAAAGTCCGCGAGCGTCATGGTGCCGAGGTCGCCGTCCTTGCGGGAACGAACCGCAATCATGCCCTGTTCCACTTCTTTGTCGCCGATGACGAGCATATACGGCGTCTTCTGCATCTGCGCCTCGCGGATTTTGAAGCCGATCTTCTCGTTTCTCAGGTCGGTCTCGACGCGGACGCCGTACTGCTCCAGCGACTTCTGAATTTCGACGGACGCATCCGCCGTGCGGTCCGTAATCGGCAGGATTTTCACCTGCACGGGCGCCATCCAGGTCGGCAACGCGCCGGCGTATTTTTCGACCAGCAACGCGAGCGTGCGCTCGTAGCAGCCGATGGACGTGCGGTGGATGACCACGGGGTACTTCTTCTGTCCGTCGCTGTCCATATACTGCATGCCGAAGCGCTCGGCGAGCTGGAAGTCGATCTGAATCGTGATCAGCGTGTCTTCCTTGCCGTAGACGTTGCGAATCTGGATGTCCAGCTTCGGTCCGTAGAAGGCGGCCTCGCCGTCGGCCTCGTGATACGGCACGCCGAGGTCGTTGAGGATATCCCGCATCATGTTCTGCGTGCATTCCCAGTCCTCTTTGTCGCCGATGTATTTGTCCGTGTCGTTTTCGTCCCACTTGCTGAAGCGGTAGCTCACGTCCTCCGTAAAGCCGAGCGTGTCGATCATGAACTTCGCAAGGTCGAGGCAGCCCTTGAACTCCTCCGCCACCTGGTCGGGGCGGCAGGCAAGGTGCCCTTCCGAAATCGTAAACTGACGAAGCCGGATCAGGCCGTGCATCTCGCCGCTGCTTTCGTTTCGAAAAAGCGTGCTCGTCTCGTTGTAACGAAGCGGCAGATCGCGATAGGAGCGCGAGCGGTTGAGGTACGCCATAAACTGGAACGGGCAGGTCATGGGGCGCAGCGCGAAGACCTCCGCGTTTTCGTCCTCGATGTCCGGCGTGTCGCTCATGATAAACATGCCCTCGCGGTAATGATCCCAGTGGCCGGAGATTTTATACAGCTCCCGCTTGGCCATAAACGGCGTCTTGGTGAGCATATAGCCGCGCCGCTGCTCCTCGTCCTCGACGAAGCGCTGCAGCAGCTGGATGACCCGCGCGCCCTTGGGCAGCAGGATCGGCAGTCCCTGACCGATGATGTCCACGGTCGTGAACAGCTCCAGCTCGCGGCCAAGCTTGTTGTGGTCGCGCTTTTTCGCCTCTTCCAGCGCGGTGACGTACGCGTCCAGATCGGCCTTCTTTTCAAACGCCGTGCCGTAGATGCGCTGCAGCATCTTGTTTTTCTCGCTGCCGCGCCAGTAGGCGCCGGCGACGTTGAGCAGCTTGATGTTTTTTACCACGCCCGTGCTTTTCACGTGCGGGCCCGCGCAGAGATCGACGAAATCGCCTTGGCGGTAGAAGCTGATGATTGCGTCCTCCGGCAGATCGCGGATGAGTTCGACCTTGTAAGGCTCGCCGAGCTTGTCCATGTATGCGATGGCTTCCTCGCGGGGCAGCTCAAAGCGCTCGACCTTCTGATCCTCTTTTTCGATCTTTGCCATTTCGGCTTCGATCTTGCCGAGGTCCTCCGGCGAAAAGGTCTCCGGCGTGTCGAAGTCGTAATAAAAGCCGTTTTCGATCGCGGGGCCGATGGCGAGCTTCGTCTCCGGCCAGAGGCGCTTGACCGCCTGCGCGAGCACGTGCGAGGCCGTGTGGCGATAGGCCCAGCGGCCGTTTTCGTCGTCAAAGGTGAAAAACTTGATCTCGTGGTCGCCGTGGATGGGGCGAAACGCGTCCGTGTGCGCGCCGTCGATGGAGCACGACAGCGTGGCCCTCGCCAGGCGCGGGCTGATTTCGTTCGCGATGTCGAGGCCCGTCAGACCGTCCGCAAATTCGCGCTTGCTTCCGTCGGGAAATGTGATGATCATATGCTTGTTCCTCCTGTTTCGGTCATAAAACCCTGTCGTTTCTTTGCCCGCGCGACGGAGCCAATAAAAAACGCCCCGAAGCTGGCATTCAGCCTCGGGACGATAGTGTGTCGCTACCGTGGTTCCACCCGTGTTCGCGGAACTGTTTCCGCGCGCTCTGGTCCGCTGTATCGGGCGGTCCCGCTGATTCGGTCGCCGGGCGGTCTTCGCGCCGTCATCCATCGCCGCGCTTTCAGCCATATGCGCGGCTCTCTGAGGTGGATGCGCTCCGATGGGCGCTACTGCTTCCCGGGTCTTCCCGAAAGTACCTTAAAGTATACGCCCGGTTTTTGTGATTGTCAATCGCGTAGTTGCGAACGCGCGGCGCTTACACCGCGTCCGCGGCCGTCTGCGGCGCAACGTGCATGCCCAGCACGTCCTCCATGTTGTACCAGCCGATCTTTCCCGCGATGAATTCGGCGGCGACCAGCGCGCCTTCAACGAACGCGCGGCGGCTGAACGACTCGTGCGTCAGCGAGAGCCGCTCGTAGTCGCTTGCGAGCATCACGGTGTGGAGGCCGACATAGCCGCCCGCGCGGATCGCGCTGATGGGCACTTCCGCCCCTTCGGGAAGCTCCTCTTCGATGGCGGCGGCGAGCTTTTTCGCGGTGCCGGACGGGATATCGTATTTCTTGCTGTGGTGCGTCTCGGTGATGTGATAGTCAAACGACGGCAGCGCGCGGGCGACGAGCCGCAGCGCCGCGAGCAGGACGTTGACGCCGAGCGTCACGTTCGGCGCGAACACCACGCCGGACTTGTTGTGCCGGACGAATTCGTTCATCCAAAGCTGTTCCGCTTCCGTATAGCCGGTCGTGCAGAGAACGGCGGCGGCGCGGTTTTTTTTGCAGGCGCGAAGCAGCGCTCTGGTCGTGGCGGGGTTGGAAAAATCGATCACCACATCGGTCAGCGTTTCGCCGAGCGTCTGTTCGATCTGCGTGATCTCCCGAATGATAATGCCTGTGTTGTTGCGATTCAACAGATCTCCGACGTCCCGCCCGGTTTTTTCGCTGCCGGGGCTGCAAAATGCGGCCGTGAGCTGAAACTGCTCGCTGTCGAGAATCGCGCGGAGCACTTCGCTGCCCGTGCGCCCGACGCCGCATACGGCTGTTTTGATCATACGCACTTCTCCTTTCTGTAAGAAGGTAGGTCTTGCTTGTCTGGCAGGCGGGCGTAAATGACTGCAAAAAAACATACGCCCGCGAAATCGCAAGCGCATGAAAGAATAGATGCCAAATAAAACCCTGCTTTCCACGCTTACGAGATTAGCTGTCGGATTCGGACTGAAAGCTGTCCTACCGGCGAAACCGCCGGATTCACCCCAAAAATTGGTTCTCCCGCTCTTCCGTGCGCGGCACGGAAGATTCAGCTATTCGATTGTTCTTCTATTATATAATCTAAAAAGTGCCGTGTCAAACCTGCGGACGGTTTGCCGATGTAAAAGATTGCAAACAAACCGTGTCAGTTTTGCGGCGGCGGCTTTATTTATGATATGGCTCGTGCGCGTTGATCTTAAACGCGCGGTAGATCTGCTCCGAAAGCACCGCGCGGCAGAGCCCGTGCGGCAGGGTCATGTCGGACAGAGAGAGCAGCAAATCCGCGCGATTCAGCACGCGTGGGCTCAGGCCCAGCGAACCGCCGATGACGAACGTGACGCAGGACGCGCCGCGGTCGAACACGGACTGCAGCGTCCTTGCAAACGTCTCGGAATCCATGCGCTTCCCGCCGACGGCGAGGCAGACGACAAACTCGCCCGGCAGAATACGGCCGAGCAGCCGCTCCCCTTCGCGCTGCAGCACCTGCGTTTCCTCCGCGGCGGAGAGTGATTCCGGCGCTTTTTCGTCCGCGACTTCGGCAATTTCGAGCGCGCAGAACCGCGAGAGGCGCTTTGCGTATTCCGCAACGGCCTCGCGGGTAAATCTGTCCTTCAGTTTTCCGACGCAGGCGATTTTGATTTTCATGATAAGTAATTGGAGGAGCAGACGGTCGGAACAGTGCCCGATTTACAGCTCGAACAGCCCGCAGGGGCGGAAGCGGTCCGCAACGGTGACGAACATGCTGCTGAGCAGCCCCGCCTCTTCCAGTACGGACTGCACGGTGACCAGCGCGAGCTCCGGCGTGTTGTTTTCCTCCGAAAGATGGCCGAGGATGGCGTTTTTCACGCCGCGCCCGTGCAGCTTTTGCAGCACGAGTCCTGCGTCCTCGTTGCAGAGGTGCCCGTTGGAAGAGAGGATGCGCATCTTGAGCGGATAGGGATAGCTGCCCGGTTTGAGCATGTCCACGTCGTGATTGGCTTCGAGCAGGATCAGGTCCGAGTTTGCGACCGCATCCAGCATGCGGCTCGATACATGCCCGATATCCGTCATGATGGAGAGCTTCTTGCCGTCGTGCACAAACGTATACCCGACCGCGTGGGCCGCGTCGTGCGGCGTGGTAAACGGATGCACGCAGAGCTGCTGTAAGTAAAAATCCCGGTCGGGCTCGAACACGCGGATGTTTTTCTGCGCGATTTCGCCGATGCTCGCGGGCATGTGCTCCCAGCACTCCGCCGCGGCGTAGACGGGGACGTCGTATTTTCGGGACAGCACGCCGATGCCGGAGACATGGTCGCTGTGCTCGTGCGTCACCAGAATCGCATCTAGCCCGGCGGGCGAGATGTCGATCATGTCCATGAGTTCCAGCAGGCGCTTGGCGGTTACGCCCGCGTCTACGAGCAGGCGAACGCCGCCCGCCTCCAGATAGGAGGCGTTGCCGGAGGAACCGCTGCACAACGGCGAAAACAGCATATATGGTATACTCCTTCAACTTTCAAACACACAATAGTATAGCACAAGGCGAAGGAAAGCGACAGTGACGAGGCCCCTTTGCGAGCAACGCGGCCATCTGGCGAAACCCGCGCGTTTTTGCTATACTGTGTGCCATGGACAGAACGACCGAACGCGCCTATGCAAAACTCAATCTCACCCTCGGCGTGCTGTATAAGCGCGGCGACGGGTATCACGCGCTCGACTCCGTCATGCAGACCATCGACCTTTGCGACACGCTCACCGTCGAGCGCGCGCGGGACATCGTGGTCACGAGCACCGGCATGCTGCTGCCCTACGACAACACCATCCGCCGCGCGGTGGAGCAGTACCGCGCGCTCACGGGGCGCGGCGCGCACATCCGCGTAGTCAAGCGCATCCCCGCCGAGGCGGGCATGGGCGGCGGCAGCGCGGACGCGGCGGCGGCGCTCAACGGCCTGCAAAAGCTTTACGGCGAGGTGGACGAACCGACGCTGGTCGAGATCGGCGCAAAGGTCGGGGCGGACGTGCCCTTCTGCCTGCGCTGCGGCACGCAGCGGGCCGAGGGCATCGGCGAGGTGCTCACGCCCGTGCGCGGCATGAAGCTGCAGTTGATCGTCGCAAAACCGCAGGCGGGGGTTTCCACGAGAAAGCTCTTTTCGCTTTTGAAGCTGCCGCGCACCATGCCGGACACCGTCGCTGTGATCAAGGCGCTTTCGGACGGCGATCTCGACGCGCTCTGTCCGCTGCTGTATAACGCGCTGGAAGAGCCGGCCATCGAGCTCGTGCCCGAGATCGGGCGCGTGAAGCGGCGGCTGCTCGACGGGGGTGCAAAGGCCGCCTGCATGACCGGCAGCGGGAGCGCCGTGTTCGGCGTCTTTTCCGACCGCGCTGCGGCCGAGGCCGCGCTGCCCGCGCTGGCGGAGTTTCCGTTTGCGCGCGTATGCGAGAGCATCTAGCGGCCGGGCGGATGCGACTGGGGCGCGCGTGTAGCCGCGCTGTTGCCGCAAAGTGAACAATCCGAGAAGAATTGAAGAAACGGGTGCAATTCCTTCGCCGGATTCGGTACAATCACATCACGGACAGGTGTTACATGTTCGTTCTTCATTTTCCAGTTACGGGGGGCATATGATGAAACGTTCGACCCGCACCCGCAGAGCGATCGCCGCCGCCGTTGCGCTGGTGCTGCTGCTGCTTGCGGTGCCGCTGTCCTCCGCGCCTGCGGATTCCGGCTTGCAGTATATCCGCGTGCTGCTCTCCACGCAGTCGGCAAAATCCATGACCATCCCCGTCAGGGGCACCTATACGCTCGCGCAGACGCAGCGCACGTTTACGGACGGCACGCTGACCGTCTCGGCCAGCGGAAGCGTCGTAACGGTGTCGCATTCCTCGGAGGGGCAGGTCTACAGCGGCACCGGCGCGACCATCGAGCGCGCAAACCTCTCCAGGGACGCGGGCTATCTGACGATCAATACCGCGGCGGGCACGCGGAACTATCTCGGCAACCTCGCGCTCTCGGCCTACAACGGCGTGCTTACGGTGATCAACCGCGTGCCGCTTTCGCATTACCTCTACGGCGTGGTCGGCTATGAGATGAGCAACACCTTCCCGCTCGAGGCGCTCAAAGCGCAGTCCCTCGCGGCGAAGGGGTACGCGCTGCTCAAGATCCGCCAGAGCGGCACCTACGACATTCTCGACACCGCGGACGATCAGGTCTACAAGGGCTACGACCCCTCCTATCAAAACGTCATCAGTGCCGTGGACGCGACCATGAGCGACGTGTTGTATTACAACAACGTGCCGCTGCTTTGCTATTATGCCGCGAGCAACGGCGGCTGGATGATTCTGCCTTCGGATCGCTGGACCAGCCCGATCTATGACGGTGCGTACAACTACGGCGCGGATCCCTACGATCTGATGAACCCATCCACGCCCGTGGAGAAAATCTTTATTCCGGCCAACTACAGCGAGCGGGAGATGGGCACGGCGGCGTTCGCGTTTCTGGACGCGCGCCTTATGGCGGCGGTGGCCGAGCGCGGCGTGGTTCCGAAGCATTTCTTCTTCGGCGGCATCCAGTCCATCGACAGCGTGACCTCCTCCGGAACAGGGGGCTATGCGGACGATTTGAACAACACCACGGTGACCGTAGCCGCGACCGTCCGCTCAAATCTCGACGAGACGCTCATTCCGACGCCGACGCCTACGTTTGCGCCGACGCCGTCGCCCACGCCGACGTTCGATCCGACCCCGAGTCCGACGCCGACCATGTCCCCTTCGCCGACGCCCAGCGCGACGCCGGAGGGCATGACGCCTTCGCCCTTGCCGACGCCCCTGCCGGACGGCGTGACGCCGAGCCCCGCGCCCGAGCCGGAGGCGACCCCGAGTCCGACGCCGACGTTTGAACCGACGCCCTCGCCTACGCCGGACTTCGACCCCACGCCTTCGCCCACGCCCGAGATCGAAACGGTGCGCACAAGCCAGGTGAGCGTGAGCTTTACGTTTGCGGACATGGCCGCGGCGGGGCTGTTTCAATCCTCGATCCTGAAGATTTATTACGCCGCGCCGACCACCGGCGGCTGGACGCTGTATCACGCCCGCTACGGGCACGGCGTCGGCATGAGCCAGCGCGGGGCGCAGTATATGGCGAACATCGGCAAGACCTATCGCGAGATCCTCGGGTTCTATTACCCGGGCGCGACGCTCGGAACCATGGGCTATGTCTTCCCCGAGACGATCGGTTCGAGCCAGCCGAACGCGGCGGCGACATCCGCCTCGAGCGGCCGGGTTCAGGGCGGCTCGGTCAACGTCCGCTCGAAGGCGTCCACAAGCGGCAGCGTGCTCGAGACGCTCGCGGTCGATACGCAGGTGACGCTGCTGGGCATCTCCGGGGACTGGTACTATGTCTCCGCGCCGAGCGGCGTTACGGGTTACATCCGCCACGACTACATCCTGCTCACGGGCGCGAACATGATCGCGCAGGGCAAGGTGTCCGCCAGCGCGGTGAACTACCGCAGCGGGCCGGGAACGAGCTATGCCGCGGTCGGCCAGCTTTCGCAGGATACCCAGCTCGGCATCTACGGCATGATCAACGGCTGGTACAAGGTCAAAGCCATGACCACGGGGCTGGACGGCTTCATCAGTAAGGACTATGTGATCGTAACGCAGGACATGGCGCAGAATTCCGGCGCAACCCCGACGCCGACGCTTCAGAGCGGTACGCCGACGCCCGTGCCGACGGCGGCGAATACAGGCGCGACGCCCACGCCCACGGCGGCGGCAGCCACGGCCACGCCGACCGCCGCGCCGACGGCAACGCCTGCGCCGACGCCCACGCTGGCGCCGAACTACGCCGCGGCGGGCGTGATCAACGCCAACGGCGTCAACATCCGCGCGGGCACGAGCACGACCACAAAGAGCTATGGCAGGCTCATGAAAAACACGTCCCTCGGCCTGTATGAAAAGCGCGGCTCGTGGTATCGTGTGCGCGTGCTTTCCACGGGGCTGGACGGCTATGTCTATGCAAAATACGTCTCCATCACGCAGACCGGATCCGGTTCGTCGAGCACCGGCGCCTCTTCCAGCGCGGGCTATGTCAATGCCTCCGGCGTGTATCTGCGCACGGGCGCGAGCACGCGCTATAAGAGCCTCGGCAAGCTCGCACGGAATACGAGCGTCAAGGTGACCGGCTCTTCCAGCAGCTGGTATCAGGTCGAAGTCCCTTCGGCGGAGTTGACGGGATACATCTTTGCAAAATACGTCACGCTGACCGAGACGGTCAAGACGGCGCAGACGACGGGCGTTGTCACCGCGCGGCTGAATCTGCGCGCGCAGCCGTCGACAAGCGCCGGTTCTAGGGTGCTGCTCACTATGGACCGCGGCTCGATCCTCACGATCTATTCCGTTTCAAATGGTTGGTGTTATGTCGACTTCAACGGCACCAAGGGCTACTGCTACGCGTCCTACGTAAAGATCGGCTGATCGAAAACCGGGCGGTCAAAGCCGGGGCGCGCAGGAAAGGACAGAACGACTTTTCGTGGATAAAAAACTCCTCAACCGCATCTTTCTGCTCACGGCGGCGGGCGTGCTTTTCGCGCTTGGCGCCGTCGGCGTGCTGCGCGCGCTGCGGCCGGAGGTCCAGACGGGCCCCGTGCTGATGGAGGCGGTGCAGCCGGAGACGGTCAACATGGAGACCGCCGAGATGACCCCCGCGCCGACGGCGGCGCCGATCTCTTACGAAAACACCGTGACGCTGCTGGTCGACCGCGTGCCGGTCATGACGCTTGGCTCGGAACTTGCGGCCAAGCAGATGCTCTGGGAATACTTGAGCAGCAGCGCGGTCGCGCCGGAGGGGGAGAAGTTTCTCTCGGCGAGGTTTGACTGCGAGCTGATTTTGACGCAGGGCGATCCGTACGTCAAGCCGCTCGAGGCGGGCGAGGCGCTGCAGCTGCTTGCCGAACATCCCGCGCTCGTTCCGGTCCGCGTGACCACGCTGCGCACCGAAACCGGCGAGACGAGTCCCGAGGTGACCGAGACAACCGAAGAGGCTCTGCCGAAAGGCGCGCGCATCATCACGCAGCTCGGCGCGGGCGCGGTGTCCGAAACCAGCGTGCAGGCGGTCTACCGCGCGGGCGAACTGCTCGAGACGGGAACGCCCGTGACGCGCACGCTGCGCGAGGCGCGCGCGACGATTCTGCGAAACGGCACCTATACGAAAAAGGACACCTCCGGCACGCCGGACCGCCTGGAAGGCACGGAGGGAAAGAGCAAGGGCGACCTCAAGCTCGGCTATCCCATGCGCGGACAGATCGTGCACTACTTCGGCTATGTGGACGGAAAGATGAACTATGGGCTGGAGATCAGCAACAGCGCGGGCACGAACATCGTCGCCCCCGGCGAGGGCGTGGTGGTGTACTGTGGCGAGCGCGGCGCATACGGATTCGTGGTGGACATCGACCACGGCAACGGGTTCGTCTCGCGCCTGACGCACTTAAGCGACGTGCAGGTAGAGCTCAACCAGCGCGTGTTCATCGGCGACAAGGTCGGCGTGCTTGCCGCGGACGAGGACGGGGGAAAGCCCGTGTTTCACTATGAGTTGATCGTGGACGGCATTCCATATAACCCGCTGTTCTACATCGACTGATGTTTTGGCAACGAAAAAAGACGGCGTACGCCGTCTTTTTTGTTACCTGATTTCATTCAATCGTGCTTCCAGCTTCTTTTTCACCCGCTGGATGGCGTTGTCCACACTTTTGGTCGTAATCTGCAGCGCGTCAGCGATCTGCTGGTAGGAATACCCGTAGAGGTAGAGCCCCAGCGCGCCGCGCTCGAGCTTGCTCAGCGAATGCTCGATGCTGTCCGCGACCGCCGCGTAGTTTTCGCGGCCGATGAGCACCTCCTCGGGGTCGCTGATGCGCGTGCTCGTCAGCACGTCGATCAGCGGGCGCTCGTTTTCCCCTTCGTATACGGAGCGGTTGAAGGAGATATAGGTGTTCAGCGGAATGTGTTTCTTGCGCGTCGCGCTCTTGATGGCGGTGATGATCTGCCGCGTGATGCACAGCTCCGCAAACGCGCGAAACGACGCCTGCTTGTCAAACTGGTAGTCCATGACCGCCTTATACAGACCGATCATGCCCTCCTGAATGATGTCCTCGCGGTCCGCGCCGATGAGGAAATACGTGCGCGCCTTGCTGCGCACGATCTGCTTGTAGCGCGCGTAGAGCGTCTCCTCGGCGCGCGCGTCGCCCGCGCGGTGCAGGCGCAGCAGCTCTTCGTCGGGCAGGGATTCGTAATTCGTCATTCGGCCTGGTCCTGTCGCTTTTTCTCAAACATCAGCACGCCCGCGGCGACGCCTGCGTTGAGCGAGCCGATCTTGCCGTACTGCGGAATGGCGACGAGAAAGTCGCACTTTTCCGAGACGAGCTTGCTCAACCCCGATCCCTCGCCGCCGATGACCAGCACCAGCGGGCCGTTGAGCCCCTGTTGATCCATGGGTTTGCCGGCCATGTCCGCGCCTGCGACCCAGAGCTTGGCGCGCTTGAGCTCGTCCAGCGCGGCGGGGATGTTGACCACGCGCGCGATCTTGACGTGCTCTGTTGCGCCCGCGCTGGCCTTGACGGTCGCGGCGGTGACGGAGGCGCTCCTGCGCTTGCCGATCACCACGCCGTGCGCGCCCGCGCACTCCGCGCTGCGGATGATGGAGCCGAGGTTGTGCGGGTCCAAGATGCCGTCCAGCACGATCACGAACGGGTCTTCGTTCTTCTCCCGCGCCAGCGCGAGGATGTCCGCGACGGTGCAGTATTCCACGCCCGCGGCGTAGGCGACGATGCCCTGATGGTTGCCGGGCTTTCCGCCGTGTCCAAAGGGCAGGCAGATTTCGTCCAGATGCCGCTTTTCCACCTCGCGCACGACGAGCTTCCTTTCGCGCGCAAGCGCGAGGATTTCGCGCAGCGAACCGTCCGGCTCGCCGACGACCTCGACGCGGTCGATGCTGCGCCCGCTCTTGATCGCCTCCTTGACGGCGTTGCGCCCGAGGATGAGGAACGGCAGCTCGTCCGGCTCGACGGCGGGTTCGTCTTCTTCGACGAGGCGGTCGCGCAGCCGGAACTCCTCCGAGCGTCGGTCGCTGTAGGAATCCTTCTTGCCATATGGCTTTTTCTCGTAGGGCTTTTTGCCGTAGGACTTCTTCTCATACGGCTTGGATTCGTATGGCTTGTCGCCATAGGAGCGCTTGCCCTGATAGCCTTCGCCCTGCGGCCTGTCGCCATAGGGCTTTTTGTAACCGTCCTGCGGTTTATCGCCGTAGGAGCGCTTGCCCTGATAGCCTTCGCCCTGCGGCCTGTCGCCATAGGACTTTTTGTAACCGTCCTGCGGTTTATCGCCGTAGGAGCGTTTGCCCTGATAGCCCTCGCCCTG
>JAAYUE010000067.1 GCA_012517905.1 Clostridiales bacterium | reverse complement strand
TCCTGAGCCAGGATCAAACTCTTGAGTTCAATCTCTCACAAACCCTTTCGGGCCTGTTAGCTCACTTACTTTGTACGCTTGCTCAAATTCGTTGCGTTTGTTTCATTCCTTAACTTAAGCGCATTTCTGCGCCCTTGCCTCAGAATTACTGGCTTGTTTTTGTTTCCTGCACTATATAGTTTTCAAGGTGCTTCCCGCCTCCCGACCCTTTCCGGCCGCTCGGCTCCGTCGCTTTTGTTTCTTGCGACAGCCTAATTATTATAGCAATCCGTGGCTTTCATGTCAACCGCTTTTTCGATCTTTTTTTCGCAGTTCGATCTGTTTTTTGATCTCGTTTTGACATGCGTTTTTCGGATGCTCGCTTATTTTACTTCTTCCAAAACCGAAAAGCAAGTGCTTTTATCACAATTCTTTTTTGTTTGTGAAGCGTATTGTGGCAAGCGTCCGTTCGCTCCACAACAGATGGTGACGAACGCCCAGATCGCCTCGATACAGAACCGTCTGCCGCTGCCGCCGCGTTGACAAGGCGCACTTTTTTGCTGTATTCTATATAGGAAATTTTTAACGTCAAGGAGTATCTTTATCATATGCGATCCATGACCAGCAAAGAGCTTCGCCAACTGTATCTCGACTTCTTCGTGTCCAAAGGACACGTCGTCATCCCTTCGGCGTCGCTCATCCCCGAAAACGACCCGACCGTGCTCTTTACGACCGCGGGCATGCACCCGCTCGTGCCCTATCTCATGGGCGAAACGCACCCGGAAGGCAAGCGCCTTGTCGACGTGCAGAAGTGCGTGCGCACGGGCGACATCGACGAAGTCGGAGACGCCTCGCACTGCACGTTTTTCGAGATGCTCGGCAACTGGTCGCTCGGGGATTACTTCAAGAAGGAATCCATCGCGTATTCCTGGGAGTTTCTGACAAGTCCGGACTGCCTCGGCATCGACCCGAATCTGCTGTATTTCACCTGCTTCGAGGGCGACGAAAACGCGCCGCGCGATACCGTCGCGCACGATTGCTGGGTCAGCCAGGGCGTGGATCCGAGTCATATCGTCTACCTGCCCAAGAAGAACAACTGGTGGGGTCCCGCCGGCATGACCGGCCCCTGCGGCCCCGACACCGAGATCTTCTACGACACCGGCAAGCCCGTCTGCGGGCCGGACTGCAAAGCCGGCTGCGACTGCGGCAAATACCTCGAGATCTGGAACAACGTATTCATGGAATACAACAAGACCGCCGAGGGCGCGTTTGAACCGCTGGCACAGAAGAACGTCGACACCGGCATGGGGCTCGACCGCACGGTCGCGACGCTTCAAGGCGTCGGCAGCGTATACGACACGGACGCGTTTTCCGGCATCATCGCATCGATTGCCGCGCTTTCCGGCAAACAATATGGAAAGAGCGACGAGATCACGCGGATGTTTCGCATCATTGCGGACCACATCCGCTGCGCAACGTTCATGCTCGGCGACCAGCGTGGCATCACGCCGAGCAACGTCGATCAGGGTTATATCCTCCGCCGTCTGATCCGCCGCGCCATCCGCTTTGCGATGCAGCTCGACATTCCGGACGGCAGCCTGACGCAGATTGCGGACGCGGTCATCGCGCAGTACGGCGGCTTTTACCACGAACTGGCGGACAACCGCGAGAAGATTCTGGACGAACTGACCAAAGAGGAGCAGAGATTCGAGCATGCGCTGAAAAAGGGCATCCGCGAGTTCGAGCGGCTCGTCGGCACGCTCGAGGGCGATACGATCGACGGCGTGAGCGCGTTCCATCTCTACGACACGTTCGGCTTTCCGCTCGAACTGACGCAGGAACTCGCTGCCGAGCGGACCCTCAAGGTGGACGCAAGCGGGTTTGACGAAGCGTTCAAGGCGCATCAGGAGCTCTCCCACGCGGGCGCGGAGCAGCGCTTTCAGGGCGGCCTTGCGGATCACACCGAGGAAACCGCGCGGCTGCACACCGCGACGCACCTGCTGCAGGCGGCGCTGCGTCATGTGCTCAACAGCGACGAGGTCGCGCAAAAGGGCAGCAACATCACCGCCGAACGCCTGCGCTTCGACTTCAGCTTTCCGCGCAAACTCACGCCGGAAGAACTCGCTGCCGTGGAGGCGTTCGTCAACGAGGCCATCGCGCAGGACGTCGAAGTCCTCTGCGAGGAGATGACCGTGGACGAAGCCAGGGAGAGTGGCGCGATCGGTCTGTTTGAGAGCAAATACGGCTCCAAGGTCAAGGTGTACACCGTCCCCGGATTCAGCCGCGAAATCTGCGGCGGTCCGCACGCGGCACGCACCGGCGAACTTGGATCGTTCAAAATCAAAAAGGAGGAGGCGTCGAGCGCTGGCGTTCGTCGCATCAAAGCGGTATTGACCCATGCGTGATTGGTACGTCTACGATTGGGATTTGCAGGGCCTTCCGGCGCAGTTTCACGTCGACCTGAGCTACGTGGAAGAGTTTGACGCGCTCGGCGACTACACGACCCTGCTCTACGTTTCGTGCTATCCGAAAAAACCGGAAGCGCTCTCGTTTACCGCGCGCGAAAAGCGCCTGCTCGAGAGCGTGAGCAAGGAGTTCATCCGCATCCTCGGCGAACACTGTGCGTTCGTCGGCTACATCGACATCGCCGCGCAGCGCCGGTATTACTTCTACACCTCGGACGCGCGCCTTCTCGTGCCGCTCATGGCATATTGCTCGGAAGAGGACGGCCTGCGGCTGGAATGCTTCAAGGCCGAGGAGCCCAACCGCCAGACCTACTATCGCCTGCTCGTGCCGGACAACGCCAAACGCCAGTCCGTGGACAACGCGGCGTACATCGAGTCCCTCCGCCAACGCGGGGACGACAACGCGGCAAACCGGCGCGTCAACCTGCATTTCTATTTTCCCAGCGCAAACGGGCGCACGCTTTTCGGCGAAAACGCCAAAGCTCTGGGATTTGCCATCGGCGAAACGGACTACATCCCCGAGCGGGAGCCGTCCTATTATATCGTGCTGCACGCCATCAGCCCGCTGGAACAGGAGACGGTCACGGAGCTGACCACCAAGGCGATCTATGCCGCGGAAACCTACGGCGGCGTGATGGAGCACTTCGACTCCGCGTTTATCCAAAAGCGCGGCATCTTCGGCTGACGCCGATTTTACGGTCAAAAAAATAGCTGGCATGCCAGCTATTTTTTATGTTTTTAATCTTAAGTTGATCCTGCAAGATGCTCGAACACCGTCTGATCGAGCGCCTTGTTTTCATGTCCGCCGTATTCGGCGACGACGCGCCCGCCCATGGCGCGATAAAACCGAAGCGCGCTTTCGTTATGCAGATTGCAGCCGTTATAAAAACGGTCCCGGCCAAGCGCGCGGCAATAGGCGCGAACGTGCGCAAGCGCAAACGAGCCGACGCCGCGCCTCTGAAACGCGCGCAGCAGATAGAGCATGTTGATGCAGATCGAGTCCGGCGGCATGGTGGGTTCCAGTTCCCTGCCGTAGCAGAGGTAGCCGGCGCACGCACCGTCGACCTCGATGAAATACAGATGCTGCTCCGGGTCCGCTGCGATTTTTCGAAAGCGTTCTTCCGACGCCGCAGCGTCGAAGCCTTCGATCCACTCGGCGGGATAGATGTCACGATAGGTCTCTATGCGCGTTGCCAGACGCAGGCGCACGAGCGCGGGCACGTCCTGCGGCGTCACCACGCGAAGCGTCACGGTCGATTCCATCCGTCCGCATCCCCCATTCTTCAGGGCGTTTTATTTCCCGACGCAGAACCGCTCGAATATACGGTCGATCACCGCCGCGTCCACGTCCGATCCCGTGATGGAGCCGAGGTGGTGCAGCGCGTTTTTAACGTCCGTCGCCGCGCAATCGAGCTCTTCCGCCGTCGCCGCGTCGCGCAGCGCAACCAGGGCGAGCTCCAGCGCGCGAATGTGCCGTTCATTTGTGATGGCGGACTGGTCCGCGCGCTCCGGCGCAAACCGCACAAGCAGCTCATGCTTCAGCGCATCCAGTCCGTCGCCGGTTTTTGCGCTCGCAAAGATCGCGTCTCCGCCATAAGCGCACGCCTTTGGCAGATCGGACTTATTCAACAGAACGATTCGGTTTTCGCTCGCGGTCTCGGCAAGAAGCGCTTCGTCCTCCGCCGTCAGAGGTGCGGAGGCGTCCAGCACGAGGCAGATCACATCCGCCCCTTTCAGCGCGGCGCGCGCGCGGTCCACGCCGATGCGCTCCGCCTCGTCGTGCGCGTCCCGAATCCCCGCCGTGTCGATGAGGCGCACGGGAACGCCGCCGATGCTCAGCTTTTCGTCGATCACGTCCCGCGTGGTGCCGGCGGCGGCGGTCACGATCGCGCGTTCGCTGCCCAGCAGCGCGTTCATCAGCGAAGATTTGCCGACGTTCGGCCGCCCGACGATGGCGACGCGAAGGCCGTCGCGCAACACACGCCCGCGTCTCGCCTCGCGAATCATGGCATCGACGCGCAAAATCGCCGCCGAAAGCGACGCCGGCAAGGCTTCGGTCGCGTCCGCTTCCGCTTCGTCCGGGTAGTCGATCGCCGCGTCGATGCCTGAGAGCGCATCCGTTAGCAAGTCCTCCACCGACGTGATCTCCCGCTTCACGCTGCCCTGCAGCTGCAGCAGCGCCGACTTCAGGCTCTGCTCGGCGTCCGCGTTGATCACGTCCATCACCGCCTCGGCGGCAGAGAGGTCCATCTTGCCGTTCAGAAACGCGCGCTTGGTAAACTCCCCCGCCTGCGCGGGACGAAACCCGAGCGAGGCGAGCGCGCCGAGCGCGCGCTGAACCGTCTGCGCGCCGCCGTGCACGTTCAGCTCCGCCATGTCCTCACCCGTATAGCTGGCCGGAGCGGGAAAAAACACTGCCATACAGTCGTCTATCACTTCGCCGTCCTGCAGGAGGCGCGTATGCACGAGTTCGCGCGGACGCGCAGAGGGGTCGCGCTCGAATAGTTCCCTTACCCTGCCCGCTTCCGCGCCCGAGACGCGGAGTACGGCGATCGCCCCGCCGACGGCGGAGGACGGCGCATAGATGGTGTCTTCCATAGTCGCTCCTGTTCGATATCGACGCTTTGTCATTTCCGTTCTGTCAAAGCCGAAGCCGGCGTTTTGCCGCCGGCCATCCGCCAAAAGAAACACGAGCCGCCGCTTTCGATTCGCGGCGGCTCGTCTGATTCACGCTATCTGGTCGGCGTAATCACGACATGGCGATTGGGCTCCTCGCCCTCGCTGTGCGTCGTGACGCCCGTGAAACCCTGCAGCGCGCTGTGCAGAATGCGCCGCTCGTACGGATTCATGGGCTCCATGGAGACAGGTCGGCCGGTCTGGCGCACGCGCACCGCGTTTCTGCGCGCGAGGCGCTTGAGCGTCTCTTCCCGACGCGAGCGGTAGCCCTCGGTGTCCAGCGTCACGCGGACGTAACCCTCGTCCTTGCGGTTCTTGTTCGCCACCAGCGAAACGAGGTATTGCATGGCGTCCAGCGTTTCGCCGCGGCGCCCGATCAGGAGGCCCATCGTCTCCGCGTCGATGCAGAGGCGAAGGCCGTTTTCGGTGTCCGCCGCGAGCACCGGCGCGGGCGTGTTCATTTTTTGCAGCAGTTCGCCAAGGAACACCGCGCAGGGCGTGTTCTTCGCAAGCTCCTCGCTGTAATCATAGTGTTCCTCGATCACGGGTTCGGGCGCGTGCTCGCGCGGCTGTCCCTCCCGGGGCCCGCGCTGGCCTCGGTCGCCGCGCTCGGGGCGGTCATACCGCTCGCCGTCGTCGCGCCGCTCCACGCGCGTATCCCTGCCGCGCGGCGCATGCTCGCGCCGCTGCTGATAGCTCGCTTCCTTTTCCTTGCGATAGACCTGCTCCATCTCCATGACCAGCGGCACCTCGCGCTCGGTCAGGCGGACGACCGCCTGCTTCGCGCCGATGCCGAAGAGGCCCTTGCTCTCGGACTGGATGGTCTCGATCTCGACTTCGTCGATGGTCACGCCCATCTCGTTGAGCCCAATGAAGATCGCCTCGTCTACGCTGTTTCCGGAAAACTCCATGCTCCTCATTTTACACTCGCCTCCGTCAGAGCAGCTTTCTGCTTGGCGAACGAACGATTGATCAACAGCGAGGTCCCGAGCGAGAAGATGTTGCTGAACGTCCAGTACACGGCGAAACTCGCGTTATACTGGAGGCAGAAGAAGAAGGACATCGCCGGCATGAGCCAGTTCATGATCTTGTTCGTATTTGCCGTAGCATCGCTCTTGGGTTGATTCTTCTGCATGATCCATGTAGAGAGATAGGTGGTTCCGCCCGCCAGAATCGGGAAGATGAACCAGCCGTTGTTATGCCCGCTGTACAGCGCGGCGCAGGGCGCCATCAGCTGCGTATAGCGCGCGGCGATTTCGTCCGTCAGCGTGGCGATCGAATACGTATCCCCGCTCTTGATGAAGAAGCCGAGATCGACAAACTTCTGCAGCGCTTCCGGGTGCTCCTGGAAATAAAGCAGCTTCGGCAGCGTCGCGTTCGTCTTGCTGAAAAAGTCCTTTGCCGCCATGATGACGGGCGAGAATCCGTTGTCCGGCATCCAGAGGTTGTTCACCCAGAAGAATTTGAACCCCTGGAAGAGCGCGACGCCCTTGTCCTGATTGTCCTCGAGCGTGAGGATGAGGCGAACCATCATTTCGTTGCCCCACTGTCTGAACGCCGCGATGAAGATGAAGAACAGCGGCATGGTGATGAGCATCGGCAGACAGCCGCCGAACATGCTCACGCCCTGCTCGCGCATGAGCTTTTGCTGCTCGCTGTTGAGACGCTGCGGGTCTTTTTCGTATTTTTTGCGGAGTTTGTCGAGCTGCGGCTGGATGGCCGACATCTTCATGGAAGACTTTCTCGAACGGATGTCGCCAAAGACCGTCAGACTGCGGATGATCAGGGTTGCGATGATGATGGTGAGTACGATGCTTTGGTTGGTCAGGGCTTCGTAGAGCCAGCGCATTCCGAGGAATGCCCACTGTGTGATAAAGAAATCGCCTTGCAAGGGGGATGCCCTCCTCTCTCTATATACAGGGTATGGATTTCAACAGGATTGTGAAGGATGCGGTTTTCTCACGGAACGGGGTCGTAGCCCCCCTTGAAGAAAGGGTTACAGCGCAGCACGCGCCATATGGCGAGCAGCCCGCCCTTCCAGGCTCCGTGTTTTTGAATGGCTTCGATAGCGTATTCCGAGCAGGTCGGCGTAAAGCGGCAGCTCGGCGGCAGCAGCGGTGAGATGTATTTTTTATAGCCGCGGACGATGGCGATCAAGACCCGCTTCATGTGTGTTCCTCCGCGTTCCAGAGGCCGGCGCGCGTCAGTTGCAGCAGCATCTGTTCGCGAATGCTCAAAAACGGCGCGTCGATGATCGAATCCCGCGCGATGAAGATGAGGTTCATGCCGCCCCTGATCTGCGGAATCAGCGGCGTAACCGCCTCGCGCATCCGCCGCTTCACGCGGTTTCGCGTGACGGCGTTTCCGATTTTTTTGCTGACTGAGAAGCCGATCTTCGGCTGCGTGCCTCGATTTTTTGCGTAGACCAGGGATAGTAGCCGGCCGCCGCAGGATTTGCCGGCGCGGTAGGTATAGCGAAACTCTTTTTTCCGCCGCAGGGAATCACTGTGTTTCACGGCGCCGCACCTTTTTTGACAAATACAAACATGCGGCAAGCAAATGCCTGCCGCAAGCGCTTGTGCGTTCTGTTACGGTTCTGATCAAAGCAATCCCGTTACGCGCTGAGAACTTTGCGGCCTTTCGCACGCCTACGCTTGATGACGTTGCGGCCGTCCGCTGTTTTCATACGCTTCCGGAAACCATGCACTTTGCTCCGCTGACGCTTTTTGGGCTGATAGGTTCTAACCACCCGGATACACCTCGCTTCGTTGTAGAGTCCTGCAGGCTCTCGCCCGCGAAAATCGCACACACGGGCATTTGCCCGCATGATATGAACCTTATGTATTATAGAGGACGGCGCAAACCCGTGTCAAGGAAATATTAAACGCTATTTTCCGTCGGCCGGATCCAGGCGCCGCCGAAGCGCAGTAGCTGCGGCGGCCGTTTCCCATCGATCAGCGCAGTTTTGCGAACACCAGCCTGCCGGCGGACGTCTGCAGCGCGCTCGTTACGACGATATCCATGGTCTCGCCGATGTGCTTTCGGCCGCTTTCGACGATGACCATCGTGCCGTCCGGCAGATAGCCCACGCCCTGTCCCGCCTCCTTGCCCTCCTTGACGATGGCAAGCGGCAGCTCTTCGCCCGGCAGCAGCACCGAGCGCACGGCGTTGGCAAGATCGTTGATGTTGAGCACGGGCATATTCTGCACCGCGGCGACCTTGTTGAGGTTGTAGTCGTTGGTCACGAGGATGCCCCCGATATCCGCCGCAAGCCGCAGCAGCTTGAGGTCCACCTCGTTCACATCGTCGTAGTCCTTTTCCTCCACCTCGACGCGCAGCTCCAGCTCCTGCTGCATGGACTGCAAGATATCCAGTCCCCTGCGCCCGCGCGAACGCTTCATTGCGTCCGAACTGTCCGCGATGTGCCGCAGTTCCCGCAGCACAAACGCGGGCACGACGATCTTGCCCTCGAGAAACCCGGTCTTGCAGATGTCGTAGATCCGCCCGTCGATGATGACGCTGGTGTCCAGCACTTTCGGCCGCGCGTCCGAGGCCGCGAGCCGCTTGGCCTGATGGCCGCGCCGCGCCGCACCGTCCATGAGCTCTGACCGGCGCGTCACGCCGACGTATCCGCCGTAGTATCCGCAGATGACATACAGCAGCAGCGTGATGATCTCCGGCAGCACCGGCACGTTGATCGTCTGGACGATCAGGCTCAGCAGAAACGCAAACAACAGACCGATCATGATGCCGATGACGCCGAACAGGATGTCCAGCGCAGGCATCTCCGTCAGCCTGTGCTCCAGTTTTTGAAAAAAGCCGCGAATGCCGTCTATGATCTTTGGCGAGATGATAAAAAAGATGATTCCGAATAAGATGCCAACGATCACATAGAGGGCAGCCATCACGGCGGGGATGGTGGTATAGCGAAGCGCGTATTCGTATCCCGGGTATTTAATTGAGTAGAGAACCCACGCGACGATTCCGCAACCAATTCCTATACCGACCAGCGCAAGCAGTATCCTGAGTACCTTCCGCATGCAGTGATTGGCGTTTTCCCGTTTGATTCAACCCCCGACCAGGGGAAGGAATTCGCTTTCCTCCTTTCCGCTTGACGCGGCGAGTTCCGCTATGAGCACCTGCCGCGCCGTTAAGTACATTTTGCGCTCTCCCGCGGAGAGCCCCTTTTCCCGATCCCGGTGGATCAGACACTTGACCACATCCGCCACGCCGAAGATATCCCCGACGCGCAGTTTATTGAGGTTGTCCCGATAGCGCTGATTCCAGTTGTCGCTCTCGTCCGAACAACCGTCTTCTTCCAGAAACGCCACAACCTTTTTGCATTCGTCCTCGCAGACGAGCCTGCGAAGACCGACCGTCTCCGCCGTTGTGACAGGAACCATTGCCGTCATTCGTCCCATGACGAACCGCAGCACATAATACTGCGCCGTTTCGCCAAGTACGGTCTGGTCCTGCACGGACTCGATCTGTCCCACGCCATGCATCGGATAACAGACCATATCGCCAATCTGAAACACCGGCAACGCTCCTTTCATCAGAATGCCATATCACACAAATAATACTATATCATTTTCTTTTACAAACTGTCAACAAAAACTCGTATAATACCACACCATAAGAGCGCTGTCAACAGAAATTTTCAACGAATTCTTCCGTCCGTTTCAGCCGGATCAAAAGGCCGCCCGCGCCGTCAATCGCAAACCGCCGCGCGTCGCGCTTTGCGCCGGATCGCATAAGAACGGACGAAGGCCGGATCCGGTCTTCGTCCGTCAAAAATATTCCTGTTCCGGCGCATCAGAGCAGCGTCTGCTGCTCAGCAAAACTCATATCGAGCAGGCGCTTGCTGACGCGCTGCTCGAACATCGTGCTCATCGGCGCGCGGTCGTGAATGATCTTGACCGCCTGCGCGAACATCGGCGCGGCGGAGATGAAGCGGATCTTCTGCGAGAGATAGGCGTACGGGCACTCCAGCGTGTCCGTCGAAACGAGAAACTCGATGGGGCTCGCGTCGATGCGCTTGATGCCCTCTTCGCCGAGCACGTTGTGGGACAGCGCGGCGTATACCTTTTTCGCGCCCTTGTCGGTCAGCGCGTAGCTCACATCCACCAGCGTCCCGCCGGAGATGGAGAAGTCGTCGATCACGAGGCAGTTCTTGCCCTGCACATCGCCGATGATCTCGAGCACCTTTGCGTTTTCGTCGTGTCCAAAGCGCATCTTGTCGCCGATTGCCACCGGGCAGTTGAGCTCGGTCGCATATTCGCGCGCGCGCTTGGCCGAGCCCGCGTCCGGAGAGACGACCACCAGCTCTTCGTTAACAATGCCCTGCCTGCGGATGTATTCGCACAGAAGGGACTTGGCGTAGAGATGATCGACGGGCTTTTTGAAAAAGCCCTGCACCTGCGGCGCGTGCAGGTCCATCGTGATGATGCGGTCCACGCCCGCAACCTCGATGCAGTCCGCGCAGACACGCGCGCGGATGGAGACGCGGGGTTCGTCCTTTTTGTCGCCTTTGGCGTAGGAAAAATACGGAATGATGGCGGTTACGGAGTTGGCGCTTGCGCGCTTGAAGGCATCGATCCAGAACAGCAGTTCCACAAACTCGTCATTCGGCTGGCGGCCGATCGGCTGGACGATGTAAACGTCCTTGTCACGGATGGATTCGTTGACGCGTACGAAGATATTCCCTTCGCTGAATTTGATGGTCTCCGCGTCGCCGAGCTGTGTGCCGAGATACGCGCACATTCGCTTTGCGAACGGCTTGCCAGTGCTTCCGGCAAATATCTTGATGATTCCCGAACCCGTGTACATCTGTTTCTCCTCTTTCCCTGAAAACGGTTTGTTCCGCGATTCCCGTCGTCCCCTGCAACCACATTATAGCAGAGGGCGCGGCGGTTCTCAACACAATATGGCGGACGCCGACAAATTCATGACAAATTCATCATTTGTTCGTAAAGCAAATGCGGCCGACGCGTCGCCGGCCGTTTCGATCAGCCCTTGACCGGGCGCGCCTCAAAAAACGCGCGGCATTCCCTGAGCACGGGGATATCCTGCCAGGTCTGCCCTGGAACGACGTCCTGCCGGTGCTCGCCGTGGTAGTCGCTTCCGCAGGTAACGAGCAGGCCGAGCTGCCGCGCGATGCTCGTGAGCACCACGCTGTCGCCCGCGCTCAGCGACGGATGGTATCCTTCCAGCCCCATGAGGCCGAGCTCTTTGAGCATCGGCGCAAGGGCATGCACATCCGGGTGCCCATTCATCGGGTGTGCCCAGACCGGCACGCCGCCCGCCCCTTTGATGAGGCGGATGATCTCCTCCGGCGTGAAGCGCATCACCGTATAATAGCCGGGGCATCCCTTTCGCAGAAATTTCGCGAACGCTTCGCGCGCGTCCTGGGCAAAGCCGCCGTAGACCAGCGCAAGCGCGAGATTGAGCCGCGTCGCCTCGCCGATATCGCCCCGAATATGCGGGCGGATGTCATAGCCCGCGTTCGCGAGGCGGACGACGATCTCCTCGTTCCGCTCGCCCCGCCGCCGGATGGCGGCTTCCAGCGCGGTCTTCAGCGTCGGCTCCGTGATGTCGATGTCCAGCCCGAGAATGTGCATCTCGTGCGGCCACTCCGCGTCCATTTCGATGGCGGGCAGAAAGCGCACGCCGAGGCGCTGCGCCTCCTCTGCCGCCGCGGGTACGCCGTTGACGTTGTCGTGATCCGTCAGCGCAAGCATCGTCACGCCGCGTTCCAACGCGCGGCGGACGACTTCCTGCGGCAAATCCGAGCCGTCCGAATGGCTGCTGTGCATATGCAGATCGAAGGGTTCGCGTTCACGGCCGATTGTTTGATTGATTGTGGGGTTCATGATATTCTCCGCGCATCCCTGCGCCCTTTCGTTCATAAAGACGGGGCGGACATGCCGCCCCATCGTGGGTTTGCAAAAGTCGTTTTTTCGGTCTGTTCGGTTCCGTTGATTCCGCCGTCAGGCTGGGCTTCCGGCCGGTTCCGGCTGAACGGGTCCGGTCTCTTTCGGTTCCGGCTTCGCCTTTTTGCGCTTCGGCGCCGGTTTTTTCAGCACGGACGCGGCGTCCGCGCCGTTGAACACGGCCTCGAATTCCTCGCCCGTCACGCGCTCATATTCGATCAGCATCGCCGAGACGCGGTCCAGCGCCTCCATGTTTTCGCTGATGACGCCGCTGGCGCGCACGTACTGCGAGTCGAGGATGTTGCGCACCTCGCCGTCCACGGTCGCCGCGAGCGACTCGGAGTAGTTGCGCTGATGTCCCCAGTCCTTGGCGATGAACACTTCCTCCTGGCCGCCGAGGAACATCGGGCCAACGGAGTCGCTCATGCCGTATTCGGTGACCATCTTTTTGGCGATCTCGCTGGCGCGCTGCAGGTCGCTGTGCGCGCCGGTGGAAACGTCGTGGAACTTCAGCTGCTCCGCCACGCGGCCGCCGAGGGCCATTGCGATGTTGTCGAGCAGTTTCTTCTTCGTCACATGCATCATGTCCTCTTTCGGCAGGGACATGGTGTAGCCAGCCGCCATGCCGCGCGGCACGATGGACACCTCGTGCACGGGGTCGCAGCCCTCGAGCTTAAGCGCCACGATGGCGTGGCCGGCCTCGTGATAGGCCGTGATGCGCTTGTCCGCATCGGTGATGACGCGGCTGCGTTTTTCCGGCCCCATCTGCACGCGCGTAATCGCCTCTTCCAGCTCCGGCATACCGATGGACTTCAGGTTTGCGCGGGCGGCGAGAATAGCCGCCTCGTTGAGCACGTTTTCGAGGTCCGCGCCGGTGAATCCCGGCGTGCGCTTTGCCAGCGTCGCAAGGGATACTTCCTTGCCGAGCGGCTTGTTGCGCGCGTGGACTTTCAGAATCTCCTCGCGGCCCTTCACGTCCGGATAGTTGACCGTAATCTGGCGGTCAAAGCGACCCGGGCGCAGCAGCGCGGGATCGAGGATGTCCGGACGGTTCGTCGCCGCGATGACGATGATGCCTTCGTTCGGCGCGAAGCCGTCCATTTCGACGAGCAGCTGGTTGAGCGTCTGCTCCCGCTCGTCGTGACCGCCGCCCATGCCGGCGCCACGATGGCGGCCGACGGCGTCGATCTCGTCGATGAACACGACGGCCGGGGTCGCGCGCTTGGCGGTCTGGAACAGATCGCGCACGCGCGAAGCGCCGACGCCGACGAACATCTCGACAAAGTCAGAACCCGAGATGGAGAAAAACGGCACCTTCGCCTCGCCGGCGACGGCCTTTGCCAGCAGCGTCTTGCCCGTGCCCGGAGGGCCGATGAGCAGCACGCCCTTGGGAATGCGCGCGCCGATTTCGTTGAACCGCGCGGGCGCGCGCATGAAGTCCACGATCTCCTTGAGCTCTTCTTTTTCCTCGTCCGCGCCGGCCACATCCGCAAACGTGACGTTCATCTTGTCGCCGATGGTCATGCGGGCGCGGGACTTGCCGAAGTTCTGCATCTGCTTGCCGCCGCCCTGCGCGCGGATCATAAAGTAGTAAAACACGCCGAACACGCCGAAGATCAGCAGATACGGCAAAATGATCGACCAGAACGATTCTTCGGTCAGCTTGGACTCGTATGCAAACCCGTAGTCCGCGCTCGAAACCTCGTCCACGCTCGTAAACTTCGCGGGATTCGCGGCGTATACGATCGCGGCCATATCCGAGCGGAAGGTGCTCTCGCTCGGGATCACCACGTAAAACTCCGCGCGCTTGGGCAGGTCCTTCGCCTCGTATTCGCTGTCGGAATAGAGGCCGTACACTTCGCGCTGGTTGACCTGGATGGCCTTGATCGTTTTCCCGGTTCCGTCCGCGCTTTCGGTGTTGCGAACGAGCTGCAGAAACTCCGTATTGTAGTCGAGCTCGTCCAGCTTGTCCTGCGTTGGATTCAATCCCGAAACCATATAGATGATTGCCGCGAACAGCACCACCCAGATCACGGCGGTCATGACTTTTTTGTTCAACTGGTTATCCTCCATCTGCGGCGCGTTGTGCCTTCGCCGCGCGGTACGGGCGGTTTCTTCCGCCCGATTGGCCGTTGTCGCGCCGTTGTCTGCGCGTCCGGCCGTCGTTTAAACTCTGTTCTATTCCTCTGCGCAGTATACGCACGGCTTGAGCACGCCGACATACGGCAGGTTGCGAAGAAAGCCGTTGTAGTCGAGGCCGTAGCCGACGACGAACTCGTTGGGAATTTCAAACCCGCAGTAGTCCGGCGTGATGTCGCACTCCCTGCGCGAGGGCTTGTCCAGCAGGCAGCAGATCTTGAGCGACGCGGGGCTGCGGCTCGAGAGCAGCTTCATCAGGTGGGAAAGCGTCAGTCCGCTGTCCATGATATCCTCGGCGATGATCACGTGCTTGCCGGTGATCGAGGTGTCGATGTCCTTCGTGATGCGCACGATGCCGCTCGTCTTCTGCTCGTTGCCATAGCTGGAGATGCCCATGAACTCCATCTGCAGGTGCAGGTTGATGCAGCGCGCGAGGTCGGCAAAAAACATGACCGCCCCTTTGAGGATGCAGATGAGCACGATTTCGCCGTCCAAATCCGCATAATCCCGGCTGAGCTCCTCGCCCAGCTCGCGAATGCGCTTCTGAATCTCCTGCTCGGAGACGAGCACCCTCGAAATATCGTCGTGATTGATGAGCCCTTTCAATCCCTGTCCCCCCTGTGAAACATAATATGGAGAATCTCCCGCGTTTCCGGCGTGACCTTAGCCCGTTCCGATACGGTCAGACCGGTCGCGTAATACACTTCGCTTTCGTTGCAGAGCAGCGGCAGATTGCGCGACGCTTTCGGGATTTTCCGGTCGGTGAACACGTCGCTCAGTTTCCGTTCGCCCGGCGCGCCGAGCGGATAGAACCGGTCCCCGTCCTTTCGGGACCGCACCACAAGCGTCTGCGGCAGCGCCCCTGCGTCCAGAAACGCCTCGTCCCCGTTCGCCGGCTTTCGCCAGTTTGCCACGCGCTTACTCACAAGCGTGCCGAGCGGGGTCTTCGTTTCGCCTTCCCGTACAAACGGCGTCTCGTATTCCGCCGTCTCGGGATAGACGCCGATATACAGCGCCTCGGCGTCCGTCCAGGCGTGATATCCGCCGGGCAGTTCGATGCGCGTGCCCGTCCTGGCCGACGCCAGCGCCAGCACGCGGCGGATGTCCGCCTCGGATACGTTTCCCGCAAGCGCGAAAAGCCGTTTTCGGACGACGCGGCTGCCGACGGGCGCCGCCAGAGCGCCAAGGCCGGCTCGTCCGAGGCCTGAACCGAGCGAAATCGCCTGTTCCGCCTCGTCCGCAAGCGCCGATAGGTATGCGTCGTCCTCCGCCAGCAGCGCGGCGGTCTTGCAAAGCGCGTCCGCAATCGCCGGGTTATACGTCCCGAGCAGCGGCATCAGCTCGTTTCGAACACGGTTACGGGCCGCGCCGTTTTCGGCGTTGGTCTCGTCCTCGCAATACGCAGCGCCGCGCTCGTTCAGATACGACAGGATCTCTTTCCGGCTTACGTTGAGCATCGGCCGCGCAATACGGCCGTTTCTCGGCTTCATACCGCCGAGCCCCGCCGCGGAGGAGCCGCGGATCAGGTGCAGCAGCACCGTCTCGGCCTGGTCGTCGCGATGGTGCGCGGTGGCGATCACGTCCGCGCCGAACGCCGCGCGGGCCCGCTCGAGAAACGCATATCGCACCTCGCGCGCCGCCTGCTCGAGCGTCTGCCCATGCGCTTTTGCATAGGCGGGCACGTCGGCGGTTTCCGTTGCAACCGGAACGGCCAGCTCCGCGCAGAGCGCTTCGCAAAAGCGCCGGTCGCGTTCGGCCGTTTCGCCGCGGATGCCGTGGTTGAGGTGCGCGGCGAACAGCCCGCCGATCCTGCCCTCCGTAAGCAGTTCGTGCATCGAGAGCAGGAGCGCGGTGGAATCCGCTCCGCCGGAACAGGCGACAAGCACCTTGTTCTCAGGACCGCATCCGCAGGCAGCCAGCTCTTTTTCGCCGATCAGCCGCCGTTGCCGTTGAGTCACCGCATAGATCTCCATAATGAAATATAGTGCTATTCTACCCGCATCAAATTGGTTTTACAAGGGTTAAGCCCAAAATACCGACACATGTTTCAAACAATTCACGATACGGTATCTTTTGACATGATTTTCGTTATCCTCTATACTGTATGTGCAATCGTTCGGAGGCAATCTATGCCGGATTCCATCCACAGCGGACATCGCGAGCGCATACGCGAGCAATACAAAACGCACGGCGCCGAGGCGTTTCTGGACCACCAGTTCCTCGAGCTGCTACTGACGTATGCCATCCCGCGCAAGGACACAAACGAGCTGGCGCACCTGCTGCTCGAACGCTTCGGCTGTCTCGAGGGCGTGGTCACGGCGGAAGTTGCGCAGCTGCAGCTCGTCGAAGGCGTCGGCGAGAGCACGGCGGTGTTCCTTCGCATGCAGGGAGACCTGTTTCGCCGTCTTCGGATGCACCGGCTCATGGATTCGCGCGGAACCATTCGCCTCGGCTCCCCGGTGGAGGCCGCAAAGTACGCCGTTTCTCAGCTGTCGCTCAACACCTACGAAACCGTGCTCGCCGTTTGCCTCAACGCAAAAAAAATCGTGCAGAGCTGCGAGCGCGTCGGCGGCGGCTCGCTGAGCGAGGCGCAGATCTACCCGCGCAACATCGCGGAGACGGCGTTGCTGCGCCGCGCGCATGGCATCCTGTTGATTCACAACCACCCTTCCGGCGACCCGACGCCGTCCCCGGCGGACGCGGAGACGACCGCATCCGTGCGCGCCGCGCTCGAGAGCATCGGCGTGCAGCTCTTCGACCACATCATCGTCGGCGGCGAGCACGCCTACAGCTTCTCCACCGGCGCGGTGATCGGCGTCTCCGGCACGGACGCCGAAGTATACTCGCTTTCGGAGTTTCAGCAGCATCAGGCGGCGCAGTCCGGCGCGATGCTGCGCGTGATGGAACCATATTGAGCGAACACACAGCGTCAACGCAAAAAAGCGACGGGAATTCCCGTCGCTTTTGTCGATCGATTCGCTCAGTCCTGCGTCTGCGGGAGCACCCCCTTGATCAGGTAGGTCACCGTCAGGTTCGCGCTGACTGCGATGGAGCTGCTTTTGAACGCCACTCCGACGAGCTGGCCTTCCACCGGCTGTTCTATCACGGATGCGACGGCTCCGAGCACCACGCCGCCGGCCGTCGCGATGGACTCCGCCTTTGCCTGCGCGTCCGCCATCGCCGCGGCGAGCGCGCCTTCGTACGCCGCCGAAGCATCGAGCAGACTGTAGGTCACCTCATAGCTTTCGATGATGCGCGCGTCGATGATCGGCGAGAGGATCGTGTTGACGAGGCTGACGTTGCTGACCACGATCGTAATCGTCGCCCGCGCGACATAGCCCGTCACCGCGCCGTCGCTTTCGCGCGTGTTGGTGCTCAGCGCCACTTCGGACATGGTCAGATTTTTGGGAAGCACGTTTTGCAGCCCCGCGATTTCTTTTACCTTCTGCGCCGCGGCCTCGCAGTTTGCGGCGGCTTCTTCGCTGGTTGCGCTCGTTCCCGTGACGATGATCGTGATGGTCGAAAAGTCCGGCTCGGCGATCACTTCGCCATAGCCGCTGACCGACACGGTATGCTCCGGCTCGGTCGCCTCGTTGTTGACGATCACCGTCGGCTGCTCCGGTTTCGCGGTCGGGCCGGGCACGATGTCCCCTTCCTCCTTGCAGGCCGCAAGGGCGAACACGAGCGCCGCCGACAGCGCGAGGCAGACAAGCCCGCGCAGCAGCCGTTTCCAATTTACTCTGTTGTGATTCAAATCGTCATCCCTCCAGATCCACGCGATTGAGACGGGTTCCGTTCAGAAATGCGTTCAGGTTTTCGGCCGCGATCTCCACGAGCCGTTTTCTGACGTCCACGGGCATCCATGCCACGTGCGGCGTAATCAGACAGTTTTTGGCGCCGAGCAGCGGATCGTCCGGCCGGATCGGCTCGCTGGAAACGACGTCCACGCCCGCGGCATATATCGTTCCTTTATTGAGTGCCTCGGCAAGATCGCCGGATTCAACCAGCGCGCCGCGCGCGGTGTTGATCAATATCGCGCTGCGCTTCATTTTTGCAAGCGTGTCGCGGTTGACGATGCCGCGCGTTTCCTCGCTCGCCGCGCAGTGCAGCGAGAGCACGTCGCTTTGGCCGAACAGTTCTTCGAGGGACACATATGTTCCGGCAAACGCCGCCCGTCTGCTCCGACTGTGGCCGATGACGCGCATGCCCAGCGCGCCCGCGATACGCGCCGCCGCGCACCCGATGGCGCCGGTGCCGAGCACGCCGAACGTCTTGCCGGAAAGCGCAACGATCGGCTCGTCCCAGGCGCAGTCGCCGGGACGCAGCGTCCAGCGGCCTTTTCGCACCTCCGCGTCCAGCGCGCGCGTGCGGTTGGTGAGTTCGAGCAGCAGCGCGATTGCGTGCTGCGCGACCGAATCGGTGGAATAGCCGGGCACGTTGCAAACGGCGACGCCGCGCTTTCTTGCGGCGGCGAGGTCGATCTTATCGTAGCCGGTTGCAAACAGGCCGAGAAATCGCAGATTCGGCGCGGCGGCAAACTCCGCCTCCCCGATTCGCTCACGGTTGGTAAACACGACGTCCGCATCCTTCAGGCGCGCCGCGACCTCGTCCGCCGGTGTGTTGTCATATACCTTGAGGCTGCCGAAGCGTTCGATCGGCGCCCAGTCGATGTCCCCGGGGTTGACGGAATACGCGTCGAGAATCACAATGTTCATTCGTTTCTCCAGGCCGATTTGGCTTACCACAAAGTATAGCGCATTTGCCGCGGGCTGACAAGCGAGCGCGCCGATTGCGCGCGGGCGGATTCCCGGGATTGTTCAAATTTTATCCCTCGGGTTCTTATCCTGTGCGTTGCGTTGCAGTTTACCGCAATATGTTGTATAATAAATTGATATTTTGGCAAAATATCCGCTTTACCGCCGTGCCGGAACCGCGCGGCCCAACCAAGTGCGTTTTCGCCTCTCACCGGCGGCGCAGAGCGATGAGACAACAACCCGTCTTGGACCGAAACAGAAAGGATTGAAAGCATCTTTGGCATCCAAAGCAGTCAACGAAACATCCAGCGGCAGAAAGGCCGCCGACACGCGAAAAGCCAATCAGGCGCGCGATAAAGCCGCGTCGGAAGCGAGCGGCGTTCTTTTGATCGCCGCGGGCATTCTCGCGGCGGCGTATCTCTTTTTCTCCGCCGCCGGCTACCTCGGCGAAATGCTCGGAAAAGCGCTGTTCGGCATGATCGGCGTAATTGCCTATGTCCTGCCGGTCATCCTCATCGGCGTGGGCGTCATCTACATCCGCGGCAGCGCGAATGCGCGCCTCAACGGCTCGGGCTGGTATCTGCTCTTGAGCATCCTTGCGCTCGTGACGCTGTTCAACACCGCGCGCAGCCAGCCTTTCGACACCGTAGAGTACATGGACTATATCAATGAAGCGCTGTATATCGGCCAGAACGCGCATCTCGGCGGCGGCTTCATCGGCGCGGTGCTCAGCTATCCGCTGCTCAAGCTCGGCGGGGCGACGCTGACGTACATCCTCAGCATCGCGCTGCTTCTCATCTGCCTCATCAAAATCACCGGCTTTTCCATTCGGGACGCTTCGGACGTTCTCACGCAAAAGGTCGTGGACGCCGTGGAAAACACGCGCGAACGCAGCGTGGAACGCGAAGCGCGCGAGGAAAAGCCCCTGTTTACGCTCACGCTCGAAGAAGAGCAGCCCAGGCTCGCCGGCAAGGCGAAGCGCGCCGCGCTGCCGGAGGCGACGGTTGAACCGAAGAAGACGAAAAGTCGACGCGCCAGACCGGACGACGATCTGGACATCGATCTCTTTGAAAAACCCGCAAAGCCGAAGAAGGGCAAGGCCGCTCTGGCAAAGGACGGCGAGCTGAGCGCGTTTGGCGAAGAAAAGGGTGGGTTTGTAACCAAGACCGGCGAACGCGCCAAAACGAAAACGCCGGAAAAGATTCGCAGCGACATCTGGGACGACCTCGACTTCGAACCCGGAGACGACGTGCCCCTCGTGGTCAAACCCGGCGGCGCCATGCCAAAGCCCATCCAGCAACTGCCGGACCCCTCCCCGCTGTTTGGCGCGACGCCCGCCGCTAAGGCAAAACCCGCCGCGCGCGAGGGCATGCCCGCGCGTCAGCCGGGCGCAAAGCAGCAGCCCGCCGAGAAGAAAAAGACGCAGCCCGAGGTCATCATCGGCGACGGACAGTATCACGCGCCCTCGATGGAGCTGCTCAACAAACCAGGCGCCAAACTGGACGACGAGTCCGACACGCCGGAGGAAAAGGCGCGGATTTTGATCGATACGCTCCAGAGCTTCCGCATCAACGCGCAGGTAACCAACATCGCCGTCGGCCCCGCGCTGACGCGCATCGAGATTCAGCCCGCGCCGGGCACGCGCATCTCGCGCATCACGGCGCTGCAAAACGACATCACCATGGCGCTTGCCGCGCCGCGCCTCCGTATGGAGGCGCCGATTCCCGGCAAAAATGCCATCGGCATCGAGATTCCGAACAAGGGCTCCACGCTCGTGGTGCTGCGGGACATTCTGGAGAGCAAGGAGTTTCGCAACGGCGCCTCCCCCGTCACCATGGCGCTCGGGCGCGAGGCGAGCGGGAAGATCATCGTTGCCGACCTCACACGCATGCCGCATATGCTCATCGCGGGCGCGACGGGCTCCGGCAAGAGCGTCTGCATCAACGACATCATCGTTTCGATGGTGTACAAGTCCTCCCCGGCGGACGTGCGGTTCATCCTCGTCGACCCGAAGATGGTCGAGATGACCATGTACGGTTCCCTGCCGCACCTGCTCATCCCCGTCGTGACCGAGCCAAAGAAGGCCGCGGGCGCGATGCGCTGGGCGGTCAAGGAGATGACCGACCGCTATAAGCTCTTTTCCGCGCAAAACGCGAGAAACATCGACCGCTACAACGAGCGCGTGGACACCCCGCAGGAGCGCCTGCCGCGCATCGTGGTTATCATCGACGAGCTGGCCGATCTCATGATGATCGCGCCGGACGAGGTGGAGGACAGCATCCGCCGCATCGCGCAGCTCGGCCGCGCGGCGGGCATCCATCTCATCCTCGCGACCCAGCGGCCGGACGCGACGGTTATCACCGGCCTGATCAAGGCGAACATCCCCTCCCGCGCGGCGTTCGCCGTCAGTTCCGCAACCAACAGCCGCATCATCCTCGACATGGGCGGCGCGGAAAAGCTGCTCGGCCACGGCGACATGCTCTTTCACCCCGACGGCTCGGCAAAGCCCACCCGTTTGCAGTGCGCCTATGTGTCGGACGAAGAGGTGGAACGCGTCGTTGCGCACTTCCGCCAGAGCGCAAGCCGCCCGACCTTCGACGACCAGATACTCGACGACGTTTCCGCGCTCGAAAAGAGCGGGGCGACCGGCGGCGTGTTCGGCGAGGGCAAGCAGGAGGACGACCTGCTCGGCGAGGCGGTGCGCGTGGTTTTCGAGCACGGACAGGCCAGCACCAGCATGATTCAGCGGAGGCTCCGCGTGGGATACGCGCGCGCCTCGCGCCTCATCGACATCATGGAGCAAAAAGGCTATATTTCCGGCTTCAACGGCAGCAAGGCGCGCGAGGTGCTCATCAAGCGCGCGGAGCTCGAGGAGCTCTTCGGAGACGGCACCCCCGTGGCCGACCCGCCGGCGCAGGAGCGCGAACCGAATCCCATGATGAACTTTTACCGGGACGACGAATAACAGAGCCCCCCTTCCGGCGGATGGATTGCGCCGGTACGACCAATAAAGGAGCATCGAATCTATGGCAACCGTCGGCGTGATCTCGCTCGGCTGCGCGAAAAACCAGGTGGACACCGAGCGCATGCTCGGCATCCTCGTTTCCGCAGGACACGAGATCACCAATGCGCCGCAGGACGCGGACGTCCTGATCGTCAACACCTGCGGCTTCATCGAGAGCGCAAAGCAGGAGTCGATCGACGCCATCCTCGAAATGGCGCGGTACAAGCAGGGCGGCAGATGCGCGCGCCTCGTCGTCACCGGCTGCCTCTCCGAACGCTATCGTAAAGAGCTTCAGGAGGCTATGCCGGAGATCGATCTTCTGCTCGGCGTCCGCGAATACGAAACGCTCCCCCGCCTGCTCGGCGGCGCGGAAGACGCGCCGCAATGCGGCCCGAAGAGCGCGCGCGTGCTCACCACCCCGCCGTACAGCGCATATCTGCGCATTGCGGACGGCTGCGACAACCGCTGCGCCTATTGCGCGATTCCGCTCATCCGCGGCGACCTCGCCAGCGAACCGATCGAGGACCTCGTGGACGAAGCAAAGCGCCTCGCGGACGGCGGCGTAACGGAGCTGACGCTGATCGCGCAGGACACCTCCGGCTACGGCGTAGACCGCTACGGCCGGCCGATGCTGAGCGAGCTGCTCTCGCGGCTCGAGCGCATAGACGAGATTCACTGGCTGCGCGTGCTGTATACCTATCCCGACACGGTCACGCCCGCGTTGATCGACCGCTTTCGCGGCAGCGACAAGATCGCAGCCTATCTCGACATGCCGCTGCAGCACACCGAGGACGAACTGCTGCGCCGCATGCGCCGCCGCGGCGATCAGGCGCACATCCGCCGCGTGCTCGACTACGTCGCAGATCGTGCGCCGGATTTCATGCTGCGCACCACGCTGATGGTCGGCTTTCCCGGCGAGACGGAAGCGCACTTTGAGGCCATGCTGCGCTTTCTGCAAGAGCATCCGTTCGACCGCGTCGGCGCGTTTGCCTTTTCCCCCGAGGAGGGCACCGCGGCGGCCTCCATGCCGGATCAGGTGCCGGAGCATATCCGGCACGAACGCCTTGCCCGCCTGATGGAGACGCAGCAGCCGATCTCCCGCGCAAGAAACGAGCGCAGAATCGGCACCGAAGTCGAGGTGCTGATCGAGGGCGCGGACGGATCGACCGCCTACGGGCGCAGCTACGCCGAGGCGCCGGACGTGGACGGCAAGATACTGCTCTCCGGCGCGGGAGAAATTCCGGCGGGCAGCTATGTGCGCGCGCGCCTGACAGGCGCGGAAGAATACGACATGATCGGCGAACGAATCGTTTGACAATCGACGACGACAAGCCGTTTGGAAACACGAGGTATGAAACCATGGAACAGAATGCACCCTCCGCGGAACCGAAGCGGGAAAAGCTGAACCTTCCAAACAAACTGACGATCTTTCGGATGGTGCTCGTCCCGCTGCTGGTCGCGGCCTTCTTTCTGGAAGGACGGCTCAACGGCTGGAACTACTACGCCGCGGCGATCTTCTTTATCGCGGACATGACGGATATCGTGGACGGCTACATCGCGCGAAAGCGCAATCTGGTCACAAACTTCGGCAAGCTCATGGACCCCATCGCGGACAAGCTGCTGTTTTGCTCGGCGTTCATCATGATGACCTACAACGGCATGCTCCACCCCGTGCTCTGCATCATATTCGTCGGGCGCGAAATCATCGTTTCCGGCTTCCGCCTCGTCACGGCGAACAGCGGAAAGGTGATCGCCGCCAACTGGCTCGGCAAGCTCAAGAGTGGCCTGCAGGTGGTCGCGATTCTCGCGACGCTGCTCGGCAACCCGATTTTCTCCCTGTGGAACTTTCGCTTTGATTTCGGTGTGATGTGCACCGCCGCGGTCTTCACCGTCTGGTCCGCCGTGGACTACATCGTCTCCAATCGCAACGCGGTCGACTGGAACTGACCGCGCAATAGTCCCTGAACCTCGCGAATTTCGCGGCATCTGCCGCGCCGGAATAGGAAGTGCATCAAATTATGGTAGCGGAAATCGTATCGGTCGGAACAGAACTTCTCATGGGGCAGGTCGTGAATACGGACGCGCAGTTCATCGCCCAGCGGCTTGCCCCGCTCGGTTTTCAGGTGTTTTACCACACGACCGTCGGAGACAACGTCAAGCGTCTCACCTCGGTCGTACATCAGGCGGTGGAGCGTTCGGACGTGGTCGTCTTCACCGGCGGCCTCGGGCCCACGGACGACGATTTGACCAAGGAGACCGTCGCCGCCGCGCTCGGGCTGACCGTCGAACCAATTCCCGAAGAGGTCGAGCGGCTGGAGCGCTATTTCGCCGCCCGCGGCTACAGCTTTACGCCGAACAATCTCAAGCAGGCGAGCTTTCCCAAAAGCGCCGTCATTCTGCCGAACGAATTCGGCACCGCGCCCGGCTGTATCATGAGCGCCGAGGACAAGACGGCGATCTTGCTGCCCGGGCCGCCGAGGGAGCTCTTCCCCATGTTTCAAAACCACGTGATGCCCTATCTCGAGCGCATGAGCGGCAGCAAGCTCTACACGCGCGAGCTGCGCATCTTCGGCAAAGGCGAGTCCTCCGTCACCTATGAGCTCAAGGACATCATCGAGCACCAGACAAACCCGACCGTCGCGCCCTATGTCAAGACCGGCGAGGTCACGCTGCGCGTCACGGCGCTCTGCCAGAGCGAAGCGGAGGGCGAGGCGCTGGCTCTGCCCATGATCGGCGAGATCATCGGCCGGCTCGGGGACATCGTCTACTCCACCGTCGGCGAATCCCTGCCGGAGACCTGCGCGCGCATGCTCACGGACGACAGCGTCACGCTCGCCGTTGCAGAGAGCTGCACGGGCGGACTGATCGCAAGCGAACTCGTCGCCATCCCCGGCTGCTCGAAATTTTTGCTCGAAGGCTGCGTGGCGTATTCCGACGAGGCAAAGGCGCGCCGCCTCGGCGTACGGCAGGAAACGCTGGAGCAGTTCGGCGCGGTCAGCGAGCAATGCGCCAAGGAGATGGCCGAGGGCATGCGCCGCTCCTCCGGCGCGAACTACGCGCTGGCGACGACGGGCTTTGCCGGGCCGGACGGCGGCACGGAGCAGGACCCCGTCGGAACGGTCTACATCGCGCTCGCCTGCGAAGGCAGCGTCGTCGTCAAGCGCATCCAGCTTCACGGCGAGCGCGCGCGCATTCGCGAAATTGCGACGCTGCACGCTTTCGACATGCTGCGCAGAAAGCTCTGCCTCTGATTCGGCGGTCGATGAAACCCGCCGAAATCCGGCAAAAAAACGCTGTACGCGCCGCAGCGTTTCGTGCTATAATGACTTGAAATCATGCGATCATTTGTTCCCATCCCGCAGTTTTGGCACGCGTCCGAGGTGCGGAAGCCGCCAGCCCGACGGCACGCGGCGAATCGATAGATTGCAACGAACGAAAGGAATACTGTGATGGTCGAAAAAGAAAAAGCATTGGAAATCGCGCTTGGTCAAATTGAGAAGCAGTTCGGTAAGGGCGCGATCATGAAGCTCGGCGACGCAGCCGCGCGCACGCCGGTTGCAACCATCTCGACCGGGTGCCTGCCGCTCGATTACGCCCTCGGCGTCGGCGGCATTCCGCGCGGCAGAATCGTCGAAATCTTCGGGCCGGAGTCCTCCGGTAAAACCACCATCGCCCTGCATATCATCGCGGAGGCGCAGAAGGTTGGCGGCACGGCGGCGTTCATCGACGCGGAGCACGCGCTCGATCCCGTCTATGCCGAGGCGCTCGGCGTCAGCGTGGACGACCTCTACGTCTCCCAGCCGGACACCGGCGAGCAGGCGCTTGAGATCACCGAGGCGCTCGTACGCAGCGGCGCCATCGACGTCGTGGTCGTGGACTCCGTGGCCGCGCTCGTGCCGAAGGCGGAGATCGAGGGCGACATGGGCGACGCGCACGTCGGCCTGCAGGCGCGGCTCATGAGCCAGGCGCTGCGCAAGCTCACCGGCGCGATCAACAAATCCAACACCGTGGTCATCTTCATCAACCAGCTGCGCGAAAAAGTCGGCGTCATGTTCGGCAACCCCGAGACCACGCCGGGCGGCAAAGCGCTCAAGTTTTACGCCAGCGTCCGTCTGGACGTTCGCCGCATCGACGCGCTGAAAAACGGCACCGACATCGTCGGCAACCGCACGCGCGTCAAGGTGGTCAAAAACAAGGTCGCCCCGCCGTTCAAGTCCGCGGAGTTCGATATGCTCTATGGCGAGGGCATCTCGAAAGAGGGCGCGCTGCTGGACCTCGCGGTCGAAAAGAAACTCATCCAGAAGAGCGGCGCGTGGTATAACTACGGCGAGATGCGCATCGGACAGGGCCGTGACAACACGCGCATCTTCCTCAAGGACAATCCCGAGCTGGCGCAGAAGCTCGACAAGCAGATTCGCGCCATGTTTGACGAGGAGCGCAAGCAGGCCGCCGCCGAGCAGGAAGCCAAGCGCAAGGCGAATCAGAGCGCAATGGCCGCGGCCGAAGCCTCGCAGGCCGCCGCGGAGAAAAAGTAACGCAGTCGATCGACAGCAAAACAGCCGCACGGTTTTCCGTGCGGCTGTTTGTATGCTTCGCGCGTTACTGCGCCGAATAAAACGACATATCCGTGCCCGTGTCCCGCACCATCACGTCGCTATGCGCGCGGGCGATGAGGCAGCCGACGTAGAGATCGCCCGCTGCGCCGGAGAGGTTGACGATCTGGATGATGTAGAGATACCAGAACGCCGCCTCGTAAAACGCCGCCGTGAGCACGGCAAGCAAGAGGCCCAATATCACCACCGGCGCAAACGCGATGATCATATACTGCGTCCGGTCAAACAGTGCGTCGCTGCCCGCGTAGGCATAAAAACCGGTATATCCATAGCGCGGCTTTCTGCCGGAAAACGCTTTCATGAACACGCCGTGCACGACCTCGTGCAGCACCATATAGAGAAGGATGCCGATCAGCAGAAGCACGATGCCGAGGATCGTATGGATTCCGATCTCCACCTCGGAAAACGGCGGGCAGATCAAGAATCCCAGCGCCGTCACCGCTCCGGCGATCAGCAGCGCCAGCAGGTTGATCAGCAGCGCCTCCCTGCGGTTGTTCACCAGATCGATGCGGCGAATTTCTCTGTAGCCTTTCGGCAGGCCGGTCATGCGTCGTCCTCCGTCTTTTCGGGGTTTCTCCAGTAGCGGCTGCCGTTTTTCAGCCGCAGAAGCCAGCCGCTTTCGACAAGCCCGCGCCGCAGGATGAACAAATCCTCGAAGGTATGCCAGCTTGAAAGGATGTCGTTCACCTCGTGTTCGGTGTAGTCGCGCCCCGGCTCGAATTTTCCCGCGAGATAGCGAAACACCTCCACACGCGGCGCCTGTTTGGCCGGCCAGACCTTCAGCCTGCCCTCTTCGTCCAGAAACCGTTCCAACTCCTGCGTCATGCGATCTGTCCCCCCATCATCTGAGCGTCTCTCCGCCGCGGATTCGGCTGTGGAATCGTAAACAAATCCAACGCTGTAATGTTCTCACATATTCCGCCGAAAAACAACCGAAGCCGGCAATTTCTTGCAAAAATGAAACAATTTCGCGCGACGGATCACACCGATCTGATCTGTTCCTTACATTGCGTTGAGGCGACCGTCCGACGGCATCGGCAAGCCGCTTTGTCGATGAGCACCGCGCATTTGAAGAACGCAGTTCGATTGCGTCTGTTCGCCCGGGGCTTTGATATGGTATACTGTAGGTAGAAATATTGGGACCATGTCCTGACAAATTATTCAGCAAACGGAGGGAAAAAAACCATGAAACTGCTGTTTGCCATCGTACAAAACGACGATCAGAAATCGCTGACCTATGCGCTGATCGAACGCAACATCAACGTCACGCGGATCGCCAGCACCGGCGGATTCCTGCGCGGCGGCAACTCCACGCTCATGATCGGCGTGGAGGCGGACCGGCTCGACGAAACGCTTCAGGTGATCCGCGAGTATTCCCGCCGCCGTCAGGTGGTCACCGTACCCGCCTCGGGCATTCCGCACAACATCGACAGCGCGGCAATGCCGATGTCCGTCACCGTCGGCGGCGCGACCGTATTCGTGCTGGACGTGCAGGACACGTTCAAATATTGAGTCCGAAAAGCCGACGCGCTCGACAGATCGCGTGAAAAGGGGTACAATACCTTAACATGTCTGCACCGCACGTTCAGGCAGGCATAATATATGTTATGAATTGAACACGCCATATGGAGATGCAGCCGGCCGGACAACGGCCGATGTTTACAACTGCCGCGTTGAGGCAGCTCATTATTCCCCTGATACTCGAACAGCTTCTGGCGATGACGGTCGGTCTTGCGGCTGTCGTCATGATCGCGGGCGTCGGCGAATCCGCCGTCTCCGGCGTTTCGCTTGTCGACTCGCTCAACGTGCTGATCATCAGCATCTTAACGGCGCTCTGCACGGGCGGCGCGGTCGTCTGCGCGCAGTATATCGGGCGATCCGAGCCGCAGAACGCGCGCACATCCGCCCGTCAGCTGCTCTATATCGCGCTGATCTTCGCGCTCGTCGTCGCCGCCACGCTTCTCTGCGCGCCGCGGTTTTTCATTCGCCTGATCTTTGGCGCCGTGGACGCGGGCGTCGCCGAAAGCGCCAGAACGTATCTGATCTTCTCGGCGATCTCGTTTCCGTTTCTCGCGGTATACAACGCCTGCGCGGCGCTGTTTCGCGCCATGGGCAATTCGCGCGTGTCGCTCTATGTCTCGCTCGTGATGAACGTCATCAACGTCTCGGCCAACGCGCTGATGATCTACGGCCTGCACTGGGGCGTGCTCGGCGCGAGCATCGCAACCGCTTCGTCCCGCGCAGTCGCGGCCGTGATGATGCTGCTGTTGATCCGCAGCAGGAGCAACGTCATCTATCTGAGCAAGCTCTTCCCCGTCCGCTTTGAAGGCCGCATGGTGCGCAGCATCCTCTCCATCGGCGTGCCGAACGGGTTTGAAAACGGTCTGTTCAACTTCGGCAAGCTGCTGGTGCAGACGCTTGTCGCCGGGCTTGGCACCTCCGCGATCGCCGCCAACGCGATCGTCGGCAGCATCTTCAATATCATCGTCGTGCCGGGCATGGGCATGAGCCTCGCCATGCTGACCGTCGTCGGCCAGTGCCTCGGCGCAGGCGATTGCCCGCAGGCAAAGGCGTATACCCGAAAGCTGCTGGGCGTCACCTATGCTTCCATGATCGCGGTCAACCTGCCGGTGCTGCTGTTTTCACAGACGATCATCAGCTGGTTTCCGCTCAGCCGGGAGGCGTCCGCCATGGCGCTTCAGGTGCTGCCCGTGCTCGCCATCTTCTGCTGCCTGATCTGGCCCATCTCGTTCGCGTTTCCGAACACGCTCCGCGCGGCGGGGGACGCGCGCTATACCATGATCGTCTCGGCATGCAGCATGTGGGCCGTTCGCTTCGGACTGAGCTATCTGCTCGTGACGGTTTTCCACCTCGGCGTGGCGGGCGTATGGTACGGCATGATCGTGGACTGGGTCGTGCGCTCCGTCTTCTTCACCTTCCGCTACCGCGGCGGAAAGTGGCAGACAAAAACCGTGCTGCACTGAAGACAACTGGATTTCCGGCGCCGATTTTCCCAGCCGAGATGCCGTGCTGGCTGCGCTTCGCCGGGTGATCGCCGATCTTTCCGAATCTGATTTTCTCATCCGAAAGGACATTGACTTGGTCGAACTCTTCGCCGCCGATATCCGGCAAATCGCGCCCAATGCGCCGAAACTGATCGCACTGCTCGATCGCGAGCGCCAAGCGCGCGTTCGCGCGCTCGGCGACTCGCGCGCCGCGCTCTTGAGCCTCGCCGCGGGCCTGCTGCTCTACGACGCGTTTGGCGAGGGCACGCGCTCGGTCCGTTTTGAGCACGGCCGGCGCGGAAAGCCGCATTTGCCCGACCGGACTCCGTTTAACATCACACATGCGGGCGATTACGCCGTGCTCGCGCTTTCGACGCAGTCGGTCGGCGTAGATCTGGAGCAGATTCGCCCCATCGACTGGCAGAAGATCGCAAACCGGTTTTTTCATCCGGAAGAGCGGCGTTACCTCGCGGGCTCGGCGTCTCCCCAGGCGGATTTTTTTCGCATCTGGACGCTGAAGGAAAGCTTTCTCAAGGCCGAGGGGCTCGGCTTCTCCATCTCCCCCGCGAGCTTCGGCGTGCTGCCGGAGGGCGATACCGGCGCGCGGATGACCTGCGAAACCGCTTATCGATTTACCCGCTTTCCCGCATTCGAAGGATATTGCCTGAGCGTCTGCTCTCTGGAGCGGGACGTCGCCGCCGGCGTGGTCATGCGCTCGTTTTGATAGTCGCGCAGAGAAAACGCCGTCCGGTACCGGACGGCGTTTTCTCTGCGGTTCGCACCGTTATGCGGCCGCTGCCTGCTGTTTGAGCCGCTCGATCCAGCTCTCGCCCACGCCGAGGATCAGCGCCTCGACGTCCACGCAAGCGGCGGCGAGCAGTGCCGACGCGGGCGCGGAGAGTTTCTCCGCCGTTTTCTCCAGCAGCTTTTGCCTCAGCTGCGCAATCTCCTGCTGTGAGAGCTTGCCGTCCTCGCTTGCCGCCTTGAGCTCGCCGACCAGCGTCTGCTGCAGCTCTTCGACGGTGATCTTGGCCGCGCGGATGAGCTCCTTCTGCGCGTCGTTGATGTTTTTCAGCTGCGCCGTCTTGCTCAGCTGCAGCGTCAGATAGGTGCCCAACACGCCGATGAGCGTAATCAGCAGCGTCGCCGCGACATGCAGCCCATATTCCAGTAACAGTTCCATGACTCGTTCTCCTTTTTTGAATATCGATCAGTTCTCTTCCATGACGCGGATGCGCGTCTCGTGGTCGCACAGTTTTTCGTCCTGCTCGCGCGCGTGGTCCCAAATGCGCTCGTGCGCGCTGCGGTTGTTCGCCGTGAGCTCCTCCACGTTCTTTTCCATGTTTTCCATGGTCGTGGTCAGCTTCGTGATGGCGTGCGTGAGCTTGACGATCGGCGCAACCATCGTTGAAAACAGCGCGATCAGCGCGGCGATGACGCCGACGACGTCCCATTGCTGCATGTTCGTTCCCTCCTAATACCAGGTCGGATGCAGGTATCCCGTCCATGCGCCGAACCGGTCCGTTTTTTGTTTGACAAAGTTCCAGCCGCGCCGCGCGGCGAGTTTCGTAAGCTGGCAGCCGTACGCGCCGCCCATCCACTCCGCCGCGTACCCGCCGCCGGCATAGAGGCCGACGTGCCCGCTCTTGTGCAGCAGGTCGCCGGGCGCCAGTTCCGCGGACGGGATGTGCCGAATATCCGCTTTTGCATGGAATCCGTCCGCCGAGAGATCGAATCCTGCCGCGACCACGCCCGCGTGCCGCAGAAGCCCGACCACCCCGCCGGAGCAATCCGCGCCGGTGATGTCCGGGTTTTCCAGCACGGCCCGCTCCATCATCTCCCGTCGTCCGCCGTCGTAATACTCCGGCTGCCGCTTTGCGCCGGACGAGATGCGCGCAAGCGTAATGACGTTTGGCGTGAGGTCGGTGTTGTATAGATTTCCGCCGCGGATGTAGAGGCTGACGGGATAGTCGCGCGCCACTTCCGCGTCGAACGCGAACTGCAGCGCGTCGAAGACGATGCCGCGTCGCACCGCGCCCGCACGTTCCAGCGCGGGCAGGATCAGGGCGGCCGCCGCGTCTCCGATGTTCGGCGAAATCGCCGTCCGCTCGAGCGGCGGCGCGTCCGCTTCCGCTTCGGGGAACAGCGCGCCATAGGTCAGAGGCCCGACGACGCCGTCCGTTTCCAGTCCGTTCTGCGCCTGAAATACACGCACGGCCGCGCGCGTATCCGCGCCAAACGCGTTTGTTTTCAGCTGCGTGATGTGCGGGCTATAACAGCCGAGCTCGAACAGCCGGCGCTTGACCGCCAGCACGTCCTCGCCCGCGCTGCCATAGCGCAGCAGCCTCGTCAAGCCTGTTTTCCGCCCGCCGGTTTCGTCTGCCATAGAGGTCCTCCTCCGGGGTATCCAACATCAGTTTGCGCCTTTTTGAAAAATCCACTTATTACAATTCCGTTTGTAAGAATGCGCAACGCAAAAAAAGACGGATTTCTCCGTCTCGTGTACTGATCTGTTATTTAGTTCAGGTCAAATCTGAAGATGCAGTTCCGGCCATGATCGCCTCTTTGATACAGCGCGGTGTAGGTTGGCGGTACGCCGGTTTCCAGCAGCGTGCCGCCGAGGTGTTCCAGCGTCCTACGGGAAGGCGCGTTTTCCTCCGAACAGGAGATGATCACATACGGCATGCCGTGCGCGCGCGCAACCTCGAACACCAACCGCACGGCCTTTTGCGCGTAGGCGTTGCCGCGGTATTCCTCCAGCACGGCATACCCGATATTTCCGCCATAGTAAAGATTTCGCACGTACCCCAGCCGCAGGTCCGTTTTGCCGAGCACCGCGCCGTCGCCCATGCGGACGATATCAAACGAATACATCGGCACAAACCCTTTTTTCTCATCCGCATCGGACACCGAGCAGACGCGCAGTCCGATCTCCCCGTCCGAGGGCATGGCCCGCTCCGGGTTCGGAACATCGTCGATCACGGGATCGCCGCCCGCTTCCCAGTCCTTGCAGACATCCACCCAGCCTTTCGCGCGGCTGAAGCGCAAAAGCTCGGCGCAGGTGAGTTCGATGGCGCTGTTTGTGCTGCCGCAGGCGGGAAAAACGGTCGCAAACCGCTTGAGCGATTCGTCAAGATAGACCGGCGTTTCCTCCGGCAGGGCAAACGGACACACGCCGCCGACTTCGCTGCCGGTCAGGCGCTCCACCTCGTCCAGGGCGAGCATCTTTGCTTTGGTGCCGAAGCCGTCCTTAAACTTCCTGTTGTCCACGCGCGCGTCTCCGGCGGCGACGACGAGCACGCACCCGCCGTCCAGTGCAAAAGAGAGCGTCTTGGCGATGCGCGCCGGGCGTACCCCGAGCGCCTCGGCGGCGAGCTGCACCGTCGCGGAGCTTGTGTCAAACTCCCAGACGCGGCCCTCCATGCCAAATGTGCGAAAATATTCCCTGACCCGTTCCAGCGACATATGCGTTCAGTCCTTCTCCCGTTCCGCCGCCCACAAAAAACATCGGCGCTTCCGTCTATCTTAAAGACTTCCGCGCCGATTTGCAAGCGTGACGCAACGATTGATCGTGTTATGCCTTGGGCAATTCGAATTTTTCGGAGTACGCCTTCACGCGAGCCGTGAACTCCTGATTGCCGTCCGCCGCCTTGACGGACTGCAAGTAGCTATGCATATCGAACGTTTCGTTCTTCGTTTGAATCAGCGTCGCGGCGATGTTCGAGCAGTGGTCGGACACGCGCTCCATATTCGTCAGCAGATCGGAGAGCACAAACCCGAGCTCAATGGTGCAGGTGCCCTCCTGCAGGCGCTGGACGTGCCGCGCGCGGATGTCCGCCTGCATCGCGTCGATGACCTCTTCAAGCGGCTCGATCAGGCGCGCCTCCTCGAGATTTTCGGTCAAAAACGCGTCCACGGAATTGTTGAGAATCTCCGTCAGCGCCGCGGAAAACACCTTGATCTCCGTCTTCGCCGCGTCCGAGAAGTCGATCTTCTTGTCGTGCATCTCCTGCGAAACCTCGGTGAGGTTGACCGCGTGGTCGCTGATGCGCTCAAAGTCTCCGATCATATGCAGGAACATGCCGATTTCGTTGCTGTCCTCCTCCATGAGCTTGCGCGTGCTGAGCTGGACGAGATAGGTGCCGAGCCGGTCTTCGTAGCGGTCGATCTCGTCTTCGTTTTCAACCACTTTTGCGATGACCTTCGCGTCGTACTGTTCTATGGTGCCGAGCGCCATGAGAAGCGTGTCCCGCGAGAGCGTCGCCATCCGGTCGATCACGTTTTTACACTGCTCCAGCGCAAATGCCGGCATGTCCAGAAAACGCGCGTCGAGCGGCCATTCTTCCTCCACGGCTGCCTTTTCCGGGATGCTGATGGTCGCAAGCTTTACGAGAAGCGACGAGGCCGGCAGCAGCACAAGCGTGGTCAGCACGTTGAAGGAGGTATGGATAATCGCGATATGCGCGGGGTCGAGCACATCGTCGAGGAATCCAAACGGGAAAAGCGCGTTGAACGTATAAAACAACGCCAGAAACAAAATCGTGCCGATGATGTTGAAGTAGAGATGCACCATGGCCGTGCGCTTTGCGTTTTTCGAAGCGCCGATGCAGGAGAGCAGCGCGGTGACGCAGGTGCCGATATTCTGGCCCATGATGATCGGGATCGCGATGCCGTATGTGACGCCGCCGGTCAAGGACAGCGCCTGCAGAATGCCGACCGAGGCGGACGAACTCTGGATGATGCCGGTCAGCAGCGCGCCGGTGAGCACGCCGAGCACGGGGTTTCGAAACGCGGTCATGATGTTGACGAAGTCCGGCATATCGGCCAGAGGCGTCAGCGCGCTGGACATCATATGCATGCCGTACATCAAGACCGCAAAGCCGCAGAGCACCGCGCCGACGGTCTTGCGGCGTTCCTTTTTAGAGAACATGACCAGGATGACGCCCAAAGCTGCGAGCACGGGCGTGAAGGATGTCGGCTTGAGCAGCTGAACGATCAGCGAGCTGCCCTTCAATCCGGTCAGGCTCAGAATCCACGCCGTCGCCGTCGTGCCGATGTTTGCGCCCATGATGATGCCGACCGCCTGATTCAGCGTCATGATGCCGCCGTTGACGAAGCCGACCGTCATGACGGTCGTTGCCGAGGAGCTCTGTATGATCGCCGTGGCGACCGTGCCGAGGAGCATCGCCTTGAACTTGCTGCTCGTGGAGCGCTCCAGCGTTCGTTCCAGCACGCCGCCGGACATGCTCTCAAGCGACGTGCTCATCAAATGCATGCCGTAGAGGAAGAGCGCAAGCCCGCCGAACATCGTGAGAAAATCAAAAATCGTCATAAGAAACCCCCTCAACAAAATCCCACAAGTATCATATTAACAGGAATTTGGTACGATTGAAACGCTTTTTGTAAAATATATCAACATAGTATTTAATCGTTTTGTGATATTTCCAATATCGATCAAGTTTTGATCAAATCGTCCCTTCGGCGACGCATAGAAAAAAAACGGCGCTTTCACGCCGCTTTTTTGCTATCGAGTCGGATTATTATTCCGCTTGCTTTTTCTTGGGTTTCACCTTTGTGATGAAGAGCATCAGCGCAAGCCAGTAGACCGCCACGATGCCGATGGTGACATAGAGCATCACATCGTTTTTGGCCGCCATTCCGATGAAGATCAGCATCGGAATGCCAAACAGGATGCCCGTGCTGCTGCCGGTGATGAGGTTGTTTGCCGCGGGCGTCTCAAACTGCGGATCGATTTCGCGCAGCAGCAGGATGCCCGAGCTGATCGTTCCGGTCAGCATGCCGTACATGGACGTCAGCCCTTCGTGATAATAGCCCGGATAGAGTTTTTTGCAGAGCCACTGCAGGTAGATGAGCGTCGCGACGCCGCCCGCGACCGCCATGAGCAGAAACGGCACCCAGAGCCCGCTCAAATCGCCGATGTCGATCGAGGCGATGCCGGCGACGATCATCATGTCGAACGCCACGCCGGAGATGCGGCTGAGCAGATAGTTGTTCTGGTACTGCCGGGTCATGATCTTCTTGTTGCGCAGGTTTTTGAGCACCACGCGCAGCAGCATGGCGAGCGCGGAGCCGATGATGAAGTTGAACCCCCACAGGATCGTGGAGAGCGAACTCGAAAGCCCCGGGCTGATCGCGGCAAGGCCGGACGTGATACCCCAGGTGACCAGATAGGTCGCGAGATAGACGATGATGACCAGCACCACCTGCATGGAAAAGCGGTCCACGGATTCCGAAACGGGGATCTCCCCCCTGTCCTCAAACGCGTCTACATTGACGGAGCCGGAAATTTCGCCGTGGGTGACCTTTTTGAGCTTATCTTTTTTGTCCAGAATGTTGAGATAGATGACGCCGACGATGCAGGCGCAAAGATACCCGGCCGCGGCGAGCGCAAGCGCGAACGAGCGGCCGCCGGCAAAGCCCAGCGCCTCGTAGGTGGTGCCGACGTTGTTCGCCTGCCCGGGGCCCTGGCCGTAGCCCATCGGCAGCAGGATGCCCGCCGCCTTGAACAGCCCTGGCATGAACGTATAGGCCAGCGCAAGCACGACGGCAAAGCCGAGCAGCGCCTGCAACAGATAGGTGCTGACGATCAGCGCGCCGGATTTGGCGGCGACCAGATTTCCCTTGTCCTCGCTGGAGGGCGCGGGAATGCGGAGCGACAGCGCGATGAATCCGATTGCGATGCCGTGATAGGTCATCATTTCCAGAAGTTTGGTGTCGAAGTCCAGCAGCCCCACGCTGCGCAAAATCAGCAGCAGAAAGCCCGCGAGGACCGCGATGGGCATCAGGCTGTTTCGAATGAAGGGCAGCTTTCTGCGAAGAAACGTAGCGACCAGCACCGCAGCGGCGATGATGCCAAACTGGATCACGATATTCCAGAGCTCTGTGTTTTCGGCCGAGAAATTCATGCGTTGTCACCTCTTTTTTCCATCTATATTCCTTTAGGGAGGGCGAGCGATACGCCGTTATTTCAACAATTATATCCCAGAGTGATGATTTTGTCACGAAGGATTGCCGTTATTTTGATCAGCTCTGGCCGCCGTTTCGTTTCATCAGCTCAAAAAACGTGAAGTATTTGCGTCCGCAGTAGGGCGTTTTCGCCGCGCGGAGTTCATAGGATTTCCCGTCCACCGAAAACATCATCTTATATGTGCCCATCAAACCCATGCTGCTGATGCTCGAAAGCGGAAAGCTGAGGTCGCCGACGGACATGGCGCGCTTCGAGATCGACAGCCGGCCGATCTGCGCCACGCGGCTCCTGTGCTTTTCGCCGATGGCGATGAGCTTTACGTTTTCGTCCGAATAGGCGGTCTCGTCGTCACCAAGTCCATTTGCGTATTCTACGATGCGCCTGTCCTGCCAGAAGTCCCAGTCCCGCACGGTGCGAAACGGCGGTTCGGGATCATCCGGCGATACCTTTTCGAAGAAGCCCGTCTCCGTAAAGCGCACCCTCAGCCCGCAGTCGCAGCAAAAAGCGTCGCCTTCGCTTCTGAGCGTGCCCGTCCTGCCGCATTTGGGGCAGAAATAGAGCGCGTTTTCAAGGCCCTTTGCGAGGTCCCTGCCCTTGTAGCGATAGGGCATGGTCAGCTGCCGGTCAAACGCGTCCTCCATGATGTCCTCGCGGATGCGGTCGTTGACCTCCTCGGGCGTCATTTGCTTCAGCTGCTCCGGCGTGTAGACGTTGACCACATAGCCGCGCATGCGGCCTTTTCGCGTGGAATGGCTCCAGCGCGGCGTGGTGAGATAGCCGCCTTCGAAGCGGTAGGTCACAAGCGACGCGCCCGTCGCCTTGGCAAGCTTGCCCGTCGCGGGAAAGATCGGCCCCGTTACGCCGTTGTAGGAGCGGTTGCCCTCCGCAAAGAGGCAAACGTTCGCTTTTTTGCGGATCGTGCGGATGATGCTCAGCGCGGCCGTCGCGTCCGTCATGCCCTTCACCCGCGCAATCGGCGCGAAGAAATACGTCAGCAGCCAGGAAGCGAATCCTTTGCGGAAGATATGCTCGCTGGCAACAAAGTACATATGCTCCGGAAAACTCAGCGCGATCAGCGCGGGGTCGAGATCTCCGTTGTGGTTTGCGGTGATCAGAAATGGCCCCTTGCCCACCTTTGCCTTCTCGGGATGAAAGCCGTAGATACTCGATATGATGCCCCCAAGGGTCGCCTTGAGAAATCCGTATACCTGCCTGTGCCGCACCATTTCCTGTTCCATAACTTCACCCGCTTTCTGACAAGATTACATTATATTATACCCCAGAGGTTTTTCTCCCTGCAAGTCAAGTCCCTCTGACACGGGTTTTACCGTTGTGTCACAACGTGCCGCCGTGCTTACGCCTGCTCCGGCTGCGCCGGTTCCGCCGCTTCCGCTTCGTCCTTCGGTGCGTCAGAAAGCGCCGCGTTGATGGCGCGGACGCGTACGACGTCCAGCTTGACCTCCTCGCGGTCATACGTCACAAACCCGTTCGTCTCCTGCTCCACGTCCGAAAGCTGCGTATACACCGCCGCACAGAGGCCTTTTGCCTTGGCCGGGATGATCTCGCGCCGGTAGAGCCGCTCGTAGTTCGCCATCAGCGACTCGCACGAGCGCAGCCGCTTGTAGCCAAACTCCTTTTCGCTGAACGAATGACCTTCCACGCGATAGGCGTATCCGCCGAACTCGCTGAGGACGACCGCGCGCCCCTGCGCGTCCCGTTTGAACCGATAGGGCTTGAAGTACACGTGCAGGCTCTTGACGTCCCCGCCCTTCTGGTCGTGCCAGCCGCTCGCGTGGTCGATGGTGCGCGTGTTGTCCAGCGCGCGCACGGCCGCCACGGCTTTGTTCGCGTCAAACTGGCCCCAGCCCTCGTTAAACGGAACCCACATGGCGATGCAGGGCGCGTTGTAGAGCAGCAGCACCATCTCCTGCAGCTCGCGCGTATACGCCTCGCGTCCGCGCACGTCCTCGCGCGAAAAATAGGCGTAGTCGCTGTCCGGATGCGCGTTGCCGAAGACCAGCGGCAGGGAGATCGCGCCGCTTCCATATTGTCCGCCGCCGTTGATCATATCCTGCCACACCAGCATACCGAGCCGGTCGCAGTGATAATACCAGCGCAGCGGCTCGACCTTGATGTGCTTTCGGAGCATGTTGAACCCCATCGACTTCATCAGCTCGATGTCATACGCCATCGCTTCGTCGCTCGGCGCGGTATAGAGCCCGTCCGGCCAGTAGCCCTGGTCGAGCACGCCGTTGTGAAAGTATGGCTCGTTGTTCAAAAAGAGCCGCGGCGTCCCCTGTTCGTCTTTGCCGACGGAGAACTTGCGCATGGCAAAATAGCTTTCGACGTGGTCGCGCTCCATCGAGAGCGAAATATCGTAGAGCTTCGGCTGCTCGGGGCTCCAGGGCGTAAATCTCGCCATCGGGAGGCGCACGGGCACGCCGCTGCTGAACGGCGTCTCCGCGCCGAGCAAGTGAATCGTGCCCTCTCCGGCGCAGTTGGTCCAGACGACGAGTTCTATCGCGCTCTGGTCATAGAGCGGCGTGATGCGCAGGCTCTCGATGCGCCGCTTTGGCACGCGTTCGAGCCAGACCGTCTGCCAGATGCCGCTCTGCGGCGTATACCAGATGCCGCCGGGGCGGCTGCTCTGCTTTCCACGCGACCAACAGGACGCGTCCGTCTCGTCCCGCACGCGCACGAGCAGCTCGTTTGCCGCGCCGGAGACCAGCGCGTCGCTCAGCACGGCAGTGAACGGCAGATAGCCGCCCGCGTGGTGCAGCAACGTGATGCCGTTGAGACGCACCTCGGCGAACTGGTCCACCGCGCCGAAGTGGAGGAGCAAATCTTCCATATTCGCATCGTAGCCCAGCGGCGCCTCGAGCATCTTGCGATACCAGAGGCACTCGTTCGGCTTGAGCGTATAGCCCACGCCGGAAAGCTCGCTCTCCGGCGAAAACGGCACGAGAATCACCCCGTCGAATCGTTCCGGCGGAATCTGCGCGCTCGCGCCGGTGACGGCATATTCCCATTCCCCGTTGAGGATGACGCAGTTGTTCCTGCGAAACTGCGGGCGCGGATACTCCGGCAGAATGTGTTCCCGGTCGAGCGTTTGTCCCCATTTTGTGCGCATGCGCGTTCCTCCGTCGTCTTTCGTCAGGCAGGCGTTCGTATCGCCTGGCCGCTATGTTTCGCTCAGCGTGCGGGCGGTTCGTCCGTCAACACGCTGGGTTTGTCGATTTCGATCACCGCGTAGCAGTTGCCCTCCAGCGCGTGCACGCGCTCGGCGACGGTTTTTCGCACCGCTTCGTCCGGCATCGGAAACTCGAACGGGACCACGATGTCGAATACGAGATTCGTATGCGTCGGCCCGGACACGACGCGAAAGTCGTGCAGGCTCAGCCGTTCGTCGAGTCCGCTCAGGATGGCCTGCGTCTCGGTGCGGAGGCGGTTTGTCTCCTCGTCGTTCGTCTCCACGGGGTCCATGTGGATGACCGCCTCGCAGCCGCACTCCGTGCGCAGCAGTTTTTCAAGGTTATCCACCGCGTCGTGCAGCTGAATCATGTCCCCGTCCGCAGGCACTTCCGCATGCAGCGAGACCATCACGCGCCCCGGGCCGTAGTCGTGCACCACGAGATCGTGCACGCCGATGACGCCCTCGTGCCCAAGCACGATGCGCTCGATCTTCTCCACAAACTCGCGTTCCGGCGGCTGGCCGAGCAGCGGGCTGATGGTCTCCTTTGCCGCGCGCACGCCCGTATAGAGGATAAAGATCGCGACGGCGAGGCCCGCGTAGCCGTCGATCATCCAGCCGGTCCAGCGGCCGACGAGCATGGAGAGCAGCACGACGCTGGTCGCCGTCACGTCCGAAATGCTATCCATGGCGGTGGCGCGCATGGCGGCGGAGTCGATCTTTTTCGCGACGCCGCGGTTATAGAAAAACATATAGAGTTTGATCAGGATTGAACAGACCAGCACGCCGAGCGCCAGAAACGAAAACGTCACCGGCTCCGGCGAAAAGATCTTTTCGACGGAGGTCTTGGCCAGTTCAAAGCCCATGAGCAGGATCGCCATGGACACGATCAGGCCGGAGATGTACTCAAACCGACCGTGCCCGAAGGGGTGCTCCTTGTCCGCCTTCGCGTCCGAAAGGCGGAATCCCACAAGCGTGATGACCGAGCTGCCCGCGTCCGAGAGGTTGTTGAACGCGTCCGCCGTGATACCGATGCTGCCGGTCATGCTGCCCGCGATGATCTTGCCGAGAAAGAGAAGAACGTTGAACGCGATGCCGACCGCGCCGCAAAGCATGCCGTACCGCAGGCGGACGGCGGGAAGTGTAACGTTTTGATAGTCCCTGATAAAAAGTCTGGAGAGAAGCGTGATCATGGCTGCCTCCGTGGGTGCGGATTCGGGCGAGTGCCCGATGCGGAAAAAAATTCAGAAATGCGACGGCATATCGATTTATATGCCGTCGCACTGTTGTTGCGTTTGCTTGCCGGAGCGGTTCGCCTTTGCGGATTATTCCTCGACGACGTCCGAACCCGCGTTTTTCTTGACGCTCTCGATGCCGCCGATGGCCGAAGCCTTCGCCGAATACCCTTCGGAAGCGAGGATCGGTTCGCCGTTTTTGGCGCGCAGGCGAAACCGGAATTCGCCCGCCTTGTCTTTATACAGCTCGAACACGGGGTTCGTCAGGTTTTTCCATCCTTCGACCGTCTGGTCTTCGATCTGCGCAGCAGGCGCATTTTTCTTTACGCTCTCGATGCCGTTTTTCGCTGCGGCTTCAGAGGAATACATCTCCGATTTGCCAATCGGCTCTCCGTTGGCTGCCTTGAGTACGAAATACGGCCCGGTTTTTCCTGTTTTAATGACATATTTGCCCATAACGATCAGCCTCCGTTTTTTGTTACCATACCATTTTTACGGGTAAAAAGCAAGCGCGCGCGACCCCTGCAAGCGGCAAACCCATATTGTTCACAATCGAACGCAACCGTCCTTTTGTCTTTCGGTTTTCATTTGGCGCAGCGGAATCGGTCTTTCGACGTTTTTTTCCTTACCATCGCCCGTAAGCGTCCGAAAACGACGCCGCAGCGCGTCAAAAATCAAAATATTTGAACAAATTTTGAACAAAATATGACAAATTGCTACGTTGTATGGTAGAATTCTCTTGCCTTTTCCGTTGCGATTCGCTATGATGGCGGTATGGCGCACAGCTTTTGTGTGTGCACGCCCGGGCGGGCGATCAATCTTGCGGAGTGATCCCGATATGACGATGACCGAAAAACTCGACATACTCATGGCCGAGCGGGGCGTAAACAAGTCCCAGCTTTCCCGCCTTTCGGGCATTCCCTATATGACCATCGTCAATTTTTACGAAAAGGGCACGGAGAACATCAAGCGTTCCACGCTGGTCAAGCTCTCGCGCTTTTTTGACGTGACGGTGGATTTTCTCATCATAGACGAGGAGACGCGCCGCGCGTACCCGAGCGCTTTTCCCAAGTCCGGCCAGATCACCGCGCTGCCCACCTCCGTGATCAAGCCGCGCATCTATCGCGCGCTCAAAGGATATCCGCTGCTGGACGAGCAGAACATCGCCTGTTACGACGAGGTGCCGCAGAGCATCCGCTGCGATTTTACGATGCGCTTTTCCGGCGACAGCATGAAAAAGCTCAACATCAACGACGGGGACATCGTCTACGCCAGCATGATGGAGGACGTCCGCAGCCACGAGGTCGCCGTGGTCGTCGTGGACGGCGCGCTCACGCTGCGCCGCGTCTACAAAAATGAAAATCAAATCGTGCTGATGGCGGAAAACGCCGCCTATGCGCCGGTCGTGCTGCGCGCGGGCGCGAATGTCCGCATCCTCGGCAAGGCAGTCGCCTTCCTCAACCCGAACGCGACGGAAAGCACGTTTTAGCCCGCCGCCAAATTTCAGCCAGCAAAAAGGCCCGTCTGCACGGGCCCGTCCGCCGAAAGGCGGCTTTTTTATTTGTCTTGGGTGAGAGGAATGGTTCAGCTGATCTTGATGCAGACGATCTGCGGCGCCTTGCCGGAGCCGCCCTTGCCGCGCGTGCCGACGACGAGCATATTGTTG
>JAAYUE010000066.1 GCA_012517905.1 Clostridiales bacterium | reverse complement strand
TTGAAATGTGGTATAATCTTGGCAGTCCATAGTGATTGCCTCCTCTGGCAGTTTGGGTGTGTAGTGACTCCATTCTACCATGTGGAAAAATCGCTATGGATTTTTTTCTCAAGTGTCCATCTTCATTTTACAATCGACCAAGAAATTCTTTTTATGAAAAAATGACTTCATCCTCTGTTTCTCACGCTAAGCCTTATATCTTTGGTTTTGGTAATTTGATATTAACGTTTCCACCTAATGCAGCTACACCTAATCCAACAAATGTCAGGACTGCTAAGCTTGCAGCACCTACTATCTTCCAGTTGAATTCTTTTTTCTCTGAATCCTTTTTATCTGCCATTCGGGCAGCATCTGTTTCTTGTTCCCGTATCTCCGAATCCTTCTTATCTACCATTCGCAAAACTTCAATCTGTTGGTCTCTAATTTCCTTTTGCTGTTCTGGTGTCAAACTAGGATTATCAAGACATTTGCTCAAATCTGAACGAACTTTGTCAGCAAACTCAATATATTCTTTTCGGCTTTCACCGCCTGCGTCAATTTCTTTATTCAAGATGGCATAAACTTGATTTGTACTTTCATCATCACTTGCAACTATTTTCTCAAGAATACCTTTATACTCAACCATAGAAGATTGGATAAACTTTGCTAGTTCCGGGAACTGAGCAATAACCTGTGATGCTACTTCTGGACGTAGTTTACTTAATTGTGATGCCTAGCTACTTCATTCTCTACAGTATCGGATTGGGAAAACAAATTAAAACTCGTCGTAAGTTCGAAAGTTTGCCCGCCTTCCTGCAACTCGGTTCCTACAAGTATATCGTCAGATGGATGCCAGACCATGTTGCGAGTATCGAGTTTAAAAGGATAAAAACCACGTTTCACTTCAGTAAAAGGTTGCACAACAGCGATTGGAATGGGAATTACATTGTCGGTTAATGCTTGTACACAGGTATCTATAGCTTGTTCGACAACTACATCTAAATCTTCTTTTTTCAAACCGAGAACGGGAAAATTCCTTATTGTTTCATTCACAATGCTTGTATGAACAATTCTTCTGGTTTCTTCATCTTTTGTAGCATCAAAAGTTTTAACTTGTTTACCAAGCTCCATCACTGTTTTTGAAGCCATCTTTGCTACAAACTGTGCCACCTGAATGGTTTGTTCTTGTGAATTCTCTTCTTTGTAGGATGTCCTAGCTGTTTCCCAGAGAGTAAATGCTAATTGCTCTGTAAAGTTCTTTGATGATGTAATTTGATCATACACTGATGGAAGCTCTACTGTCTCGCGTTGGTCATCGGTTTTAATTTCTGATGGATCAATGTAGTATACCCGTCGTACTAATGAATTTGGATCATTAGCAAGATTTATGATAGTTCAGCCGGATCGGTTTGATCAGGTCGGGCTGCTTTGCCGCGATGACCTGCATGAGCGACAGCGCGAAGGTGTAGTTGTTCTTCCAATCCGGAGCATCGTCATACTCCCCTTCGTAGGTGCCGATACCGGTGCCGACGACGAAAAAGAGCTTTGCGTAGGGAACGCTGTCGACCCATATCGTATTATCCGAGCGGCCCCGTTGATTGCTGGCGTTTCGATGCAGGTCGAGATACAGGTCAACGGAATCGTATTGCTGCATGACGGCCAGCGACCTTGAGTAAGCGCTCGCGATGTCGTCCCCTTCCACATCGGTCGTATCGTGAATCACCGTAAATCCGCGCGCTTCGAGCGCGACTTTCAACGCCTCGCCGACGGCGACGACGTTGTAGCGCGTGTCGGTGGTGCGCCCTTTTTCGGTTTCGACATAATCGTCTTCTTCCGTCAGCAGATAGGATTCCGTGGCGTGTGTGTGATAAATCAGCACGACGGGTTTGTGGTCAAACGGATAGGTGTCCGCGGTAAACTGCGCGGCGATGTCGCTGCGCAGCGTGATGTCGCCGTCCTCGTCGATCAGCATCTCCGGCTCTGGCGTCGGAGAAACGGCCACGGTGGGCGAGGGGGGCAGGGTTTCCATTGTGACAGGAGCGTTTGTCTCCTGCGCAGGGACTTCTGTGGGGGTTGGTCCACCGCCGGGTGCGGCGCATCCGCCCAGCGCGATCAGAAACGCAGCGGCGACGAGAAGAATCCGTATTTGCATTCTATTCGCGGCGGGTTTCAAGACGGCGCCTTTCTGCCGGAGCGTTTGCCGGGCCCGCGCAGGGGAAGCGTCACGAGAAACGTCGTTCCGGTTCCGGCGGCGCTGACGACGGATATTTTTCCGCCCTGCGCCTGAACGATGCTCTGCGCAATCGAGAGACCCAATCCGTATCCGCCCGCGCTTCTGGCCCGATCGACCCGATAAAAGCGCTCAAACAGGTGCGGGAGCTCCTCTTCGGGAATTGGCGCGCCGGTATTGTGCACGCTCAGCAGCGCGTTGGGGCCCTCCGTGCGCAGTGCGATATCGACCGTGCCGTGCATGTTCGCGTATTTCAGCGCGTTGTCGAGCAGAATGCCGCAGAGCCTGCGGAGCTTCGACTCACTGCCCGGCAGCGAGACATGCTGCTGGATGTCGTCGTTGAGGGCGATGCCGGATTCGAACGCGAGCGACGCAAACGAGAGCAGGCTGCCCTGCGCGAGATCCGAAAGATTCACCTCATCCAGCGTTTCCCTGCCGCCGCCGTCGTCGGACTTTGCGAGAAACAGCAAATCTTCGATCAGCGATTTCATGCGGTCTCCCTCGGACTGGGTATTATCAATCCATTGCCGCTCGTTCGCGACGGATCGTTCCGGATGCGAGAGCAGGATTTTCTGATTGGCAAGGATCACGGTCAGAGGGGTCTTCAGCTCGTGGCTTGCGTCCGCGACAAACTGCTTCTGCCGGTTCCATGCGGCCTCGACAGGCTTGAGCGCCAGATTCGCCAGCAACAGGCTCACAAAGAAGAACGCCAGCAGCGCGAGCGCGCCGACAAGCAGGGAAGAGACGATGAGCTCCGCCATGGCGGCGAGGTCGCTGCTCGCGTCCAGAAACGCGATGCGCGTTGCGCCGCTGTCGGTCGCGACCTGATAACGCAACGAGTAGGCGCGCAGCAGGCCGCTCTCTTTTCCGGAATCCAGCGCCAACTGCGCGAGCGTCTGCGCCGTTTCGTCGCTGGCGGACACGGAGCCGCCGGACTCGATCGACGCCGTTCCGTCGCTATCCACCGAGACGACAAAGCCGATGGTCAGGTTGCTGTTTCGCTGGGGCAGGCCGCTGTTCCAATCGTTCGGTTTTTCGACCTCCAGTTTCGGCGCGTCGGAACCGTGCCGCTGCAAAAGCGAGCTGAGCCCGCGGTCCGCGCTCTGCCGCTGGTTGCTCGCCGTCGTGACGCATAGCGCGGTAAACACGGCCAGAAGCACCACGAGCACGAGGGACATGTTGATCAGAATCAACTTTTTTCTCAGCAAACGAATCATGCGTCCTGCTCCGTTCCGAGGCGATAGCCAAGCTTCCGTACGGTCTGTATGGTGATCTTTGATCCGATGAAAAAGAGCTTCTTGCGCAGAAAAGAGATATACGCTTCCACATTATTGTCTTCCGCGTCGCTCTCGGGCCCCCAAACCTTGACGATGAGCTGCTCCTTGGGCACGATCGCGTTTTGGGAAAGCATCAGAAGCCGCATCACCTCGAACTCCTTAAAACTCAGATGGACCCTCTTTTGCCCGCAGCGCAAATCGCCGGTGCCCAACTCGAGCGCCGTGTCTTCAAACGACAGTTCTTCGAGCAATACCTCGCCCTGACGGCGCGTGAGCGCGCGGATGCGCGCCGTGAGTTCTTCCGGCGCAAACGGTTTTGTCATGTAGTCGTCGGCGCCGCAGTCCAAGCCGGCGATCTTGCTCTCCAGTTCGTCCCGCGCGGTCAGCATCAACACCGGGGTGGCGATCTTCTCGCGCCGCAGCGCGCGGACGACCTCATAGCCGTCCCGCTTGGGCAGCATGACGTCGAGAACGACGGCGTCGTAATCCCCCGTCAATGCGTACTGGTATCCGTCTTCGCCGTCGTACACCGCGTCTACGGTGTATTTCTGCTCGCGCATGATCTGCGTGAGCGCGTCCGCGAGTCTTTTTTCATCCTCGACAACCAGAATCCGCATGCGACGCCCCCCCTTTTTTTCAGATGCGGCCGTATCAGGAAACATCCATCAGATAGACATCGGACAGCGTACTTCCCGATGACAAAATCAGTATAAACCGTTTCCTTACGCCCCGGCAATGCCGCGGGCGTTTTCAATATGGTTCGATGATACCGCAGCAAACTGAAAATAGGCTGAAATCAAATTTTCAGCAAGTTTTCAGCATTCGGTTTTACAATTGCGACATGAGAGGTGAACCACATGAAAGACGACACATTCGAACGAGTGGAAGAAAAGTATCTTCTTACGGTTTCACAGTATCAGGCGGTCATGGCCGGTCTTCGCTGCAGAATGCAGCCCGACCTGTTCGGCAGAAGCACGGTCTCGAGCATCTATTATGATACGGAAGACTATCGCCTCATCCGCGCGTCGCTGGAAAAGCCGGACTACAAGGAAAAGCTGCGCGTTCGCGCCTACGGCAATCCGACGCAGGAGAGCAAAGCGTTTGTCGAACTGAAAAAAAAGTACGACGGAGTCGTGTATAAGCGCCGCGCCGAATTGCCGCTGTCGGAAGCAAATCTGCTTCTGCGCGGGGAACAGACAGAGGCGGACTCGCAGATCATCCGCGAGATTCGATATTTCCTTCAGCTTTACAACCCTGTTCCCAGCGTGCTGCTTACCTATCGGCGGGTTGCATACGCCGGCTCGGAGGTCGGGCTTCGCATTACGTTTGACGACAACATCCGCTTTCGCACGGGCGCGCTGCGGCTGACGGCCGGGGCCTGGGGGCAGGAGCTGTTGGCGCCGGGCATGACGCTGATGGAGATCAAGGCGGCGGGCGCAATACCGATGTGGCTTTGCAAGCTGCTGAACGAAAACGGGGTGTTCCCGACCAGCTTTTCGAAATACGGCGCCTGTTATCGGGACTTTATCTACCCGCAACTGAGGCAGATGGAGAAAGGACGAAACGCATATGCTTGAAAGTATTCTGTCCTCGGGCGCCGACCTGGCGATCTGGCAATATCTGGCTTTGACGGGAGTTTCGCTGCTGCTGGGGCTGCTGTCGGCGCTCGTATATATGTATCGGAATACCTACACCAAGGGGTTCGTTCTTACGCTGGTGCTGCTGCCAACCGTGGTGCAGACGGTGATTCTGCTGGTGTCGGGCAATCTCGGCGCGGGGGTCGCCGTTGCGGGCACGTTTTCGCTCGTGCGGTTCCGCTCCGTTCCCGGCGGGGCAAGGGAGATCGCCGCGATCTTTGCGGCGATGGCCATCGGCCTTGCGACCGGCATGGGGTATATCGGCGTGGCGCTGCTGCTCTTTGCCGCCATCGGGGCGGCGAGTCTTCTGATGATCCGGCTGCGCTTTGGCGATCAGGACGCGAACAACAGGCACCTGAGGGTAACCATGCCGGAGGATCTGGACTATAACGAGGTTTTCGACGATGTGTTTGCGGCATACACCACCCGCGCCGAACTGAAAAAGGTGCGCACCACCAACCTCGGCAGCATGTTTGAACTGCATTATGAAGTCACGCTTCGGGATTCCGCGCAGGAGAAGCGCTTTATCGACGAATTGCGCACGCGCAACGGCAACCTGAACATACTACTCTCCCGCACGCCGGGAAACAGCGAAGAGCTATGATCTGCGTCTGCAGAAAAGGAGCAACCAAATGAAAAAGTGTAAGATACTGTTTGCGATATTCGCCGCAGGCGCGCTCGTGTTTGCGGCCGGATGCCGGAGCGCGGAAGCGACGACCTCCGCGGCGGCGACGGCGAACGTCGTGACGACGGCGGCCGAGGCGGCAAGCGCGGTTTCGGCTGCGCAGACGATCTCGTCCGATTCCTATTCCGACCGTGACCTGGACGCGTCTTATGATGCGGCCGAAGCCATCGCGGTGGACCTTTCCGCCCTGACGGGAGACTATACCATCACTGCCGCGGGCGTATATGTGTTTTCCGGAACGCTCTCCGACGGGGCCATCATCGTGAACGCCGGAGAGGAGGACAAAGTGCAGATCGTTCTGTCCAACGCCTCCGTCACCAACGGCGACGGTCCGGCAATCTACGCGGTCACGGCGGACAAAGTATTCGTCACCGCGGAAGCGGGCAGCGTAAACAGCCTTGCGGACGGAACGAGCTATGCCGAAGACGCATTCGGCAACAACCCCGACGGCGCGATTTTCGCCCGCTGCGATCTGACGATCAACGGCGCGGGAACGCTTTCGGTGGACGGCAACTACAAATTTGGCATTGTCGGAAAAGATGACGTCGTCGTGGTCGATGCCACGCTGACCGTTACGGCCCAATCGGACGGACTTGTCGGCAAAGACAGCGTTTCGATCGGCAGCGGCACGATCTCCATTACGGCGGGCGGAGACGGCGTCGTCGGCGAAAACGGCGACGACAGCACGCTTGGCAGCGTGCTGATCGACGGCGGCACGATTTCGATTCAGACGGGCGGCGCAAACGCGGACAGCGCAAAGGGCGTCAAAGCGCAGGCGGCCCTCGTCATCAACGGCGGCGACATCACGATCGACGCCGAAGACGACGCGCTGCACAGCGCAAACGCTCTGACCATCACAAACGGTACGCTGCGTCTTTCGTCGGGCGACGACGGCATGCACAGCGACGACCTGCTCGTCATTTCGGGCGGCGAAGTGACCGTGAGCCGAAGCTATGAGGGCATCGAAGGCGGAGAGATCACGATTTCCGGCGGGGTCATCGACGTAACGTCTTCGGACGATGGCGTGAACGCCGCAGGCGGCGCCGACGGCTCTTTCTCGGGCGGGCCGCGCGGGAACGATTCGTTTTCGGCGGATACGGGCAAGTCCATCGTGATCTCCGGCGGAACCGTTACGGTCAACGCCGAAGGCGACGGGCTGGACAGCAACGGCACGATGTCGATCTCCGGCGGAACGATCTATATCTCCGGGCCGACGAACTCCGGCAACGGTGCGCTCGACAGCGCGAGCACGATGACGATCTCTTCGGGCATCGTGGTTGCGGCCGGCAGCGCCGGAATGGCGCAGGGATTTGACCAGAACTCGTCGCAGGCGTCGATCTCCTATACGTTTACATCGGCGCAGCAGGCGGGCACAACGGTTACGCTCAAGGATGCTTCCGGTGCGGTGATCGCGTCCTATACGCCGGAGAAAACCTTTCAGAACGTCGTCATCAGCGCCCCGAGCCTGACCGTGGGGCAGAGCTACACGCTCTATGCCGGCGGCACGGCCGTGGAAACCATCACCCTTACCGGAATTGTGACGAGCATCGGCTCGGGCGGCATGGACGGCGGAGTTGGCGGCGGCGGGCAGCGAATGGGCGGCGGAAGGCGCGGGTGATGCGGCGTGACACGCAAAAAGAGCTTTTTTCGCAGGCATGGGTATGCGCTCCTCTTTTCGTTGGCGCTGACGATGCTGACCGGATATGTCCTGCTGGATACGTTCGTCCTGCCGCATGCGGTGGCGGCGGTTGAGACCGCCTCGGCTGCGGAGACAACGACGAACGCGCAGGCGGGGAGCGACTCGGCGGAATCCTCCGGCGGGGCGTCCGCGGCGGCGGGCGGGGCGACCAACACTGCGGCGCTGGCGACAACGGCCGATACCGCCGGGTCGGGCGAAACCGTCGTGACAAACAACAGTTACTCCGGCAACGGACAGAGCATCACGATTACGACGGTGCGCGTTTCCGGGACGACGGCGTATGTAGCCGACGTGCAGCTCTCCAGCGCGGACAGCCTGAAGACGGCGCTGGCGCAGAATACCTACGGCAGCAACATCACCCAGACGACCAGCGAGATGGCGGCGGCAAACGATGCGATTCTGGCGATCAACGGCGACTACTACGGCGCGAATAAGCGTGGGTATGTGATCAAGAACGGGATTCTTTACCGCGACAGCGTCCGTCAGGGCGACGACACGCAGGACCTGGTGATCTATCAGGACGGCAGCTTCGCCATCGTCGACGAAACGGAGATTACCGCGCAGGAGCTTATCGACAGCGGCGTTGTACAGCTTTTTTCCTTCGGACCGGTGCTGATGGAAGACGGAGAGATCCGGGTCTCCTCTTCGGACGAAGTCTCGCGGGCAAAAACAAGCAACCCGCGCACGGCAATCGGAATCATCGACGAGCTGCACTATATCATCGTCGTTGCGGACGGGCGCACGAGCGAAAGCAAAGGGCTGAGCCTGCTCGAACTGGCCGAGCTCATGGATTCCTATGGCTGCGTGATCGCCTACAACCTTGACGGCGGCGGCTCGTCTACGATGGTGTTCAACGGCTCGGTCGTCAACAACCCCACGACGAACGGGAAGAGCATAACGGAAAGGTCGGTGAGCGACATTGTATACATTGCCGCGTAACGCGAAAACGGTCAGCCTGAAAAGGACGGCGTGGACATACGGCATATTGGCGCTGTTCTGCGGCATATTCAGCATGATATATCTGCAGTTCAGCCACGGGGAGAGTTCGCCGTTTCTGATCTGGCTGTTTGCGCCGTCGCTGCTGCTGGGCATGGCCCCTGCGCTGCTACTGAGCCGGGCGCGAACGGCGAAGCTGCCGGGCCGCGCCGTGAGGCGGATCTGGAATTCCGCGATTGCAACGCTGAGCGTCGGCATGCTGGTCCGTTCCGTAATCAACATCTCCGGACGGTACACCGACTATGACGCGATCTACTGGATCACATCCGGAGTGCTCTTTCTGGCGGCGGTGGCATGCTACTTTACCCGGACGACCGTGGTCGCCCGGGAGACCTGGACAGGAACTACAAGGGGACTAAGCCCCGAAATACAGGTGATGATATGCAAAACAGGAAGTTCAAAAAAATATCGCCGCTGCTGCTGACGCGTAGGGTGATTCAAACGGCGGCGTTCATAGTGTTCCCAGGGCTGTTTATTTCGACATTCTCGGCGATGAAGACGATCTACACGGCCGTCATCGGCGGCACGTTCAGCCTGGCGGCCAATGCCGGACAGGTGATCCTCGTCGCCGCGATGCTCTTGATTACGGCGATGATGGGACGGTTCTTTTGCGGATTTCTCTGCGCGTTTGGCTCGATGGGCGACTTTTTCTGGTTGGTCGGGAGCAGGCTCAAGCTGCGCCGTCCCGCGATTTCTGTCAAAGCGGACCGTGCGCTCAAGCGCCTGAAATACATCCTGTTGTTCGGCATCGTACTGCTCGGCTGGACGTTCGGCGTTTCGCTGCCGAGCGGAACGGGCAATCCCTGGACCGTATTCGGCATGTACGCCACGTGGAAAGGCTGGGCGGATTTGACGGGGTGGCTCTCGATCGGCGCTCTGCTGCTTTCAGGCATCGTCGCCGGATCGATGTATATCGAACGCTTCTTCTGCCGTTATCTCTGCCCGCTGGGCGCGGTGTTTGCGATCGTATCCAGATTCCGGCTCTATAGAATCCGCAAGCCGATGCAAAACTGCGGCAGCTGCCAGGCCTGCACCAAACGCTGCGCCATGGGGATTCCGCTGTATGGCATGAGCACCGTAACCGATTCCGAGTGCATCGACTGCATGAAATGCGTCGACGTCTGCCCGAAGGACAATGTAAAGACCAACCCGAAACCGGCGTTGGCCGCGGCGGTCGCGGTCGTCGCCATGAGTGGCATGTATTACGCGGGAAATCTCGCAGCGAACGCCGCTTCCAGCCAGCTCGTCACCGCGTCTTTGATCGCGACCGCGACGAACAGCGCGGCTGCCGGTCAATATATCGACGGCGTTTACACCGGCAGCGCGTCGGGCTATCGCGGAACGACTCAGGTGCAGGTTACGGTATCCAACGGATCGATTGCCGACATCGCCGTGCTGTCGACCGGCGACGACGCGGAGTTCTTCAACCGGGCGAAAAACACCGTGATTTCGGAAATTCTCGCGGCGCAGAGCGTATCGGTGGATGCGGTCTCCGGCGCAACGTTCAGCAGCAACGGCATCATCGGCGCGGTCAAGGATGCGCTCGCAAGCGCGCTCGGCGCGTCTGCCGAGCAGTCGACGGTTTCCGCGGACGAATCCGCTGCGGCATCCTCGACCTCGGCCGCGACGATGACGGAGGACGCGGAGACAACCGTATCGACGTCGACATCGGACGCCGAAGGGCCCATCGATCTGGCGGACGGCACCTATACCGGCTCCGGCACCGGGTTCCGGGGGGAAACCTTCGTCAGCGTGACCGTGGCAAACGGATATATCACGTCCGTTACGGTCACTTCCTACCAGGACGACGAGCGGTACTTCACGCATGCGGAAACACAGGTGATCAACGAAATCATCGCAAACCAGACCCCGGATGTCGATGCGGTATCCGGCGCAACATTCAGCAGCAACGGCATCATGGAGGCGGTTGCGAACGCGCTGAACATCGAATACGCCAACACCGCGACACTAAGCGAAGCGCGGCAAAACAGACACGGGCACAACTGAATGTTTTACGGGCAAGACAGAGCGCCTGGCCGATGGAACAGAAAACAGTTCCATCAGCCCGGCGCTCTGTTTGATCGCGTTGTCGCCCCCTCGGCGCACAGGATTCCGGCCCGAAGCGAAAAAGCGCCTCAGGCAGGCGTACAGATGTACCAGGAGGCGCGCTCGCCCACGTCGACAACGACCACCGATGAAAAGCAGTCGCTCATTTCGGAGACGCAGTTCTTCATCTCGGATTCGGCGCTTTTGATAAAACGAAAGTAATCGCCGCGCTCGAGCCATTCGACCAGGGACGTTAAAAACGCCCGTTTTTGGTTGTAGTCGAAAATAACCACGGCGGTCCTCGTTACCCTGCTCATTTCGGCGTATAGCTTGATTCGCTCCTCCTTCGGCATACCGTGCGCCACGTAAGAAGCGATGGAGACGTCAAAGCGCTTGTCGTCAAACGGCAGGCGCTGCGTCACGTTTGCCTGAAGAAACTGAATTTCCCGATTTTCCGGCTGCCTTCTGGCATAGGCCAGCATTTTTTCGGCGGAATCCACTCCGGTAACGCTCAACCCGCTTGCGCTGAGGACCGAGCACAGCGCGCCGGTGCCGCAGCCGACGTCGAGTATGCTCTGGTAAGCGGTCAAATCCAGCGCTGGCGCAGCGTTTCGGACGACCTCGGCATAACGCCGCTTTTGTCTGTTGTAAAAGAGGCCGTAGACGGGCGCGATGAGATTGAATAACGTTCGATTGTTTTCTTTACGCAAGGGGAAGCGCCACCTTTCGAAATCATGCCGAGGCATCATGCAACCTGCTGTGAAGGGACGGCGACCTTGTCCGGTTCCGGGATGAGAACGACGCGTTTGCTGCACGATGAAAAACCCTTCTTTGCCGCTAGAATACCATAGGGATTCAGCGCGTGCAAACCCCGTATGATTCGGTTTTATGATTCGTAAAAGCGCTGGACGATCGGCTCGGGCGGGATATTCGCCCAAGCGCGGAAAATTGCCGGAGCATCCGTTACTCGGCGGGTCACGCATTCGCAGGCGCCTTATCTCGGTCAACCGTGTCGGTTCCGTTTCAGACGATCGTTTTTTTCAGCGCGCGCGCTGAATTTTATGTGGATCGTTTCTTGACATAACGAAAATAAGTTGTAAAGTACTCTTTAGTAACTTTGAAAGTGTGAACGGAATACCATGTCAAACGTCGCGGACCAGCAGTACAGAAGAATGACCGAAACGCCCATTCCCCGGCTTATAATCTCTCTCGGGATACCAACGACCATCAGCATGCTGGTGACAAACATCTACAATATGGCGGATACGTTTTTTGTAGGGACGCTTGGCACCAGCGCGAGCGGCGCAATCGGGATTGTATTCGGCTTTATGTCGATTATCCAGGCGTTTGGATTTATGTATGGTCAGGGCGCGGGCAGCATCATCTCAAGAAAGCTCGGTCAGAAAGACACCGAAGCGGCGAGCGCTTATGCGTCAATCGGGTTCTTCCTTTCGCTGGCGACAGGCACGCTCTTGTCGTTGATCGGCTTTCTTGGCATGAATCCGCTGCTGCGGCTGCTCGGCAGCACGGAAACGATCCTGCCTTACGCGCGCACGTATGTGACATACATCATGTTCTCATCCCCTCTGATGATGAGCAGCTTTACCCTCAACAATATCCTGCGCTATGAGGGCAAGGCGTCGCTGGCCATGGTCGGTCTCGTAGCGGGCGCAATTCTCAATATCATTGGCGATCCGATCTTTATGTTTGTGTTTCACATGGGCATCGCCGGCGCCGGACTCTCGACCGCGCTGTCCCAGTGCGTCAGCTTCATCATTCTGCTTTCGGCGTTTTTGCGCGGCAAGACGCAAAGCCGTCTTGCGCTGCGCAATTTCCAATTCGACAAAAAAGTATGGGAGATCGTAAGCACGGGATTCCCCAGCCTGATCCGGCAGGGACTGACCACGCTGTCCACAATGGTGCTGAACCATTGCGCCGCGGCATATGGCGATGCCGCCATTGCGGCCATGAGCATCGTTTCCCGCATCAACTTCTTCATGTTTGCAATCGGGCTGGGAATCGGACAGGGGTTTCAGCCCGTTGCCGGTTATAACTATGGCTCGCAGAAGTATTCCCGCGTTCGAAAAGCATTCCGTTTCACGCTGCTGGCGTCGGAAGGCGTGCTGGGCGTTATGTCGATCATCGGTCTTTTGTTATCCCCAGCCGTGGTCGGATGGTTTCGGAACGACCCTGAGGTCATCGCCATCGGCTCCATTGCGCTTCGATATCAGTGCATTGCGCTTTTGTTTCAACCGCTGTCCGTCACGAGCAATATGACGTTTCAGATTACGGGACAGCGCGCGCTTGCGTCTTTCACGGCGATGCTGCGAAGCGGGCTGTACTTCATTCCGGCCATCACCATTCTGACTTTGCTGACCGGCATTTGGGGCGTTGAAACAGCGCAGGCAATTACGGATGTGTTGACGTTTTTTACCGTGCTGCCGCTGATCATCCGCTTTTTTCGGAATATGCCCCGGGACGACGTATCGGTGCAAAACTGAACCGCTGCACGCGCGGCTGTTTCGAACACCCAAAGCATGCGCATTGACTTGAAGCCCGGCTCGGGATTTGACGGTTACCCATGCAGATGAGGGGTTCAGCTTTTTGCTCAGGATGCTTTAGAGGGCTGAGCAGGACAGCCGGATCTCTACATGGTTTTTTCACCGATTTTTTTGAGTGATTTTTGATTTTGATGTCTGCCGAAGCGAAGGTAGCGTCTATAACTGAATGGCGAAAACAAAGAGAGCATAAAACCCATTGAATTTCCTTTGTCAGCAGTTCTCATGACCGAGCGTGAAGAGTTATTTTATCAAGTTTAATGAAGGCACACGAGAGGATATTGCTTCGTGTGTCTTCTGAACAAATACTCATACCTCTTCAACAATATAAATATTTTGGCATGAATTTGACAGCTAAATTTTTCGGGTATAATATATAATAAACAAGTGGGAAAATATTGTTGCATATTACCGTTCTAAAGACCAAATACACTTTAGGAGCGCGAAATGATGGAAGAAGAGTATCAAATAGAAGCGGAAAGCGAAGCAGATCGATATCCCCAATCCGGCAGGTTCCAATTATATGAAGAAATGCAAATCGATCACAAAGAAGGAGACAGGGCAGTCAAGCTATGGTTCCTGTTGGCCGTCCTTTGGTTCGCAGTTTTTACTACCTTTGGCCTCCTGCTGGCGATTAAATTCTTCTTTCCCACCTTTCTGGGGAGCGCATCCTGGCTGACGTTTGGCGTGTTAAGGCCGGCTCACGTAAACGGCGTGCTCTTCGGTTTTATTTCTTCCGGTTTACTTGGAGCGATGTTTTATATTGTGCCGCGCCTGTGCGCGGTTCATTTATTTAAACCGCGCCTTGCGCTTGCCATTCCGATTCTTTGGAACGCGGCGGTATTCTCCGGCATCATTTGGATTCTGCTTGGGGGCTCGCAGGGCAGGGAATATGCGGAACTCCCTTGGGCGATCGACGTAGCCGTTATGGCGACGCTGCTGTTGATGGCAATCGTGGTCATCGGGACGATCGCGAAACGCAAAGAAAAGAAACTATACGTGAGTCTCTGGTATTATGCCGGAACGATGCTGTGGTTCCCGGTCGTATACTTCATCGGCAATGTGATGTGGCATCCCGCAACAGGCGCGCTGAACGGCATTCAGGACGCCATGTTCAACTGGTATTACGGGCATAACGTGCTCGGCCTCTGGTTTACCACGCTCGGGATTCCGGCGCTCTACTACGCGATCCCGCGCATCATCAAGCGGCCGCTCTACAGCCATCTGTTATCGCTGATCAGCTTTTTCAGCATCGCGTTCTTTTATACCGGCGTCGGCGCGCATCATTTGCTGCAGGCTCCGATTCCGGAGTGGGTCAAGACGATCGCCGTGATCATGACGGTGCTCATGCTGGTGCCCGTGCTTGCGTTTGCGACCAATATCGTTCTGACGCTGAGGGGCTCTGGCGCAAAGGTGCTGAAAAACCCGATTTTGATGTTCCTGCTCTTTGGGTTCGCCAATTACGTATTGGCGTCGGTTCAGGGATCGTTGCAGGGGGTTCGTCTGGCAAACGAGTATCTGCATTTTTCACAGTGGACGGTGGGGCATGCGCATCTCGCCCTGTTAGGAGGGTTCGGCTTTATTGCCGCGGGGCTTGCGCTGTGGATCGTACCGCATTTGTGCAAATCTCGAATCTTCAGCAAAGAGCTGATGAAAACGAGCTGGTGGACGGCTTCCATCGGATTTGTGCTGTTTTTCCTTGCGATGACCATCACCGGCCTGATCGCAAACGCCGACTGGTGGAGCCACATCAATGTGGTCGAAACCTTGCCGGCGCTTCGCATTCCTTACATCGTCCGGGCGATCACCGGCGGGCTTGTCGTCGTCGCGGCATATATGGTTGCGATCAACGTGCTCATGACGTTTAAAAAAGGAAGGGACTTGCTGCCAACCGAGCTTTATGAGCACCCAGAGGGAAAATATGTCATACCGCATTCGGAATTTCAGAGGAGAAGTCAGAAAAGCATCAGCCTGCCCGTAATCTTTGCCGGCGGGCTTGCGGGATTTACCGTGATGACGTTTATGGTCGTCGCAATGCCCTATATGTTTACGGCGAACGAACCGAGCGACGACGGCGCGGCGCATGTTCTGACGGCGTCTCAGCAGCACGGGGAAGACGTCTACAAGGCCAACGGTTGCTTCTATTGCCATAATCAGTTCATCCGGGAGATCGACTGGGCGATGGGGGACAATTCCGAGCCGGGCGATTATTACTATTCCAGCCCGAATTTTATGGGGACCGAACGAACCGGCCCGTCTCTTGGCGCGATCGGCGGAAAACGGCCGTCCGAATGGCATATTTACCACTATACGGATCCGCGGTCCGTTTCGCCGAGCTCCATCATGCCGCCGTTTGCGTTTTTGTCCCAGGAGGATCTGAGCGGTCTTGTGGATTATATTCAGAACCTTGGCGGAAACAATCTGGAGACGAATTCGTATCAGCCGCTCGTGCCTCTGGAATATCGAAGCGTTGAAAACCCGTATCTGCAGCTGATGGCGGAAGTCAGCGCGAACTACGACGCAAACACGCAGGAATTTACCGGAACGGACGCGCAGGCGCAGGCGTGGGCGGCGCTGTATGAAGAGGGCAAGGCGCTGTTCACGCAGAAATGCCTGCCGTGCCATAGCTGCTCCGGCAACGGACAGGGGACATATGCGCGCCAGACGCTCGCGCACCCGGCCAACCTGAACGAGCGGATCTCCAATTTCCCCGAGCCCGCGGATGCGTATCACTTCTGGAGAGTGAGCGAGGGCGTGGGAGGCACCGCGATGCCGCCGTGGGGGTGGTCGCTCGACAGCGATACGATCTTCAAGATCAACACCTATGAGATGAGCTTTGTCAACGGGTCGCTTCGCACTGTCTCTGGCGACGTATCCGACGGGGAAGGCGACCAGTTCAACGACCAGACGCATATCACGCCGATGATCGCGGGAACGCAGGAAGACTTCATCGCCGGACAGAACCTCTATAATATGTACTGCGTCGTATGTCATGGGCAGGACGGAAAAGGCAACGGCCCCGCGTCGATCCGGTCGGATGGCGGTTACATTACGCCGGTGCCGGCGAACTTTACGGAAAGCGGGTCCGACTTTACGAACTACGGCCGATATGTCTGGAAAGTGCAACATGGCGTGGAAACCACAAACATGCCGCCCTGGAGTATGGCGCTGAGCGACGAGGAGATATTCGACGCAATCTTTTATATCCAGGGGTTCTCTGTGGCCGACGACTACAACAGCAAATGGGCGCCGCTTTATACGGACGCATTTGCCCGCGGCCTGAAGGAGTAGTGCTATGGACGAAGGTACGATTGCTCTGATTATCACCAGCGGCGGGATATTTGCGGTATTTGTGGGGCTGTTTATCTGGGGCCTAGTCAGCGGGCAGTTTCGCAACGTAGAAGAGCCGAAATATCGCATATTCGAAGCGGAAGACGCGCGGGACGAGAAGAAGGGAGAGGGGAACAATGGCTAAACTGCCCGGGTTCTTTTGGACGTCGTTTTGGATTTTTCTTGTCAGTATCGTGTTGATAACGTTGTTCATCTGGCTGTTTGCGAGAGGTAAAAAATCGTACAGCGTAGACGACACCGAATCTCACGCCGAGAGTTATGCAAACGTGATCAAGGAAGGACATGGCGGGATGACCGCATTTCTCTGGGTCAGTTTTGCTTTGATCTTCTCTTGGACCGTATATTACGTAGTCGTCAACTGGTCGCAGTTCAAGGTGATTGCCGCACTGAGAAACATATTGGGTTGAGGTTGTTATGAAAAACGATCGTAAACGAAATAGACGGATCAAATTGAGCGCCGCGGCATTGTCGCTGGTACTGCTGCTGTCCTGCGCGGCCTGCGGTTTCGCTGCGGAATCGCCGAGCGCGAAAATCGTTGAACCCGCAGCAGCCACCGCGGGGGACGTTACGATATCGGTGGATGTGGCCGGGTTTAACACCGGAGAGAGAAACGCGGCGCAGGGATATATCGTCTACTATATGGATACGTCGGTCCCCGTATATTATGCGCACTCCGCGCTGAGCAAGGCCGGAACGTATGCGGTCTCCAAAGAAACATCCTATACCTGGACCGGCGTTACGCCGGGCGAGCATAAATTTTCTGTTCAGCTGGTCGATGACGACCATTCGCCGCTTCCGGCGCCTGTCGTCGACAGCACGACGATACTCGTCGGTGCTCCGGACGGGGCGCCGCAACTGGAAATACTGAACCTGACGGATGGCGATTCGCTTCCGCCGGGCAATATTCTGCTCGTTGCCGGGGTCAATAATTTCATCGTCAGCCGCAAAGACATGGGTGTGGTCAACCGGTCGGGGGAAGGGCACCTGATCTATTACATCGACGAGGATCCGCCGACAGAACAGGGCGCCCCCGCCGTGACCGACACGTCGATGGTTTCAACGGATTTAAGCCGTCTATGGAAGGGAATCACCGAAGGCAGCCATACGTTTTCGGTGCAGTTGGTGAACAATGACGATACGCCGCTGGAAACGCCCGTTTTTGTTACCGTGACGATTGACGTAAAGCCTTGACGCACGGGTCCATGATTGAGAAACACAACGGATTGCCATGAAAAGCATATTCAGAATGTTGAAATCGACCAGGCTGGCGGTATCGCTCATCCTGATCCTTGCCGTACTCTGCCTGATTGGCATTTTGCTGCCGCAAATACCCGCGGAGTTTTCCGCCACGCCGGACGGGTATGCCTGGTGGGTGGAAAACATAGCGTACCGTCAGGTGGGGGACAGCTGTTATACGCTTGAAGCGCTGGGGCTATTCGAGGTCTTCCGTTCCGGCTGGTTCATCTGCGCGACGGTCCTGCTGATACTGAATATCCTTGCCTGCATCATCCCGCGTATCCGTTCGATACAACGCGAATCAAAGAAAACCGGCGTGAAATCGGATGAAGATTTCTATCGGCAAGGGAAGTATGTCTTTGCTTTCGATATCTCATCCGCGCAAAAGCGGCTGTGTGAAACTGCGGAGCGTGCCTTGGACGACCGCCACTATTCGGCGATCCGGGAGGAAGCGCCCGGGGCGGTTTATTTCGCCGGGGAAAAGCGGGGCCTTTCCAAATGGGCGACGCTTTTTGTCCATTTGAGTTTGATCCTTCTTTTAACCGGCGTGCTGATCGGGTCTTTGTCCGGCTTTCGGAACAGCTCGTTCGTGGTCGTTGAGGGGGAGACGAAAGCGGTTGGCAACGGAACCGGACTGTCGGTCTATCTGGATTCATTTAGCGACGAGTACTGGGAAGACGGCACGCCGAAAGACTATAGAAGCGATGTTGCGATCTATCAGAACAACGAAGAAGTAAAAAGCGGAATCGTCAGGGTCAATCACCCGTTGACGGTTCATGGAGTGTCCTTTCATCAGGGGTCTTTCGGCGAGGCGGTCATGCTCCGGATGCTGGATGCAGACGGAAACGTGGCGTTCCAGCAAAGTATCCCTCTGACGGAGTACCAGACGAACGACGATTTTATACGCCCCAAGGGCGCGGTCAGCCTCCCGCAGAACGATTACAATATCGTTTTGCTGGGCAGCGCAGTCAATGGAACCGACCCGTATATCGGAACGGATCAAATCGGCGTCGAGTTTTATGATGAAAATCTGAATTTCATCGGTTGGCTGGTGCTGGATCACGATACGCCGCAGCAGCTGGGGGACCTGCAGATTCAATATTCACGCCTGCAATATTCGGGCTTTCTGGTATCGAAGGACCCCGGCGGGCCATTCATCTGGACTGCCGCCGGGCTGTTCCTGCTTGGGCTGGGTATGATCTTTTATTTCCCCTATAGGCGGATATGGATCAGAACGAGCGCAATCTCAGAGCATGAAACGCGGGTTATGCTTCGGATAGACGGGCAAAAATCGCTTGGGCTCGAAAACGAGGCGCGGATCCTGTTGAAAGAGCTGGGGCTTTTGGAAGAGCCGGAGGAGAGCAACGTTGGGCATTGAAGCTGATCTGTTTCTGGCGAGCGAATGCGCATTGCTTTTGTCCGCCGTGGCCTTGATCGCGGCCATTTTCATATCGAAATCCAAACGCAGGACGGATTCGCCTAAGGCGATCCGTACGGCGGAACAAGCGGCGCGGATGCTGTCGCTTTTGTGCATTGCGCTGATGACCGCTTTCCTGATTGCAAGAACCATTCGAACCGGCCATGGACCGTTTACGAGCATGTATGAGTTTTCGGCCGCGTTTGTCTGGGGAATCCTTCTGATGAGCATCGTTTTTTCCTGGAGATACAAAAATCTGGTCATTCATCTTTCGGGGTTCATTCTGAGCGGGTGTCTTTTGATCTATATCGGCACGCTTTCGCCCGATGCTGCTCCGCTTGTTCCGGCGCTGCAAAACAGCCTGCTTCTCTCCGCTCATGTGTTCGCAGCCGTCATTGCCTACGGGGCCTTCACAATAGGGTTTATTGCGTCGATCCTGTATGTCATTCAGAAAAATGACCGGTTCCACGCGCTGCCGACGTTAAGCAAGCTCGAGGACATCAGTTATCATTCCGTTGTGATCGGCTTTCCGTTTATGACGCTGGTCATCGTTTTAGGCGCAATATGGGCGGATATTGCCTGGGGAACCTTTTGGAGCTGGGACCCCAAAGAAACGGCAAGCCTCGTCACCTGGCTTTTGTATGCCGGATATCTGCACACGAGGCTATTGAAAAACTGGCGGGGCAGAAAAAGCGCAATCCTGCTGATCGTGGGGTTTATTGCCGTTATTTTTACTTTCTTTGGAAACTATCTGTTTGGCGGGCTGCACTCCTATGCGTAACTTTCGAAGGGCGAATTGAGGAACGACATGAGTATTGAAGAGCAGATGCATGTGCTTGGAATTGTCTTGGGATGGATCATTGTCGCCGGCTACCTGTGGTCGGTCATGAACTATTTTGTCAAACGGATCAACAGGGAATGGATCGTCAGGCTCCCGGAAGGGACACCAACCCCCAAAGCGTTTTCCGGATTCATGCGCGCTGTGACAAAGAGCCACACGTATGTTCCGTTGTTTTTGCTCACGATCATGCTGCTGCACTTTTTGATGGAACTCATCCATGTGGGCTTTTTCATCTCCGGCGTCATTGCGATCGGCCTGCTGACGACGCAGATCGCGCTCGGCATCTACGGCAAGTCGAAGAAGGATAAGAAAACGGCGTTCTGGCTGTATGCGCATCGTTCGGTCGCGGTATTATTGTTCTTTGCCATTTCCGTGCATGTAGTCACCGTGGTCGTACTCAAGCCATAGCAGGGATGAATTGACTTGACGTGCTTCTGCTTAGAAATAAGCAAAAACGGCGTTGAGACGCCTTAACCCTCCCTTCCCTTTAAATCTGATTGTCCTAAACAGCGCTGTGCGGACGGAACTTATCGTGTTCATTCGTCAGCGCTCTGTTTTGTCTTCGTTGTTCGCCAGAGAAAAAACCGGTCCTTCCGGGATTCGCCTCAAAAGTCGCCATTGAAAAATGCAGGGATATCGCACAAATACCGACCGCCGCGAACATCTGCTCATGTATGATTAAGACTGCGAATGAGAAAGCGCAAGGGTTCCGGAGGATATTTTGAAACAGGAGGAACTCCTTGTTGACGATGTGCAATTCCAGCGTATACAATCATAGCAGGTTGTGCCTGAAATGATCCGGCGAAAGGCCGACAAGAATATTTTTGCTGACGCGTGATAGTCGGGCGCTCTGTTTTCCAGCAAGCTGTTCATGCATAATGCGTTATGGGGCACTCCTTTTCTAGTCGCAGTGTCTGCGGGGCAGTATTTTACCTGTGGGTTAAGAGCGGATGGAACAGTTGTTACAACAATGCCGGAAGGGTGGCGCACTGAACAAGATGGCTGGTACGCGGGTTTATTCGTTGATAACTGGAATCAGGTCATCGCAATTTCTGCCGGAGACTGGCAAATTGTCGGATTGAAAGCGGACGGTACTGTTTTATATGCTTGCGTTGACGATTATGATTATGATAACAGTGCACATAGCGAGATATCGAACTGGGCAGATATTATTGCGGTCGCATCGGGTTTGGGCGAAGTAATGGCACTTCGTGCAGACGGTATGCTGTTGGTTGCAGGCGTTCGCGGATTCGATGAATTTTACAGGCTGAAGTTATGGTAACAAACAGTCTACATGGATTGTTTTTAGTGATATGATAATGGAAACGATGGTGCAGCAATTCGACGGAACCGTAAAACGATATGCAGGGGTGCTTGAAAACCAGGCAATACGCGGCTTACTTTCAAGAGCATATGATTGCTGGCGAATTGTGTGAAGAGTAAATAAAATGGAGGGGAAACAAATGCCGTTTTGCAAGAATTGTGGGAAAGAACTGACAAATGAGAGATTTTGTCCAAATTGCGGGACGCCAGCGAATGGAGGGGAACCGTTTCAAACACAAAATGGTCCAATGGATCCGAGACGGCAGAAGGGACTTCTGATCGGAGTGATTGCCGCAGCGGCAATTCTCATTCTGCTCGTTATTATTTTGCTGATCGACAGCAGCGGGAAAAACCGGAACAGCGTGCAGGCTGATTTGCCGGAAATGACCGCGGTCTCGACCACGGCGATCCCAACGCCCACGCCAACCGCTACGATTGTGGTAACGCCGACGCCGATTCCCCAGCCGGATACTGTTACCATAAATCTTGGTTACGGCGAAGGATATCAATGCACGATAGAAGATTTTAACCTGCCTGATTCGGTCAAAGAAGGCGATGTGACTTGGCCAACCTTGCTGGACGATGCTGGTGTTATCTGCAACACAAGAGGTGAACTGCAGGCGACGAATATTCAATTCGATCCGACCTCAAAATATAACAGCTCGGTCTATGTCAACGGGCATACATCGGATGGGATCCAGTTGCAGTATGAAGTGATCGTTGGAGACGGAAAGACATACAGCTTCAACTGGTCTGATACCGCGCGGAATATGAAGACCGTGCATGGATATACCTACGTTGCGACACCTGAAGTTCGGCACTGTCTCGGCTTTACCCTGATGTTCGGGTATGATTTGAATTCCGGAAAAATCACCGGGAAGAATTGGTCTGTCTGGGTGCGTGAAAATGGAGACACATGGGTTTTCGTTGGAGACATATCCGCAACGGAGGGGGATTACGAATATCATGATATCGTGTTTGATCAGCCAATCACGTTCAGTGAGTTGATCGTTCAGGCACCGAAAGAATATAATCAGTTTTCCGCCTCGATCAGTTATGATGTGACCAATCTCGTATTTTACGCTGGAAGATAAAAACACGATTGATCGATTCCAGATTGGAGCCGTACTTGGGAATGCGGCGGAATATGGGAGCGCCGGATGCTAAAACGCAAAAACCGTCCGAATAAGGGCGGTTTTTTCATTACTTTTCGCGGAACGTTGAGGATTATACATCCGCATTCGCTTGGATAATTATTACAAACTGATAGGATTCTTCCATACCGACATGTCTGGTTTTCTTATATTCGCGAACGCATAGCTGCCTTTCTTGTAAGTGCATTTTTATGGGTTCGTCCTCTCACGCCTTTTTAAAACGACTTATTCTTTGGAGCAGGCGAATCGCATATTTTAGCATTGACTTTAAAAATCATAAAAGATATTATGTAATAACATTAATACAAATATTTTGAAGAAAGTACAGTGCCGACAATTAAGCAAAGCGAGTACAGGCAATGGTTTTTCTTTGCCTTTTTGAATAATGTATTTTTTACAGCGTCTGGCATGAACTATATAATCGGATATTTTCGTAATATCGGGTTTAGTGAAATGCAGGTGGGAATTTATGGTTCATTTATCGGCATTGCGAGCTTTTTGAATTTTGCAGGCTTGTGGCTCGCAGAAAAACTGGGCGATATCAAACGAACCGGCCTTGTGCTTTGCATATCGTCGGTTATTTTATGTTTTCTTGGTGTGCTGATCGGTTATCTTGTGAAGACCGCAATGGTCAGCATTGCGGTATTGGTGCTGATGTTTTTGTTTCAGCTCGGATGGTACATGGGGATTCCAGTTCAATTGTACTGGCAATACCGGGTCGTAGAAAACAAAAACTGGCAAAAGTACTTCAGTATCAAAATGATATTTGGAGACACTGCCGCCATGGTTACCAGTATGGCTGTCGGTACCTACTTGGGAAAGGCTCCCGGATCACAAAAGTTTATCGCGGTATTTGCGATAGCGGCTTTGGTTGGCATACTGGGCTGTTATTTCCTGTATTCCACCAGATCGATTTCAAGCAGAGAGGACTCTTTTAGCTTCGACGAATTCAGCAGACTGATTCTGAAACTTCTGAAACAGCCAGCCTCCCGAAATCTATTGATACTCATTTTATTAAGAATTTTTGCATATGGCATGATCATTCCGTTTCAACCGGTTTTTTTGCTTGAAACAATAAAGCTGGATTATGCGGAAATCTCTCTCATGGTTATGCTCGGTACGGTTTTTTCGATCATATCCTATCGACCATGGGCAAAATTGCAGGATAAATATGGCAACCTGAGATGCCTGAAGTGGAATTTGATCGCTTGTGTGATCGAACCGTTGATATGGTTGGCAGCGAATGAAAGGAACAGTTATATTCTATACATTTCTTATATCGTCTTTGGATTTTCAGGGATGCAGGGGATCGTCAATGCCGGCTACTTTACAAGCTGTCTGGGCGCAATTGTCGAACACCCTGAAGAAAAGCTGAAATCGGTATACATGTCTATGTATTTTGTCGTATACGGCGTAGCGACGATGTTTGCTCCGCTGTGCGGCGGGATGATCTTGCGAAGTTTCAGTTCAAGCGCGACAGGAATTCAGTTTATCACGGACGGGTATCGGATTCTGTTTTTTATTGCCGCATTTCTCTTGTTTCTCACGGCGTTCTTAGGCACGAGATTCCTCAAGAGAACGCCTGTGGGATCAGATTAGATATCATTCGAAATTCACAATCGAGAGATAAATCTAAAGCGGATGGTCAGGGCTCCACGGAGAAACCATCTTGATTATGTTTGAGCGTAATATGCAAACGAACGGTATCGCCGGACCAATACGTGCTTGAATATTCGAGCGGGCTTCCATCAGCCAGATATGAAACCCCACGGATTAATATCAAGGGCGCGTCGTAAGCGCACTTGAGCAGGTTACATTCGGTTTGCGTTGACCGGACTGCCTCGATATAGTCCTCCACACGCGACACATGACAATTATACTTTTGCGCGAGTGTTACGGAGATGGAATTGTTGACCATCGCTTCGTCTTCCAGCCCGGGTGCGAGCTTCGCAGGAATGTGAGATTGCCCGATTGCAAACGGTTTTCCCTTCAATAAAAAAAGACGTTTGATATACACAGCCCGGTCGGAAAAATCAAGTTTCAGGTTTTCGGATACTGCGGGGAAAAGATCGGTTACCACGCGTTTTTCGAGTATTTTTGCGGTCACCGAATAGGCCTGCGTGATGCGGTCGCCGGAAACGATGGAATAACTCAAATCGTTTACGTAGGGAGTCGGATCTCCGCAGACAAACGTCCCCCGTCCGCGCATGCGTACGAGAAGGCCATCTTTTTCCAGCTCGGCCATCGCCTGTCGGATGGTGATGCGACTCACGCCGTATCGATCGGCGAGTTCCAGCTCGGGCGGTACGCGTTCATTGGTCAGCCACTCATGCCGGATGATTCGATTCCTCAAATCCCGGGCGATTTGGTAATATGCCGGAATAGGCGAAGTTCGGTCAATTTCAATCGGTTTTGACATAAATGCCTCGCAACTTTTTCTATAATTATATTAACTGCTGTTGAAAAATGCAAGGATTCAGGCGCTTTCCGGGCGAATTTTATGAATTATTGAAATTAAGAGTTGACGATATAATATATAGCGATTATAATGTCTTACATCTAATACAATAAAACAAATAAAGGAGGGCGAAACATGAAGCAATCGGTATCGGTCGTGGGTGCGGCCGCGATTGGAGATTATATCTTTCGCCTTGATAAACTGCCTGAAAAAGGGGAGATCGTACCGCTCAACTGGTTTTCGATGGATCTGGAACCGGGCGGCTGTGCGCCAAACAACGCAGCGGGCATCGCTGCGCATGGAATTGTGGAGCCGGTGTTGTTCTATCCGGTCGGGTCGGATTTTTCGCAGACGAAAATCCTGGAGCGCTGGCTTGCCGCGGGGATCAACTGCTCTCGTTTGACACGCGTACCGGACGTGCCTTCCGGGCGTGCATGGGTCTACATGCAAAACGACGGCACCACGATGTGCTTTGCTTATGCGGGTGCGGCGGACGCGGCGCTTGCCGGCGATCCGGGCGAACTTTCGGAGATCGTCGTAATCGCGCCGGTGCTGAATCACTTTACGAAGTCCTATTTGCAGGCGGCCATTCAACAAAACAAAACGACGGTCGTTACAGGCATTGGCAGCGAAAACGTCCTCCCATATCTTGGGCAAATTGACGTATTGATCGTCAACGAATATGAAGCGACGCTGCTGGTTAAATTTCTGGGGCTGAGCAATCCGGCGGAGATACTGAAATCCAACCAAAACCTGAGGCTTTATGTAACGCGAGGGTCAAAGGGCAGCGTCGTCTATATGCGCGACGAAACCGTCGAAATACCGATTGTAAAAGAGGATTACCGCGTGGACTCCACAGGAGCGGGGGACGCTTACTGCAGCGGAATCGTCAGCGCTATGGTGATGGGCAAAGATGCTACGACCGCCGCATATTACGGGGCGACGAATGCGAGTTTTGTGCTGGAGAACGTAGGCGGGCAAACAAATCTGCCTTCCTGGCGGCGGCTGGAGGAGCGGCTGCACAGCCAGTTCGGATATTCATTTTAAACGATAAAGAGGAGCGAAACTTTGGACAACTTTGAACGCATTACCGGAGGGTTATATGGAATGGCAATCGGCGATTCGCTGGGCGTTCCATCCTCCTTCATGACGCCGGACTATATCCGCAAGACCTGGGGCTGGATCGATACGTTTTATCCGGCTGAAAAGGGACATATTTTTCACGACGGACTAAAAGCGGGGGAGTATACGGACGACTCCGAGCAAGCCATCGCGCTGCTCAATTCGTTCATCCGAAACAAAAAGGTGGTTCCGCAGGACGTCGTGAACGAAATCATCGCGTGGGCGGAGCGCGTGAAGGATAAATATGCCAGTCCGCTTGGCCCGAGCACGGAGAGGGCTCTGAAAGCCATTCAAAACGGCGCCGATCTGACCCAGAGCGGACGATATGCAACAACGAACGGCGGCGCGATGCGCATCAGCCCGCTTGGCATGATACACGGCCTGCGCGGCTCGACTTGCGAGGAACTGATGCGGGACGTCCATCTGACCTGCTTGCCGACGCACAATACAACCGTTTGCATTTCGGCGGCGGCGGCGATTGCCTGGGGCACGGCGTTGTGCGTACGCGGAGAAACAGATATGGGACGGATTGTGGAAGGAACCATCAAGGCGGCGGATTTGGGACGGGCTTACGGTTATGAAATTGCGTCCCCCTCCATTGGGAAACGAATCGCATACGCTTACGAACTTGTGCTGAAAGCAACTTCGGCAAAACAGGGGATGCGGGATATTTACGAGTTCTTCGGCGGCGGAGATCTCGCCGCGGACTCTATTCCGGCAGCAATTGCGATGTTCGTGCTGGGGAAGGGGCAGGCAAAGGACGTCATCGAGTATTGCGTGAACCTCGGCGGCGATTGCGATACCAACGCGGCCATGGCCGGGGCCATGGCCGGGGCATATTCGGGCGCATCTCTGCTTCCGGTGGAATGGAAACAAACGATTGCTTCGGTAAACCATGTGGATTTGGACTCTTTTGCGGAACAACTCATCCACCTTGCATCCGAATGGGAAGTCGCATAGCATTGTGTGGCCAACTGTTTGAGATAAATAAAAACGGAGGAAGAAAAATGAAAAGGATACTGGCACTTTTGCTGACCTGCCTCATGGCGCTCTCGATGCTCGCCTGCGCGCAGCCGGCAACTCAGGAAGGCACAGACACGACCGGCGCAACATCGGCGACACAGGCACCCGCAGCCGAAGAACCTGCAACCGATTCTGCCCGTAAACAGATCACATTCTGGTTCTGGGGCGCGGCGACACCGTACCAGGAAACCATGGTGAATGTCCTGTGCGGCTGGTACAACAACTCACAAAGCGATTATGAACTTGTGATGGAATTCCGCAACACTGTCGATACGGACATTCCGGTCGCGCTCGCGGCGGGTACGGCTCCGGATATCGTCTATGCCTCCGGTCCATCTTACACGTCCACCTATGCTCAGGAAGGTCTTGTTCTGGATCTGAACGCTTATGCGGAACAGTACGGCTGGAAAGACCGGGTCCTCGGCGTTATGTATGACGCCTGCACCGTGGACGGCAAGCTGTACTCCATCCCCGGCGCGATGGTCGTCGGCGGACTGTATTACAACAAAGCGCTCTTTGCAGAAAAAGGTTGGCAACCCCCGAAAACCTGGGATGAAATGCTTGCATTGTTTGACGCCGCGCAGGCCGACGGAATCTATGCGCTCGGCGCGGGCAACAAAGGCTGGAAGCCCTGCAACGACCACTTTGGTTCCATGATCATCAATCATGCGATCTCGCCCAGCGCGTTTTACAATGCTCTTTCCGGGACGTCCAGTTTCAATACGCCGGAGATGGTGAGTGCCGTCAATCTCTCTGCCGAGTGGTTCCAGAAGGGGTATCTCACCGGTCAGGACTATGTCAATACCGACTCTATGGAAGTCATGCAGCTCCTTGCGGACAAGCGCTGCGCAATGGTCATGGCGCCCACGCTCTACACGCAGTTCGTGGCGCAGTCCACGCTTGCCGATACGCCGGACGATGTCGGATTTGTCGCGATGCCTTCCGCGTATACCGATCAGCCGATCTATGATGTTTCGATGACGTCAAACTACGCGATCAATGCCAGCACGCCGTATCCGGATGAGTGCGCTAAAATTCTTAACTATATGCTCACGCCCGAATTCGTTGTGGAAATGACAAGGAATTGGCCGGGATACTGGACGATTCCGATCAAGGAATTGGCCGATGTCGATACATCCTCGCTGACGGGGCTGTCCCTCTTTACGATCGAATGTGTCAAGGAAGCGATTCCTTACATCGACGCAGGCAATTTCGCGTTCCATCCTTCGACGTTCTTCCCGCCGGCCACTGTTACGGCGTTTGAAGACATCGACACCGTCTGGCAGGGCGTGCTGACCGCAGAGCAGTTCTGCGCGGCAGTCGCCACAGAACTGGATGCCGAGGTTGCGGCCGGGCTGGTCTGCCCGCTTGCGAAACCGGCATACTAAAAATAGGTTACTTTGCCCGAGAGAACGTGCGGCGGCTGCGGGCTTACCCGCGGCCGCCGTGCGGAGTGTTATCGACAAAAACAGTAGGGGGTATTCCCGTGTTGAAGACTCGTAAGAAAAAAGATGTAAGGGAAAGCAAATTGCCATATCATCTTCTTTCCTTGCCCGCTGTCCTCTTAAGCGGATCGATCGTGCTGATTCCGGCCATCCAGACGATTTTCTCCTCGTTTACCAAATGGAACGGCATCTCGAAGACAAAGGTTTGGATCGGCCTGCAGAACTACAAGGAGTTGTTCCACGATTGGATTTTCTGGAAATCTTTAACGAACAACATCAAGTGGACGCTGTTGTTTATCACGGTACCGGTCATCGTCGCAATGCTCGCGTCTGTGCTGATTGCCTACTATCGAATTGGGCATAAGACCTTTCAGGCGATTTATCTTGTGCCTTATCTGCTCGCGCCGACGACGAACGCAATCATTTGGCTCAACATCATATTCAGCCCAAGCGCCGGGCTGGTAGGATTTTTGCAGCGCGCCGGATGGATCAGCATCACTTCGCCGCTTGGAAATATGAGTACGGCGCTTCTCGGTGTCGCAATGGTCGACATCTGGCATTATTGGGGATTTCTGACGGTAATTTTCTTAGCCGCACTCCGGCAGACGCCGATGGACCAGCTCGAGTCGGCTCAGCTCGATGGCGCCAACGGATGGCGCTTGTTCTTCCATATCTATCTGCCCAATATTCTTCCGACCGTTTCGCTGATGATGGTTTTGATCGTCATTTATTCGTTTATGACATACGATTATATCTATCTGCTGACGATGGGCGGACCTGCACACTCGACGGAGGTGCTGAGCACATATACATATTCGCTCGCATTCTCTGCGTTTAAGTTCGGAAAAGCGGCCGCCGTCTCTCTCTCGATGGGGTTGATAGGAAGCGTTGCAGCGTTCTTCTATACATGGCTGTCGCGCAAGGAGGCTGTAGAATGAAGTCGAATACTTCTCTGATGCGCCCCGGTAGAGGCCGGAAGAGAACAGCCGCATTTTTTATCGCTGTTTCGGTTCTGGTGATACTCGCGTTGATTTCGCTCTTTCCGCTGGCGCTGGTTGTGATCAATAGCTTTAAATCGCATACGCAGATCATGCTGAATCCGTTCTCATGGCCTACGTCGTTTTCCTTCGAAAATTACACCTATACGTGGAAAATCGGCAAATTCGGCGAAGGATTCGTCAACAGCATCAAATTGACTTCCAGCGCAATCATCACTGGCGTGCTTTGCTCCTCGACCATGGGGTATGTGCTGGCGACGAGACGTGTGAAGACATGGAGACCGTTGACGCTCTATTTCCTGCTGGCGACGACTGTACCGCTGCAGATGTTTATGCTGCCGCTGTATTCTTCGTTTGTGGACCTGCATCTCATGGGAAACGTTTATGCGGTCGGGATTGCGATTGCCGCATGGAATCTGCCGATGCCTATCTTTTTGATGCGCACGTACTTTTTGAAGGTGCCATATGAGCTGGAAGAGGCGGCGCGGATCGACGGCGCAAATACGTTTCATGTGCTGACCCGTGTGATCATGCCGATCGTTTCGCCGGGTATCATCACCGTTGCTTGCATCATCGGTCTGTTTTCCTGGAACGAATACCTGCTGACGACGACGCTCCTGCAGAGTGAGGACAACTTTACGGCGACGTTGAAGTTTTTGAATCTCAACGGTACATTTTCCCGAGATTTCAGCGTAATCATGGCCGGAGCCGTCATCATGATCATCCCGATGGTTGTGGTGTTCCTCCTGCTGCAGAAACGATTTATCGAGGGCATGGCAAACGGCGCCGTCAAAGGATAATAAAAGGATAGTAAATGGAAGACTGAGGATAAATGATTATGAGTGTTATGAAGTACAGCGACAAAATCTACGCGGGCGTTCTGGGCAAGATCATTGGCGTATACATGGGGCGTCCTGTCGAGGGCTGGAGCTACGATGCGATTCGCAGTCGCTTTGGATACGTCGACTATTATGTGGCGCACGAAACGGGCGCGCCGTTCATCGTGCCGGACGACGACATCTCCGGGACATTTGTGTTTTACCGCGCGCTGGAGGACAACGGTTATCCGGAAAATATCACGGCGGAGCAGGTCGGCGAGGCCTGGCTGAACTACATCGTCGAGGACAAGACGATTCTCTGGTGGGGCGGGCTTGCCCGCTCTACCGAGCACTCCGCTTACCTTCGCCTGAAAGCCGGTATTCAACCGCCCGCGAGCGGGTCCGGCGAGCAAAACGGCATGGCGATTGCGGAGCAGATCGGTTCCCAGATTTTCATTGATACCTGGGCGATGGCAAACCCAGCCAACCCGGCCCGCGCGGCGAAAATGGCGCGGCAGGCGGCCATGGTCAGCCACGACGGCATTGCGATCGAGTGCGCGGTGTATCTCGCGGCGCTGGAATCGATGGCGTTTGTCGAGCGGGATGTGGACGTGCTGCTGCGGGAATGCAGGCAGTATATCGGAGATAATGCCTACGGAAAACAACTCAACGCCTTGCTGGACGATGTAATCGCCAAATGCGACGCGGCAAACGACTGGAGAGAGGTGCGTGATTGGATCGAGGAACACCATAACTACGCAAGATATCAGGGCAACTGCCCGATGGTGCCGAACCATCTCTCCGTGATCATGGCCCTGAAAATGGGAGGAGACGATTTTCGAAAGAGCGTCGCCATTGCGGTTTCGGCGGGCTGGGATACCGACTGCAATGCGGCGAACACCGGTTGCCTGAACGCCATCCGGCTCGGACTAGACAGCATCAACGCCGACACGGATATGCGCGGGCCGGTTGCGGACCGGATGTATGTCGTGAGTACGGACGGGGGAGACTGCATTTTCGACGCGGTGCGCGAGGCGCGAAAAATTCTGCGCGCGGCGGCCGCGCTCAACGGCGAGTCGATCGCCCTGCCGACGGCGCGGTACGCGTTTGAATATCCGGGCAGCGTACAGGGGTTTATGCCGCACCCGTCGCACACGTTCGGGCAGGCTGTGAAAGCGGTTTGCAACGCACAAACCTCCGGGGACAAACCCGGTCTTGCAATCGCCTATTCCGGCGTTTCCGGCGGCGTCACGGCGGACGTCTCCGTGCAGACCTATGTCGACCCTTCGCCGAAGGCCGCGCCGGATACGAGTTATTTTGAGGTATATGCAAGTCCAGCGCTTTATTCCGGCCAAACCGTGCGCGCCGTGGTGGATTGCCGGCAACGCACGAACCCCGAACTGCGGTTTTTCATCGACTATTACGATGCAAACGACGAGATCGACACGATGCTCGGCGAGCAGGTATTTTCCCTTGAGAAGGGCGAGAACACGCTGGAGTGGGAGGTGCCGGACACACATGGGCGCGCGATCTACCGCCTTGGCATCCGGCTTAGCTCAGATGAACGCAAGGATGGCGAAATCGTACTGCGCACGCTGGATTGGAAGGGGTCCCCGAAGCGCTTCTATATGGGCAAGGCAAATGAATTGACGCCCGGGATCAGCCCGTTCGTGATCCGTACGAAATGGATGATAGCGTTTATGAACAGCACAAAGCATACCGGCCCGGATTACCTTGCCACGTTTGCCATTTCGCATCCCGAGCGTAACGGCGTTTTGACGATTGGCACGACGGAGTGGGACGACTACGCGGTCGCTTCCAGAATTCAGTTTGTGCATGCAAAGTACGCCGGTTTGGTTGCGCGCGCAAAAGGGCACCGGCGCTACTATGCCGCCGTATTCCGCGATGGCAGTTATCAGATTATAAAGCGCAAGGGCGGCGAACTAACGGTGCTTGCAACGTCGGAGCAGAGCTATGCCGAGGGCGACTGGCATGATGTTCGCTTTGAAGTCGAGGGGGAAGCCTTGTCCATGTATATCGACGGCAAGCTCGTTGTGCATGCTGCGGATACAGAGTTCAGGACTGGTGCCGCAGGTTATGTTGCGGACGAAGGCGCCATTGTCGCCAGCACGTTCGCCGTGACCGCACGTTAAGGCTATGGATTACGCGGCGGTTTCAACGGCGGTTGCAGACCATATTCGTCTTGCATCGGGCGAAGACATCGGGTTTCGGCTCGGCGGCGCGGGCATCTACGCCTGGAGCGGACTGCGCCTCTGGACGGAGTCCTGCCGCCTGATCACCGGCGTTGGAGAGGATTTTCCGGCGATCTTCGGGGGCTGGCTGCAAAAAAGCGGAGCGGACACGAGCGGGCTCATGACAAAGGACGAGCATACGGCGATTTCAAACATCCGCTATTTTGAGAATGGCGAGCGTGTGGAAACGCCGGAATACGGATTGGAGCACTATCTGCGCCTGGAGGCGACGGCGGACGAGATCGCCCGCCATGCCGCCGGAGGCAAGGGTGTTTATCTGTTTAAGGATTTGTCGGAGGCGTTCTGGGATCGGCTGCTCGAATACCGGCAGAGGATGGGATTCCGTCTGCTTTGGGAAATCAACGCAGACGCGGCGAAGCCGGAGCGATACGCCGAAGTCATGCGCCGTGCGGAAGAATGCGATATATTCTCCATCAATCGCACCGAAGCGATGGCCTTGTTTGATACGACGAGCGAACAGCGCGCAATCGGCGCGCTCGTGCGCTGGGGATTGCCTATGGTTTACTTTCGGCGCGGGGCGCAGGGTGCTGTGGTCATCACACCGCGCGGCGTGACGGAAATCCCCTGTGCGCCCGTGGAGCGTGTGGTTGATCCCACGGGTGCTGGCAACAGCGCGAGCGCGGCCGTGTTATATGGCTTTTGCGAGGGATTCAACGCATATGAATGCGGACTTCTCGGCAGCATCAGCGCTTCAGTCTGTATCCGGCAATACGGCCCGCCGGTGATCGACAATGCGGCGATGGCTGCCGCAAAAGCGGCGTTTGCCGGGATGCGAAAAGGAGAACAGCAATGCTGAAAAGCGAAGAAATGCGAAATAAACCTTCGATTAAACAAATCCATAAGGATTATCCATATTATAACAATGTGCCGCCGCGCGGGTTTCTGATTAACGGGCGCCCGGCGTTGACGCAGATCGATCCGGGAAAGGTCGGGGATTTCGTGATCGTCCTCGTGCGGGACGCGCTCTGCGCATATGGCGACGATCCGGCAAAAGTGGTTGCGGACCGGCTGGAACACGCGGAACTGATCGGCCAGTCCGGCATGTTCACCTCATACTCGGGCTGGTATAAGGGCGCGCACATCACCGCAGTCAGCGGCGGCAGCGGTGCGCCGGAGATGGAGATGATCCTCTACGACTATCTGGAGTATACCGACGCGGGAACATTCATTCGTCTCGGTGGGTCCGGTGGGTTCGGCGATCATGTGGAGCCCGGCGATCTGGTGATCGCCTCCGGCGCGGTGCGGGGGGAGGGGATGACGCGCGCATATATCGATGCGGGATATCCCGCCGCGGCCCACTACGAGGTGGTGCTGGCGATGGTGCAGGCGGCAGAGGAGGTCGGCTGCCGATACCACGTCGGCGTAACGGTCTCGTGCGACAGCGATTATGTCGGCGGTGGGCGACCCGGCGTTGGCGGCTATCTGCAGCCGAGAAACATCGAACACGCGGCGATCTATAATCGCGCGGGTTGTCTCAACGGAGACCGTGAATCCTCCGCGATCATCACGCTTTCTGCATTGTTCGGCAGGCGCGGCGGGTCGGTTTGCTCCGTGTCCGATAACATGTGCACGGGTAAGCGTTTTACCGAGGGCATCGGCCACAACTACGCGCTGGATGTCGTGCTCGAAGGCTGTGCTGCTTTAAGCGAAATGGATCGGCAGAAGGGGAGCAAACCGAACTGGTACCCGAAGCTGAACGACAGGGAGAGTATCTGAATGGATTCAAACAACATCACGAACCCCATGTGCCGCCAGGCCTGGAGCATTCCGCAACTAATTCGAGAGCAGTATGCGATTTTGGAGCCGAAGACGAGGAGCTTACTTTCCACGCCGGAGATCTTTTCGATCCAGCGAATCCTGTTGACCGGCTGCGGAGATTCCTATGCCGCGGCGCTTTCCATGAAACATATCTTCGAACTGCTGACTGAGATTCCGACGGAGGTGGTTGAGCCGCTGGACCTTGCGCGCTATTATCACCCGAAGCAGGTCGGCTTTGCGCCGAATAATCCGATTGTATTCGCCATCAGCAACTCGGGCGCGGTGTCGCGCGTTGCGGAGGCGGTGCGTTTTGTCAACGAGCATGGCGGGTTCACCGTCGGCATCACGTCCAATCCGAACTCTCCGCTCGGAACAAGCGCGAAGAGACTGCTGCAACTGCAGATATCGCCGTTTGAGTCCGCGCCGGGCGTACGCTCCTACCTTGTTTCGGTGTTGTCGCTGTTGCTTCTTGCCATTCGAATTTCGGAGGTATGCGGACGCGTTACGATGGACCTGGCGAACGAGTACCGGCAGGATATTCTGACGCAGGCGGACGTGCTGGAGCGGTTGCTTCCCCGGATGGATGCGACAGCGAAAGAAACGGCGCGGCGCTGGCGGGATATGCGCGCATTCGATTTCATCGGAAGCGGGTTCGATTACGCAGCGGCATTTTACGGCCACGCGAAAATTTTGGAGGCGACCGGAAAGCACTCCTCCTGTGTGGATTCGGAAGAATGGCTGCATCTCAACTTTTTCGTGCGAGATATCGAGAAAACGGGCACGATCGTCGTTGCCAATACGACAAACCCCGCGTTCAGCCGCGTCAGCGAGACGATCCGCTATGCCGAAGAACTGGGCAGACCGTTGCTTGTCGTGACGGATGGCGAACTGGAGGAGCCGATTAAACACGGAACGATCGTTTTGGTCCCGCATACGGGCACGCAGATTACGATGCCGGTAACGCAGTTTGTACCGCTGGCTCTGCTTGCAGGGTATCTCTCCGAAGAAATCGGCGAAGAATACGGGCGCGGTTGCAAGGGCCCCTGGCAGTTCGCGGACGGAGCGGCTTGTATTCGCAACAGCCGTATCGTAATCCGAAAATCCGTTCTGAAATAGCATATAACCGAAAAGGAGCTCTATATATGGAAAAAATGGATGCCAAAACGGCGAGAGTGATGATCTGGGAGCAATTGCGCAAAGTCGCCCGGCCGGATTCGAGATTCAGCTGGGACTTTGCGGAGTTCATTACAGATTACGAGGGCAGCGACCTTTGTGCAAAGAATCTCTGTGAAACCGAAATCTACAAAAACGCCAGTGTGATCTTTATTACGCCCGACAACAATCTGGAATGCTTTCGTGAACAGGCGATTCGGGATAAAAAAACGATACTGATGACGAACTACAGCATTTCCCGCGGTGTGTTTCTGCTTCGCCCGGAATGGGTGCCTGCGGGGAAAGAGGAGCTGGCGTCCACGTTAGACGGCGTGCAGCGCTTCTGGAAGCACATGACGCTGAAAAGCATTCGTGAACAATTCGACAACATCGACATGATGGTGACCGGCGCCTCCGCAATCACGCCGAGCGGCATCCGCTTTGGCAAAGGGCACGGATATTTCGATCTGGAGTGGGCGTTTTTTTTCACCATCGGGGTGGTAAACATCGACACGCCAGTGTTTTGTGTCGGGCATGACTGCCAGGTGGTGGACGTGGACGTCACGGTGGAGCCGTACGATACTGCGATTGATTATATCGTGACGCCGACGCGCGTAATCCGCACTCGAAACGAGTTTCCGAAGCCTCAAAACGGAGTTTACTGGAGTCTGTTGGCGCCCGGCATGCGCGAGAAGATTCCGCCACTGCAAGAGCTGTGGATGGATCAGTTCTGTAAATAGTAAAATCGATGCTTTCAAATGATCGGCGGAGGAAACATGCTGAAACAGGTAAAAATTGAAACAAAAGACCGGGATGTGGTGTCCATCACGGAAGAGGTCAAGACGTTTGTCGAGACGAGCGGCGTAAAAGAGGGGATTTGCCTTGTGACAATTCCGCATACGACAGCGGCGCTCACCATAACGTCATTTTGGGACCCGAATGGGTTTCTTGATCTGCAGGATGAGATCTGTCGCCTGATTCCTACGAGAATAGACTTTAAGCATCAGCATGATACGCCGCAGGATGCCGCGGGGCATGTGAAGTCCTCGCTCATCGGCGCTTCTCTTGCGCTCATTGTTCATGAAGGGGAATTGCTGATTGGCCACTCGCAGGGCATCTACTTTCTGGAATTCGACGGCCCGAGAAAACGGGAATATTTTATCAAAGTACAAGCCGACTGATCCGATCAGACGATTTAAGCACGGCGGGGATGAAGGGAAAAAAGCATGGCAAAGAAGATATTGATCGATTGCGACCCGGGCATGGACGATTCGCTGGCGATTGTAATGGCGGTGAAATCGCCGGCGCTGTCTCTGGTTGCGGTGACATGCGTCAACGGGAACTATCCGGTAGACGTAACGAGCAAAAATGCACTCAAGACACTGGAGATGATCGGGCGTACCGATATTCCGGTGGCGCGGGGCATGGCGCAACCCATGGTGCGTCGCTCGCCGAAGGATCCGTTTACGCACGGGGCTGACGGACAGGCTGAAAATAACCTTCCGGAACCCAAAACGCAGTTGAATGCTCTGCATGCTGTCGACCTGATCGTCGAAACGATAAAGTGCCATCCTCATGAAGTGACGATATTGTGCACCGCGCCGATGACAAACCTTGCGATGGCGATGGTCAAAGCACCGGAAATCATACCGTTGATCGGTCGAATTATCGCAATCTCGGGGATGTTCGGCTTGAACGAATACGCATTTTTAAACGCAACAGGGGACACGCCGCAAAGCGAATGGAATGTGTATGTGGACCCGGAAGCCGCGGATATCGTATATCGATCGGGAGCTCCGCTAACGTTGATCGGTTTGGATGTCGCGACGCACTTCTGCGTCAATTTTACGGATGCCGATATGCGCGCGCTTGAAGCGAGTGAAAAGCCGGAGGCGCGCTTTCTGAAGCAGGCGATACGGTTTGTAAACGCGAGGGGTTTTGAGGCATACTGTACGGTGATCGACTGCCTTGCCGTTGGGCTTGCGATCGATCCGACCCTGATCGATACGAAGCCCTATCATGCAGGCGTAGAAACGAAGGACGGATTGACGCTTGGCATGACCATTCGTGACGGACGGCATCATCATGTCTGGACGGATTTGCCGTTGCTGGATATCGCGGTATGGGCGGATTACGAGCGCTTCCTGAAGCTGTTGATGTCTTTGATCCTGGCCTGAGATGGAAGAGGATAATGGAAAGATGAATCGTGAATGTATTTACATTGCAGGACCCGAGTGCTTCTATACCGGCGGATTTGATCAACTCAACGCCATGCGTCGGTTGGCGGAAGCAAACGGATTTTCCGTATCTTTGCCGAACGACATGCCGTTAAAACTGGATCATGAGGACCTGCGGGAAAATGCCGATGCGATTTTTCAAAACTGTGCGGACAGCATGAACCGCTCGACGGCGATTCTGTGCGACCTCGAATTTTTCCGCGGACCCGAAGTGGACGCCGGAAGCGTGTTTGAAATCGGCATGGCGTATGCCAGAGGCATCGCGTGCTATGGTTATACGCGCGATAAGCGTGATATGAAGTGGAAGTATCAGGGACTCGTATTGCGCGATGGGCTGCCATACGACCGAAAAGGCCGTGTTCTGCCCTATTGGGATCTGCCGTTTTCACCGAACGTGGTTGGTTCCACGAAGATTATCGAGGGCGGATTTTGGGATTGTTTGAAGCTTTATCTGACGGACTTGGAAGAGTCACGAAAAAGAGGCGAGGTGTCTGCCATGAAGCCGCCGAAGTCGGCGCCTACAGGCGACAAACGGAAACCGGTACTATACTTCGCCGGGCCTGAACGCTACGATGCTGACGCACAGCAAAGATATATGATGATGAAGCGAGTCTGTGACGCATACGGATATACTGTCGTTACGCCGATGGATGGCCGGCAGGATGAGTGTGATGATCCCTATACCCGCGCATATCGGACATTGGAGCGAAACCAAAACCACGTCCACGACTGCGACATCATCGTTGCCAACCTCAATGACTTTCACGGCTGGGAGCCCGAAAGCGACACTGCATTCGAATGCGGTATGGCATATCAGCTGGGGAAACGGATGTACGGCTATATGGACAGCTCGGTTCATATGCGCGAGCGTGTGCCAAATCTCGGCGCAGAAAACGGCTGGCGCGATATTTGTGGCTGTAATGTTGAAAATTTCGACTATCCGCTGAACCTAATGTTTTCGTCTTCCATGAAGATATTGGAAGGAAAGTTTGAGCAGGTGATTGCGCAGATAGCGGAAGATTTGCTGCGGAACAAATAAACTTAACAGACCGGGAATCATGGATTCCACCCTACTGGCACAACCGCATGGATTATGGGCAAATCCATGCGGTTGTGTTTTTTAGCAACGACCTCCCGAAGCAATACAACCGCGCGACGGCTTGAAGGGGGGCGCAAGAGCTATTCGAGAAGAGCTCAGGCGACAGACAGGAATTATTTATCAATAGAACTGTTTCGCAGTATGATTGCAAAACATGGATTGGATTCCTTCAGCCGTCTGGCTTCTCGTTTGGCTTTATATGGATCTGATTCAGTAAGCTGCTCAAAATAAAATAACCGTTCAGGCGAAATCGTTACTATATTATAATATGATGTAAAAGGGGTTCATCCCGCTGTAATCTATTGACGGCATAGCGTGCTATTTGGAAAAAGAGAAATTAAGGAATAGACAATACCTGCGCAGGTTCGCAATTCGTTGCGCGTTATCGAAACTTTGCATATTTGCCCGCTATATGGTATTGTTAAGCGGCAAAGGCGCCAGACGGTGCCGCGGCTGAAGCGACAGGGCTATGGAACAGGTTCAAGCACAAACAGTAAAACAGCATCCGGCGAGAAAAAAACTTGTGCAGCGCATATTGGCGGCGTTTCTTGCGTTCGCCATGGTTTTATCGACCGCGCTGCTTTTGTTAACGCGGATCGTGCGGCCAGAAGACATCGAAGTTTCACAAGACACCGCGGACAGCGCCTATCAAGCGCTTTCCGGCAACAGCGCGTATCTTTCCGCAAACACGGTGGAGCGCGTCGGGATGCTGCTGCGTGCGATCGGCCGCCAGCCGAAAACAGCGGAGGAATTTGAGCAGGTCGCGTCAATGTACGTCGGCAGAGGCAACTATGCCGAGGCTGCGGTGCTGTATGAAAGCAGCATTCAACTCACCGATGCGGCCGATACGGAATCGCTTGCAAACCGCGAGCTGAAACTCGGCTCCGCATATGTGCTCGACGGCGATATGGAACACGCGGAAGCGAGCTATTTGAAAGCGCTGGAATACGACGATTCCCTCGCGCTGGCGCATCTGCTGCTCGCGCAGATTTATTTTGAGCAAAACCGGTATGAAGAGTCGGCGGAGCGCATCAGCGCGTATCTGCAGCTAGTGCCGAATGATACGCAGAACCGTACCATGCTTGGTAATCTCTACGAAAGCATGCAGCAATACGACCTTGCGTTCAACGAATATCTTGCTGCTTATTCGCGTACAAGAAGCGCTGCGGATTGCATGAATGTCGCGCGGGCGGCGCTGCTGAACGGGAATTACGCTGTGGGGTATCAATATCTTTCGACCTATCTGGCGCAAAACGAGGATCCGGACGGCTCCGTGCATTACCTCAGAGGCGCGGCGCTGATGGGGCAGGAGAGCTACGCCGAGGCGGAGGCGGATATGCTGGAAGCCATCAAGCTGGGCTATTCGGACGCGGCGGACTGCTATGTGCAACTGACGCTGTGCACCTACATGCAGGGCGACTTTACGAGCACGCTGATCTACGGAAGACAGGCGCAATCTCGCTGGGAAACGCCCAACGCCGAGTGCCTGCAGCGGATGGGACTCGCGCAGATGCAGCTGGGCGACTACGTATCATCGATCGACGATCTGCGGCAGAGCATCGCGGCGGATGCGACGCTGACGGAAAACTATTACTATCTTGCGACCGCGTGCCTGCTGACGGCGGACTATCAGAGCGCGCGGGACGCGTATACGACCGCGATCGAGAACGAGTATCTGTTGCAGGAATGCTATTATAACCGCGCCATCTGCTGCCTGCAGCTGGAGGATTACGACGCGGCGGTAGCGGATCTGTTGGCCTGCCTCGACGCCGGGAACGACGAATCGATTTTGACTTCCGCGCGCGAAATCCTTGAGCAGCTGGGCATACAGCCGCCGGATCTGGAACCGTAGCGTCGACGAGAAAACGGCATTTTGCGATTCATTTGACGGATCGAAAAATAGATTGAGAATCCAACTAAAAATCCCTGAATTCACTTGACATACCGATACAAATAGATTTACAGTTGTGTTGCTAAGGTTCTATTGCAATGTAACCTGCGCGCATTTCAGGCAGCATTCCGGCAGTTCAGCTATGACGAAAATGGGGTCCATTGCGGGTTTTTGTCATAACTGTTGTTGTATTATCTTGGAATTTACTCTGCGATCCGGCCTTTTTTGAGTTGGCTGAACGGCTTTGCGCGGATATGGATTGCCGGACCATGAACGTGTTTTCGGAACGCATATAAAATTTATATTTTATCGTTCGAATGATATTGATTTTACACTATTTTTTTGTTATAACCATGATGTATATACCAGTAGGCAGGAGAAGCGTAAACCAAAGCGATCGTTGCGGACAGCCGTAAGGCAAGAATGGAACTCAAGCATGATTTGGCAGACCGTCAGGGATTTAACACGCAGAAAATGGATGCGGGCGTTGTTCGCATTGCTGCTTGTGTTCCTGATGGTTTTTCTTATGCCCTGGGGCAGAAGCGCGCTGGCGGAGGCGGATACGGCCGATGCGGACAGCGGAAGTTCCGACGTAACGACGAGCGAACCCGCTCCCGATCCGGGGCAGGCGCAGATTACCGAGATACTGGAAGGGCCGGACAATGAGAACGCGCTCGAAGGCAGCACGGAGAGCGAGCAGGCCGACCTGACCTACGAAAACGACGCGATCGTCACGGACCCCGCCAACCTCGACGGCGGCGAATCCCCCAAGGCGGCCTTCGACGTTGAGGCGAACAAGGCGATCATCGACGAGACGCAGACGACGTCCGTCACCAACCCCGACGCGCGCAACGCCATCCAGAAGGCGGTGGACGAAGCGCTCGAAAAAATCGAAGCGGATACCAAGAGCATCACCATTACCGTGGAGCCCGGCACCTACAGCGGCGACATCATCATCAGCAGCGTGATGAAGCGCACGAGCACCACGACGACCACCTACAAGGATGCCGCCGGCAATGTGCTGGGCACGGTGGATACCGTCAACGACCTGCCCGAAGTGGAATACGTGATTCCCGATAACTTCGTGCTGAACATCGTCGCCTCCGACGCGGGCGACAGCCTGACCGGCTCTGCCGGCGGCGCTAAAATTGAAGGCAACATCGTCATCGACGATATCAATGTCCTGCTTGCAGGACTTTATCTGTCTCTGAACAGCATCGTCAAAGTGCAGAGCACCACGGATGGTAGCAATCCTGAAGTGGAGATTTACGGTACTGCCACGGACGACACGATACAGGTCTCCGCCGAAGGAAAGCGGGATACGGGAAGCGACCACGAGAAAGCGGCCGTTACCGTGCACGGAGGCGACGGCCAGGATACGATTTCTGTCACCGCCGGTTCCGCGGCGGACGTAAAGATCTACGGCGACGCCAGCGACGACACGATCTCCGTGACCGGCGCCGCTGACGCGGACATCGGCAGCCAGACCACGGTCAACGTGTATGGCGGCGAAGGGTGCGACCTCGTGAACGTCGACGCGCAGTCGGCGAACACGATTCACGAGCTGAACGTGTTCGGCAACAGCGACGTTGCCGCGAGCCCCGAAAAGGATCGGTTGCATCTCACCGGCACGCTGAAGGAAACGGATACGCCCGCGTCGGGCATCACCGTCGATAGCGTCAGCGGCATCACGACGATCGCGCTGGAGCATGCAAACGGCATCATTTCGATCGTGAGCCGCGGGTTCGAGACGTATACCGACGCGCTCGTAAACAAGCCCACGCGGACGCTGACGCTCGCGGACGCGACGGCGAGCGCGGGCGGATATACCTTTAACCTCAGCGGCGGAAGTTTTTACAACTATCAATACAGCGCATCGGACGATCAGGTCATCGATTTCACCATTGCCGGCGGCGGGCTTTTGACCAACTTCGCCATCAAGGGCGAGGGCGACCTTGCGATCCATTCGCTGCAGGCGCCGACGGCGAACCTGAAACTCTCCGGCGATACGATTACGATTCAGGACGCGGGCAGCGCGATTGAGCTGAACGCGGCGAATCTGGAAGTGACGGCAAAGAACGTCTACGTGCTCGGCGATATCCAGACGAGCGGGGACGTGGTCTTCAAAGCGTCCGACGACGACGTGCTGTTCGACGTGTCCACGCCGCAGGTGCTCGACGACCTCGGACTCGACACCAGCGCCTCCGGCAGTTTCTTTGACTGTAGCGCGGGCGCCGAGATCGTCGTCAGCGGTTCCATCCGCGCCGGGGGCAGCGTGGACCTGCAGGCCACGACCTCGCAGACCAAGTCGCTGCTCGATCTCTCCGTCGGCGCGATCAACAACGGCGAGAACCTGCTGGCCGACCTGAACTTCCTTAACGTAAAAGTCGGCAACGCCGATATCAAGATTTCCGGCACCATCATCGCAGGAGGCTCCGTCTCCGCCGCCGCGTCGAGCACGATCAAGTTCTCGGTCACCGGCGCGAGCCTCGGTTCGCTGAACATGCCGCTGTCGCTCTCCATTGCGGTGACGGACGTCAACGTCATCGTGACCGGCACCGTACAGGCCGGCGGCGATATCAACTTTAACGCGGAATCCAACGTCAACATCAACACGACCGCCACGACCGGCACGATCCCTGTTACGATCGCGATCTCCGTCGCGGTCGTGAACTGCCATGTGATCGTAGGGGATACTTCGATTGCGAGCACTTCCGTCGTTACCACGGGCGGCAACATCCTGATCTCTGCAAAAGCGACGACGGACATGAAGACGAAAGCCGGACGCGGCGCAAGCGCGAACGGAACCATGAGCGGCTATTTCGCCGTCGGCGTCGGCGTGCAGGACGTTTCCGCGAGCATCCTCGGCAACGCGACCGTCACGGCGGTCAACGGCAGCGTCACGGTCAACTCCTCCTCCGTGGAGAACGCGACGACCGAAGCGCTCTCGGCAAAGCCCGAGGACACCGGAACCGGAGAAGGCGGCAGCCAGGATACGCTGAGCACCATCAAGACCACGATCGTCAACCTGATCAAAAAGGTCGGCACTTCGATCGGCACGAAGCTCGGCCTCGTCACGCAGTCCATCGAGGGAAAGGACTTTGCCGTTTCGATTCCCGCGACGACGCACGGCACGGTCTCCGCGCTGAGCAAGGCAAACGAAGGGGACACCATCACCGCGACCGTAACGCCCAACAAGGGCTACAAGGTCGCGCAGGCATATGCAAAATATCTGCCGGCAGGTTCGGCAACCTATACGACGATCGGCATGACGGGCGACGGAACGGGTAAATTCACGTTTACTATGCCGGCTTCCGACGTGACCATCGTCGTTACGTTCGAGCGCAAGACCGCCGCCGACCTCGGCGTAACCGACGCGGAATACGCCGGCCTCTTTGACGAGGACGGCACCTTCACGGGAACCGACGACACGACCACGCCGCCGACGGACCCCATGGAGGAGCAGGAAGACGACGACCTGGGCCTGACCGACCTCTTTGACGAGGGCACCGGCGGCGCGGGCGCGACCGATCAAAACCTTGCCACCGAAAACTCCACCTCCGCCGACGCGATCCAGATTGAAACGACCCAGACCGACGGCGGCGCGATTCTGACCGACGTCACCAAGGTGGACGCCGGAAAGAGCGTGAAGGTCACCATCAACCCCACGACGGATCATCAGCTGAAAGCGGGTTCGCTCAAGGTTACCTATACGAAGCTGGATTCAAGCACGACGCCCGCCACCACCGGCGAGGCGGTCATCGTGGTGAACGCGAACGAAAACGGCGAGTTCATCTTCGCCATGCCGTCCGACGTGGACAGCACGAAGAAGGTTACCCTCTCCGCCGAATGGGAAGCGGTGCCCGCGGGCAATACGCCGGCGAACACCGGAACGAAGACGTCCAACTCGTCCATCCAGCTCACCGGCGCGCTCAGCGTCGCGGTGATCGTCAACACGAATAACGCCCTGATCGATACCACCGGCGAAGTGCGCGCCATCACCCTGAACGTCGCGGCGGACGGCACGACGACCTCAATCGCAACCGCCGACGCAACGGACGGGCTGGAGAAGGCGGATGCAGCGGCGGCGGATGTTCCCGGCACCACGGCGGCGGGCGCCGTCGCCACCACAGGCGCGCAGTGGGTTGCCGGCAAGGATCGCATCATCCATATCGACGCCTCCGTCAACGGCGGGATCGATTTTACAACCGCGGCGCAGAGCAAGAGCACGAAGGACGCGTCCGGCGTCTATACGAAGTACGCGTTTGAAGTCGCAGCGGCGTCCGGCTACGAGCTGGCAAAGGATACCGCGGGCGTCGCAGGCGTCACGGTGACCTACACGAAGGAAGACGGCACGACCGGAACCACGACGCTCGCGCTGACGGCCGGCCTCGTCTATCTGGAGTTTGCGTCGCTCGAGGGCGGTTACAAGCAGGGGACGGAGTTCCTGCTCAGTCCGAAGTTTGTCCTCTCGGCGGGCGCAACCGCGGGCACGGATGTGACGATCGACGGCACCTATGTGCCGGACACGGAAAACACCGTGATGATCAGCGGCACGACCAACGGCACGATCAACTTCGTCAGCAGCGAATCCTCGCTGACGACGAAGACCTACGCGTTCAAAGTTACGCCGGAAACGGGCTTTAAGCTTGACAGCATGACGACGGACGCCAGCGGAACGACCCCGGCCACGACGAAGTTTGCCATCACCTATTCCTACACGAAGGCGGTCGCGGGCTCTGCGGACACCACCGTCACGGTCAACCTCACCGCCGACGGAAAAGGCAACTACTTCTTCAAGCTTGGGGACCTCACGGACATCAAGGCCGGCACCAGCGTGGTCGTCACCGCGACGTTTGTGGAGGACACGCGCGAGGTCGTCGTCGGGGATACGACGAATGGCACGGTCGCGATCGTACGCGACGATGCCGCAACAACCACCGATACCACCGAAACCGACACCGCGACGCCGGCAACCTATACGGCCAAGGCGGGCGACACCGTCAAGTTCACCGTAGCGGCGGCGAGCGGTTACAAGGTCGGCTCCGTGTTCCTCTCCTACACGAATCTTGCCGGAACTGCGGTGGCGAACGACACCGCGTCCGTCGTGCTGGAAAACGGCGAATACCACTTCACGATGCCCGCCAGCAAGAGCGGCACGCAGGTGACCATCCACGTCACGTTCGTGACGAAGGCGTTCGACGTCGCCATCGACACCACGACGATCACGGGAGACAACGTACCCACCGAGGATCGCTCGGCGGCGGGAACGTTCGTTTCGCTCTCCGACACCAAGGCGGACCTCGGCGACACGATCACCGTCAGTATCTCCGCGGCGGGCGCCGCGAAGGGCTATAAGATTTCGAGCCTGACCATCCAGTTCCTCGACGCGATGGGCACCGAGGCGACGGAGCTTTCCGCAACGGCGGTCAAGAACGCGGACGGTTCGTACCACTTCGTCGTTCCGACGGGCGCGGACGCGGAAGCGTTCGTCGGCGGAACCGCGGAGGGATACCGGCTCACGGTCGAGCTCGCCGCAAAGGCGCTCAACGTGACGGTCAACACCTCCGATCGCGGCACCGTGACCGCTTCGAACGCGAAAGCGGACGTCGGCGACGTGCTGACCTTCACCGCGACGCCCAATGCGGGCTATCGCATCACCGCCAGCACCGTCTCTATTACGATTAAGAAGGGCACGTCGAGCGTAACCAGCAGCGCCGCCAAGCAGGCGGACGGCACGTTTACCTTTACGGTGCCCGAAGGGACGACCGAGATCACGGTAACGCCGAGCTTCTCGATCGGCACGGACACCACCGCCTCCACCGGAAAATCCGCGAGCGTGGGCGTCGGCATCACCGTCGCGGTGACGAAGCATACGAACTACGCCTCCATCAAGAGCGGCAGCATCTATGCCGGCGCGATCAACGTCAGCGCGATTTCGGGTTCCGAACAGACGGCGGTCTCGTCCGCCGCAACCGCGAAGGCGGGTTATTCCAACGCGAATATCGGCATCGGCGGCGCGATCACCGTGCACGTGGCCTCCGCCAAGACGAAGGCGCGTGTTTACGACACGGCGAACATCACCTTTACCGGCGCGGAGACCGACACGGACAACAACCTGACGATCCGCGCGGAATCCTATGCAAAGTTTGACACCACCGCCGACGCCTCCGGCAAGGACGGCACCGCTTCCGGCGGTACGGCGGGCGTCGGCGCGGGCATCGCGGTCAGCGTGTTCGGCGTGGACGTCATTGCGGCGATCGCGGACGGAACGCCGTTCCTCCGCGCGGGCACGGACACGACGCACGGCACGCTGTATCTGAATCAACTGGAGATTACCGCCAAGAACACGCTGGACGAAACCACGAGCGCGAAGGCCGGTTCCGCGGGCGGCATCTCTGCAACCCCCGTGCTCGCGGTGCATGTGTCCGGCGCGGATGTCCAGGCGTATCTCGGCACGCCCGCTTCCGGCAACCAGACGCTGTTAAAGATCAAAAACGACGCGCTGGTCAGCGCGGAGAGCGCCGTGTCGCGTCAGATCGCGGCGAACGCTTCCGCTGCGGGCGGTAACGTCGGCCTCGGCGGCAGTTTCGCCATCTCCGTGGTCAACGACAGCGCGATTGCCCGCATCAACCGCAGCATGCAGGCCAAGAGCGTCACCGTGCACGCGCAGAGCAAGAGCACGATGAAGTCCACCTCCCGCGCGGGCGCAAACGGCTCGCCGCCGGGCGGCACTTCCTCTACCCCCAGCGGCGGGGAAGCCGCGTCGGGATCCGGTGACGGATCCTCGGATGGCTCATCGGACGCAGACTTGCAGGCGGACAGCGCGCTATCAAGCGGGAAAAACCTGTCCGGTTCCGTCGGCAGCAACAATACGAACGGCAGCTCGGTCGGCGGGCTGACCAGCAACCACCAGAAATCGCAGACCAGCGAGGGCAGCATTCAGGTTGCCGCCGGTTTTGCGCTCAATATTCAGAGCAACCGCAGCGAAGCGTATATCGGCAACGAAACGAACGTCATCCTCATCACGGCGGAAGAAGCCGTCGTCGTCGAGGCGTTCAACCGCACCGACGCGCAGGTGGTCGCCAATGCCAGCGCGACCAAGGCGAAGATCGGCGTCGGCGTCGCCGTCTCCATCAATATCGTCACCTACACCAACCATGCTTACATCGGATTTGCGGCGATCACCGCAGGTTCGCTTCGCGTTACCGCGAGCATCATCGAGGACAAGCCTGCCGCGGCGTCCACCGACACGTCGAGCACCGAATCCACGAACTTCATCACCAATATCATCAAGCAGCTGATTCAAGAGGCCGCCGACGCGATGGGCCTCGGCGAACTGTTCAGCGGGGATACGAACGGCTCCGAAGCGCTCAGCGGACTATTGGACGCGCTTGCGGAAACGATCGGCGACTTCGTCAAAAACCTGCTCGCGGGAACGGGCCTGGAAGAGCTGATCGAGGGCGACCCCGTCGAGAAGGTCAACAACAACATCGACGCGTTCCTCGCGGCGCTTGAGAGCATACCGGCCTCCATCAAGAGTGAAATCAACGACAAACTCGTGGCGCTGCATCTTCTCGATGCGTCGCCGGACGAGTTTTTAGCCGCGCTCAAGACCGGCATCACGAGCCAGTTGACGGATCTGCTGAACACCGTCAAGACCAGCGCGCTGGAGTCGCTCAAGACGCAGATCTTCGACTTCGTCAAAACGCACCTCGGCGAACTGCTCTCGAGCTTGATGCCGTCGTCGGGTTCGGGCGGCACGCCGCCTTCCACGCCTTCGCCGCTGGTGACGGAGCTGAAGGACCTCGTCCTGGCTGTGTTTGACGACGTAAAGAACAGCCTGATTACCGCCGTCGAGAACGCGATCTCCGATAACATCGCCCTGCTGGGCCTGGACGTGAGCCTGGACGGATCGACGATTACGGAGATTCAGGATGCGGCGACCGCGCAGATTACCGCGCTGTTTACCGATAAGATCGACGAGCTCGTCAACACGCTGACCGAAGGGCTCGTGGACGTCGATCAGCTGACGACCTTCCTGCAGGGGAATATCGGCGAAACGCTGAAGACCAACCTGATGAACGCGCTCGCCGAGGCGGGTAAGGCGCTGACCAACGCCGCCGTCGACGCGCTGACGACCTTCCTCGACGTCAAGCTCAAGCCGGAGGAAAAACTGGCCGCGCATACGTTTGTGACCCAGGCGGTCGCGGGCGCGGGCGCATCCAACGTCGGCATCGCGGGCGCCGCGGCAATCGCGGTCATCCACGGCGACACGGCGGC
>JAAYUE010000065.1 GCA_012517905.1 Clostridiales bacterium | reverse complement strand
TTCCAGAGTCAGCCCCGCCACTCTAAAACGAAACCTGGCGCTTCTCAACGCCAGGCCTCGTAAAGTTCTTAGCTTCTGTTCGCCTCAGTCTTTGTGGGAGTGTGAACTCCTTAAGTGTTGCACTTAGTTTGACAATTCACTGGATCGATCGGCATAATCAAACCGGATCAATCCTGTCACTATCTATCTGCAATATGAACAAAAGGGCAACTCTTATCTCCCCCACGGCGCGCCGGACAGCGTATGGAGTATCTTCACCCTCGCCGTATCGACACATCGTCCACCATCATCGTGCCGGCATCGACGCGAAATCCCACCCCACCGGAGGGATACCGTGCGAATGCATCCATTGCGGTCAGCGTCGTTTCTCCAATGCGCGCTTCCAGGCGGTTGCCGCGCGCGATCAGCGTCATGGCCAGCGGCTCAAACGGAGCATAGGCAAAACCGGTTTGCGCAAGAATCGTGTCGCCCGCCGCATCCTGCAGAACGATCGCCAGCGTATCCCCGCCCGTAAGCAGCGCGGCGTAATACTGCCGATGCCCCCGCGCACGGATGACGAGCCCGCAGCGGCGGTGCATCTGAGGGGTCAGCCGAGCGGAGACGGAATAGTCGTCAAAGTCCCGCGTACCGAATGTGACTGCGCCGTTTTCGTCCGGATGCGACACGCAGAGCGTATGCGTCAGGCTGAGGCCAAAGTTTTTCGCGCTCGAAACAAACTGCCGAAGAACAAACGGCGCGGGATCGGTGATATTTTTGCGCAACACACCCGCCAGTCGATATTGAAGCGGCGCGCCGGCCCAGTCGAGCGAGCGCAATTCCACAGCGCACGCGCGATCCGTCCGGCTGCACAGCGAGATCCCGACGCGCAGGATCGGCTGCCCGCCGAGCGGCGGAATCGTCCAGCTGATCTGCGTTGTCCCCAGTCGTAACGCGACGGAATCTCCAAAAACGGTTTCAAAGGCGCCATCGTCAGTCGAACGGCAGACATACAGCCGCGCCGTCGGCGGATGAGTCGCATCGCAGTCGAGCCGCGCCGTAACGGTCTGCCCTTCGTAGAGCGAGGGCGACGCGATCGCATCGTATCCCTGCCAGCGCGCATTCGGGTCAAAGAAGGTCGGCGTACTGACGTTTGCAGCCTTTCCTACGGCGGAGATGCAAAGGCCCCGTCCGTCCGGGTTGGTCAGCCGTACGACACCGTCAGAGGAGACACAGGGGCACGGTTCGAACCCCTGCACGCTGCCGCGGAATTCAAACGCGAACCGCTCCGTCGGGAGGTTCGCCGTCTCGCCCTGCACGACCGCCGCCGCGCGAACGATCTTTCTCGCCTCGCGCACCGCGTCGCTGATGCCTTCCCCGCCGTCCGCGGTGATGACAAAGAGCCGATCCCGCACGGGAGCACGGAAATCCCGCTCCTTTGTCAGCGCGTCCAGCCCCAGCCGGATGCCGTTGAAGCAGCCGACGTTTCCGGCGTTGCAATCCGTATCCCAGCCCGCAGACACCGCGATCATGAGCGCGCGCGCAAAGTCGTCCCCGCCGAGCAGGATGGACGCGAGCGTCAGCGCATGGTTCGGCACAATGTGGCATTCGCCGCCAAAGCGGTCGTACCCATAGTTGCGATCCAGAAAATCGCGCACTTCCCGCCAATGACCCGCTTTCGCGCAGGCGTTTCGCACGTCCCCGACAAGGCGGCGCATATTGTCGCTCGTCAGGAAACGTTCATTTTCGTCAAACAGGCGGTCGAGGTCTTGTTCGACGAACGCCGCCGCCTCGAGCGCGCCGAGAAACACCGCCGCCTCTACGGCAATTCCGTCGTGCGACACGCTCGCCGCGGCGCGCACAGACTGCGCCGCGCGCTCCGGATCGCCCGGGCACATCATGGCAAACGCGTCCATGAAGATCTCCGCCCCGATCTGTTCCGAGAGCACGCGCCCGTTTCGTGCGGCGCTTCCGCTTTCCGGCGCGGGAATGCCGCGCTTGAGGTTGAGATATGCCGTATGCTCGGTGGAGTTGCCCATACCGCCCCACCAGAGGATGGTTTTATCCTCGACGATATAGTTCAGCCATGCCTCGCCGACGGCTTTTGCAGTGACCGTGGGGCCAAACCCGCCGTCCTCCACCGCGCGAAAAAAGCCGAACGTGCCGGAGAGGTCGTCGTCCGTAACGACCAGCGGCAGATTCAGCTCGTCGTGAATGTAGGTTGAAATTTCGCCAAAGCGGGAGCGGATGGCTTCATATGTCCATCCCTCGACCGGACGGCCGAGGTAGACGCCGGTCATCTTGCCCAGAACGCCCGCGTAGATGCGCTCCCTGATGTCGCGGGTCAGCCGCAAAGCGTTCCCCTCCTTAAGCTCCTGTTATTTCAAATATCGTTCGAAAAAATCGAGGATAATCCGCTGCACCTCCGGCTGCGAAAACGCCCGGTCGCAGTGCCCCGCACCTTCGAGCAGATACAGTTCGGCAGGCACGCCCGCGCGCGTGAGCGCATCGTAATACCGCTCGCTCTCCCGAACGTCTACCATCTCGTCCGCAGTGCCGTGCAGGATCAGATGCGGCGGGGTCTTGTCCGAAAGGTACCGCTCCGGACTCATGGCTTCGATTCGCGCGTGGTTCTCCCGCGTAATCGGACAGCCCGCGAAGAGCCGAAGCAGCAGCTCGTCCTCCTCGCCGGAATCCGGGTTTTTCTTCAGCGCGTCGCTTCGCATCCGCCAGAGGTCGATCGGCCCATACCAGTCCGCAACGGCTTTTACCGCGCTGGAATACCCCGCCCATTCGTCCGTTTCAAACGCGTCGCTTTCGCCTGTCGCGCCAAGCATTGCCGCAAGATAACCGCCCGCCGAATCCCCCATGACGCCGATGTTTTCCGCATCCACGCCGTAGCGCTTTGCATTGGCGCGCAGAAAGCGCACGGCCGCCTTTACGTCCTCCACCTGGGCGGGAAACGCGGCCTCGTTGACCGTTCGATAATCGACGGCCGCGACCTGATATCCCGCATATGCCAGATAGGAAAACTCCGCCATCCGCCAGGAAGGAAACGTCTGCTGCCATGCGCCGCCAACAATCCAGAGGACGGTCGGAAGCGGCGGCAGTTCCGTCTGCCCCCACCAGTCGATCGGGCGCAGCAGCAGCATCTTGAGCGGCCTCGGCTTCCTGCCGAAATAGGCAAGCGGCTGTGAATACACGATATCGTCCATCAGCACGATATCGCTTCTTTCCATGTTCGGTCGAATCGTCGTCTTCATCCGCTTGCCTCCGCGCGTCTTTTTTGTCGCTGATATTCTATCACATCCGCATCAAAGCAGAGCAAAAAACTCCTTGATTTCATCCGTATACGCCCCGGTGCAGACCAGATGGTGGTTTTGAATCGGATCGGTCAGAAAATACGTCATATCGTCCAGCGCAACCTGAATCTGCGTGCGGCAGAGCGTGGGTTCCCGCAGGTTTTTCTCGATTTGTCCCGTCTTTGCGTAATATCGCGAAAGGTCGGCGCCCGCTTTGAACACCGTGCAGGGCCCAACGGGAAGGGACCCCGCGATAGCGACGCCGATGCCGGACTCGAAATGCGTGGTCAGCGTCATCTCCTCCGGCATATTCACCGGCAGCGTGCAGTGGGCAAGCACCATATGCCCCGCCTTCGTGTCGATGCGGCTGGGGTTGCACATGAACACCGGCCGGCCGCTGAGTTCGCCGAGGATCGCCATGGAGAGCGTGGACGGCACGTCCCCCTCGCAGCCGGCGTAAATCCCCTCCGCATTGAGAATGGCAAGCGCGAGGCACCCGGTGGTGCAGACGCTGCCGAGCAGGTCGAAGCAGCGCACCGTCACCGCGCCAAGCCGGTGACGCGAAACGAGCAGCTTCAGCGCATCGTAGATGCGAAGCGCCTTCTCGGTTTCCGCGCGGTCGTATCCCTGCAAAAGCAGCTGCTCCGTCCATTCGTTGCGCACAGGCGGCGCGCTGCGGCCCGCCTCGAGCAGTTCGTCCATCGGAAGATCGACGACCTCGACGCCGAGCTTTCCGGCGCAGGCATCGCGGTCGAGCTCGCTTGCGATGAGCCAGTCCGAAGGCTTGCCGACGACGCCGATGCGAAGGCCGCTCAGGCGCTCCTTCGCGCGCGCGGCGCGCGACAGGGTGCGAATGCGAATCGCGATCGATTCCGCGTCGCCGTGCAGAATTTCGCCCTTTCGTCCATGCCGGCGAAGGTACGCCAGAATTTCCATCGAGGCGGCGAGCGAGTTGCTGTCCCCGCTGGTGAGCAGATAGCAGGGGCTATCGTAGGAGGAAAACTGCTGCAAAAACAGCCCTTCGCTGCCGCCCGAGGAAACATAGATGAGCCCGAACGGCTCTTTTAAAAACTGATCGAGAGAACTCTGAACCAGCGAATCGCCGAGCGCGGCCTCCACCGCGCCGAGAAACGCGGCCGAATGCGCCCGCGGCATCTGAGAAAGGCCGCTTCTGATCTCATAGACAAAAATCGCCATGGAATGCTCCTTTCGCGTTGTGTTTCGCTTGTTCAGTCGGGCTGCGCCGCATCCAGAATGCGCAGCGCGTCGAGCATCAGCGCGGAAAAACGCGCGCCGTCCGCGTGTTCCAAAATAGTGACGCAGCCCTTGCTTTCCGCGCCGTCACAGGGCGTGGCGACGGTCATGCCGCGGCAAAGGTCGCCCTCCGTTTCGATTTCGACGCGATATTTCGAGCCGGAAAACAGCTCCGGCGCAAGCATCTGCGCGACGGGCACCGCGTCGAATACATTCGTATAATCCCACCCGCGCGCGCGCGCATATCCGCTGTAATAGTTCATGAGCTCATAGACCAGGCGCGACACGCGCCCGCCGGACTTCAGCGGCTCGAACGCCCGCAGCATCGTCTTTGCCTCGGCGCAGACCTCCAGCCCGCTCATGACGATGGGGATGCCGCTCCCGAACACGACCTTAGCCGCCTCCGGGTCGTGGTAAACGTTGAACTCCGAGCGCGGGAGGATGTTGCCGCCGCGCAGGCTGCCGCCCATCATGCAGATGCGCTCGATGCGCTCCCTGACGGCGGGATAGGTTTCCAGCAGAATCGCAAGGTTTGTCATCGGCGCAAGCGCGACAATCGTCACCGGCGCGTCTTGTCGCAGGATCTCCTCGTGCAGAAACGTCACGGCATGACGCGCGTCCGCCTTGGTTCTTGCCTCGGGCAAAGACGGACCGTCCATGCCGCTCTCGCCGTGGGCCGCCGGCTGCGGCTCCGGTTCGCGCCGGATGGGCCGCGCGCAGCCCATCGCCACGGGGATGGATACGCCGATGTGGTCGAGCACCTTAAGGATGTTATCGGTGACATGCCGCACCGTGCTGTTGCCCGCGACGGTCGTGATACCCTGCATGGTAAACTTTTCCGGGTGCGCAAGCGCGAGCAGTATCGCGAGCACATCGTCATGCCCCGGATCGCAATCGATAAATATTCGCACGTTGACCGTTATCCTTTCTTGCCGCTGCGATACGTGGAGACCGAGAAAAGGATAATTCCCAACAGGACGCCGACGTATGGAATGATATTGATGAGTTCGCTCGGCAGATCATAGAGCGAAAAGACATTTGTAATCGCCTGAAACAGCGAGAACACGAACGTGGTGACGGCGACGCCGAGCATATTCGTGCCGCCCATCGCCTGCGCGGCGATGCCGATCCAGCCGCGTCCGGCAATCATGTTTTTCGTAAAGATCGAGAGATATCCGGTGGTCATATAGGCGCCGCCCAGCGCGGCGAGCAGGCCGGAGATCAGCACGGCGATGATACGCACGTGGTTGACGTCGATGCCCGCGGTCTTCGCCGCGCGCTCGTCGAGCCCCGCGGCCTTCATGCGCATCCCAAGCGGCGTGCGGTACACGAGCAGCGCGAGCAGAATCATACAGACGATGCACAGATATGTCACCGTGTATTGTCCCGACAGTACCGCGCGCAGCACGGGAATCCGGTCTATGATCGGAATGTTCACGATCGGCAGGACGATCGAGGCGAGAGAGGCGCTCGTGCCCTTGTTCTGCGTGAACATATACAGCAGAAACACCGTAAACGAAGCTGCAAACGTGTTGAGCGCAATGCCGACAAGGATGGGGTTCGTGCCCATATTGATCGTGCAGAGGATCAAAATCAGCGCCATGACCAGCCCCGCGCCGATCGAGATCAGCAGCCCCAGCCAGGAGGACTGCGTCCAGTAACTGCCGAGCACGGCAAAGAGCGCGCTCATGAGCATGATGCCCTCGACGGCGATGTTGGGAATGCCCGCCAGCGCCGCGATATACGCGCTCATGCTCGCAAAGAGCAGCGGCACGAGCACGCGAACGACCGTCGACAAAAACTCTTCGCTGAAGATGACGCTCCAAAACTCAGACATGCAGCAGTCCCTCCTTCAGCAGTTTCTTCTCGCGCCAGCCGCGCAGGAAATACTGCGCCGAGATGAGCAGCACCAGCGTCGCGGTGACGATGGAGATGACCTCCACCGGCACGGTCGTGCTGCGGCTCATGATCTCCGCGCCGATCTGCAGATAGCTGATGCCAAACGCGACGACGAGCACGCCGATGGGGTTGTTTTTGCCCATCATCGCCATCAGCGCGCCGTTGAACCCCAGCCCCGGCAGGGCTACCCAGCTGAAGCGCGAATAGATGCTCAAAAGCTCCACCGAGGTGCCGACGCCCCCGAGAAATCCGGAGATGAAATGCACGAGCAGAAACAGGCTCATGGCGTTCATGCCGGAATAGCGCGCAAAGCTCGGATTCAGGCCCGTCATACGAATCTGATACCCCAGCCGCGTCTTAAAGAGCAGGATATAGATCAGAAACGCCGCCGCGACCGCGAGAAGGATGCCGATGGTCACGCGCGTGCCGGGGATGAGATACGGCAGCGTCGCCGTGTCGGTAAACAGAGGGGACGCCGTAGAAGAATAATCCGTAGCGCGCAGATACGTCTTGATGAACCAAAGCCCCACGCCGAGGTAGATGGAATTCAGCATGAGCGAGGTGACCAGCTCGTTTGCGTTGAACTTCGCCTTGAGGTAGCCGGGAATCAGCATCAGCACCCCGCCGATCAGCGCCGGAACGAGGATCGCCACCAGCGGATGCGTAAAGCTGTTGCCAAACACCTGGCAGGCGATGTAGGAGCAGATCACGCCGCCGATATAATAGATGCCCTCGATGCCGAGGTTGAACAGCCCCGTTCGAAACAGGAGCGAACAGGCAAGCCCGGAGAAAACCAGCGGCACCATCGATTCCAGCACGTTGCCGAAATACCGCAGCTTGGTCAGCGGCCCGGTCAGCATGGTCACAAACGAGGCGACGGGATTTTCACAGGTCAGCGCAAGCACGCAAAACGTGATGGCAAGCGCGATAAAGATCGCAAGTATCGTTTTAACGGTCTCAAACGCGGTGTCCCCCGCAAGGGTAAACTTTCGTTTAGTCACGGAGCGCGCCTCCAATCTCTTCGGGCGTCTGCCGCTTGACGCCGAGCATGTAATATCCCAGTTCGCTGCGCGTCAGCCCCTTTGTTCCGGAGAAATAGGCGGCGATCCTGCCTTCGTACATCACGATCAACCGGTCGGAAAGGCTCATGACTTCGTCCAGGTCCGCGCTGACGAGCAGAAGGCCCGCGCCCGCGTTCCGCATCTCAATCAAGCGCAGATGGATAAACTCCGCGCTGCCGATGTCGATGCCGTGCGTCGGCTGCTCCGCGAGCAGGCATTTGGGATTGGTGTTATGCTCGCGCGCGACGACGACTTTCTGGATGTTGCCGCCGGACAGGCTCTGAATTTTCTGCGCGGGGGACTCGGCCTTGATCGAAAACTCTTTGATCAGCCGCCGCGCCTCGGCGTTGATGCGCCGGCCGCGCATGAAAAGCGGGCCGTTGAGCGACTTTCGCTCGAAATACGTCGAGATGATATTATCCCCAAGCGACGCTTCTCCCGCGGTGCCGTCCAGCATACGATCCTCCGGAACATATGCAAGCCCGGCTTCACGCCTTTTTTTGATGGAGAGTTTCGAGATGTCCGTCCCGTCGAGCGCGATGGCGCCTGCCGTGTGTCCGCTCAATCCTGCGACGGCGCGGATGAGTTCGTCCTGTCCGTTTCCCTGCACGCCGGCAATGCCGAAGATTTCGCCGCGCTTTACGGCAAAGGAAATGCCTTCGAGCCGGGTCTGCCCCTTGTGCGCCAGACACAAACCCTCGACCGTCAGCACGGGCGTTTTCTCCGGCCAGTCGCGCTTCTTTTCGTCGTAAGAGCTGATGAGTTCGCGCCCGATGATGCGGGCGGTGAGCTCTTCCATCGAAATCTCCGCGTTGTTGAACGTGCCGCGGCTCTCCCCGTTTCGCATGATCGTGATGCGGTCGGAGATTTGCTTGACTTCCCCGAGCTTGTGGGAGATAAACAGGATCGTATGTCCGAGCTTTCGAAACTTTTCCAGCTCGTCAAACAGGATTTCCGTTTCCTGCGGGGTCAGCACGGAGGTCGGCTCGTCGAGAATGATGATCTCCGCATTGCGGTAGAGCGTCTTGAGAATCTCGACCTTTTGCTTGGCACCGACGGAAAGTTCGGAGATTTTCTTCGTTACGTCGATGTCGAAATTATATTGTTCGGCGATGGCGCGCGTTTGTTCGACCGCCGCTTTCTTGTTGAGAAACACCCTGTTTTTACGCGGCTCCATGCCAAGCACGATGCTCTGCGCAACCGTAAACGACGGAATCAGCATGAAGTGCTGATGCACCATGCCAATGCCGGCGTCGATCGCTTCCAGCGAGTTGTGAAACCGCCGTTCTTCGCCGCGCAGATAGAGCTTTCCCGCCGACGGCTGCTCGATGCCAAAGAGAATCTTCATCAGCGTGGACTTGCCCGCGCCGTTTTCGCCGACGATCGAGTGGATTTCGCCCTTCTGAAAGTTGACGGAGATGTCCTTATTGGCCACCACGCCGTTGGAATAGACCTTGGTGATATTCTCCAGCCGTAAAATCGAATTCTCCAGAGAAATCCCTCCCTTTGCTGAGCAGGCTGTGCATATCAGCGTATTGTGATTCTGCGAAATGCTTATCGTCTTTTTTGAAAAAGGCGGGGACAACGTGCGGAACCCCGCCTCTTTCAAAAAAGCAGGAGAGCCGCTCTATTGAGCATAGAGCACCTCTCCTGCAATTGCCAGTGTTTCTTTAGTTCAGCGGAGCGGTGGCTTTGGCTTTGATGTCCTGCCAGGCGGCGTCATCGGCAAGCGCGCTGATAACCGTCACTTCGCCCGCGGCAACCTTTGCAACCTGCGCGTCGATCTGGTCGCGGATGTCCTGCGGAACCATGTCGATGTACTGCTGGTTTTTGATCAGGCCCACGGCGCCTTCCTTGATGCCAAGGGTCTGCGCGCCGGTGGGATACGTGCCCGCGATCAGCATATCGACCGCGTACTTGACGGACGCGCCGCAGTCCTTATAGAAGGAGGTGACGATCGTCGCGGCGAGGTTCGGCTGGCCGCTGAGCGCGATGGTTTGATCGCTGTCCACGCCGAAGGCATATTTGTCCGCTTCTGCGGCGGCTTCGAACACGCCGAGCCCTGCGCCGCCGGCAACCTGCCAGACGACGTCCGCGCCCTGCGCATACATGTTCAGCGCGATTTCCTTGGCTTTGGCGGAGTCGGTGAAGCTCTCCGGATAGCCGATGAGCACCTGGACGCCGTTTTCATAGCAGATCTGACAGAATCCGCTGACAAAATCGTTCATCGCCGGGAAGTCCATGCCGACCACGACGCCGACGATCTTCTCTGCATTCGCCTTGGGCATGCTGCTCTGCGTAATCAGGGACGCGGCGGTGCCGGCCACATAGCCAAGCTCCGGCGTGTTATACGTCACCGCGAAAACGTTGGGCAGGTCGACGTGGTTGACATAATCGAAGTTGAAAAACAGCTGTTCCGGATACTGCTGGGCCGCGGCGTAGAAGTATTCTTCCGCGTCGTTGTTGCCGCCGACGATGAGGTCGTAACCGCCCTCGCAGGCATCCAGATAGTAGCTCTCCCACTTGCTCTTGTCCTCGCCCATCTCGATGAGCGTGGTCTCCACGTTCGGGTATTCCTCAACGGCAAGACGGCCGGCGTTGACGGAGTCAAAATACGACTGATCGCCGATGAACGGAACCAGCACGGCAACCTTGTAAACCTTTTCGGCGGTGGGCTCCGCCGTCGTTTCGGTCTGTCCCGCAACCGTCGTCGCGTCCGCTGCGGTTGCGTCCGTCGCCGGTGCGGCGGTTTTTGCGCAGGCAAACAGCCCGAATACGGTCATGAGCACGAGGATAACAGCAAAAATTCGTTTCATTGTTCCTTTTTCCTCTCATTCGTTTTACTTGTTTGGTATAACCGATTCTCCGGCAGCGCATCTGCACGACGGCATGAAATGACGCTTGCCATTTGGATGGTTTGATTATATATTGTAAGCGCAACGTCAAAAAGGACATCTGTCTACATTTTTCTGTTTCGTTTCTCATGATATGAAGCGTCCGACAGTATCCGGCGTTCAAAAAGGAGGCTTGGGCGTGACACCAAAACTCGAAGACGTGTGGAACCGGTTCGACGTGTCCTACGGAACTGCGCTCGATCTGCTGCCTGCCGCACTGAACCCGCGATGCCAGCGAAAGAAATACGCGCCCGGTGATGTCATCGTCAGTGAGGGGGATTCCCTGGCGTATGTTTTTTTCATCGAATCCGGCACCGTGGACGGCATGAAGTGCTTTGAAAGTGGAAAGGATTACCAGTACTTCATACTGGACCGCTTTAACGGCGCGATCGGACTGCTCGAACTGTTTTCGAGGCAGAGAACGATCATTGCGACCATCGTCGCAAAGACGAACGTTTCCATCCTGCGGATTCCGGCCGACGAACTCTATGTGTTTGCCATGAACGATTTGCCGCTGCTTCGAAAGATCAGCTGTCACATCGCCAACGATCTCTATCGGGACTCCGGCCTCAACGGCAAGCTGTTTTATCTCAGCGGGCTGGAGCGCGTCTGTTTTTACCTGACGGACTATTTTCAAAAAAACGCCTATCCTCAGCCGTTCGTCGTCGTCCGGCAGAGTTATCAGACCATCGCCAGCCATATCGGCGTGAGTCAGCGGACGGTCGTGCGCGCCATGCGGGACCTTCGGGCGCATGGCCTGTGCTCCATGAGCGGAAAACACATTCGCATCTCCAAAGAACAGGCGGAGCAAATCAGGCAGTGGGACCCCGAAGCCGAGTAGAGAAGTTACTACCCCGATCGCCTTGTTATTGTACGGCGCCCAGAGATCGCGGCTGGTTGAACGTCTTGCCGCTTTTGCATACGATTATAAGCTCCCAGACAAAAGCTGATTTCCCCATGAATCACGCAAGATGAATGCGCATGTTCACACTGTTCAGTTGCGCATGCCGAAACATAGTACAATAGCCGAAGAAGGCCCCCTCACCTGAGGGCTTTCTCCGGCTATTGCAAGGAGGACTTTTATGATTGCCTTATGCCGATCAACAACGTTCAGATCAGACCCTGCGCAATCATGGCATCGGCAACTTTCGCAAATCCGGCGATGTTCGCACCGGCAACCAGATTATAACCAAGTCCGTTGGCTTCGGCCGCCATTGCTGAACTGTCGTGTATTTTCTTCATGATCGCATGCAGCTTCTCGTCCACTTCCTGCTCGCTCCAGCTCAGTCGCATCGAATTCTGGCTCATCTCCAGCGCGCTTGTCGCTACACCGCCCGCGTTGACCGCCTTGCTGGGGGCGACAATCATGTTTTTCTGTCCCAGCAGCAGGCTTAACGCGTCGCTCGTCGTCGGCATATTTGCCACCTCGATGTAGTATTTCGATCCGGACGACATAATCTTTTTTGCGCTTAAAAGATTCACGTCGTTTTGTGTCGCGCAGGGCATGTAAACATCCGCTTTTACGCCCCACGGTTTTTCCCCGGGATAAAAAGCACAACCAAATCGGTCGGAATAATCCTTCACCTTATCTCTGCCGCTGTTGCGCATCTCCAGCATATATTCGATTTTCTTTCCGGTCACGCCTGCCGGATCGTAAATATAGCCGTCGGGCCCTGAAAGCGTAATTGCCTTCGCCCCCAGCTCTTCGAGTTTTTTCGCCACGCCCCAGGCCACGTTGCCAAATCCCGACAGCGCAAATGTTTTTCCATCCATTCGGTCGTTTTCATGTTCGAAAATTTCGCTAACGTAATATACCGCGCCATAACCAGTCGCCTCCGGCCTGATTCGGCTGCCGCCGTAGCTAAATCCCTTGCCGGTCAACACTCCGTTTTCAAACGCACCGCGGATGCGGCGATATTGTCCATAAAGGTAGCCGATTTCGTGCGTCCCCACACCGATATCGCCTGCCGGCACGTCGATATCGGGACCGATGTGACGATAGAGCTCGTTCATAAACGCCTGGCAAAAGCGCATGACCTCCCCATCGCTCTTGCCGCGCGGGTCAAAATCGCTGCCGCCTTTCGCGCCACCGATCGGCAGGCTGGTCAAACTGTTTTTAAACGTCTGCTCAAACCCCAAAAACTTCATGATCGACAAGTTGACCGATGGGTGAAATCTGATCCCTCCTTTATACGGACCGATCGCGCCGTTGAACTGTACGCGGTAGCCGCGGTTGACCTGTACGCGCCCGGCGTCGTCCACCCAGGTCACGCGAAATGAAATCGTGCGCTCCGGTTCGGCCATACGCTCCAGCAGACCGATCTTTTCATACTCCGGATGTTTGTTGACCATCATATCCAGTGAAGAGTATACCTCCTCCACCGTCTGCAAAAACTCCGGTTCGTTTATGTTCTTCTTCTTAATCTCTGTCAATACCCGTTGTATGTAGGCGTTCATCATAAAATCCTCTCAAATGTCCTTGTCTTTCCGTCATTCCTGTCCCAAGAAAGCAATTGCAGAAGTCGGTTCGTCGGGAAATGCGCTTATCCGCCCTTACCAGTGTTCAGATTGCAGCACAACTCGTTTTGAGATCGTAAAGACTAAAATCCAAGCCGTTTTTGCTCACAGGCATAAAATACCAACCCGGATGATATTCACGTTCATCCAGACAAACTCAAACTCCTGTTTTTTAACCATACGCCGATGGAGGCAAGAGGATTCGACTTCGCGACCTACATAAAATTTATTCAGTACCCCGACGTCAATATTCTTTCGGTTTATACTTTCTTATGTTCCAGTTGTCTGCCGGTCATACAGATTTCACCTTAGGAAGGGATTCTTTCGTTTACCCTTCCATATGTTCCAGTTGTCTGTTGGCCATTCAGATTTCATCTTTGAAAAGGGACCCTTTTCGTTTATCCCACCCCCATATCAGGGGTGTTTCTTGTAGATATCAACCACTTCACGCTGTGCGCGTTCCAAATGCTTCCGCAAGTATGTTGTTGTTTGCTCTACGTCGTTATCCAGTATGGCACGCAGGATTGCAATATGCTCACCTTTTGCAATATTGACATTTTCAAGCGAACCGCCATATAAACCGAGCGAAAACAAGGCTTCCATTTTTCGATATTCTTTGATCAGAAATTCGTTGTTGGACGCATTGATGATCATAGCGTGCATTTCATGATCCAAAACATCCAGTAATATCCCTGCCTGTGTGTCCTCAATTTTTGCCAGCAACGCCTCAATTCCGCGCTTGTCTATATTGGCAAGATAATTTTGAACACAGTACAACTCAAACATTCTTCTGACATCCAGGATTTCACAAAGCTCTTGCTCCGTAAATGACCGCACAAAAAAGCCTACGCGTTCCCTGTTGATAACCAATCCGTTGGTCGTTAATTTCTGCAGCGCGTTACGCACCGGCATAACGCTGATGTCGTTTTCTTCAGCAATGCTCTTGGTATCGATGCGCTCGCCAGGCTTTATTTTTCGCTCCAGAATGTCTTTTTTAATTAGGTTATATACCTGCTTATTGACGCTATCTGTATTTATGCCCACGTTACACCTCTACAAAGCTTCTTTGTTATCATATTGATAAAAATATATAACATAACAATACATATAGCAATCCGCAAGTAAAAATTGGTCAGTCCGCTTGAATCTTGTGGATGAAGCACAAAATCAGCTCTGCTCGGCGATTGCCTGTTTGATCGATTCGTCAAAAACATCCATTGCTTCGTTCAGCGCGTCCTCCGTAATGATCAGCGGGGGAGCAAGCTTCAAGGTAGCCCCGCTTCCAACAGGAGCAAACATCAAAAGGCCCTTTTCCATTGCGATTCTGACCACATCATGGGCAAACGCGCTGTCCAGCTCTTTGGTGCCGGGCATAACGGGAATCACCGCCCAGGCAAGACCTGTTCCCCTTGCAAACCCGATACGATCGCCATATTTTTCCTTGAGCGCCTCGATCCGTTTCTTCATCAATTTTTCCAGTTCGGCACAGTGCTCAACAACCTTGTTTTCAACAATATAGTTGATGCTGGCCAATGCCGCCGCGCAGGAAACGGGGTTGCCCGAATGTGTGGAAGTCATCTCACCGGGACCATATACATCCATGATGTCCTCACGGCCAATCACACAGGACAACGGAAGCGACGAACTAATTCCTTTGCCGCAACACACCAAATCAGGAACAATCCCTGCATGCATAAACCCGAACATCTTACCCGTGCGGCCAAATCCGCCCTGAACCTCATCATAAATCAGAACGATTCCATAATCATCGCAGAACTTTCTGAGTTTGCGCAATACGCCCGACGGCATCAACTCACACCAGCCGCCCTGGAATGTTTCCGTCATGACGGCAGATATTTTGCTGTAGTCCGTTATGCCCTGTGCCCTGATATACTCCATCAGTTTTTCAAAGCAGACATCATCCGAATAGTCTTCGCGGCTCTGGTCCGCCCATTCATATTTAAACGAATTCGGAAAAGGAATCTGCACGATCTCCGGGTCAAGGTTCCGAATCCAGCGTTTCTCGGAGGCGGACCCGCCCGCCATCTGCGCGCCAAGCGTACGGCCGTGGAAACTGTCGTTAAACGTAATAACAATGTTTTTCTCCGGATTCCGCGCTCTGGTAAAAGTTCTTGCCAACTTCAACGCGCACTCCGTGCTTTCAGCGCCCGTAGTCAATAAAAATACTTTCTTTAGCTCTTTCGGCGCAACCTGTATGATCTTTTCCACAAGTCTGGAGCGAATATCACTGGGAAACACATAGTTGTTCAGCAACCCATGTTCTGTCATGTCCAGTATTGCCTTTTTGACATCCGGATTGCAGTGGCCTGCGTTCGCCACGACAACGCATGAACTGAAATCCAGCCATTTGTTGCCCTGCGCGTCATAAACGTTGAATCCTTCCGCACGATCCCAGACGACGGGCGGTTGGCCAGACATGGAGCGAGGTTCGTACTTGCGGAGTTTTTCGATGATTTCCACCGACTCTTTATTGGGAATCGGGGTCTGAATGGTTCTATATGCCGTATGAACCTCGGGAACCGCTTTGGGATTTAAGTTGAATTGCTTACCTTTTGCCATAGTCGTGAATCTCCTTATCCTAAGCTATACGCTATACTACAGTGCGCTGCCGGCCGCAAATGAGAGAAACGGCTCAACCGAGTCTCAGTTCTCTGGTCACATTGCCGCACATGATGTCCTGTTTGTCTTCAAATGTCAGAAAATCGCAATGCCTTGTGACGAAATGAATACACTGCTTTATCGTTCTCAACTTCAATATGGTTGGAAAATCCGTTCCCCATATCATTTTTTTCGGTCCGATTGCTTCGTAAACAATCTTCAGAATTTCCCGATTGCGATAGTCGGGGTAATCGCCATCAGGATCAAAGAACGGCATTGCCGAGAAGTCTGTTGTCAGATTGTCGCGATTGATCGTAAACAGCTTCAGCATCTTTTGCAGCTCAGGGTAAGGTTTGATTTGAGATTTATCCCAGAGCCGGCTGATGCCAAGGTGCGGAAGCCGCATGCGGATGGTGGGATACCGATGCAGCAGTTTCGTTAAGCGGTCGATATTCCAGTCATATATGCCGTCTTCAAAGCCCAAATCCAGAACACAGATTAAATCGTCATTTACTACTTTTTCCCACATGGGCGCATATTCCGGATCGTCTATCCAGAAAGGGACGTCCGGTATTTCAATTTTAATGCCCTTGCACTTATAGTTTTTTACCAGATCGTCGATCTCACTTAGAATGTGCTTTGTATCTCTCGGGTCCACCTTGCCCATCGTCGCCACAAAGTGATCCGGCCACTTTCCCATGGCAGCGGCAACGTATTCCTTTTGATCGCCATAACAAGGATTCTGCAAAATAACCGCGCTGTCTATTCCGTTATCCCCCATATATCCCAGCAGGATTTCCGCCGAAGCGCGGTTATCGACGAATGCGGGGGGAAGCAATTTTTCAACGACACCGTTTAGTTCGATCTTGCCATAGCCAAGGCTTTTCGGCACGATGGAACCATATCGCACGCCATGATATTTATCCCAAATATGCACATGCGCATCGATAATTTTCATCGATTTTCCATCTACTTCAATCATAGTAACATCGCCTTTCTGTCGGATATTTTTCGGCCTATAAGCCAGCCTTTACACGCTGCCGGTCGATGGCGCATGCAATGTAAATGATCACGCCCGTTGCCACGAGCTGATAAAAATAGGATAGCCCCATAAGATTGAGACCGTTTTTGATCATTGCAAACAGCAGCGCGCCAACGACAGCCCCCGTCAATTTTCCTTCGCCGCCATTGGCGCTCGCACCGCCTATGATAACGGCCGCTATGCAGTCCAGCGACAAGCTGGATGCCACGGACGCACTTGCAGAGGCCATATATGAAACCAGCAGCACGGAACTGATGCCGGAGCAGCATCCGCAGATCGCATACGCGGAAACCATCATGATCGTCGCCTTGATCCCCATGACCTTGGCGGCCTCTTTATTGCCTCCAACCGCATACAGTTTCTTGCTATAGCCGGTAAATGTCATCAGATAAAACAGAATTATGAAAACTCCGATCATAATCAGCGTGGTAAGCCGAATTCCGATCATCTTTGTGAAATACAGGGACGTAATACTGGAAGGAATGCCGCTTAATGTTTGTGCCGAGGTGTACGTATACGCGGTGCCACGCCAGATGTTTTCAAATGCAAGGGTCGCAATAAACGCGGGCAGGCCAAGCTTGGCAACGGACATACCGTTGATGATACCGGCAAGCGTGCACATGACAAGAACAACGGCGCATCCTAAAAGAGCGCTCTTTGTGCTGGTCATGATTGCCGCCCCGATCACGCTGGAGAGCGCAATTAATCCGCCGCTGGACAAGTCGACCCCGCCAACCATAACCACAAAGTACATGCCCATCGCGCAGACAATGAAGTAAGCATATTGATCTAAAATATTGATCAGATTCTGAACCGTCAGAAATTTCTCGCGCGTAACGGCAAACACCGTAAAAACTAAAACAAAGCCGATATAAATACCATATTTCAAAGCGAATTCTTTGATCGTTAAGCGCGATTTATCAGCATTTTCCCGCATATACTCAACACCTTAGCCTTTATACTGTCAGAGCAACCAAATTTTCGGGGTTCTCCCCACCGCTGCAAGAGCGGTGGGGAGAACAATCAGTTATTTGCTCAGGCCCCATAAGTAACCATTCTTCGCAAGATAATCAACGTTACCCATAACGCAGGGAATGGAGATCGTCTGGATGGTTTCTGCAACGCTGTTGCCCTGCAGCCATGCCCAGGCGGCTTCCGCAGCTTTCGCGCCAAATCCCTGGAAATCCAGAGAGATCGATATGTCATTGACGCCCTGAGACAACCATTCGAGTTGTTCCGTTGCTCCGTCGACGGCGCCAAGCATAACGTGCCCTTCTTCACCGACAGGGTAATATTTTCCGATTTCCTTCAGCGCGGAAACGACCGGAGAAAGCAGCGCGTCGTAAGGCACGAAGATCGCTTTGATATCGGGATTCGTCTTAAACGAATCGACCACGGCATTGTAGATCTTATCCGCGTCCGCTTCCGTCGCAACTTCGCTGACGATCGTAAGCTGTCCCCAGGAATCAACGCCCAGGCGGAATCCATCGGCGCGTTCCTTCTGCGCCGTGGAAGAGAGATTGCCGATGATATGGAGGCACTTTACAGATTTCTCCGGCTCGCCGGCGGTAAGAGTCCCAAAGTAGTTTGCGACATCGCGGCCATCGCTGATATTGTTGGAAGCGATGGAACAAAGGATGTCGCCGCTTTTGATCCCGCGGTCGACCGCGATGACGGGAATGCCGGCTTCGTTGCAGGACTGAACCGCCGGAACAATGCCATCCGCATCGACAGAGTAGATGACGATCACATCACATTCGGACGTAATCATATCGCGAACCTGAGTGATCTGGGTTTCAACGGAGTTTTCAGCGGACAGCATAATAACCTCATCAAACCCGAGTTCTTTCGCTGTCGATTCGAACGCACTTGACTCCGTCTGAACCGCTTGTCCGGAGATGTCCGCCAGAGCAAAGCCAATTCTGTTGACCCCGTCATCCTTTCGCGCCTGCGCAGGATCGCTTCCAGTGCCGCCGCCAGTAGTAGAAGAACAAGCAAACATACCAAAAATCATCAGGCATGCCAAGAGTAGAACGAGTACTTTCTTCATGTGTTTCTCTCCTTCTTTTATTTAGGTTTCAAAGACCTGGCGTTCCAGATCTCGAGCCTTCTGCTTTTTCTTCAGGATATCGATCATCACAACCCCGAAGATCACAATCCCCCAAACCACGTTGTACATATACACATTTACGCCCATGAGCCGCAGCAAGTTGTCCAGCGCGGCAACGATAAACACGCCGAAAAACACGCCTAAAACGTTGCCTCTTCCGCCGGACATGCTGATGCCGCCAACGACAACCGCCGCAATACAATAGACTTCCATGCCCAACGAAATGTTAAACTGCGTACCGCCGAGTCTGGACGTGTTGACAAGACCGCCTATTCCGCAAAGCATGCCCGTCAAAACAAAAATCATAATGATGGTGAAATCCGCACGAATCCCGCAGGCTCTCAAAGCATCCTGGTTGTCGCCGATTGCATAGATATATCGGCCAAAGCGCGTTTTGCGTATAATAATCAAAAACAGCAGGAACAGGAGGATATAGATCCATGCGCTGCTGAGCAGCCCCAAGATTTTTGTTTGCGCAATGATTTTGTATCTTTCGCCCGCGGAAAGCGTCCCTTCGGACCCGATCAAAATGCTGCCCAGCCCCGAAAGTATATTGCATACCGACAGCGTCGTAATCAATGACGGAATCTTCAGTTTTGCAACGCCGAATCCATTGATCAGCCCAAAGAACCCGCCGCAAACAACCGCGGCAACCGTGGAGATTATCAGATTGTTTGTCGAAAGATAGAGCTCTGAAGCGATTACTCCAGTGCAATACACCATCGCCCCGACCGAAATATCGATTTCTCCGGCTAAAATCACCATGGACATGCCAATAGAGGCAATGCCGATGACCGCGCCCTGAGAAAGGACCGATATCAGATTGTTGATTGTAAAGAATACCGGAGCTTTTATTGCAATAAAAACTGCAAAAAGCACAACGATCGACGGTTTTAAATAGTCTATACCGGATTTCGGCAAAAAACGTTTCAACATCATTTCTCGCCTCCCATCGCGCACCTTACAAGTTGCTCTTCCGTTACATCCCCGCGCATGTATTCGCCCGTAATTCTGCCATTTCGCATGACCAGAATCCTGTGGCTGATGCCAATCAATTCCGGTGCCTCTGATGAAATAAACAATACGGACCGACCGCTGGCAGCCAAATCTACGATTTGCTCATACAGGTCTGCTTTTACTTTTATATCTACGCCGCGTGTCGGCTCATCCAGAATGAAGATGTCAGGATCCGTTAAAAACCACTTCCCCAGTACAATTTTCTGCTGATTGCCGCCCGAAAGCAGTCTGACGCGCTGTCTGGGTCCCGATGCGACAATATTGAACTGATCAAACGCTATTCTGGTGTTTGTATCCATTTTCTTTTTCATCAGAAAATTCACGACCGGTATGGTAAGCTGCTTCAGAATGGGAATGTTCAGGTTACTGTTGATATCCATCCCCAGTACCAGGCCTTCACCCCGGCGGTCTTCGGTCAAAAAGCCGATCCTGTTCTTCATCGCCTCTTTGGGGGACGTGATTTTTCGGGTTTTCCCATAAATACGGAGCTCGCCAGACGAGATATAGTCCAGCCCGAAGATCGCTCTAGCGAGTTCGCTTCTTCCGGCGCCGACAAGGCCGAAAAGACCGAGGACTTCGCCTTTCTTCAATGAAAAACTTACGTCGTTGAGCCTTCGATTTCGGAAGTTGGTTACTTCTAGGGCGGTTTCCTCAAGCGGAAGTTTCTTGACCTCCGGATAGTATTGCTCCAGTCGTATGCCAACCACCATATTGACCAATTCATCTGCGTTGGTCTCGGCAACGTTGACCGTGCCTACATTTTTGCCATCGCGCAGAACTGTCACGCGGTCGCAGAGTTCAAACACCTCGTCAAACTTATGGGAAATGAAGATAATGCTCGCCCCTTCGTCGCGCAGTTTTCGAATGATGCGAAACAAGATCTGCGTTTCTTTTCGTGTCTGCGATGATGTGGGCTCGTCAAAAATAAAGATTTGCGCCTGTATCGAAAGCGCTTTTGCGATCTCGACCATCTGACGCTCTGCAATGCTGAGATCTTCAACAAATGTTTGGGGGGATACGTCAAGCTCAATGCGCTCAAGCCATTCCTTTGCCATTTCATTTTCTTTTTTGTCGTCAATCAGTCCGAACCCTTTGATCGGTAAAGACGACATATATATATTGTCCGCAACGGAACGCATCGAGAATAACTTTAATTCCTGATGGATGAAAGAGATTCCATGCCGCATCGATTGCATCGGATTCGCAATTTCAACTTTTTTTCCGTCGATAAAGATCTCACCCGCGTCTTTGGAATAGATGCCGCCCAAAATATTCATGAAGGTGGACTTTCCGGCGCCGTTACCGCCAAGAAATCCGTGTATTTCACCTTTTCTTACCGAAAAGTCGCAGTCCTTCAAGACCTTCACGCTTGAAAAACTCTTACAAATACCTTTCATGACAAGATAATCATTGGATTGCATCTTCAGTAACCCCTCCGGCTTGATCAATAAATCGATTCAGAATATTTAATATTTTGATCTGCAAAATCAAAGTTTTCGCTTTTCCAGATCAACTGAAATCGTAGATCTGAAATTTCAGTTGTTTTCTATATCATAATGTTCGATTGTCGAAAAGTCAATATCAACCAGATAATTATTTAACAATGTTTTTTTCACATCGAAGAGAAATTCGTTTTATGTCCAGTCCAGCGCCATGTCTGATTCAATATGCAATTGCTATCAACGGAACAATAAAAACAGGGCGCATTTTTTTGATCTCAATTGGTTGAGATCGTCTCTGGGATCCTCCTTCTTTTTTTGTCAGAACTTCAAGCATCTATTTCTCTGCCCCACTCCGACAGGCGGAGCGTCATGCAAGATTGCTTAGCAACCGTGACACTATGGAAATATCGCTTGGGAGTTGTGCGTGCGGTACAAATAAACTTTTTATTGCAGAACTCGCTGTATGGGTGATCCGAATCAGAATTTTCAGTGGAAAAACACAGACACATAAACAAAAAGGGAGGGTATCCCCTCCCGAATCTCGCTCCCCCACGGGGCAGCGAGACTGAAGCATATGAATTTATAATCTTATTTCTTTTCCCTTGTTCCGTATATCAGAAGATCGAGATCGTAAGAAACAGCGTGCTCATCAGCGAGGCGACAAGCGACACGACCGTGATCTGCGTGTTGAGCGACGGACCCGCGGTATCCTTGAACGGATCGCCGACGGTGTCGCCAACGACGGCCGCCTTGTGCGCGTCGCTGCCCTTGCCGCCCTCGTGCCCGCTCTCGACATATTTCTTTCCGTTGTCTCAGAGGCCGCCGGAGTTGCTCATGAAGAGCGCAAACAGAAGGCCGCTGACGATGTTGCCGCAGAGAAATCCGCCGATGGCCGACACGCCGCCGATGAACCCGACGACGAACGTCGCGAGTATCGCCATGAGGCCCGCCGGGATGAGCTCCTTGAGCGCGCCTGTGGTCGCGATTTCGATGCACTTGTCATACTCCGGCTCCACGCCCGGATGCCCTTCCCGAAGGCCGACGATCTCCTTGAACTGGCGGTGGATCTCGGCGACCATGCGCTGCGCGTTGCGGTCGACGCCAAGCATCAGCATCGCCGAGAAGACGACGGGAATCGCCGCACCCACGAGCAGGCCGAAGAACACCATCGGGTTCATGATGTCAAAATTCGTAATCCCCGCAACGCCCAGTTCGGCCGCCGCAGTGTTGACCTCGCTCATGAAAGCGCCGAGCAGCGCGATGACGGTCAGTCCCGCGGCCGCGATGGCAAAGCCCTTGGTCACGGCCTTGACGGTGTTTCCCGCGCAGTCGAGCTGGTCGGTGATTCCGAGCACTTCGTCGCCCAGATCGCCCATTTCGGCAAGGCCGCGCGCGTTGTCCACGATGGGACCGTACGCATCGTTGCTGACGATCATACCGACGATGGACAGCATGCCCACGGCAGCCATGGAGATACCAAAGAGCGCGTACTGCACGGTTTGGGACGGATCGGGCGCCAGCGGCGCGCAGAGCTTATACGCCGTAAACGCCGCAACGCCGATGCCGACCATGGCGGGCAGAACGCTCAAAAGGCCATAGGAAATGCCGGAGAGAATCGTAAACGCCGGCCCGGACGCGCTGGCGTGTGCGACGAAATGGACCGGTTTTTTGGAGTCGTCCGTAAAATAATCCGTGCTGAGGCCGATGATGACGCCGACGGCGAGGCCGACGATGCAGGCGCCCCAGATGCGCCAGGCGTAATGGAACAGATAGGTCGCCGCGGCGGTGAGCACGACGTAGACGGTGGTGGTGACATAGGTGCTCGCGTTGAGCGCCCTGGTCGGATTGCCGTGCTTGCCGATGCGGGCGGTCATAACGCCGATGATGGAGGCCAACAGCCCCAGCGCGGCAAAGGTGAACACCATATCCACATGGTTTCCGCCCAACGCGCCGGCCATGACGAGCGCGGCGGCCATGGAGGCGACGTTGGAGTCGAAGAGGTCGGCGCCCATGCCGGCGACATCGCCGACATTATCGCCGACGTTGTCCGCAATGACGGCGGGATTGCGTGGATCGTCCTCCGGAATACCCAGCTCGACCTTGCCGACGAGGTCCGCACTGATGTCCGCAGTCTTCGTAAAGATGCCGCCGCCGGCCTTGGCAAAGAGCGCCAGAGAGCTCGCGCCGAAGCTGAAGCCGAGGACCGTGGTCGGATCTTTCGTGGCGAGATAAACGATGGTCACGCCCAGCAGGCTCGCCCCGACGACGGCCATGCCCATGACGGCGCCGCCTCGGAATCCGGCCATGAACGAGGGTTTGATGCCTTGTCTGGCGGCCTCGGCGGCGCGGCCGTTGGCGATGGTCGCAACCTCCAGCCCGATCTTGCCCGCAACGGCGGAAAAGCCGGTGCCGAAGACATACGCAACAACCATCCAGACGTTGTGCAGAGCGCTGCCCTGCCAGACCGGTTTGGGCAGAAACACAAAGATCAGCACGGCGGCGACACCCGCAAATCTGGCCAGCACGAGGTATTCCTTGCGCAGAAACGTCCGCGCGCCCGCGCGGATGAGGTCGGTCGCTTTGAGAATCTTCCGGTTTTCACAGGGTTGTCGCTTGACCCAGAGATAAAGCCAGGCGGCAAATGCGAAAGCCAGGAGGGCGACGAGAATCGATCCGTACTGAATGATGTTGCCCATAAACGATCCCCCTTTTATGATCCGCTGGTTGGTTGCAGATGTTTGTCATGCCGCCGGCGCAGGCGCTATTGCTGTCCGCCGGATTGTCTCTTCTTTTTCGATGGAGCGGTCAAGAGATTGAGCAAGGTGATGACGAGGATGATCGCGGCCGTGACGATGAAGATGCCCAGCATGCCGAGGCCCAGGATGCCCAACGTGTCGTTGAGCGGTGCAACTGCTTCGAGATTCATGTGTGGATCTCCTCTCCTGTTATTTTACGATGAGGCTGAGCAGAACGCCGCCGGCGATGACAGAGGCGATCTGTCCGGCAACGTTCGCGCCCGCCGCGTGCATAAGCAGATGGTTTTGATTGTCCTCCGAAAGGCCGATCTTATGCACCACACGGGAGGCCATCGGGAAGGCGGAGATGCCCGCCGCGCCGATCATGGGGTTGACTTTTTTCTTGACGAAGAGGTTCATCACCTTGCCGAAGAGCACGCCGCCCGCCGTATCGAAGATGAACGCCACAAGCCCGAGGCCGAGGATCATGAGCGTGCGGAGCGTCAAAAACGCCTCCGCCTGCATGTTGGCCGCAACGGTCAGGCCGAGCAGCAGGGTGATCAGGTTTGCCAGCACCTTCTGCGCGGTGTCGGAGAGCGAACCGAGCACGCCGCACTCGCGGATGAGGTTTCCGAACATCAGAAAGCCGACCAGCGCGACCGAACGGGGCGCGAAGATGCCCGCGATGACGGTGACGAGGATCGGAAAGAGGATCTTCGTCATTTTCGACACGTTGTTGCCGGTGTACTCCATGCGGATGCGGCGCTCGTGCTTCGTGGTGAGCAGCTTGATGATCGGCGGCTGGACAATCGGCACCAGCGCCATATAGGAATAGGCCGCAATGATGATCGGCCCCAGATAATTTGAATGCAGATAGTTGGCGACAAAGATGGAGGTCGGGCCGTCCGCCGCGCCGATGATGGCGATGGAAGCCGCGTCCTTGAGCGGGAAGCCGAGCAGCGACGCCGCGACGAGCGTGAAGAAGATGCCAAACTGCGCCGCCGCGCCGAAGAGCATGAGTTTCGGGTTGGTCAAAAGCGGTTCGAAGTCGATCATCGCGCCGATGCCGATGAACAGCAGCAGCGGAAACAGTTCGTTTGCAATGCCGCCGTCGAAGAGAACGTTCAGCACGCCCACCTCCGTTGCGCCGTTGATCACCTGCGTGATCGCGCCGGACATCGGAATATTGACCAATATCGCGCCAAAGCCCATCGGGAGCAGCAGCGCGGGCTCCATGTCTTCCTTGATGGCAAGATAGATCAGAATGCCGCCGATGGCCCACATGACGGCCTGCTGCCATGTCAGGTTTGAAAAGTTCTGGAAAATTGCGTCCATAGCTTCCGCCTTTCGTGAGAGGAATCCGAATTGGATCCATACCAAATTCTACCTTTTATATCGTATCACAGACGATTGCAACAGTAAATGTTTGCTTTTTTGCAGACTTATTGTCGTTTCTCGGCTTTTCCCCGCGGACGAAAAACCGCCCCCGAATCGCTTCGAGGGCGGTCTTCCACAGCCAGGCGCGGCATGCTCAAACACATAAAACGCGCCATCGACCCAAAGGCGGTCACATCAAAACCGCCAATCGGCAATTTCACAGTATCAAACGCGGCCGCGCGCGTCAAGATACGCGGAAAGAAAATTTAGTCGTCAGTAAAGCGCGAGGCCGATTCGCAGCAGGGCGTCCGTTTCCTCCACGGATTGGACCATACAGTCCGGCAGGTTCAGCCTGATCTGCGCCGGCGAGCACGCGAGGTACAGCGGCAGCCCGCCGCGCCAAGCGGACAACGGCAAATGCAGCAGCTCCAGCGCCGCGTCCGCCGTGTGCGCGTCCGTCTCCAATACGACGCCGCAGCGCCTGCCCTCGCAAAACGCCGTCCGCACGCTCGCGAGATTCGTAAACTCGCCGCCCAGCCGTCGCCGCAGGGCGGTAATCGCCGCCTCGCGCACCTGGGAAGGCAGCGCTTCGAGGCCGGTCGATCCGCCGGAAACCTGCAGCGCAAGCGTCTGCCGCATCGGGTTTGAAACGCCGCAGACAAACTCCGTTTCGCGCCGCCAGTCTGAGGAGCCCGCCTGCGCGGTGCTCTGCAGCGCGCGCATGGAGCTCGTCAATCGCCAGCCGTCCCCTTCGAGCGCGATTTCACGCGCAGTCGGCGCCCGGTTCGTCGTCAGGCGGTATCCGTGCAGAGCGCAGTAAGCGGCGAGCGCCTCCTCGCGCCGTCTTGCCGCGCGGCGCGTCAGCAGAAAGATTGCTCCGGCCGCGAGCGCCGCGCCGAGAATGACCAGCAGGGAAAGCAGTCTGTCGTCCACCAACAGCATCCTCCTTGTTTTCTCTTTTCCCGGCCCTTATTCGGAGCGAGTTCAGCAGGTTTACGCGTATTGCGCGCTTCTGGCATAGTAAAACACATACTGCTGCAGCACGCCCGCCGTGTCGGGATACCGCTCCAGCGGAAATGCGCCGCCATACTCGCGCTCCTCCACGCGGTTGATCCAGACGTCCCGCGGAAAGCGGCCGAGCCGGTGGTAGCCAAAGAGCATCACGCAATTGGCTACCTTTTCCCCGACGCCGGGAACGGTCAGCAGCGCATTGAGCAGCGCGCCGTCGTCCAACCCGCCGATGCCGTCGAGATCGAGCGCGCCGGAGGCGGCCATGCGCGCCGCGGCGAGCACGTATTTTGCGCGGTAGCCGAGCGAGCACGCAAGAAAGCCCGCCTCGTCCTGCGCCGCCAGCCGTTCCGCCGTGGGAAAGGCAAAGACTCCCGCATCCCCGCCGCCCAGCGGCTCGCCGTAACGCGCGCAGAGCGCTTCGACGCAGCGCTTAATCGCGGGGATGTTCTTACGCTGGGAAACGATGAAGCTCACCAGCGTCTCAAAGGGATCCTGCCGCAGCATGCGGATGCCCCGCCCGTAATCGCAGGCGCTTTTGAGAAACGCGTCGCCGGGGTCGATTTCGCTTCGAATGGCCGCATAATCGCGGTCCAGATCGAAATAGTTCCGCCAAACGGCGTCGAAGTCCGCCTGCGAACAGTCCAGCGCGCATCCGTCCGACATGTCGAACAAGCGCAGCATGCGCCCCCACGCAACGAGCGTGTAGCCGCCATCCTCGTCCCGGTTGAGCCGGAAGCACTGTCCGCTGTCCGCGATCTTTCGGATGTCAAAATCCGGATCCGTAATCGTGATCATGGTTTGATTATACCCCCGTTCGCGCAAAAAACCAGACGCTTCTTGCAACGAATCCACAGAAGCGTTAGAATGGGGTTATTCCAATCAGGAGCATACGAAATGCCGGCGCAGAACTGATTCCAACTGGATAGGCGCGTTACTTGCCAAGGCGACCGCTTTGGCTTCTTTCGGTAACCGCCGTTTGGAATCAGGCGATATCGATACGGCGCAAGGCTGGTTTCAGCCCGCGGAAGGATATCTTCTGCGGGCTTTTTTCGTGCGTTCCCATATCCCGCGCGGACTCTGCCGCGCGCGGCCTGTTTTCATACGCGGTTGCCTTCTAAATGGAAAGGAATCCGTATGCAGACCATATCCTGTACCCTCCGGCTCAACGCCCTTCCCCGCTTTGTCAAACCCTGTCCGCGCTGCGGTCATCCGTATTTTGAAAACAGCGGCTGCTTTCGCATAAATGCAAACGGCAAGCTGCTCGATATCCGGCTCGTTTGCCGCTGCGAAAACTGCAAAACCATCTGGAATCTCACCGTCTGCAAGCGAAAGGACCGAAAACTGCTCGATCCGCAGGCGTATCGCGAATATCTGGAAAACGACGAAAACCGTGTGCTGCTGCATGTGTTCGATCCCGCATTTCTGGCGAACAATCGCGCGACGCTGGACCTGGACCATCTGGACTTCTGCATCTGCGGCGAATCCCCGCGTGAACGGGAGGCCGCGCAAGTTACGTTCAGCAGCGCATACCTGCTGCCGCTTCCGGCAGGGGATGTGGCGGCGCGCATACTCGGCGTGTCGCGTTCGCGCGTGCGCCGCATGCATGAAGCGGGCACGCTCGCGTTTTCCGGCGACCTTCGTCAAACGAAAACGGCGTTCGGTTTCCGCTTCATCCTCGCGGAGGGCTGGCAGCGCACGGAACAATAATCGCATGGAAACAGGGCGCCCGTCTGCGCGGACGCCCTGCATGCCTGTTTCTTCGCTTTGTTTCAGATTTTCTCGAACGCCTGCGCCAGGTCGGCGAGGATGTCGTCGATGTGCTCGGTGCCAATCGAGAGGCGGATGGTCGAGGCGCGGATGCCCGCGGCCTCCAGCTCCTGCTCGCTCATCTGCGAATGCGTGGTGGACGCGGGGTGGATGACGAGCGATTTGACGTCCGCAACGTTTGCCAGCAGCGAAAAAAGCGCCAGCGACTCGGTAAACTTCTGCGCCTGCCCGCGCGTTCCGTCCAGCTCAAAGGTGAAGATGGAGCCGCCGCCGTTGGGATAGTATTGGTCGTAGAGCGCTTTCTCCCGCCCCGTCGAGAGCGAGGGATGGTTGACCTTGCGCACCTTCGGATGGCCGCCGAGGTAGTCCACGACCTTCAGCGCGTTTTCCACATGCCGCTCCACGCGAAGCGAGAGCGTCTCGATGCCCTGCAGCAGCAGGAAGGAGTGGAAGGGCGAAAGGCACGCGCCCGTATCGCGCAGCAGCGTGGTGCGAATCTTCGTCACATACGCCGCCGCGCCGACCGCGTCCGCGAATACGACGCCGTGGTAGGAGGGATTCGGCCTGCTCAGCCCCGGGAATTTGTCGTTCTGCTTCCAGTCAAATGCGCCGCCGTCCACGATCACACCGCCGATGACCGTCCCGTGGCCGCCGATAAACTTCGTGGCCGAGTGCACAACGACATCCGCGCCGTGCTCGATGGGGCGAAACAGATACGGCGTCGCAAACGTGTTGTCGACGATCAGGGGAATGCCGTTTTCATGCGCGATTGCCGCAATTGCCTCGAGGTCCGGCACGTCCGAATTCGGGTTACCGAGGGATTCGAGATAGAGCGCCTTCGTGTTGTCCCGAATCGCCTCGCGGAAGCGCTCCGTGTCCGCGCCGTCGACAAACGTGGTCTTGATGCCGAGATCGGCCAGCGTATTGGCAAAGAGGTTGTAGGTTCCGCCATACAGCGCTTTGGAGGAGACGATATGATCGCCCGCAGCGGCGATGTTCAGCACCGCATAGGTAATCGCCGCGGAGCCGGACGCCGTCGCCAGCGCGGCGACGCCGCCCTCGAGCGCCGCGATGCGTTTTTCAAACACGTCGCTCGTCGGGTTCATGAGGCGGGAGTAAATATTGCCCTCCTCCGTGAGCGCAAACCGCGCCGCCGCCTGCGCGGAGTCCTTAAATACATAGGAAGTGGTCGCGTAGATCGGCACCGCGCGCGCGTCCGTCGCGGGATCGGGGTGCTCTTGTCCTACGTGTATCTGCATCGTTTCAAATCTGTATTGGTTCGACATTGCTGTTTCGTTCCTTTCGCGTTCGTGTGTCCCTCTTTTTCGCCTGCTTTTTCGGCCGATGGTTTCGGCCTCTTACGCTTTGAAACAGCGGCACATTCGATCCCTGCGGCCCGAAACGGCAAGCGCGGCCCGTCCGCATGACGATTGTCCGTGCCCGATCTTCGCCTTCATGCGCGCATCCCGCCTTTCCTCCGTGTTGTCGAAAGTATACGATCTAAAATATATATTGTCAATAGTTTTAGTATGTTTTATGTGTCCGCTCGCCCGACTTCATGAACCCTGACCCCGTCAGGTAAGCCGCATATGAAACGAACCGTCCCCGCCGTCCTCGGAAAACCGCGTGGTCGTGTTCTTCCCCTTGTTTTTTGAGCGGTACATCGCACGGTCCGCCTTGTCGATGAGCTCGTTGAGCGGCCCCGTCCCTTCGATGAGTCCGATGCTGAGCGTGATGTGAAACACCGTGTCCCCGGCGGTAAACTTCAGTTCGTTTGCGCAGTTTCTGATCCGCTCGGCAACGAGAAACGCGTCGTCTGCAACCGTATCCTCGAGCACGATTACGAATTCGTCCCCGCCAAAGCGCGTGGCGTCGTTTGCGCCGCGGATGTTTTGCTTGATGCAGGTGGCCAGCTCGCGGAGGACTTCGTCCCCGAGGAGGTGCCCATATTGGTCGTTGATCGACTTGAAGTCGTCCACGTCGATAAACAACAGCGACGTCGTCTCCGCCTTCGGCGCGGCCTGCGCATCGTATTTTTCGCGCAGGTAATATTTATTAAACAAGCCGGTGAGCGGATCGACGCTGCTTTTTTCGATCAACCGCTCCTTTTCGCGCTCCTGCCGCCGGCGCGTCTGCGTCACATCCGTGAGCAGCAGCAGCTTTGTCGTATCACGCCCGCGCTCGTCGAGGGGATACTGCGTCATGGTCAGATACCGCGCCTGCCCGCCCAGCAAAAGCTCCACCTCCTGCTGGCGGTAATCCGTGTCGAAGCGATAGTCCGGAAGCACCGACGAAACGAGATCGCCCGCGTCGAGATTGTCGTCGTGCAGGATCTCCCTGCCGATGTGATTGATGCTCACAATCCGTCCGAACCGGTTTACGATCAAAATCCCCTCGCTCGCGTTGAAGAAGAGATTTCGAAAGATATAGTCCGAGCGGAGATTCAAAAGCCTGTGGCGCATGATGGACGTAAAGACCGCGACCACGAAGATGGCGATGGCGTAATACATCAGATACAGCTGCTGCGTCACGTGAAACACCGCGGGCAGCAGATACTCCGAGAGTACGCTGACCATAAGCGCAAGCCCGCTGCCAAACAGAATATAGGCCATCTGCGCGCGCTGACGCGCATCTTTCGTCGAGACGATCTGGCGAAGGACCAGATACAGCGCAAAGATGGCCGGCAGGCTGAACGCCAGCGACATCAGCGGCGCGACCACGGGATCGTTCATCCGCCAGAAGTAGGATTCCGTATAATCGATGGGATACAGATATCGCACGACGACCGTAGCCGTATTGAGACCGAGCAGGAGGAAAAACTGCCAGTCCGGTCTGCGCCGCAGCAGGCGATAGGTGAAAAACAGAAACGTGACGGAGAGGTACATCATGCTCAGCCAGTAGACCGTCTTGACGACGATGGACACGGGCGTGCCGTCGCCAAACTCAGCCAGATTGTTGAGCACCATCCAGATGAGGATATTCGTCAAAAATATGAGAAACGACTGGTTGATCTTGTCATGGCTGCGATTGAGGTATACGAACGACCAGATGAACATCATGACGCCGTATATGATCACAAGCGAAATCAACTGAAGCATGGCAACAACTCCCGGATTCATTTGCCCACGGATAATTAGTTAACAGTATAGGACATGTTACAAGCAAACGCAATCCGAACGGCTCCAAAGGCCCCGATCTGCCGCGTATTTTACATATGGTTCGGCAATTTGGCGCCCAGATCAAATATTCGTCAGCCTGCGGCCGGCAATGTAAAGAAATTCCGCCCCCGGTTTTTCCTCAAATTTGCACAATTTGCGCCCGCACGGGGTAAAACGCCCCGTTTGCGGCGTTTTTTGGCATTTCATCGCTTGACGATCATTTTACAGCCAGCGAAAACCGCTCTTAACATTCCGCTGGTACAATGCGAGCGTAAGCAAAAAAAGGACCAATCTGAGAGGAGATTCCATGATGAAACGCAACCGCCTGCTCCCCATCCTTCTCGCGGCAATTCTGCTGCTCGCCGCCATCCCCGTCGGCATGGCCGCGGCCAGCGCCGAAACCGCCGAAGGCCCCCGCTCCGGCGTGACCGCCACCGTGCTCGGCGAGAGCGCGGCCGCAGCCTCCGCGCCGAAGTACATCTTCCTGTTCATCGGCGACGGCATGACCTATCCGCAGTTCCAGGCGACCTCCGCCTACCTGAGCATCAACGCGGACAAGGACACCATCCTCACCACGAGCAAGCTGCTCAACTTCATGACCTTCCCCGTCGCGGGCTCCGCAACCACGTATGACTCGACCTCCTTCTGCCCGGACTCGGCCTCGACGGCAACCTCCATCGCGAGCGGCCACAAGACCTACAGCGGCGTGCTCAACATGAACGAGGCGAAGAACAAGACGTTCACCACCATCGCGGAGACGCTCAAGAGCGACTTTGGCTACAAAATCGGCGTCATCTCCAGCGTCAACCTCAACCATGCGACGCCCGCCGCCTTCTACGCGCATCAGGCGAGCCGCAACAACTATTACGAAATCGGCCTTGAGATGATCGACAGCGAATTCGACTATTTCGCGGGCGGCGCGCTCCTCAAGCCCACGGGCGACAGCAGCGACAAGCCGCAGACCGACATCTATGAACTCGCTTCTCAGGCCGGTTACAAGGTCGTCAAGACGCAGGCCGAAGCGCAGGCTCTGACCGCCGGCGCGGGCAAGGCGATCGTCATCGCCGAAGACCTCGCGGACAGCGACGCCATGAGCTACGAGATCGACCGCGCGGCCACCGCTTGGGCGCTCAAGGACTATGTGCAGCAGGGCATCACCATGCTCGACAACGACAAGGGCTTCTTCATGATGGTCGAGGGCGGCAAGATCGACTGGGCCTGCCATGCCAACGACGCGGGTTCCACCATTCATGATACGCTCGCCCTTGCGGACGCGGTGCAGGTCGCGATCGACTTTGCCGCCGAGCATCCGGACGAAACGCTGATCGTCGTCACCGGCGACCACGAGACCGGCGGCCTCTCCATCGGCTTTGCGGGCACCAACTACAACACCTACCTCACCAACATCAACTACCAGACCATTTCGTACGCCAAGTACGACTCGGACTATGTCGCTTCCTATGTCGCCGCCCAGGCCCCGTTTGCCGACGCGATGGCGGATGTGACAAAGCTCTTCGGCCTCGTTCTGCCGGAGAATGCGGACGCCGCCGCGAGCCCCACGCTGGTTCTGACCGCCTATGAGGTCGAAGAACTCCAGAAAGCCTATGCGCTGACCCTCGCGGGCGGCTACGGCACAGACGCCAACGGCAAGTCCCTCCAGACGCAGGAAGAGTATGTGCAGTACGGCACCTACACGCCGTTCTCCGTCACGGTCACGCACCTGCTCAACAACAAGTCCGGCATCAACTTCGCCTCCTATTCCCACACCGGTCTGCCCGCGGCGGTCTATGCCACCGGCGTCGGTTCGGAACTCTTTGGCGGCGGCTATGACAACACGGAGATCTACTTCAAGCTGGCCTCCCTGTTCGGCATCGCGTAAGTCGACGCAATCGTACAGCACAACGCCGGGGCGCCCGTCCATATCGACGGACGCCTCGGCCTTCTTCGCAACCGCAGCCCTGAAACACCGCAACTGAAAAATACGATGCCGCGCGGCAGCCGCCGCGCGCATGCACTGTGAGGTAATCCCGCTTTGGAACAGATGAAACAGAAACGCAACTGGCTCTCCTCCGCCGTCTGTCTGGCGCTGATTCTCGTCATGCTGCTGCTGCCGACGGGCTATGAAAACGCCGGCGCGGGCAGAATCGCCTCCGAAGAGCGCGTCCGCGCGCGCATCCTCTCGACCGACGACAGCACGATCAAGGACACCGGCCTCGTCCGCTCCGGCGAGCAGAGCTGCGAGGTGCTCCTGCTCGGCGGCAGCCACAGGGGCGAGACCTACCGCGCCTATAACATGCTCAACGGCTCGCTCGAGCAGGACAAGGTCTATCAGACGGGCGAGAGCGCGCTCGTGCTCGTCAGTCTGGACGGCGCATCCGTCGCCTCGGTCAGCATGATCGACCACTACCGGATCGCCGGCGAAATCTGGCTGCTGCTGGCGTTTTTCGCGCTGCTGATGCTCTTTGCGGGCTGGACGGGGCTTCGCGCCGTGCTCTCGTTTGTGCTCTCCGTGCTCGCCATATGGAAGGTGCTCGTGCCCCTGTGCCTCAACGGGATGAACCCCATCTTCGTCGGCGCGGTCGTCACCGGCGGGCTGACCATCCTCATCATCGCGCTTGTGTTCGGGTTCAATAAGATCACGCTCGCGGCCTGCACGGGCGCCATCGCGGGGCTGATCGTCACCGCCGCGCTCGGCATCGTCTGCACCAACGCGTTTCGCATCCACGGCGCGGTCATGTCGTTCTCGGAGAGCCTGCTCTACAGCGGATATGAAACCCTCAACCTCACGCAGATCTTTATGGCGAGCATCTTCATCGGCTCGAGCGGAGCAATGATGGACCTCTCGGTCGATATCGCCGCCGCCGTCAACGAGGTGGTGCATAAGCGCCCGGACCTCTCCCGCTTCGAGGCCATGATGAGCGGCATGCGCGTCGGCCGCGCGGCGATGGGCACCATGACCACCACGCTGCTGTTGGCCTATTCCGGCAGCTACATCGCGCTGTTGATGGTCTTCATGGCGCAGGGCACGCCGATGATCAACGTCTTCAACTACAAATATGTCGCCTCGGAGATCATCCACACGATCGTCGGTTCCTTCGGCCTCGTCGCCGCAGCGCCCCTGACCGCCGCCGCCGCGGGGTTCTTCCTTGTCAAGCCGGAGCGGGAGGAGAGCAAGCCGGTTCCGGCGTCCGAACGCTAAAATCCTCGATTCATTAAAAAAAGAAGGGGGAAGCTTCCCCCTTCTTTTTTTGTCTGCGTCCTGTCGTCAAATCCGCCGGACAACCTCAATGTCCTCAACCGTCGCCTTGCCGCACAAGCCGCGTAAAGCGCGCGCGCCGTCCGTGACTTGGTTACGGATACCCCTCGGGAAATGCTCTACTCTATAGAAAATGAATCGTTTGCAGAGGTAACTTAGTTGAGTAACAGTATTTGGAGTCAGTTTTTCGGCGCAGAGCCGCAGCAGCAGCAACCCGCCGACAAGGACGCGATCGTCCGCGTCAACAAAAACCGTTGTCCCGAAAACCATCCCTGTCCGTCCGTGCGCGTTTGCCCAGTAGAGGCGCTTTCGCAGGTTCGCTTCAGCGCGCCGACCGCGGACATGGATAAATGCATCAAGTGCGGCAAATGCGTGCGATATTGCCCGATGGGCGCCATCACGCTGTCGTAATCGCCCGCAGCGCCGACCGTTCGGAGGAATTTACCATGAAGAAGTTTTTTACCGCAATCTCCCTCGTCGTCGCCATGCTCACGCTCGCCGCGTGCGCGGCGCCGGCCGCCGCGATCGAACCCACGCCGACCTCGATCCCCGCAGAATATCAGAAGATATCCGCGGCGGACGCCAAGGCGCGCATGGACAGCGGGGACGAACTCATCATCCTCGACGTGCGCACCAAGGAAGAGTTCGACGCGGGGCATATCCCCGGCGCAATCCTCGTTCCCAACGAAACGATTATCGACACGCAGCCCGATCTGCTGCCCGATCTGAACGCGGAGATTCTCGTCTACTGCCGCTCGGGCAACCGCAGCGCGCAGGCGGCAAAGAAGCTCATCGCGATGGGCTATACCAACGTGTATGATTTCGGCGGCATCATCGACTGGCCGTACGATATCGTTACCGAATAGCTCAACCCCAGGCAAGATTTTCTTCCACCCAAACACCCCATGTTGTTCCTATCCCGCAAAGAACCGCCCGGACAGCCGGGCGGTTCTTTGATTATTTGCTTGTTCGATCGATGCATCCGGGTAAAGCCGCCCTGAAGCGGCAGACGATCTACAGCACGAACAGTTTCTTCTCGTAGTCCTTGACATAGTACCGCTTGCCCTTCTGGATGACCGTATGCCCTTCCAGTTCAAGGCGGCGCTTTTGTCCATCGATCCCCTCGGGGTATTTTTCATTGAGCTCTCCGTCCTTTTTGAGCGTGCGCCAGAAAGGCGTTTCGTCCGTGCCGCGCTCCAGCGACGCCTGCGCGGCGGTGTTGATGAAGATGCCGGCCGTGAGCGGGCAGGTGCCGTCTGCCCCGAAGTTCACCGCCAGATGCGCGCGGATGCGGTCGGAGGTGATCAGCTTTCCTTTCGGCACGCGGCGCATGATCTCGTCGTAAGCGATCGGCGGGGCGATGAGCAGTCGCGCTCCGCCATAGAGCGCAATCGCCTTCGGGTCCTCCAGAATCGAAATTTTCGGCAGGTCCTTGCTGTCGTGCAGCTTGTCGTTAAACGATCGTTTCGCCATACGAAGTTGCCCCCCTGATCAAGTTTTCTTCGTCACCGCGCCCTGCCCAGCGGCAGCGGCAGCAGCCGGTTCGTCTGCGCGGCGTAATCGGAAAAGCCTTCTTTATACTGCGCAAGGCGCGCCTCCGCCATCGGGATGCTGATGAACAGAAACATCAGCGTGTTGACCAGCGCACCGAGGCCGAGCGGCCAGAGACGCGGCAGCACGGAGAGCATCACGACATAGACGCCCCACCACATGAGAATTTCGCCGAGGTAATTCGGGTGCCGCGCATGCCGCCAGACGCCCGTTCGGATGAGCTCGCCCCGGCTCTTTGCGCGCGCCTGAAAGCGATGCAGCTGAACGTCCGCAACGAGCTGCAGCGTCGCCGCCGAAAGACACAGCGCAAAGCCGAGCACGGTGACCGCGTTGACCCCGCCCGTCTGGACATACCGCAGCGCGGGCAGCAGGCAGAGATACACCACCAGCGTCGGAAAGAGCATGATGCCAAACAAACTCACAGGCGGATAAAACACGCCGCTCTTTTCCCGCAGCATGGTGTAGCGCCAGTCCTGATGCGCGTATCCGCGAAACGTATAGGCCCAGTTTGCGGTGAGGCGGACGCCCCAGTAAACCACGCAGACGAGCAGAACGATCGCGCCTGGACTCCAGGCGCCGAACTCAAGCATGACAAGCGGCAGAATGACGACCGGCGCGACCGACCAGTAGGGATCGTAGACGGAGGCGTTATCCAGCGGCAGGCTGACGAGATAGAGAAGCAGCGTCGCCGCGACGTCCGCGCCAAACACGCGCGCCAGCACGCCGCCGCCGATGTGGCGATAGACAACCCATCCCGCCGCGCCCGCCAGCGCATAGACGACCGCCGTAAAGAGAAAACTCAGCGTTCTGCTCCGCTTCATGCCATCTCCCCCCGATCAGCGAAGATTACGTGCGTTCCAGCGCGCGCTTTGCCGCCTCCGCCACATGCGCCATGAGCACGGAGGTAGTCACGGTGCCGACGCCGCCCGGCACGGGCGTGATCGCGCCAACGACGGGTTCGACCGCGTCGAAGTCCGCATCCCCAACCATCCTGCCCTCCGGCGTAAAGTTGATGCCGACGTCCAGCACGGTCTGCCCCGCGCGCACATAGTCCGCGCCGACGACGCCCGCGCGCCCCGCGGCGACGATCAGGATATCCGCGTTTTTTGTCACCGACGGCATGTCCGCCGTCTTGGTGTGGCAGATGGTCACGGTTGCGTTTTTACCCAGCAGCATCATGGCGACCGGCTTGCCGACGACCAGGCTTCGGCCGATCACGACGGCGGTCTTGCCCCGCGTCTCTATGCCGTAATACTCGAGCATTTCGATGCAGGCCTGCGCTGTGCACGGCGGAAACCCGCGCTTCGTGCCCGCGAACACGCCCGCGAGAGAACCGTCCGTGATGCCGTCCACGTCCTTTTCCGGCGAGAGCGCCGCGCGCACCCGCTCGTCGTCGATGTGTTTCGGCAGCGGACGGAAGATCAGACAGCCGTGAATCGCCGCGTCGGCGTTGATTTGCGCAATCGTCCCGAGCAGCTCGTCCTGCGGCGCCGTCTCCGGCAGCAGAAACTGCCGCACGGCGATGCCGACGGCCTCCGCGCGCTTTGTCACGCCGCGTTCATAGGCCAGATCGTCCGCGCGCTCGCCAAGGCGAACGACCGCCAGCGTCGGCACGACGCCGCGCGATCTGAGCGCCGCCGTGTCCGCGGAAATCTGTTCGTTGAGCGCGGAAACGACCGCCGCGCCTTTCAGCAGCATCGCCATATGCCCCTCCTGTTTCTTGCCGACTAAAACAGCCCGCTGATTTTGCCGGTTTCGTCCACGTCGATGCGTTCCGCCGCCGGCGTCTTCGGCAGGCCCGGCATGGTCATGATGTCGCCCGTGAGCGCGACGATGAAGCCCGCGCCCGCGCTGACGCGAAGGTTTCGCACCGTGACGGTGAACCCCCTTGGCGCGCCGAGCAGCGCGGCATTGTCCGAAAAAGAATACTGCGTCTTCGCCATACAGACCGGAAGGTCGCCAAAGCCGAGCTGCGCGAGCTTCGCCGCCTGCTGCTTTGCCTGAGGGGTCAGCACGGCGCCGTCCCCGCGATAGACGCGGCGCACGACGGCGTCGATCTTTTCCTCGATGGAGAGGCTCAGCTCATAGCTCTGCGAAAACGCATTTTCGCCCTCCGCGATGCGGCAGACTTCCTCCGCCAGCGCGCGGCCGCCTTCGCCGCCCTTTGCCCAGACCTCGGAGAGCGCGACGGGCACGTCCAGCGCGCGGCAGCGCTCCTGCAGCAGCATAAGCTCCGCCGGCGTATCGCTCGGAAACGCGTTGACGGCCACCACACAGGGCAGGCCGAACACGCTTCGGATGTTTTCCACATGCTGCATGAGATTCGGCAGGCCCCGTTCCAGCGCGTCGAGGTTTTCCTGCGTCAGCGCGTCCTTCGCCACGCCGCCGTGGTGCTTGAGCGCGCGCACGGTCGCGACGACGACCACCGCGGCGGGTTTGAGCCCGCCCATGCGGCATTTGATATCCAGAAACTTCTCCGCGCCGAGGTCCGCGCCAAAGCCCGCCTCGGTCACCGCGTATTCGCCGAGCTTGAGCGCAAGGCGCGTCGCCGTCAGCGAATTGCAGCCGTGGGCGATGTTCGCAAACGGCCCTCCGTGCACAAACGCGGGCGTGTGCTCCAGCGTCTGCACGAGGTTTGGTTTGAGTGCGTCCTTAAGCAGCGCCGCCATGGCGCCCGCCGCCTTGAGATCCCCCGCCGTGACGGGCGTTTCGTCGTAGGTGTAGCCGACGATGATGCGGCTAAGCCGCTCCTTGAGGTCCGCTATATCCGAGGCGAGGCAGAGCACCGCCATGACCTCGCTGGCGACCGTGATGTCGTAGCCGTCCTCGCGCGGCACGCCGTTGACGCGGCCGCCGAGACCGTCCACCACCGAGCGCAGCTGGCGGTCGTTCATATCCACACACCTGCGCCAGGTGATGCGGCGCGGATCGATGTTCAGCGCGTTGCCCTGATAGATATGGTTGTCCAGCATCGCCGCGAGCAGGTTGTTCGCCGCGCCGACGGCGTGAAAATCGCCGGTGAAGTGCAGGTTGATGTCCTCCATGGGCACCACCTGCGCATATCCGCCGCCCGCAGCTCCCCCCTTGATGCCGAACACCGGCCCGAGCGAAGGCTCCCGCAGCGCGACGATCGCGCGCTTGCCGAGCCTGCGCAGCCCGTCCGCAAGGCCGACCGTCGTGGTGGTCTTCCCCTCGCCCGCGGGCGTCGGCGAGATGGCGGTCACGAGGATGAGCTTGCCGTCCGGTCCGCCCGAAAGGTCGCGAAGCAGGTTGTAGTCGATCTTCGCTTTATAGTTGCCGTATTGCTCGACGTATTTGGGGTCGATGCCCAGCGCGTCCGCAATCCGCGCGATGGGGTGCATGCTGGTCTGCTGTGCGATTTCGATGTCCGAAGGTTGGTTCATTCAGGTTCTCCTCAGCCGATCGGGACGTTCGCCCGATGTTCTTGTCGGTTCATTTTTCGCCGGACGGACGGGATTTCCGCCGGATGCCGTTCAATCGGCATGTATCATTGTATTATCCCTGCCGCCCGCGCGTCAACGCTTTCGCGGCAAGCAGGTGCGATAAAGCGCGGCAAGCAGCGGTTTTTATGGTGCGGCGCACAAAAAAAGCGCACCCGTGAGGATGCGCCCGGTCGGTCTTTATCGCGCCGTCAGTACAGCGTCGCCGGATCGTACTGTTCCAACCGGAGGGCGAGCAGCGCGTCGAGGTCCTCCGCAAAGTCGCGGTCGGTCTGCGTTTCCTTGCGCTCGATCTGCTCCAGCACCGTAAACGTGAACGCGTCGTTGCCGTAGGTTTGCGCGTCCTTCATGAGCCGGGGATGGAAACAGCCGCCCGTGAGCGCGGCAAATTCGTAACGCTTCTGAATGCCGCCGATGTCCGCGCTGGCGAGCACGAGGGATTTGCCCGTCCTGGTGTTGGTCACGGCGTAGACGCCGCCGACCTGTTTGCGTTGCTTGTAGGCGGCGATGAGGTCTTTTTTGTTCTGTGGATTCATATTGGGTTCTCCCATTTGCGGCGCAGGTGTTTCATTTGAGCGTGCGCCGACAGGGATATTATACATCAGGTTGGGTGGGGGTGGGGTCTACGGTGCGTGGAGTGGGATATGCTACCGATAAAGGTGCCCTTTCTTCGCCTTGCCTGGCTGCACTGTTTTCTTCAACATTTGTACTTTCTGACTCAATGAATGGAACCTCAAAAAGCAAAGGAACTGATGAACGAAAAGCTTTTCCAACAGCATACGCTTGCCTAAACTTCAACCTGCTAATTGAAGAAGCAACTTCTGTACCGAAATATGCAGCAAGGAAATCGATGCTTGTTTTGTCAAATCCTTGAAAAGTTACAATAGAGTTACATTGAGATAATATGGTTTTTGAAACAATTGCTGATCTTTGAGCAATAACTAAAAGTCCAATATTGTATTTCCGCCCTTGTAATGCGATTTGAGCTATACTATTTAGAACAGGTTGCGAGAATTTTTCATTCACTCCAGCAAAATTCCATTCAGGAATAACTGTATGCGCTTCCTCCAAAACTAAACTAACTTTGTTGCCATAATTTCTTGTCTCTTTCGCAACTTCAAATATTGCTTTGAAAAAAAGCTGGATATACACCATCACTGCTGATGTGTTTTCCATTTCTGGCAACTCAAATACTCCGATTCTTGTGCTTGTTTGTAATAGAAACGTCTTAACATAGTCCTTTAACTCCACTAGGATCTCTGTGCGAAGATCGAAATATTCTTCGCTCTCCCTTCCATAGTGCTTTTCTATCATATCAAATAGAGCATGAATTTTACCGATTAGTATTGCAATATTATCTCTTGCTCCGAAAGAATAGGGAGCAAGGTCTTGGAATTTACGAGCATATTCGCTCGTAAAATCAACGCAAATAACCCTAACGTTTTCATCACAAAGATAGCTTCTAATAACTTGTCTTGCAAATACTGATTTACCCGAACCTGTTACTCCCAGAATTGCCATATGGTGTGTAATAGCTGTCGTACAATTCATAACAACTTTATAATTAGTTTTAGGAATTTCCCCAATTTCACACTCATTGTCATCTAGCCTAATTCCGGTTTCATTATCAGTTGCTAGAAATACTGGAGTATTTATATCTGGAATCCATCCAAATTGTTCAAAGCACCCTCTATCACGCACCCATTCTCCGAGCTGAAATGCCTCTCCGATTACCATACTTGCTTCATCTTTATTATCTAAAAGTTCCGTTTTTATCAATCCTTCTAATATTTGATAGAAGACTCTGTGTCCACGTATGTTTATTTCTAGTAATTGACCCTCAAACACATCAATATTGCCGAGATATTGAAATCTGATTTTCTCGATAAGAGTATTATCAATAATTACTCCAACAAAAGATTCTTTGAATGTGGTTACTGAGGCCTGCTGGCATTCGATTTTGTAAACCATATTAGACGGTCGTTTATTATGCTCTTCAGCTATTAGTCCTTCAACTTCCGACGAAGCTAAAATTTTTATCCATTGCTCTTGCTTTAACAAATAGTTTTCTAGGACGATACCATATCTTTCTTTGCCATCAACTGAATAGTTAAATTCAACCAAATCAAACGGACTTACTTTTTGAGTTTTTCCTTCTATTTTCTTAGTTAGAAAAATATTCTTAGATAATACTCCAAAAGTTTCTCCTACTAACTGACTTGAATCCGTGCTTCTATTTCTTAAAAAGAATTTTTCGATAGTCTTTGCTATCTCAGAAATATTTAATATGAGAAAAGCAATCCAATACAATAAAAGGGCATTGAATTGCCTTGAGTCAGTTGAAAATTGCTTGAATATGCCGAAAAGAAACAAACCTGAAAAGACTACTTGAGGGCTTCCTATCAACCTGTTCAAACGTGAAAATAACTGTATAACTCCACTTTCACTTTTCAAAGGATTGTTTCTTATCCACATCAAAATGTAACTGCTTACCAATAAATACAAAATAAAACTAAATAAAAGCCAGAATATAAAAGTTCTGTCATTTTGTTGAACTAATAACAATGATATAAATGCTGTGACGCCATTAACAAAAATATTCGAATCCTTTGAGAAGAATGGCTGATCAATTAAAGATAAAAGTATTAGCAGCAATAAACCCGAAGTAAACCAGAAATCTGAAATAATGAAGGAAAAATCACGATATATCAACCACCCGATTAAAGTAAGCAACAATAGTGAGATCGCAAGAAAAATCAATCTAAATCTTCTGCTCATACTTACCTCGCACTATTACTATTTATTGTAATATAACACAATAAACCGTACTATGAAAGCGGTAAAAACTGTAATATTTAAAAGCAAAAGCGCGTCTCTCTCCCGACCGACGCGCTTATTTCATCTACTCAAATCTTATTTACTTCTCTCCCCCAAAAACCCCGCCAGCAACTCCATCGCCTCCTGCGCCTCCGGCCAGCTCAGCTGCATCTGAAACTCGTGCATCAGCGGCATCTGGCTCGTCACGGGCAGATAGCTCACAACCTCCACCCCGTTTGCATGCAGCGCGTCGATCATCTCATGCGCCTGCGTGATGAACGGGTCCTGATCCCCGCAGTCGATGAATACAGCGGGATAGTCGGGCGAAATCTGCTTTACGGTGTTCATCTGTTCCGAAACGGTGGTGCCTTCGTAGTCCTTCACCCCGGTCAGCATCCAGATGGAGTCCGCAATCATCGGAAACCCCGTCGCGCGGACGGTGTCGGTGTTATAGTAGCCGCAGTGCAAAATCACGCCGCGCAGCTGCTCCGCCGACAGGGCGGGCTCGTCCCCGATCTCCCGCTGAAAATCAGGATCGGTATAGTAGAGCCCCATCTGCGAGCTTAGATGCCCGCCCGCGCTGTCCCCGCCGATGAACACGCGCAGGGGGTCGATGCCGTAGTCCGCCGCGTGCTTAAGCAGAAACGAAACCGCCTCGTTCACCTGCAAGATCTGCGTGGGATATTTCGCCTCCGGCGCCAGCATATAGTTGATGTTTGCAACGACGTAGCCGCGCGACGCGAGCAGGCGGCAGTAGTCCGTCATGGAGCTCTTGTCCCCGCCGATGTAGTAGCCGCCGTGCGCATAGACGATCAGCGGCTGAACAGTGTCGCTCTGTCTGGCGTAGAGATCGAGGCAGCCGTTTTCAAAGCGGCTTTCGTAGGAAACATCCTCCAAAAGCGTATCGACCGAAGAGAACGCCAACTCCTGCTGCTTTCCCGTGCCGAGAGAGCAGACGAACCGGACGGCCGCCCGCTGCAGCACCGTCGAATGCGTCCAAACGACCGCGCACGCGACGCCGACCGCCGCCACGACGGCGAGCGCGATCCACCAGCCGTTTCGGTGCGGCTTCCTGCTCCGTTTCTCTTTCAACCGCTTGCCCTCACAATTTTCATTATGAGACTATTATATCGCGTCTGCGCGTCGATTTGAACGGATCGCGTCGCCGGCTTTGCCGCAATTGGGCGGAGAGATTGCGCGATTGACCGATTTTCGGTATACTGTTCCTATTCTGGGTTGGAGAGAATGACATGCTCTATACGATACTTCCGATTTCCTACGACATGCGCTGGGTGCTCGTCAGCGTTTTTCTGACGTTTATCCTCACGTTTTTTGCCATCAAATCCGGCATCGACCGCCTGCCCAAAGACCAGGGCAGAAAGTTCGCCGTCAACGGCGAGCTCTCCAAGGGCAAGCCGCGCGGCGCGGGGCTCATCTTCAGCCTCTGCTGCATCTTCGTCTTTCTCGTGTTCGTGCCGTTTCGCTGGGAATATCTCATCTACTGCGCGCTGTTTGCGCTCTCGATGCTCTCGGGCTATTTCGACGACCGCAGCAGCAACTCCTGGGGCGAGCTGAAAAAGGGCCTGCTCGACCTCGCCATCTGCCTCGCGGCGGCGGCGACCTACCTCGCCTTCAACGATTCGCACAGCATCTCGCTCTTTGGCTGGGTGCTCGTGCTGCCCAAGTGGCTGTTTTTACTCGTCGCCACGTTCGTACTCTGGATTTCCATCAACTTCACCAACTGTACGGACGGCGTGGACGGCCTGCTCGGCACGGTGTCCATCCTGTCGCTTGCGACGTTTGCGGCGATCTTCCTGCTGCTCGGGCGCGGGCTCGATCTGGCCCAGATGAGCCTCGTGTTCATCGCGTCGCTGCTGGCCTATCTCGTGTTCAACGCCTCCCCGAGCCAAATCATCATGGGCGACGCGGGCTCGCGTACCATCGGCATCTTCCTCGGCGTACTCGCGCTGAAATCGCAAAACATGCTCTTCCTCATCCCCGCCGCGCTGGTCATCCTGCTCGACGGCGGCATCGGGCTGTTTAAGCTGCTCTTCATCCGGCTGACGAAGATCAAGGGGTTCCTCAAGTCCGTCCGCACGCCGCTGCACGACCACGCGCGCTATAAATGGAGCTGGTCGGACACGCAGGTCGGCTACCGCTTTGCGATCATCCAGGTCCTCGTAAGCGCCCTTTGCATCGCGGCGCTGCTGCTGCAATAATCCTCCAACCGCCATACAGGCAAGCGTCATCCGGTGGGGTGGCGCTTTTTATTGTCCGCAATTTCATCAGGCAACGTCAATCGCGCGAAAAATGCCGGTTAAAATTATATCTATTGGATTGTATTCGACCTGTTCTTTGATATAATACTTTTGTACTATTTGTTGACACCTGTATTTCACGCGTTTGCCGCTGATGGATCCTTCACGGATGAAACGCCGCAATGGCCATCGTTTCCGCAAAAGACCGGCGGCCTTTTTTATGCCGTTTTATGGCGGCCGCACGCCGACGACCGAACGCGTCATCCCTGTCAGAATCGTATGAATCCGGCTTTTGGCCGGTTGCCCACGCGAATAGATCAATACAATTGGAGATGCCCGATGCGGAAACGAATCCTGATCTGCCTTGTTTCTCTGGCCGCTTTTTTGGCCATGTTTTCACAACCAGCCGTGTCGAACGCGGAATCGACGCCCGTTGAAACCGGCGTCGATTTCATGATCGTATGCGCGCACCCGGGGGACGAATACCTCTTCCTCGGCGGCGCGCTGCCGCTGTACGCGGGTGAGCAGGGACGGTCCGCCGTCGTGGTCTATCTTTCGAGCAGCGACGATGCGCAGCGCCAGGCCGCCGTGGATGCGCTGGCCCGCTTCGGAGACAACGTACAGGCCGTTTTCGGCCCGTTTTCACCTGTTTACACCAGCACCGATGAAGAAGCGCTGCGTTACTGGGACAGCCGCGAGGTTACGACGTTTCTCGTCGGCGCGATTCGCGAGTATCGGCCGGCCATCGTCATTACGCACCACCCGCTCGGGGAATACGGACATGGCGCGCATTGCGTCGCCTCGGACTGTACGGTGCAGGCCGTCCGCTTTTCCGGCGAGGCCAACCGGTATCCCGAAAGCTCGGCGCTCTACGGCGCATGGCAGGTAAACCGACTCTTTTTACACCAATACGGCGATACGCCCGTCACGCTGGACCGCAGCCGACCGCTGGCGCACTTTGACGGGCTGACCGCGCTGGAGCTCGACCAGCAGGGATACGCGTATTACCCCGAAACGTACCCGATCAAGATCTGCGACGAGTCGGGCTATACCAACGCGCAGTACGGCCTTGCGTTCGCCGCGGACGAGACCGCGTTCGACCCCGCCAGCGGCGATCTGTTCGACGGGATGGACGCGGCCCTCCTAGGACCGACCGCAACGCCGATTCCGCCCCCGTCGCCAACGCCGGCGCCGACCGTGGAACCGGCGCCGACCGCCACACAATCCGCCGTCTCCGGCGCAACGCTTGAAGCGGGAAATCTCGTCCCGCCTGCGACGCTCGGACTCAACGGGGTCATGATGATCGTCTCCGGCGCGCTGGCCGCCGCCGCGCTGGCCGCTTTTTTCCTGCTGAAAACGCATCCGTCGCTCAAGCGCGCCGCGATCATTCTGTGCGCCGTGTCCGTCGCCGTATTCCTCTTCTTTGGTCTCCGCGGCGCGCGTTTGGCGCAGGCGCACATATCCGCCTCGGCCGTCTCCGCCACGCCGGCGTTCACGACGACGCCGGCGCCGACCGCATCGACAGTCCCGACCGCGCCACCCGAACCCACTCCGACGCCCGATCCCTGGGACGTATATTTTCGCAGCGATTCCGACCCGGCGGAAGTCGTCGTCAGCGATCCGGAACACGAGCACTGGGAGTATCGCTCGGACACGCTGTCCGTCATCATCAACCGCATCCATGTGACGCGTGCGGACGGCAAGCCGATCTGCTATTGCATCGCGCAGATCCACATGCGCGGCGAAGACGCTTTTCAGGCCGGCGTGCGCAACGACAATCCGCTGGCCGCCCCCGGACTGGAACACGCCTGGCACATGGCGCGGCGATACCGCGCGGTGCTCGGAATCACCGGCGACAACCTGATACAGGCGGAAGTGAGCCTGAAGGGCATCCTCATGCGCAACGGCAAGATCTACAGCCGAAACCAGGCGCAGGATATTCTGGCGTTTTATCCGAACGACCTCACCATGAAGATCTACAAGCCGAAGTCGATTTCCATTGAAGAGCTGCAGGAGCAGGGCGTGGTCAACACGTTTTCCTTCGGTCCGACGATGCTGAACAACGGCGTTCGGGATTTGACCGCGAGGCGCAGCAGCCTCGGGCGGACGAACCCGAGAAGCGGCATCGGTATGGTCGAACCCGGGTATTTCATCGCCATCACCGTGGACGGACGGCAGAAGGACTACAGCGTCGGCATGTCGATTCAGGAGTTTACGCAGCTCTTTTATCTGAACGGCTGTCAGGTCGCCTACAATCTCGACGGCGGCGCTTCCGTTGCGATGATCTTCATGGGCGAATGCCTGAACCAACACAGCGGTATCGACAGCGACGTGCAGCGCCCCTGGACCGACGGACTGCTTTGGGGCCATTCGGAGCTGGTGCCAACCGTGGACGACCCCGTCTACAACGATGGCAGCAAGCCATGGGTCATGCCGCCGACATAACGCGCGTTGTCCGTGCCGCTTCCGCAGAGCCCGCGAAATAACGCTGCGATTCGTTCCAATTTCAAGGACCAAAAAAGACCTGAGGCCAATATGAAACGGTTTTTGACGCGAGACCCCCAACAGACCGGCGCAATCGGGCGCACGCGTTTGCGTCTCTCCCTCGCGATTATTTTTATAACGCTGCCGCTGCTCGCGGGTTGTGTCCCGACGGTCAACGTTTCCGGCGTCAAAGTGCCGCTAGACAGCACCGAACTCGTCCTGACGGACAAGGGGTTGACGGACATAACCAAGCTCGCGCGTTGCAAGGATCTGCGCTATGCGGACCTTCGCGGCAACGATCTGTCCCCCGAACAGATCGGGCAGCTGACCGCGGCTTTGCCGGAATGCGACGTGGTCTGGAGCGTCCCGATGGGCGGCATGCACTTTGACTCAAACAGCGAATCGATTGCACACCCCGCGTTTTCCGCCGACAGCGCGGCGATGCTGCCGTATTTTTCAGATTTGCAGTCGGTCGACGCATCCGGCAGTTCGGATTATGCCGCGCTGAAGTCGGCGGCAGAACAATATCCCAGCGTCGATTTTTTCTGGATGGTCACGCTCGGAAACCAGGTTTGGCCGTATGACGCAACACAGATCGCCGTTGCGTCGGCCGTCGGCGAACCGGCGTTAGAACGCATTCTTTCGGGGTTGCCGTTGCTGGAGGCCGCAGACCTGACCGGTACGGGCGTCACGCCGGAAACGGCGGCGCAATGGCAAACACAGTATCCAAACGTCGTCTTTACGACGGACGTCGGGCTGTTTGGGCAGGTGCTCCGTTCGGACGCGTACGCCATCGACCTGAGCAATCAGCCCGCCGTAACGCTCCCCGCGCTGATCGAAACGCTCCCCTATTTTCGACAGCTGCAGACCGTCAATCTGCGCGGCTGCGGCCTGACGCCGGACGAACAGCTCGCGCTGCACGACGCGTTTGCGGATGTGCGGTTCCTCTGGAACGTGGAGCTGGTCGACGGCATCAGCGCCGACAGCGCGGATCAAGAACTGATCCTTTCGGAGCACGCCGTGGCGGATCCGACCGCGCTTGCGGCAAAGCTCGCCTTGCTGCCCGGGCTGAAAACCGTCGAAATGTGCAACTGCGGACTGACAAACGAGCAGATGCAGGCGCTGCGCGAGCAGTTCCCGAGTGTCAAGTTTATCTGGATGATCCGCGTCGGGGACTGGGAGATGCGCACGGACGTACGCGCGTTCAGCATGGGCAACACCGACGTATTCCCCGGCGGACGGTTTCTGGGGCAATGGTATTCCCGCTATCGTGAATTTACGGGCGACAGCCTCCAGCCGCTGCAATACTGCACCGACCTGATCGCGCTCGACATCGGACATTCGTATAACGTCTACGATCTTTCCAATCTGGCCGGGCTGACGAAGCTGCAGTTCCTGATCCTCGCGCAGACGAAGTCGCCGGACATCGAGGTGGTCCGCAATATGCCGGAGCTGGTGTATCTCGAGATCTTCAGCATGCAGATCACCGACCTCTCGCCGCTGCTGACCTGCACGAAGCTCGAGTATCTCAACTGCAGCAACTGCGATTTTACAAGCATTGACGAACTCTGTCAGCTGAAAACGCTCAAGCGCCTTTGGGTCATCAAGAGCGATTTGACCGAAGAGCAGGTCGCGCAGCTCAAAGCCGCGCTGCCCGACACCGTCGTGATGGCGGAGGGCAGGCATCCGACCGACAAGGACTGGCGCAGACGCAACCCCCGCTATGTGGAAATGCAGAAACTCTTTAACGTTGGACTGAGCTGGTAATAAAAACAAATTCTGTAACGGCAGCCGTCAGACAAAGACAAGGGCCCCAGTTGGGGCCCTTGTCTTGATATATCCGGAAAAACTCTCCCGCTTATCCGGCGTGATTGTCGAGTCGTCTATCTGTCATTTTCGTAATCTCATGCGACTTAACGAACCCGATTGTGATCCTGTGCGTCAAAAAACACGTTTAAAGTGGGTAACATTAACAGCTAACTCTGATTTTATATCAACAAATTCTGCGCTTTTGATCATTGTTTGCCCAAAATCGCTTTGCTATAATCACAATAATGGTGTCTATACAAACCGGAGTAGGAACCAAATAGAAAAATAGTTATAATGGATCACCAATATATTGACTGCAACTAGCATTCTAATAGTGGATGATACCGTTATGCATAAAGATTGAAATATCGTTATTTATAGATCTACACCATACAACCAAGGAGAACATACTAATGAAGCAACGTTTCTTATGCATTATGTTGTGTTTGGCGCTTTTGCCTGCGCTTACATCCTGTTCATCAGCTCAAAGTACGGTTGCTATTTCGACTCCGGAACCTGAAGCAACGGCAGAGCCAACCTCAGGATTTACAGGCGACATTTCCGAAGAAAATGTGGTGGAAGTGGAACTTGCAAAAGAAGTCGGACTGATTCCCAATGATATGGTCGGCGATTACAGCGCCCCCGTCACTATGGACGACATGTGTGAAATGGCTTTGCGAGCGGTCGAACTCTTTTACAATATGGATGTGGAACCGGATCTGTCTGTGTTCAGCAAGGTGCAGCTCGATCCGCCCGTGACCCGCATCGAAGCAGCGGTCGTCCTAACCGAAACCGTCCGCGCTGCAATCGGAGAGTATCCGGCGTATAACGGAGACCCGTATCGTCCTGAAGAATTGTATGATTTTATCAGTGCGGACGATTCGCTCATCTATAACGGTACACCTTCGCAAATTGCGCGCGTCCGCGTTTGGGGCAACCCGAAAGATACGGTGGTCGTAGTCTCGGTTCTCTTTGCCACGCGGCAGGTCGATCAGATCACAGGAAAACCGCTAATGGAACTCGACGCCGATTACAACTTTAATCCTAAAAACACCGTTTCGCAACTGGAAGCAATACTGGCAGCATTCCGTCTCTATCGTTCATTAGATCCGCTGCCGGAATATGTCAGCCTAGAGGATGTTTCAACGCATACCATCGATAAATCCCTGTATGCAGACGAAAGCATCCTGCCGGACGCGTCAAACCAGAGCTTGCCGGCATGGCGTGGTATGCCTTATGGTCCGAGATCCTACTCTATGGCACAAGCATTTGGCGGGGCGAACGACACTTGCTATCGGAAAAGTTCGTTACAGGTTATAAAAGATGCTGGATTCAACATGGTTGAATTGTATGTCAGCCCGACACGGTTTGCCTGGCCATACCAGCTAGACGATCTCTATCAAGTGAATAACGTTGAATTGGAAATGCTGGACCAAGCAATTGCGTGGGCGTTTGAACTCGGCCTTCATGTTCAACTAACATTTACCGACTCGCCGAGTCTGGAGGGTCGGTTCAGTTTGGACGCAGCTTGGGATTACAACAGTCTGTCCGAAAATTCCGATCGAGCACAACTTTTTGCCGACACATGGCGAATGATTGCGCGCCGATATGCCGATATACCAAACCGATATCTTGGCTTTACGTTACTCAACGAAGTTGACCCATCAAGCGATGAAGATTATCTGCGTGTATTTGAACCGGTCATCGATGCAATATGGGAAGAAAGCCCGGATCGGCTCATCATTGCAGACGTTCATTCGTATAATATTACCGGAGAAAGCATGGCGAAAAAAGGAGTTGCATTAAGCAGACATCAATATGCGATGCCCCTGCTTGATTACAACTTGAGGGGTGAGGACGGCGGCGGGCTAATGGATCTGTATCCGAATTATATAGAAGAACTAACTTGGCCGATTGTATATTTGCCTGCAATGCTACACAGCGCAAAGAATACCATCACTTTCACGGGCGATTTCAAAGCAGGCGAAATTACCATAGGGGTGAATCAGATCTACGCCGGTGGGGAAACGCTTGTCGTTACAATGGATGGGGCGAAAGCCTTATCGGAAGAAGTAATACCACAAGATGTGATCAACGGTTGGGGTCTGAAGAAAGTGGATCATGAATATACCATATCCATTCCAGAGGGAACAAAAGAGATATCATTTTATAATCAAAGTAAAAACAGGGATGGTAACATTGTGTTCAATCGCATCAAGCTTACACAAACCGGACAGGATGACATCATTCTTTATCCGTATGACGCTGTCGACAGCCATTGGGAGCCAGAAAGCGTAACCATTCAGGTTGGCGCAAATGGGAGTCTGGACGGAAATCGAGTTGTCACTTGGGACGATCTGAAAAGCTGGGGCGATAGTATTTCGTATAATAGTATCAAAGCCATGGCAGAAAAATATAACGTCGGCTTTTTCGTTGGCGAGTTTGGCCCATTTGGCAAGTATGGGCTTCCAAATTCGGTCATGAAAGGGTACATAGGCATGATGCTACAAGGCATGAAGGAAGATGGCGTTGGCTGGGCCTATGGATCGCTCGAGGGGAAAGGACAATTGATGTATAACGTGCCAGAAAATGATCCGGAGAATACGTATGTTCCTATCACAGACTCCCCGTATTATCTGAATACCAATATGTTGGACTTCTTTAAAAAATACACGTCTCAAAACTAATCTCCATAGAGTATTTTGAGAAACAGACTGCAGCCAAGCCTCGTTATGGTTGCAGTCTGTATTGTTTTTTCATTTGCACTATTTCTCATTTTTAAAGAAATATCTGCTCAAGAATCCCCCTTGCATTTAGCTTCCCGGTATCGATGACTGCTTTTTTTCTCCGAACAGCACCCCGCCAATCGGTCGCGCGCGATACCATCCGCCTGTTCGAACAAATCCCAAGCAATCTATTGCAACTTATTGCGGTCCTGTGCGTCAAAAAACACACCAAAGAGACTTTTCAATCGGCAGGATAAAGGTCTCGCAATTACTGTTCGATATAGCCAAACCGCTCCACGTTCGCAAGCCACGCGGCGGCGTTGACGACATACCGGTCCGTCCCCGCTCTGTCCCAACCGCAATATAGCCTCGTATACCCGCCGTCGATGATTGCGCGTTTCTGATTCTTTTCATAATACGTCGCCAGCACTTTGCTTTCCGAGCTGTACAAAAGCGGATTCAGTTCCTGGGTTGTATGCACTTCCGCGATGGTGTCCCCTTCGTAGAAGCTGGTCAACCCGGTTGTAATCAGATGATCGGGAATAATCCCCGGCCCGTTTGGCCGCGTCTGAACGCCAAGCACCTGATCTCCGCGGCTATTGCCGCTTAAGTACGTGCCGAAGATCGCTCTGCAAATAATGTTCGCGTCGACAAAATACGGTTCGTTATCCCCCCAGATATATATGCCGTACCCCTGGCTGAAATACTCGTCGATCAGATGAACATGCGCGTCTGTAATATGCTGCTTGTGATCCGCAATATACCAGAGCTGGCACGCATCGGTCAGTTCGTTGCTGAGCGTCTGCACGTCCGGCACACCATAGTATGAAGTCACGGAAAATCCCTTTTGGGTAAGCGCTCCAACCGCTTTGGAAAATGTATCCTTTGGCTTTTCCGTGCTGGAAACCACGATCACAATTTTATATCCTGCAAAACTTCCGTCCTGTGCGAGGTCGTACTGGCTGCCCGCGGCGTTGCCAAAGCGGTCCTTCGCCGCATCGGGAATGTTGCTGATGCCGGCCCACTGCGTATACGGACCGCCCGCTTTCGCGCCCGTATTGTCAAAACACATCTCCTTGCAATAGAGACACTGAAAACGGTATGGCGTGTTTTTTGAGCATTTCGAACTCCGCGCGCAGGCGCATCCCATGACGGTTCTGCTGCCGCAGCGGCTGCACGGCAGCAGGTTCTCCGCACTCTTGAGCGCCTTGACGCGGATTTCGGAGGCGATGTGGTCCGCCTCGTCTCCGCTGAGTTCCACCATGTTGACCACGCGGTAATCGCCGCCAAACTGCTTTACTTCCAGCGCGAAATATTTGCCGGTCTTTGCGCAGATGGTTTTGATGATCTTCGTATCGTTCATGTGCACCGCCGTTTCCAGTTTGACAAAGAATGTTTCTTTAATTTCTATTCGAAAGAAGCTCCACTTTGCTATTGTTTGCTGTATCCAAACCGCTCCACGTTCGCCAGCCACGCAGCGGCGTTGACGACGTATCGGTCCGTACCGGCGGAGTTCCATTTGCAATACAGTCTCGTAAAGCCGCCGTCCACGATTGCACGCTTTTGTTCTTTTTCATAGTAGGCGGCAACTACTTTTCCGTTAGACCCATAGATGAGCGGTTGCAGGTCTTTCGTCGTCTGCACTTCTGCAATGGTAATCCCTTCATAGAAATTTGTCAGCCCGGTGGTAATCAGGTGGTTTGTAATGATGCCCGAGCCGCCTTGATGCGCTTGCACGCCGATGATCTGGTTCCCCTGGCTATTGCCGCTCATCGTCGTGCCGAAAATTCGATTGCAGAGAATGTTCGCATCTACGTAAAACGGGTCGTTATCCCCCCATATATAAAGCCCGTATCCTTGCTGAAAGAAATCCTGTATCACATCCACATGCTGATCTGTGATGTGTCGGCTTTTATCGGAGATGTACCATAATTGGCATGCATCGGCGAGCTCTCTGCAAAGCGTATTTACATCGGGAACACCGGAAAACAGGGTCACCGAAAAACCTTTCTTAGAAAGTGCGTCGATTGGATACGGCAGTTTTCCTATCGAGTTGTCGTCAAGATAAGTCAGCAGGATGACAATCTTATAGCCCTGAAACCCGCCGTCCTGTGCGAGGTCGTACTGGCTGCCCGCGGCGTTGCCAAAGCGGTCCTTTGCCGCATCGGGAATGTTACTGATGCCGGCCCACTGCGTATACGGACCGCCCGCTTTCACGCCCGTGTTGTCAAAGCACATCTCCTTGCAATAGAGACACTGAAAACGATACGGCGTGTTTTTTGAGCACTTCGCGCTCCGCGCGCAGGCGCATCCCATGACGGTTCTGCTGCCGCAGCGGCTGCACGGCAGCAGGTTCTCCGCGCTCTTGAGCGCCTTGACGCGGATTTCGGAGGCGATGTGGTCCGCCTCGTCTCCGCTGAGCTCCACCATGTTGACCACGCGGTACTCGCCGCCAAACTGCTTTACTTCCAGCGCGAAATATTTGCCGGTCTTGGCGCAGATGGTTTTGATGATCTTCGTATCGTTCATATCGGGTTCCTCGCAGCGCAGTTATTCGACCGCCAGATCAGTTTTGGATTGTCCGGATCGACTTATTCCAGTTCCAGATATCTGAGCTGAATATACGCGTAAATGTCGTTGTAATGGATCACACACCATTCGCCGTCCGGTTCGTATTCCACAATTTCGACGCGCTCGCCTTTTCGAATCTTCGTGATCGTCTCGCTGCTGCGCCTCGGCTCTTTAAACACGAGCGCGCCGCTGTCAACATTGGCGATATACGCATACTGATGCGGTTCTTCCGTCGGCGTCGGCGCCGGTGACGGTGTCGATTTCTGCGTTCCATAGTTTGCGCTTCCGTGAAGCGGATTCGCCGATCCGTCGCTTACCGCGCGGACTATCATCACCACGCCAAAAGACGCAAGCCCGATGAGCAGCAGGGCAAGCAACACTTTGCCGGCTTTCTTCGGCTTTTCGACCTTTGGCTTATATCCCGGCTTGAACCCGCCGCTCGTTTTCGCGCGTGCTTTCGCTTCCCGCGCGGCTCTCAGCGCTTCGGCGTCTCGCGCGGCGCGCTCCTTTTCAGCCGTTTTTCTTGCTTCTTCCGCGCGCTTTTTCTCTTCACGTTCCTTTTCCGCGCGCGCTTTGGCTTCTCTGGTCTTCTTCTCCCGTTCCGCGGCTTCCCGGGCAGCTCTTTCGCGCTCCGCGGCTTCCCGCTCGGCGCGAAGTTTCTTTTCTTCTTCGGCGGCGCGTTTCGCCGCGCGCTCGACCGAACTGGCTTTGCTGCTTCCGCAGACGCAGCATTCCAAATCCGAATCTTCGTTATTTGTATTGCAGTCTTCGCAAATCCATGCCATTTCGCTGCCCCAGACGTATCGTTTTTCTCAGTTTTCCGAATCCCCGGCGCGCTCGGCGCCGCGTGTCAGCGTTTTTTCAGATATCCGAGCATGACCAGCGTCTGCAGCGGCATGAAGCGCTCTCGCCCGCCTGTCCCGACCGCCAGATATCCTTTTTTGCCGCCCTTATCCGTCCTGACGATCGCGTCATATCCGTCCCGCGCCAGAGCGGAAGAATCGACCGCATACACAGCGTCTTCTTCCCAAAGCGCGTTCTTCTCAGCGGATACCGGCGCGGCTTTCGGCGGAGCGGTCGGCGGGCTTTTCACCGGCTCGGCTTTCGCTGCAACGCGCGGCGCACCGGCGGGCGCCGCCAAGCCGAGCATCATGAGTTTTTCGATTGTAAATATCATGCCCGTTCCATCCGCGCGGAAGAAGCGGTAGCAGTGCTTTCCAGCCGCCTCCGTCTGTTCGCAGGAAACGAAGCGCATGCCCGCGATCTTTTCGGGTAGCCAGGTGATCGCATGCTCCGTCCAAGGCGAAGCGAATCCTTTGGCAACCGGCGCTTTGGGCGCTGACGCCGGTTTCGGCGGCGCCGTCGGCGCTTTTGCCGTACCGGTAACCGGAGGCGTCTCCTTTACCGGTTCTTTTACCGGCGTTTCTTTCGCCGCGCCCGCTTCGGGGATGCGCGCCGCGGCAGCGGATTTGCGCCCGCTTTTGAGAAAATCCAGCACGTCCGCCGCATCCGGCCGCGCTTCCGGCTTTGGCTGCAGCATGCTTTCGATCAGATCTATCAGGTACGGCTCCTTCACCTTCGGGCTGACGACGAGACGTTCGTCGTATAGCAATATTTCCCAGGGATAGATCGCGCTGCCTTTTTTATGTTTGTCGGACATTTCCTTGGGGATCGATCTCGGCTGCGGCAAATCGCCCGTGATATAGCGATGAAAAACCAGCCCGAGCGAAAAGATATCCGATTTGATCGAGAGCTGGTCCACATACTCCGGTTCCATCTCGCTGATCCAGCACAGCCCCAGCTCCGGCGAGGCATATACCTGATCTCCTCCGATGTCGTTTTGCGGTTTTTGGGTTACAAAATAGCTGCAGTCAAAGTCGATGATCTTCGCAACATAGTTGCCCGCGGCGTTTTTTGCGCCGAGGATATTCGTAGCTTTCAGATCGCCGTGCACGATACCGAGCCGGTGCACGCTCGCGAGCGCGCTCGCCGCGGTCAGCATGACGAGCTTCTTGTTTTCATACGGCAGGCGGATAATGTCGTCGTCGGAAATCAGACCCGAGACGAATTCCGAAGCCTCTATATACAGGTTTTCGTGCACGAACCACTCCAGCGGCAGTATGATGTTGCCGCCCATGCCTGCTTTTGTCGAGAGGTTCTCGTTGATTTTGGAGCGCGTCGACACAAAAGAGTCGAATCGCCGCTTGTTTGCCTCATAGGTCTTTTTTGATATTCTGCCCGCGTCGATGTCCGCTTGGTTTGGCTGCACAGGATTTTTGTATTTTTTCAGGAAGAACTTCCTGCCCTCCCTCTGTGCCATAGCCGTCATGCCGCCGGTGGACGTCTTCCAATCGCCCGTCAGGCCATATCCCCTGATCGTCTCGCTCATATTTTCTCCTCCCGAATCAGCGCGCCGTATCCGGACTCATATGCCTCGTACAGCTTCTCCCGCTGCGCATAGGCGGCGCGAAGGGCGCGCAGCTTCTCCAGATCGTCGGCCACGATCGCTTCCACCCGCGTCTTTTGATCCGCGGCAAAGAGTCCGCCGGTCAGCATGTGCTCGATCACATCCGGATAATTCGCCTGCCAGTAGGCCGCCGAATCGGCGGCAAGATCGTGACTCCCGTCCGTCTTTTTCCGCGAAGCGGCTGCGCCCGCGCAATAAGCGATCACCTCGGGCAGCGCACCGCAAAGGTCCTTTGCCTCCGTCGCTTTTGCGCGGTAGCGTTTTTCCTGCTGCTGCAGTTCGGCGGTGTAGTCGCGTGTGAAGATATCCGGCAGCGGATCGACATACGTTTCGCGCATGCGGTCAAGACGCTCCTGCGCCGCCTTGCGAAGCGCGGCAAAATCGGCGTATCCGAACGTTCCCAGTGCGAGCGTCGAGCTGTCATCCGAGGAGTTCGCAGCAAAAAACGCCCGTGCCGACTCTAAAAACGCATCCATCGATTCCGCGCGCGTCAGCGCGTCCAGCAGGAAGTATTCAAAGTCGATCGGCGCCGTAAAGCAGTCGAAACAACCGTCGCTTGCGTTAAACACCACGCATGGCTGCGCCAGTGTCATAAATTTGCAGGAGATGTAAAACGGAGCACGGAGGCTGATGATGTTCGTCATCACCTCTGCGCTCTCGTGATCCGCTGTCGCCTGCATCAGTCCGTCCGAATTCCAAACATATCCTCGCGAATCGCCCGCCCAGGCGAACAGCGCATCCAGACAATTCTCCCGCGGAGCGCAAAGCGTCAGCGAAATCGTCGTCGGCAGCAGCGCCATGCCGCTGGACTTCGATTCATAGATCAGATTCGCTTTTTGCGCCACCTGCCGCATGCCGTCCGAAATGCAGCGCACATAGCGCTCGCCGGTTTCCGTTTCGAACGCAGCGCGTTCGGACAACGGCGCTTCCTGAAACCGCTTCAGCAGCTCCACAATACCCTGTTCTCCGCCGGACAGCACTTCATTCAGCAGCAGGGAAGCCGCGATCCGCGAAGCGAAGTATCCGCTTCGCTTGGCGTATTTATAGCTGCTGAAATAGAGGTCCCTGAGCGCGAACAGCTCGGAAAATGCTTCTACTGTATATCGTTTGATTTCGTCCGGCGTGGCATCGGAAAATACGCCTTCATACGCGGTTGCAAGGAACCGGTCTTTTTCCAATATGTCGGGATTGATCCGCTGGTGCGGAAACCCGCCGGTCCCGCCAAGCCCGTCCGCAACCAGCAGGAGATGCTCCGTAGCCAGCGGCAGCGTATCCTCTCCAACGGGAAGCACTCCGCCGGATTCGCTCTTGACCTCCCGCTGCCGGTAGATGGTTCCGTTCATGTGATTCCTCCGAAATCGTGTCCCACGTGCCCGTTTTTGCCCATACAGCAAGAAAGCCCTCCTGATCAGGAAGGCTGTCTGCACGTTTTTTATTGCACCGTGCCGCCGACGGAGCAGACAAGCAGGCGGATTGCCGCGTCGATGTCTACGTCCTCAAGCCCGGTTCCGCCGCTCGACGGCGTATGCCAGTAGTTATTCCAGGTCTGCATATCGGACCAGGGGTAAGCATCCGGCGCAAACACCACGAGGCGGCCGCACTTGGACGCTTCAAACGTACCGATCTGCGCGGTGCCCTCCCACCAGTCGCCGAGTTCCTGCAGGTTTGCCGGCATTCCCGAAGGATATTTGGGACTGCCGCTGCGCTGCCCCAGTTCGAGCGCCGGCGCATCCGAAAACATCAGGATAACATGGCGGCGTTTGGACCCGGTCGTCACCCAATCCGACTTAAGCGCAAGCGCAATGGCTTCCAGCCCGTTTTCCGGCCCGTCTCCGCCGCCGGAGGCCGTAATGCCGCGCACAAACGACTCGAACGCGTCGTTCTCATCCGGCAAAACAAAAAACTCGGACTGCGTCATCGGCTCGGTATCGCATTCGTAGTCCCGAAAAACGATCACCTTGATCCGCAGCTGCTCAACGCGCTTGTTTGCCTCGTCCATCTCCGCCACAAACTTTTTGTAAAAGGACAGCGCGTTTGTTTTGACTTCCTCGATGATTGGCGACATGCTGCCTGTGGCGTCGATGCACATTACGATATCGACATTGTAATCCAACCCTTGACCTGCTACGAT
>JAAYUE010000064.1 GCA_012517905.1 Clostridiales bacterium | reverse complement strand
GTATGGTGGGTATAGCTCAGTTGGTTAGAGTGCCTGGTTGTGGCCCAGGAGGTCGTGGGTTCAAATCCCACTACTCACCCCATTTTTTACCGATTCAGCGTACTGTGGGGTGTCGCCAAGCGGTAAGGCACCAGACTTTGACTCTGGCATTCGTAGGTTCAAATCCTGCCACCCCAGCCATTTTTTTCTGATCCGTTAGCTCAGTCGGTAGAGCACCTGACTTTTAATCAGGGTGTCCGGAGTTCGAGTCTCCGACGGATCACCATTTTTGTTTTTCCACTGCCGATGTTGATCTGCGTGCGGGTGTGGCGGAATTGGCAGACGCGCCAGATTTAGGTTCTGGTGCCCGAAAGGCGTATGGGTTCAAGTCCCTTCGCCCGCACCAAACCTTCCTGTACACTTGCGGGAGTAGCTCATTTGGTAGAGCGCAGCCTTGCCAAGGCTGAGGTGGCGGGTTCGAGCCCCGTCTCCCGCTCCATTCATAAGCGGACGCGCGGTTGCCCGTTTATGAATGGAGATTTTCTTATCGGCAAGCTCTTACAATTTCATCACCGCGTGCAGGTATAGTGTAGCGGTAACACATTAGCCTTCCAAGCTGAGATCACGGGTTCGAGTCCCGTTACCTGCTCCACGAAGAAAGTAGCTGTATTTGGCTACTTTCTTTTTGTTTTCTCTCTGCTTTTCCATTTTTCTCGCTTATACTACCCAATGTGACGGGGGTAATTCCTATAAGAACACTCGCACCTTGGCCATAAATGACAGGACTATTTTATCATTGAAAGCAAGCACATTTCCGTTGTTTTGGAGCGGGTCTTGGAGTATAATTTAATTGGCCTTAGGGGTATAAGATTGAGTATTCATAGTATTCGTATAGAATCCTAATATGGAGATTGTTGAATGCAAGATATTGATTATCAAAAAATAAGCTGTGCAATAACCTTTACAAAGCCAAAAACCACAGCATTACTATATGATAGGCTCTGGATGCCTGCATCAGCAAAAAACTCAAAGCTAATTAATAATGTGGATATTCCAGAAAAGGTTCGCATTGACGGGATGGATTCTGAGATTTTGTTATCAAATCCTGATAAAAATTCTGCATTGAAAAGTGGTTATCCGTTTGATGTAATCGCAGATATTTTTAGTACAAAAACCGGTAAGATGGAAAATGATCATGCCAACAAAGACTTTGTTCTAGATTATATAACTCTTTTCTATGCAACATATCTCCAACAAAATTTTTACAGTAAAGTAACACCTATTCTATCTAGCAGGGCTAATGTTGAATGGATGGTTCTACCAAATACACGCACTCAAATAAAAAACATAGATAAGTTGGGTGATATACATATTTCTGACATACCAATAATCGTTGAAGATTCATTGGAATGGGAACAAGTTCTTGATATGAGAAAGGATAAGAGAACATTATATAAATTAAGACGTTTTTCAAATTGGTGTGAGCTTGAATTATCAAAAAAGGACACTAACAACGTAGAGGCTACACTATATAAAGCATTAGAGGATTATAAATTCGCATTAAAAAAGCACGGTATTCTGACAGCGACGGGCAGTTTGTCACTACTATTATCAGCAACAAGCTCAATATTATCTGCTGTATTGCATGGGAACAGTATATTACCAGAATATCTAACTATTACAGCAGGTCTAATAACTTTTACAGTCAATGAATTAGTGAATTTTAAAGGGGTAAAAAGAGAGCCGATTGCGATATTCCATGAAATTCTCAAGAAATAGCATCTTTGAGTTTTTGACACAATAGACCCACTAAAACACGCCGTAGGTTTCAAAACCTACGGCGCATACTCTTGCTTTATTGAGTTGTTAGGCGTAAACATTGTCTGCAAACTACCCATAAATCATTAATTTTACTGGGGTTTTTGAAAAAATGCTCTATCGCCACTCGTACCACCATGAGCGACCTCGGGTGCTCGTAAAGACAAAACAGGTCGACGATAAATCGGCCTGTTTTTGTCTTGCCTGTATTTTATTCCATCGCCCGCCTGCTATAATGAAATCGATAAAAATACTGCCAAACAAGAATTTGACGGACAGCTTTTAGTCGGCAGCTATTACATGTGAAGAGATTTTGACATGTTTTCTGACGTTGAACAGAAACTAAAGAAAAAGAATACACTGCTGTTTTCCCGCGATAGCGAATGCTTGCAGGAGCTCAGGATGCTGATAGAGCAGCAAAAGCATCGTACGCTCGTTATGTGGGCGTTGGATTGCGCGAAAGATCCTCTTGCGCGGTTTGAAGAAAAATATCCATACGAGTTAAGGCCAAGAACGGCGCTGGAACTCTGCGAAGCCTGGTCGAGGGGCAAAATCAAAATGCCTGCCGCGAAACGGGCAATTTTGGATGCTCACGCCGTTGCGAAAGAAATGGATGACAAGGCATACGGCGCGTTGTGCCATGCGATTGGCCACGCCGGTGCCACCGTGCATGTGGAAACGCACGCTTTCGGGCTCCCTGTCTATGAGCTGACATCCCTTGTTTTCCAATATGGAGAGGGCGAATATGCCGGGAAGGTTCGCGGGAAGATCGACTACTACTGTCGGCGCCTTGTCTACTGGCAGGAAAACATCGATATGCTTGATCTGGAGTGGGCGGATTTTTTGATGGACGACACCCGGCCCAACAAGGAAAAACTGCTGAGTGAAAAAAGAGGGGAATGAGAAACAGGAAATATTTATCTGCGTTACGGATACTTTCGCGGTACCGCCCCAAACGGTCTGTCTTCAGAGGATATCTCAGCCAAATATGCGCTATCAACTGTTTATTTTTTTGACATTTCATGTAAATACAGATATAGTCAAATAAAACAACAGAACATGAAAGTGTTGTGAAATCTCATGAAAAACATTCTGTGGACAGGCGGTTGGGATTCGACATTCAGGGTCCTTGAGCTTGCTATAGTAAAAAAAGAGATTGTTCAGCCATATTACATATTGGATAACGAACGGGAATCATCGCAACAAGAGCAAAATGCGATGAAAAAGATAAAGGAATTGATGACAGAAAAATTCCCGCATACAACAGATGCCATAAAAGAGCTCATCATAATAAGCAAAAGCGATATCCCGCCCAACGCAACCATTACAAGAGATTTTAATCGATTGTTATCGAAATCGTACCTTGGACCGCAATATGAGTGGCTGGGCAGGTACGCCGATGCGAGCGGGTTAAGTGATTTGGAGCTATGCATTCATCGTGATGATAAGGCAACCAATTTCCTCCATTCAAGCGTAAAAAAAGCGGATGATGAGAATGACTCATATGATGTGCTTGATTTAGAGAATATGACTTATCCCGAATTGAGTCTGTTCAAATACTATCGGTTTCCCATACTTCGTTTGACAAAGGTGCAAATGCATGAGATCGCCATGAAATATGGATTTGACGATATTATGGAACACACCTGGTTTTGCCATCATCCGAGGAACGACGGTTCGCCGTGCGGACTGTGCAACCCATGCAAATACACGCGAAGCGAGGGGCTGGGAAGAAGGGTTCCAAAACCGACCGTTTTTCAATTCGCGGGATATTATTGCAAACGCGCTTTGAAAAAACTCAAAGATCTTTGTGGCAGAGATTGATATTGGGTTTTGTCGAGCGTTCCTGATAAAGCGCATTTACGGAATTGTCAAATTTGAAGCGCTGCGCTGAATTTCGGAGTGTCTCGGAAAACGTGCGTTTTTGCATCCAAATAACCTGAAAATCGAAGCAACCCGCCTAAAGGCGGGTTGTACTCATGATGGGGGACAGGCTTCAGCGGGGAAAACGAAAAAGCCTTATTGTGCCAATGGCGACAACCCGATCTGCTTTGCCAGCGCATACGCGGCGGACAGGTCGCTTTCGCCGTAGACCAAAACACGGCCGATGATGAGGAACGACGTTCTCGGCAAAACAATCTGCTCAACGCCCTGCGGCGGCGCGCCTTTCCAACCGGGACCGGTGATCAGATAGTCGCCTGCCTGCGTTCCCGTGGTTCGTTTGCCGATGTATGCAAACACCGTATTTTTTGTCGGATCGGTAAATTGCACGCTGTAATACCGGCCATCCATGTCCGGCACGTGCAGCCGCTGCGGACCGTTGCGAAGATCCAGCCAGCCGATGGTGATCAGCGTATCGCGATTGACGCCGGTGGTCGACAGACTTGACCCAGAGGCCTGAAGCGGGTTTTCAAATATGCTTTCGGGCTGCATATAGAGCGTGTTGAAGGGGATCGGTCCATCCCCGAATCCTTTCACAAGGATCGCCTTTTTATATACGGAGAGAAGCATGCGCGGCAGGAAGCGGATGACGACAAACCATACCGCAATCATGCATGGGACAAAAATCAGCAGGTGTTCCAATCTCGTCTGTTCCATCAGGCAGCCTCCACAACGGGCGGGACGTTGTATTCTCCCGCCAGAATAGACTCGCCGGGCAGATACACGCGCAGCCAGAGAATGAAGCTGCCTTCGGGAGATGGCAGCCAGTTAGATTCCAACCCAGCTGGAGCGGCGTACTGAATGTAGATGCTGACCGAGCCGTCCGCGTTCGGCACCAGACCCGACCGGTCGGACACGCTGTATCGGTTGATTGAATTCTCCACAAAACGATTTTTGGCATCGCCCATGGTCAGCGACCAAAACGCATCGTTTGGGGGAAGTTCGCCTGCGGGAAAGCGAAGCACATAGTTGCGCTCGCCGGAGAGGCCGTGATTTGCGCTGTCCTTGGACGCGGTCCAGTACATTGCCTCCCGGGGCGAGTTGATCGGGCCGGGGTAGGCAAGGGTGCAAGCGGCGCGCAGCAACATGCCGCCGCCGGACACGCCGCATCCAGATGTCGTTTTCCAGCCGTTGACCGTTTTCGATCTGACTTCGGCGATCAGAAACGCCGTGGCGAGTGCCAGTCCGAAGCCGACCAGCATGGCTTGGATCACGTCCGTTCTGATCTGCCGCGTCTGGATAAAGAAGATCGACTTGATCAGTACGTAACCACAGATCACGCCGCTGATCACGATCAGAAACCGATAAGCTTTATTCGTCATTTTGTCGCGCTTTCTTTTTGTCAACCGGAATTTTGATCTAACAATTCTGTATTTATTCGTTATGATGCAGTGTGAAAAGACGATGTGACGCATCGGGGATGGTTATGCAAAACGTCGCTACATCCCCGTGACCGCGCGCTGGACGAACGTCAGCACCGCCATGATCAGAAACAGCGCGATCGAGGCGATGCTCCAGCCGCGGCCGGCCTGTGTGGCGATGCCGAGCAGCCCGCCCGATCCGGCGAAGAACAGCACGACATAGCTGACGACCATCCAGCGGACCTGACGAAAGTCGAATTTCAGGAGATAGTCCAGCAGCAGCTCGACGATCAACCAAAGCAGCATGCAGCAGATCTGAATATAGTAGATGGTCGAACGGTGCAGCGCGGGCGCTTTGGCCAGAAGATAGATCAACGGAGCGGCAAGGCAGAGTTCGAAAATGCCGATCCAGAAACCGACCTGCGGTTTGCCGGCCAATCGAAACGAGAAAACGAGGATGGCCGACACAAAAAACAGCACGGCGGTGACGGCGCCCAGCAGGTCGAGATTTTTGTTGAGAACATTCATCATATCCGTTACCCCATTTCCTTTTCGAGCGATCAAGTTTTCTTTGACATAGCTGCAGTGTATCAAATTCCGGCAAAAGGGACAAGGCGGGGAGTAGTGGGGCGAGGGAAAAGGGTTACCGGAGCAGGAATTACGCTTTTCATGCTGCACCGGATTCATTGTATACTGAATAAAAAAGGTCGAAAGATTTTTCAGACGACGATACGGTATCGAGCAATCCCGTTCAAGAAATTGTTCGGGCGGACATGGTATTCTTTTCCCGGGTGACAGGAATGACAAACAATCAGGAAAAAACGAGCGCCGTGCGCCGGATGCAGGAATACATCATGGCGCATTATCAGGAGGAGATCACCTTACCGGACTTGGCGAAGGCGGCGATGTATTCGCCATGGCATGCGCTGCGCGCCTTCTCCGAACTGGTGGGGAGAACGCCTTTTGAGTATCTGCGCGCGGTCCGGCTCTCGGCGGCGGCAAAGAAGCTGAGGGACACGGACATGAGCGTGCTGGATGTCGCGCTGGAGTCCACGTTCGGCTCCCATGAGGGATTCACAAAGGCGTTTTCGCGCGAATTCGCAATCTCTCCGCAGCGGTATCGAAAGGAGACCCCGCCGCTGCCGCTCTTTTCCTATTACCCCGTTCGTTGCCCATCACCCATACAAACGACTGAGAAAGGAAAAGAAACGATGTCAGGCACGGTTATTTTTACGCAGGTGATCGAGCGTCCCGCGAGAAAACTCATCCTCAAACGCGGATTCAAGGCGGAGGACTATTTCTCGTATTGCGAGGAGGTCGGCTGCGGCGTTTGGGGCGTTCTGGAGAGCATCAAAGGCGCGCTGCACGAGTCGATCGGCGTCTGGCTGCCGGAGGGCATGCGCAAACCCGGCACGTCGGAATATTGCCAGGCGGTGGAGATGCCGCCCGATTTCTCCGGCACGGTTCCGGATGGATTCGACATCATCGATCTGCCCGCCTGCAAGTACCTGGTGTTCAACGGCGAGCCGTTTGAGGACGAAGCGTTCTGCGAGGCGATCGAGACCGTTTGGGATGCGATCGAGCGCTACGATCCGAAGCCGTACGGCTGGGAGTGGGCGCCGGAGGACGGTCCGCGGTTTCAGCTGGCGCCCGTCGGCGCACGCGGGTATATCGAGGGCGTGCCGGTGCGGGAACACAAGCGTTAAGAGAATAGAGGAACAGCAAGGCCCCGCGGAAAGGCGGGGCTTTGTCGCGCAAACTTTTCATGTCCCTTTCTTCTGGATTCATAGTATACTGAATAATAGCAGCTTGGCAGATCGCTGCCAATCCAATTCCGACAATTCCTTTATAAAGATCAAGGCGCTGCGGACGACGCCGGAACGGTTAGAACATGGAGAATAAGGACGTTTTCCGGACGATCATCGACGACTATGCGGCAGCCCGTCCGGGGTACCCGCCCGAACTCTACCGCGATATCGTCGAATTTGCGGCGCTCCGCGAGGGTGCAAAGATCCTCGAAATCGGCGCTGGCCCCGGTCAGGCGACGGAATATTTTGTGCAAAATCGCTATGATCTCACCGCGCTTGAGATTTCCGAAGAGCAGGTCCGGTTTCTGAAAAGCAGATTTTCACGGCATCAAAACTTTCACTGCGCCTGTTCGGCGTTCGAGGACTATGCCTGCGCCGGGGAAACGTATGACCTGATTTTTTCCGCCACCGCTTTTCACTGGATCGGGCCGGAGGTCGGCTATCCGAAAGCGTACTACTTGCTCCGGCAAAACGGCGTCATGGCGGTCTTCTGGCATCTGGCGTCCATCGTTGCGCCCGGGACGGAGATGCTGCGGCACGTCAGGGACATCTATCGGGTCTACGCACCGGAACTGGACGACTATATCAGCCGCGAGGAAGCGCAAGAGCTGCCTCTGCACCGGATTGCGCAAATGCAGACGGGCGGGCTGTTTCAAACCCCGGTTTCGAGGGTGTATCGCTGGAACGACGAATACGATACCGCGCGATATCTGAAACTGATGAATTCCTATTCGGATTTTCACGCGGTCAGCCGCGAGGCGCGGACGGCTATTCTGGGCAACGCCGCAGCATACATCGACGATAACGGCGGCAGGATCATGATTCCGCAGGAAGTCCGGCTGTATATGGCGAAGAAGTAGAGAAACATCGAAGCAAAAAAACGTGTTTTACGAGTATTAAAACGTATATTTTATGTGGATATATTTCTGGTTTCTTAAAATTGCCGATAAAACCGCTGTTCTGAAATTCACATAAAATTCATATACAAATGTTTCACGTGAAACGTGAAGAAAGAATGAACAAAAGCTACATCTGCACGCAACAGCTTGTAAGCGCAATCCAAAAAATAAATTCGAAACTACTAGATATAGAAAACCGCCCCCAAGGGCGGCTTTTAGGGTTTGTGAGATTCGTTACTGGATCTTGTCCATGAGAACCGCTTTTTTCTGCTCGAATTCTTCCTGCGAGATCACGCCGGAATCGCGCAGTTTGGCGAGTTTTTCGATTTGATCGAGGATATCTTCACGCGGCGCTTTTGTTGCGGCGGATGCGGCGTTTCCCGCATAGGAATAGGCGTAATTCGGGTTTTTACGCGAATCCTGCACGATCAGGCGGCCGTTTTCGTCCGTGAAATTCTCGGTGGCGATCATGATGATGTCCACCAGCGCGCCGATGCCGAAGCAGCCCGCCGTAAAGAGCCAGAGGATGCCCGTTCCGATCTTGCCGACATAGAAGCGATGGATGCCGAGGGCGCCAAGGAAGATCGAGAAGAGCAGCGTTACGAGCCAGTCCTTCTCCGAATATTGCCCGGCCTGAGACGCGGCCGGATTTTTCTCCGCGCATTCCCCGCAGTATCCGGCGGCGCTGCGGAACTCCGTCGGTTGAATCGGCTTGCCGCAGTTGGTGCAGTATCTTGTTTCCATAATGATGATTTTCCCCCTCTGATTTGCGTTTCCCGCATCCGCATTTTCCCCCTGCGTCGCGGACATTTTGGACAGGCGCAGCCGTCGGCCGACCCTGTTACAGTAAATACTATCGCGAACGGGTGATCGATTGCAAGAGGGGGATGAAAATGTTGCGAAAAAAACGAAATACGGATACAATTACGTCTCACAATTGGATGGAAAACATTTGATTTCTGGTTGACATCCGTGCGAAAAATGCTATAATACTTTTTGCCGCGGTTTGAGGATGGTTGCCACAGTCCGACCCGAACCGCTGACGATAGGGCCCAGGCGGACGGTCGGAAACGGCGTTTGGCCGGGCGCCCAGCATATGCCTCCTTAGCTCAGTTGGCTAGAGCACCTGACTCTTAATCAGGGTGTCCAGGGTTCGAATCCCTGAGGGGGTACCAAGTTTCCCGCCGCAGTCGCAAGCGGCACTTTGCGGGAGTAGCTCATTTGGTAGAGCGCAGCCTTGCCAAGGCTGAGGTGGCGGGTTCGAGCCCCGTCTCCCGCTCCAGATTTTTATGGCGGCTATGATGCCGCCATAAAAATTTGTATTGGATTCAGAGGGGCTCGAAGCCGCGTTTAAAAAACGATCCGGCGGATCGTTTTTAGCGGCAGGGGAGCGAAAGCCGGCAGCCGCGCAGTGCGAAGCACAAGCTGCGAACGGCTTGAGCGGAGAGCCCCGTCTCCTGTCGGGAGATGCGGCTATGATTATGATGCCGCCATAAAAATTTGCATTGGATTCAGGGGAGCGAAGAGCTCCGCGGATGGATATGATTTGCCTCCTTAGCTCAGTTGGCTAGAGCACCTGACTCTTAATCAGGGTGTCCAGGGTTCGAATCCCTGAGGGGGTACCAGATGGAAAAGATCTGAATGCGCTTTGCCGTCGCGTTTGGATCTTTTTTCACACCTGTTCGCGCCGACTTCGCGATGTCATGGGACGCCTGCTTAAATGAAAAACACCGGCCAGACGTTGCCGGTGCTTTGCAAAGAGCGCATCATGATGCGCAATTAGCGCAATTAGACTAAATGCTTTCGAGGGCCTGCGCCAGATCGGCAATGATATCGTTTACGTCTTCAATGCCGACGGAGAGACGGATCAGATCCGGCGCGACGCCGGCGGCGGCGAGCTGCTCGTCGCTCAGCTGCCGGTGCGTATGGCTCGCGGGGTGCAGCAGGCAGGTCTTGCTGTCCGCAACGTGCGTCATGATGGCGGCAAGCTGCAGCCGATCCATAAACCGCACCGCCGCGGTACGGCCGCCGCGCACGCCAAACGCCAGAACGCCGCAGGAGCCGGTGGGCAGATACTTCTGCGCCAGCGCGTGGAATTCATCGCCTTCCAGCTCGGGATAATGCACCCAAGCGACCTTGCTATGGGCGCTCAGATAGTTGGCGACCTGCAACGCATTTGCGCAGTGCCGCTGCATGCGCAGCGCGAGCGTCTCCAGCCCGAGGCCGAGATAGAAGGCGTTTTGCGGCGATTGAGTTGCGCCGAAATCCCGCATGAGCTGCGAGGTCGCCTTGGTGATGTAAGCCCGCCTGCCGAAACGCTCGGCATAGACGATGCCGTGATAGGATTCGTCCGGCGTGGTAAGTCCCGGGAACCGGTCCGGGTGCCGCATCCAGTCGAAATTGCCGCTGTCCACGATGCAGCCGCCAACGCCGACGGCATGCCCGTCCATATATTTGGTGGTGGAGTGGGTCACGATGTCCGCGCCCCATTCGAAGGGGCGGCAATTGACGGGCGTGGCAAAGGTGTTGTCTATGATCAGCGGAACGCCGTGCGCATGCGCCAGACGCGAAAATTTTTCGATGTCCAGCACGGACACGGTGGGGTTGGTGATGGTTTCGCCAAACAGCGCCTTTGTGTTGGGACGAAAATACCCGGCGAGTGCCTCTTCCGAAAGCGTCTGGTCCACAAAGGTGCACTCGATTCCCATTTTTTTCAGCGTCACGCCAAAGAGGTTGTAGGTGCCGCCGTAGATTGCCGAGGAGGCGATGAAGTGATCGCCCGCTTCGCAGATATTGAAGATGGCAAAGAAGTTCGCGGCCTGCCCCGAAGAGGTCAGCATGGCGGCCTCGCCGCCCTCCAGCGCGCAGATGCGCGCGGCGACGGCGTCGCTGGTCGGGTTTTGCAGGCGGGTGTAAAAATATCCCTCCGCCTCAAGATCGAACAAACGGCCCATCTCGTCGCTTGAATCATACTTGAACGTGGTGCTCTGATAGATGGGCAGCTGGCGCGACATGCCGTTGCTTGGGGACCACCCCTCGTGCAGGCACTGAGTCTCAAGGCGGTATTTCATTTGCGTTCCTCCGTTGGTTGCGTTTTATGGCATTATATCGTTGTAGCATGACTTTGGCAATGCAGGATTGGGTTTTTCCGCCCCCGATGATGGAGGGGCGTATCGATTGACATTCCGCAAAGAGAAGTGTTATTCTCAACCGGGGAGAACGACGGCGCCGTGCAGACGATCTTTTTTACAAACGGGGACAGCATCATTCGCGCGCTCGATCCGCCGCGCGGCGTGACCGCGTTGGTCGGCGGCGGGGGAAAGACGACGCTCATGCTGCGCCTCGCGCGGGCGCTTTCTTCCGGCGGCGCGCGCGTGATCGTAACCACGACGACGCATATCTTCCCGCCCGGGGACATTCGAACGCTGACGCACGCGACCGAGGACGAAATCGACGCCGCGCTTACGGATGATCGGCTCGTCTGCCTCGGAACGCCGGCCGAGCAGGGAAAACTCTCCGCGCCGGAGCTGAGGTTCGCCCGCATGGCGAAACTCGCGGATTATGTGCTTGTCGAGGCGGACGGGGCGAAGCGCCTGCCGCTCAAAGCGCCGGCCAAACACGAGCCGGTGATTCCGCCGGAGACAAAGCTCGTGATCGCGCTCGCCGGGCTCGACGGCGCGGGACAGCCGATTTCACAGGCGGCGTTCCGGCCGGAACGGTATGCCGCGCTCTGCGGAAAACAAGAGGGCGACAGGGTGACCGCGCGGGACATCGCGCGCGTGCTTGGCCACTCGGAAGGGCAGCGCAAGGGCGTGTTGGACGGCATGCGATACGTCGTCGTGCTGAACAAGGCGGACGACGACGAGCGGAAGAAAATTGCGCTCGAGATTGCGTCCGAACTAAAGAACGATCCCGTCGAACGCGCGGTCATCGCCGCGCTCGGCGAAGAGAGATAACGCAGGCACGCAGCGCGTGCCCGAGAGGAAACGAAATATGATCATCTGGGTGCGCGGCGCGGGCGATATCGCAACGGGCGTCGCGTTTCGTCTCTATAAGAGCGGCTTTTCCGTCGTGATGAGCGACCTGCCGCAGCCGACCTCCATCCGCCGGACCGTTTGCCTCTCCGAGGCGATCATCAACGGTCAGACGACGGTGGAGGACATCACCGCGCGCTTTGCCGCGAGCGCGGAAGAAGCGGCGCAGGTCATGGCCCGCGGCGAGATCGCGCTTTTGGCCGATCCTGCGGGCGAGACGGCGCGGCAGCTCAAGCCAATCGCCGTGGTGGATGCGATTCTCGCCAAGAAAAACCTTGGCACGAAGATCACGGACGCACCGGTCGTCATCGGCGTCGGTCCCGGGTTTACGGCGGGCTTAGACTGCCACGCGGTGGTAGAGACCATGCGCGGGCATACGCTCGGGCGCGTGTACACCAGAGGCTCCGCGCTGCCGGACACCGGAGTTCCCGGCAACATCGGCGGCTTCACGCTGGAGCGGCTGCTGCGCTCGCCGCGCGCGGGCGTGTTTCGCGGCGTGAAACAAATCGGCGATACGGTGGAGGCGGGAGAAGTATGCGCCTATGTCGACGGCGAGCCGATCGTCTCGCGCATTCGCGGCGTGCTGCGCGGCATTCTGCCGGACGGCATCGCCGTTACAGAAGGGATGAAGAGCGGGGACGTGGACCCTCGCTGTGAACGCGCCCATTGCTTCGCCGTGTCCGACAAAGCGCTCGCCGTAGGCGGCGGCGTGCTGGAGGCGGTGCTGCGCGGGCTGACGCAAGGAGGATACGAATGGAAACGGAAGTAAAGCTCACAAAACTTTCCAACTGCGCGGGCTGCGGCGCAAAGGTCGGTGCAGGCACGCTGGCCAAGCTGCTTGGCGACATGCCGACGCATCACGACGAAAACCTGCTCGTCGGGTTCGACCGCTCGGACGACGCGTCCGTATATCGCGTGAGCGACGAGCTTGCGCTCGTGCAGACGGTGGACTTTTTCCCGCCGATCGTGGACGATCCGTTCACCTTTGGCCAGATTGCCGCGACAAATGCGCTCTCGGACGTATACGCCATGGGCGGCGAACCGAAGCTCGCGCTCAACCTGCTCTGCATTCCGGAAAACATGCCGCAGAGCGCGGTGCAGGCCATGCTTGCGGGCGGCTACAGCAAGGCCTATGAAGCGGGTGCGATCATCACGGGCGGACACAGCATATTTGACGACGTGCCGAAATACGGGCTTGCCGTGACCGGATTCGTGCATCCGGATCGGTTCTACAAAAACCTCGGCGCAAAAATCGGCGACGTGCTGTTTTTGACCAAGCCGATCGGCGTCGGCATCCTGACCACGGCGGAGAAAGCCGAGATGCTCGAGCCGGGCGAAATCGACCCGGTGATCGCGCTCATGACCACGCTCAACAAGAGCGCGCGCGACTGCGCGGTGCGCTACCGCGTGCACGCGTGTACGGATGTGACCGGGTTTTCTCTCATGGGGCATATGCTCGAGATGATGCAGGGGTCCGGCCTCTCCGCGCGGGTGGAGACAGGCGCAGTCGACTTCCTGCCGCGCGTGCTGGAGTTTGCCAACATGGGGCTGCTGCCCGCGGGCGTATACCGCAACCGAACCTATGCCGGGCCGTTTGTGGACGAGGGGGACCTGCCGCTGAAGCTGCGGGACGCGCTCTTCGATCCGCAGACCTCCGGCGGGCTGCTGATTGCGGTCGATCCTGCCGATGCGGACGCCCTGGAGCGGGACTTGAAGGCGAGCGTGCCGAGCGCGCAGCGCATCGGGGTCGTGCTCGAGCAGGGCGACAAATCGATCTACCTGGTGTAGCAAACGAAGAGAAAAAGCCCGCCGGAATCCGGCGGGCTTTGCTGTTGCTGGCAAACGCTATGCGAGGAGTTCGGCGAGCGCGGACAGCGCGGCGTCGATCTCTTCCTCCGTGTTTGTGCTGTTGAAGGAGAAGCGAACCGTGCCCTGCGGAAACGTGCCGTAGGTCTTATGCGCGTTTGGCGCGCAGTGCAGGCCGCAGCGCGTGAGAATGCCATACTCGTTGGCAAGGCGGTCGGCAACCTCCGCATTGTCGCGCCGCTTGGTGCAGTCCACGGAGACTACGCCGACGCGCCGGGTCAGATCCCGCGTGCCGGGCACATAGACGCCGTCGATGGCGTCCAGTCCGGTCAAAAACCGATTCAGCAATGCGGTCTCCGCTTCGTGCCGCGCGGCGACGCCTTCTTCAAGCAGTTTGGCAAGCGCGGCGTGCAGCCAGTAGATGCCGGGCAGGTTCGGCGTTCCGCTCTCAAAGCGGTCCGGCATGTAATCCGGCTGAACTTCGGTGTGGGAGTCGCTGCCCGTGCCGCCGGTGATCAGCGGCTCGAGCGTCGCTGCAAACTCCGGCGAAAGGAGCAGCGCGCCGACGCCGTTCGGCCCGCGGAGGCCTTTGTGCGCGGGCACGCAGAGCGCGTCGATCTTCGCGCATGCGGCGTCGATCGGCAGATGCCCGCCGGTCTGCGCCGCGTCAACGGCAAACGCAATATCGCGACCGCGGCAGAATGCGCCCGCTTCCTCAAGCGGGAACACCGTGCCGCTGACGTTGGAGGCGTGCGTGAGCAGCAGCAGCCGTGTGTTCGGGCGGACGAGCCGTGCCGCCGCGTCGAAGTCGAGCTGGTCGTCGTCACGAAGGGGAATGCGGTCGAAGTCGACCCCGTCGTCGAGCAGCTGCGTGAGCGGGCGCATGACGCCGTTGTGCTCCAAGGGGCTCACGAGCACATGATCGCCCGGGTGCAGCGCGCCTTTGATCACCATATTGAGGGAGACCGTTTGTCCGGGTGTGAACACGACATGGGAAGGGTCGCCGCCGCCAAAGAGGGAGCAGAGCTGCTCGCGCGTTTCGAGCACGAGCAGCGCCGCGTCCGTCGCGGGCGCGTAGGTGGAGCGGTTGACGTTTGCGCAGACGTCCTCGATGTAACTGCGCATCGCCTCGCCGACGCCGGAGGCCTTGGGGCGGGACGTCGCCGCCTGGTCCAGATAAATCATTTGCTGCTGAAAAATATTTTTTGACATTTTCGTTATCCTAGCTTGCGTATAACGCTTTTCTATGTTAAAGTATATCCGAACTTCGGCGGGATAGCAAGTCCGCCGGATAAAACATCACCCGAACCGAATCGACCAAACAGCTTTCAGTAAAATCGCGTTCTTTGCTTACGGCGAGAAATTGCCGGAGGGTCTGGCTTCGTTTTGGGAAAAATGGGATATAGGAGAGTATTCATGAAAAAACGAAATTTCTGGGTCATCCTGACGGGCGTCGTCATCGGCGTCGCTGCGATCGTGCTGACCGCGCTGGGAAATCCCGGCAACATGGGCTTTTGCATCGCGTGCTTCATCCGCGACACATCGGGCGCGATGAAGCTGCACACGGCGGCGGCGGTTCAGTACGTTCGACCCGAGATCATCGGCATGATCCTCGGTGCAATGATCGTTTCGATGCTGACCAAAGAGTTCAAACCCCGCGGCGGTTCGTCGCCCATGACGCGGTTTGTGCTCGCGGTCGTCGTCATGGTCGGCGCGCTGATGTTCCTCGGCTGCCCGCTGCGCATGATGCTGCGTATCGGCGGCGGCGATCTCAACGCGCTCGTCGGCCTCGTCGGCTTCATCGCGGGTATCTTCGTGGGCACGCTCTGGCTGCGCGGGGGCTTCACGCTCAAGCGCGCGTATGCGCAGAGCATGACGGAAGGGCTGATGCTGCCGATCATCGTCGCGGTGCTCATGGTGCTCTCCGCGCTGCTGCCGTCGCTCTTTGCGTTCAGCGAATCCGGCCCCGGGGCCGCGCATGCGCCGCTTCTCATCGCGCTCGGCATCGGCCTCGTCGTCGGCGGACTGTGCCAGCGCGCGCGGTTCTGCACCGTCGCCGGCAACCGGGACGCGATGATGTTCAAGGATTTCTCCATGCTCTGGGGATTCCTTGCGGTCATCGTGACCACCATCGTCGGCAATCTGATCCTCGGCAAGTTCCATCTCTCGTTTGCCGACCAGCCGGTCGCGCATACGGACGGGCTCTGGAATTTCCTCGGCATGGCGCTCGTCGGCTGGGGCAGCGTGCTGCTCGGCGGCTGCCCGCTGCGTCAGGTCATCCTCGCCGGCGAGGGCAATTCGGATGCGGCGATCACCGTGACGGGGTTCGTGTTCGGCGCGGCAATCTGCCATAACTTCGGCCTTGCCTCCTCCGGCAACGGCCCGACGGTGAACGGCATGATCGCGGTCGTCGCAGGCTTTGTTATTCTCGTGCTCATCGGTCTCTTCAACAGGGAAAGGATATAAGGCATATGGATATCGTAGACGCCAGAGGGCTGCTTTGTCCGGAACCCGTCGTGCTCACGCAGCGCGCGGTGAAGGACGGAAGGAAACAACTGACCGTGCTTGTGGACGCCGAGGCGGCGAAAGAAAACGTGACCCGGTTTGCCGCATCCCGCGGATACGCCGTGTCCGTGACGGAGACAGGCGGGGAATTCTCGCTCTCGCTTACGAAAGCATGACGTCGTATATCGCAACGTTCCATACGCATTTTTCCGCCATGCGCACGCACAGGACGATGGCCGCGGAAGGCGTTTCCGCGCGGCTCTCGCCCGTGCCGCGCAGCCTGAGCGCGAGCTGCGGCACCTGCGTGATGTACGAGGCAAGCGAAGCGCGTCTGGACCTGATGGACAAGGACGTGGAGCGCGTGGTCGAGTGCCTGACGCCGAACGGCGGCTATTTGGAACTGTTGCGAAACGATTGAATCGATCGGCTTATGTTATCAAAAGGCGCAGAGGCGCGGAAGATCTTCCGCGCCTCTGCGTTTTTGAATTGCTGTTTACCGCGCGCATAAAATAGGGTATGATAATCGGGTAAACAACAATATTCGGGGGGTCTGAGACGATGAAAAAGCAATTCCGGCGCACGCTGCTTCTGATTGTCGTGCTGCTTTGCTGCCTGACGCTTGGCGCATATTCGCTCGCGGACGCGGGAAATTTTTCCGGCGGATCGGACTGGGGCGGTGGCGGCGGCAGTTCGGACTGGGGGAGCAGCGGATCGAGCTGGGACTCCGGCTCCAGCTGGAGCAGCGGGTCTACCTATGACAACGGCTCGTATTCCGGCAGCAGCGGAATCGGCTGTTTAGGCGGAAACCTCTTTACGGTGATTGTCATCGTCGTCATCGCGCTCGTCGTGCTGCGCAATCTGCGCAAGGGGAGCGGAAGCGGCGGCGGACAGAACGTCTACAACGCGGCGCGGGAAGAACCGGGCCTGCCGCTCGATACGCTCAAGCAGAAGGACCCGAACTTCAACGAGCAGGTGCTGCTCGAAAAGGTCGGCAACCAGTATATCCAGATGCAGGACGCCTGGCAGGACAAGCATTGGGAGCCGATGCGGGCCATCATGACGGACGCGCTCTACAACCAGATGGCACGGCAGCTGCAGGCGCTCATCGACGCACACCAGACGAACCATGTGGAGCGCATCGCCGTGCTCGAGACGCGCATCGTCCGCTATGCCGTGGAAGGCGACAACGACGTGCTCGTCGTGCGCATCTCCACGCGCATCACCGACTACACGACGGACGACCGGACCGGCAACATCGTCAGCGGCAGCACGACGCGCGAGCTGTTTATGGTGTACGACTGGAAGCTCACGCGCCAGAAGGACATGAAGACGCTGGAGCAGCCGAGCATGACGCAGGTGAGCTGTCCGAACTGCGGCGCGCCGCTGGACATCAACCACACCGGCAAGTGCCCGTATTGCGGAACGGTCGTTACGCTGAGCGATCACGACTGGGCGCTCTCCGCCATCAAGGGCATCTCCCAGCGGACCGTCGGCTGACGCAGACACAACAAAAAAAGCCCTGCTCCCAATCCGGAGCAGGGCTTTTTTGTTCGGTGCGGAAAGCGCTCGGTTTTTGAGTGGATGGTTGATCCAATTCAGCGTCCGTTACGAAGCCGCAAAAGAGATTTGGAAACAACTCATAGATGGGGTTCGCGACTGCTGCAGTCCTGGATCGGGCTGCCGGCGATTGAGAGCCGCTGAATCGGCTTGCGCCGCATAGCCGAAGGATGGGATTTTCTATTGTTGCTTGGCGGCGATTCGCACGACGGCCTCGTGTTCCGCGTCCGGTATGCCGTCGATTCCGGAGAGCGAACCGGAGAAGTACACGCCGTATTCCGGAAGCGCTTCGCCTTCCATGGACGGCGCGGCCTGCTGGATGGAGGCGGCGACGAGAATTCCGCCGATTGTGAGCACCACGGGCTGTTTTTCCGAACTGCTGACGGTGCTGAAAAATCCCCTCAGCGTCGCGTTGTCCCAGTCCAGCTCCGGCCGCATCCAGGCGTGGCTGCCGAGGGAGACGCAGACCATATGCAGCGTAATGCCGGTGTAGCAGCTCGTCAGACTGTAGGACTGCCCAGGCTCGAGCAGGGGGGAGACTTCGTCCCAGGGCATCAGCGTGCCATAGGTGAGCAGAAATCCCTGTGCGCCGACGGCGAACACGGAGCCCGTCGATTGAGACGCGGCGAGGGCGTCGTTGGAAAAGAGCAGCTCGTTGGCGGCGGCGGGCGAGACGCCGTTTGCGGCGCAGAACGCGGCAAGCGCGTCCGCATCCGCTTGGTCCCAGCGGCCGTTGACGACGCCCGTGTCGTAACCGAGGTCCGAAAGGCGCGTCTCCGCGCGCTGCACGTCGTCCGAGCAGTCGCCGAGGACAAACGCGCCGTCCTCCGCGCTCGCGGTCGGGGAAAAGAGAAACAGCAGCGTAAAAGCGAGCGCGAGAGCGCTCGCGCGGCGGAGGAAAGCGGATGCCGTTGTCGGAATGTGTCGTTTCATATCGATGAGATTATAGCACAGCCGGGCGGCGAATGCCATGCCCGCGGTTTTGGCCGAACCATATCGCTCGCCGCGGCCGTGAAAACGTGGTAAAATAACAGCAGGAAGGAAAGCGAAAGGAGGCGATCGTATGCGGTGTTCCTGTCAAAACTGCGGCGCCTACATGGTGCAGGACGAAAAGGGCCTCGGCAGCCGCTGCGTCTGTCCGGAATGTTTCGCCACCTGCAGCGCCTGCATGGGCACGCGGCAAAAGCCGATGGAGCCGGATCAACTCAAGAGTATGCTGCTCCAGCGGGAGCGCTACGATGCGGAGCATGAGTTCGACGACTGACCAATCATCTCGCGTCCGGTAAAAAAAGAGAAGGCAGCTGCCTTCTCTTTTTTGCATTTAACCGGGAACTGGCGTTGTTGGCGGGACGGCGGTCGGGGTTACTTCCTCCGGGGTCGTCGTGAACGCATCCGGCGTCGTCTCGGCTGCGGGCGTCGGCGTTTCATCCGCCGGGCAGATCCAGATTTCGCCCTGATAGGCCTTGTAGGTGGAGACGGCGAGTTTTTCGCTCTTCACGAGCGAGCCGTTTTTATAGTAGTTCTTGTAGCTCTGGTAAACGTAACCCTTTCGCGGCGTGACCGCGACGTAGGTTTCGCCCGCCACCATGAGCGACCCGTCCGCTTTTTCGGTGCCGACGGCAACCTCAAGCTCCACAGGGTCGCCGCCCGCGCTGGAGGTGGAGACGAGTTCGCTCGAGAGCTTGATTTCATCATACTCTTCGGTGTCGAACGGCAGCCCCCAGATTTCGAAGGTCAGGCGGTTGTTGCTCGTCGTGTAGCCGATGACGATGATATCGCCCGACGTATTGTTCTTGAACTTGAAGTCGATGATATTGCCGACGGAGTTGATCGTCGCGTCCAGTCCCTCTTTGATGTAGTGGACCGGCATGGAGTGGTTCCGGCGGAAGACGACCTCCAGATCGGCCTTGACGATGGCGTTATACAGCGTGGTGGAGAGCTGGCAGACGCCGCCGCCCGCCTGCGGGACGACCGCGCCGCTTTCATAGGCGTTCGCCTCTTTCCAGCCGTTGGCGGTGCTGCGCACGCCGAGCGTGTCGTTTGTGGAGAACGTCTCCCCGGGTTTGAGCACCGTCCCGTTGATGAGGCCGGCGCCTTTGCGCACGTTGTATTTGCGCGTGCTCGGGCTGGAGGAAAAGTCCGTCGTCGCGCTTGCGCGGAGGACGTATTGTCCCGCGAGCGACTCCGCCGTAATCGACGGCTGCGTTTCGACGATCGGAATACTGATCGGCGTTCTGCTGCCGTTGAGGATTGCGTCCGTAATCATCGTGATCAGCGCGGTCTGATCGACCGCAAAGCCCGTGACCTCGTCCTTGATCTGCAGCGCGTGCGTGTCGTCGTCGATGCCGGTCACCGTCGCGTCCTGCGCGGGGATGTCGATCTGCGCGGCGATCTGCGCGACGCCCTCGGTCAGCGCGGTCAGGTCATAGCTCACCGTCATGGTGTATTCGCGTCCGTTGGTCTTCACGTCCTCGGCTTCGGCCTTCATGGACGTATAGTCGCCCGTCTTGCCGAGGCGGTAGGCTTCGGAGAGCACGGACGCGGTGTTGAGCGTATAGGGAATGTTGGTCAGGTCCAGCGGATAGAGCTTGTTGTCGTAGACAAGCTGCATCTCGGTCATGGAGGTGATGTTCGCCTCCGAGGCGGAGAGCGCGGCTTTCGCTTCGTCCATGGTCATGCCGCCAATGTCGATGCCGTTGACCGTGATGCCCTCCAGAAATGTCGTGGAGTTCGCCATGGCCTCAAACTCCTGCCGCTCTTTTTCCTGCTGGGCGCGCGCGGCTTCCTCCGCGGCGATCTGCGCCGCGGCTTCCGCGGCGGCCTGCCGCTGATTGCTCACAAACATGTAGATAAAAGCGGACAGCACCAGCACGAATACTACGCCGAGTACGACGATGATGCGCTGCTGCTGCCTGCGTTTTTTGCGTCGGCTGGCGAGCGTGCTGCTGCGCCGGGGCTTTTTCGGCAGACCGAGATCTTGAATCGGCTCCAGAATCACATCGGAATATTCCGGTTCGTTCTGCTGCGGCTCGCTCGGCTGGGGCCGGTTTTGTTCCATTGGAACATCCTCCTGGACTGCGGTATTTTCTCGCGGGCGCGATCGTCCTGTCTCTGCGCCGCGGCATCCTGCGAATCTGTTGCGCGGATATCTTTCCCTATTGTAGCGGATTGCAATGCCTTTTGCACCGCCGGAATCGGGCGGAAACGGAATTGTTACAGAATGTTCATCAGAATTTTGCACGAAATCTCCTTTATTTTCGCAACCGGTGCGCGTTGTGCCGGGCGCCGCGAACGCCGGCCGGTCGCTCCGCCGGCGCGGCGGTTGAATTTATGCGAACCGGGTCGCTGTTTTACGAAGAAAATCTGTGTTAAAATGGGCGCATGAGAAACAGCATGTCAAAACCGAAAAAAGGTTCCGAGTCGGGGCGCACGCCGATGGACAGCGCGCTGCGCTTTCTCGGCGCGCGCGCGCGCACGGTGCGCGAAGTGGAGCGTCACCTCGACGCCTGCGAATACGGCGAGGTCGAGGTCTACGAAGCCGTGGAGCGGCTCAAGGAGCTCGGCCTGCTTAACGACGAGGCGTATGCCGAAGACTTCGTGCGCACGCGGCTTGCGACAAAGCCCGTCAGCCGCGAGCACCTGCGCCGCCAGCTGCTTTCGCACGAGACGGATGCGGAGGCGGTGGAGCGGGCGCTCTCGCAGGTGGACGAAGACACGCAGACGCGCAGCGCCGCCGCGATTGCGGAGAAATATGCGCGCCAGTATGCCCGCCTGCCCGAGCAGGAGCGAAACGAAATGGTGCTGCGGCGCCTGCTTTCGCGCGGGTACTCCTATGACGAGGCGCGCGCGGCGTTGCTGGCCGCGACGGGGGAGCGGGACGAATGAAACGCGTGGTGTCGGCGCAGGAGATGCGCCTCTACGAACGGGAGCGCTTCGCCGACGGCCGGGCGGACAGCCTCGAGTGGATGGAGCGCGCGGCGCAGGGCGTGGACGCGCTGCTGCGGGAGCGCTATGGCGATCAGGCCGCGCTCGTCGTCTGCGGCGGTGGCAACAACGGCGGCGACGGGTTTGCGCTGCTGCGCATGCTCAAAAACCGGGGCGTCCGCTGCGCGGGCGTGCTGCTGGCCGACGCGGACAGGCTCGTGGGGGATGCGAAAACAAATTATCTGCGCGCGCTGGACTGCGGCGTGCGCTTTGAGGCGGCGCTGAGCGATGCGCTGCTTTCGCAATACGGCGTGCTTGTGGACGCGATGTTCGGCACGGGGCTTTCGCGCCCGCTGGCGGGCGAATACGCGGAGGCGGTCGACCGCATGAATCAAAGCGGAAAGCCCATCGTGGCGATCGACCTGCCGTCCGGCGTGGACGCCACGAGCGGCGCGATCCTCGGCTGTGCGGTGTGCGCGGCGGAGACGGTTACGTTTGCGTTTTACAAGCGCGGACAGCTGCTCTTTCCCGGACGCGGCTGCTGCGGCGAGGTGACGGTGCATCCGCTCTCACATGAGCCGCCGGACGGGGCGGGAGATGTTTTTCTGCTGGAACGGACGGACGCGGCGCGGCTGCTGCCAAGGCGCGCGCAGGATTCGCACAAAGGCAAAAACGGACGCGCGCTGCTCTGCGTCGGCTCGGCGCGGTATACCGGCGCGGCGCTGCTGAGCACGGCAGCCGCGCTCCGCGTCGGCGTGGGGCTGACGACGGCCGCCGTGCCGGGCGCGGTCAAGCCCGCGTTTTCCGCCCTGCCGGAGGCGATGGCGTTTGCTGCAAACGGCGGCGCGGACTGGGACGCGGCGGCCTGCGAACAGGCGGCGCGCCTGCTGGAAAAGAGCGGCGCGGTCTGCATCGGCTGCGGCGTGGGGGATGGGGATGTCCTGCCGCTTGTGCGCGCGGCGCTGCGGTCCGGCCTGCCTGTTGTGCTGGACGCGGACGCGCTGAACCAGATGGCGAAGTCTAGGCAGCTGCTGGACATGCTGCATCCAAACGTCGTGCTCACGCCGCATCCGGTCGAAATGGCGCGGCTCTGCGGGGAATCCGCGGAGGCGATTCTGGCCGACCCGATCGGCGTGGCGAGGCGGTATGCGCAGCAATGGAACTGCGTCGTGCTGCTTAAGGGCGCGACGAGCTGCGTCTCAAGCGGAGGCGAAGTCCGCCTCAATATCAGCGGAAATCCCGGTCTCGCCAAAGGAGGCAGCGGGGATGTGCTCTCCGGCCTGATCACGGGGCTGCTCGCGCAGGGCTTGCCTGCCTTCGACGCGGCGTGCTGCGGGGCGTATTTGCTCGGCGCCGCGGCGGACGAAGCACTGGAACTGCTCAGGGAACGCATGCTGCTCGCGCGGGACGTGATCGAAGCCGTCGAGCGAACGATAGAAGGATGGTAAACGGACAGCAAAAAGCGGCGCCCGTGAAAATCGGACGCCGCTTTTTTTACGATGCGTTCAGTCTCTGGTGTAGACGCGCGGCACGCGTTCGGAAATGCTCAACAGGATTTCGTAGCTGATCGTGCCGGCCTTGTCGGCCAGCTCGTCCGCCGTAATCTCGTCGTCCCCCTGCGCGCCGAGAAGCACCACGTCGTCGCCGACCTCTGCGTCCGGCACGTTCGTCAGGTCGATCATCATCTGGTCCATGCAGATGGTGCCGATCTGGCGCGCGCGCTTTCCGCGCACGAGCACGTCCACATTGCCGGAGAGACAGCGCTTATAGCCGTCTCCGTAGCCGACCGCGACGGTGCCGACGAGCATATCGCAGGGCGTGACGAACTTCAGGCCATAGCTGACGCCTTCGCCGGCGGGAATGGTCTTGATGTGGGTCATATAAGCGTGCCAGCTCAGCACGGGATGCAGATCGATGCCTTCCACCGCATGCCCCGCGGGGTGACAACCGTACATGGCGATGCCGCCGCGCACCATGTCGAACTGCGCTTCGGAAATGTGCAGCGCCGCCGCGCTGTTGCTTGCATGCAGAAGGGGATGCAGGCCGTTGTCCCGGGCAATCTGCACATAGCGGCGAAAGCGCTCCGCCTGCTGCAAAGTAAAGGACGTGTCCTCCAACTCCGACACCGCAAAGTGCGTAAAGAGCCCGTCGAGCACGAGGTTCGGGCTGCGCTTGAGCAGCAGGACTGCCTCGGTGAACGTCGCCTCGCTCGTAAAGCCGATGCGGTTCATGCCCGTGTCCGCCTTGATGTGCACGCGGCAGGACATGCCGAGCTTCGCCGCGTGGGACTGCAGCAGCTGCAGCGTTTCCAGCGTGAATACCGTCGGCATCAGGCTGTGGCGGATCACGTCGTCCATGTGGTCTTCGTCCGTCGCGCCGAGCAGCAGAATCGGGGCCGTGATGCCCGCCAGCCGCAGGCGCACGCCCTCTTCGGCAAACGCGACGCCGAGATACGCCGCACCGCTCTCGAGCGCGCAGTTGGCGACCGCCTCCATACCGTGTCCGTAGGCGTTGGCTTTGACCACGGCGAGGTATTTCGTCTCGGGGTTGAGGCGCGAGCGGATCAGCGAAATGTTGTGCTGGATGCTGGCAAGCGAAATCGATGCATAGGTCGAGCGCATGTCGTTACGCCTCCCGCTTGAGCGAATCGTGCACGACGGCGCCGTTGATCAGCGTGAGGACGCAGTGCGTGCGAAAATCGAACGGGTGTCCGTCGAACACGGCGACATCCGCGTCCTTGCCCGCTTCCAGCGTGCCGACGCGGTCGTCGATGCCGACGATTTCGGCGGCATGCCGCGTGATCGAGCGAAACGCCGTCTCCTCGCTGAGCCCTTCGCGGACGGCGAGCCCGGCCTGCACGGGCAGAAACTGTATCGGAATGACCGGATGGTCGGTCATCATGGCGAATTTGATGCCCGCTTCCTCGAGGATGCGCGGCGCGGAGAAGCTGAGGTTTTTCAGCTCGATCTTGCTGCGCTCCGAAAGCAGGGGCCCTATGATGATGCCTGCGCCCTGTTCGATCAACCGGTCCTTGAGCACGTCCGTGATCAGATACCCCTCCGTGCAGTGGTCTATGGTCACCCGGAGGTTGAACTCTTTGGCAAGGCGGAGCGCGGTGAGGATGTCGTCCGCGCGGTGCGCGTGGATCTTCACGGTCAGTTCGCGGTTGATCACCGGCAAGAGCGCGTCCATGGCGATGTCCCGGTCCGGTTTGTCGTCCTCCTTGGCTATGCCTTTCTGATATTCGATTGCGTCGGTCATGGTGGAGCGAAACAACGAGGCGATGGCCATGCGCGTGGTCGGCGCGACCTTCTTTTCGCTGTAGACGGCCTTCGGGTTCTCGCCCGTCGCGGCCTTCATGGCGACGGGGTCGCGCAGCGTCATTGCTTCGATGCTGCGGCCGCAGGTCTTGAGCGCGGCGAACTGGCCGCCGATGACGTTTGCGCTGCCCGGGCCGGTGACGACGGTGGTCACGCCCGCGTCGCGTGCCTCCTGAAAACACGGATCGAACGGGTTGAGACCGTCCACCGCGCGCAGCTCCGGCGTGACGGGATCGGTCATCTCGTTTCCGTCCGCGCCTTCGTCGCCCATGCCGTCCTCCCACATGCCGATGTGGCAGTGCGCGTCGATGAGGCCGGGCAGGACGAAGCACCCGCCGAGGTCGATCACTTCCGCGCCGTCCGCCGAAAGGGATGCGCCGACGGCGGCGATCTTACCGTTGTCGATGAGGAGATCTCCGGCAAACGCGTCCTGCGTCATGGTATGGATCAGTCCGTTTTTGAGAAGAAGCATGCTTGCCTCCTGATGCAAAAATAAAGTGTGGTGCCGCGATGCGCGAAACAGCATGTTTATTTTACCACATCACACAAAAAATGCATGCTTTTTTCAAATGCTGAAAAATATTCAGCCTTTTTCGACGAAATGCGACAGATCCGCAGTCGGTATTTGACCGCTTGTACCGCGTATGATACACTATTGTATTGGGTAAATTTACCCAAATGCAGAAGTACGGAACGGAACATAAACTTGGATCAGACGGCATTCAACCGCTTACTCGCCCGCGTGGAAAAGCCCGCGCGCTATATCGGCGGCGAGTGGAACAGCATCATAAAAGACGACGCGGAAGTCCGCTTTGCGTTGCTTTTTCCCGACGTGTACGAAATCGGCATGTCGCACCTCGGCTCCAGAATTCTCTATCATGCGCTCAATAGCGTGGACGGCGTCGCCTGTGAGCGCGCGTTTGCGCCCTGGCCGGATATGGAGGCCGCGCTGCGCGGCGAAGGGCTGCCGCTCTTTTCTCTCGAGACGAAGCGGCCGCTCGGCTCGTTCGACGTGCTCGGCTTTTCGTTGCTCTACGAGATGTGCTATACCAATATTTTGCAGATGCTTGATCTTGCCGGCGTGCCGCTGATGGCAAAGGACCGCGCGGAGAGCGACCCGCTCGTCATCTGCGGCGGGCCCTGCGTCTGTAACCCGACGCCGGTCGCGCCGTTTATGGACGCGGTGCTCATCGGCGACGGCGAGGAGATGACGCTCGAGCTCGTCGAAGCCGTCCGCCGCGCAAAGCAAAGCGGGGCAGGCAAGCAGGCGCTTTTGAAGGAGCTTTCCGGCATCCGCGGCATATACGTGCCTTCTTTGAAGACGGATGAAACGATCGTCGTGCGCCGCATCGTGAAGGATCTCGACAAAGCGCCGTTTACCGGAAAACCGATCGTGCCATATCTCAATATCGTGCACGACAGGGTTGCGCTGGAGGTCATGCGCGGCTGCACGCGCGGCTGCCGGTTCTGTCAGGCGGGCTATATCTATCGCCCCGTGCGCGAACGAAAGAGCGAAACCGTCATGGAGCTCGCGCGGCAGCAGATCGGCTGCACCGGCTACGACGAGGTGTCGCTTTTGAGCCTGAGCACGGGGGACTATTCCGAGGTGCACGAGCTCGTCCCCAAGATCATCCGCGAGATGGAGGCGGGAAAAGTCTCCGTCGCGCTGCCCTCGCTGCGCGTGGACAGCGAGCTGGCAAACGATCTGAGCGTCATGCAGACCGTTCGCAAGGCGGGGCTGACGTTTGCGCCCGAGGCGGGCACGCAGCGCCTGCGGGACGTGATCAACAAAAACGTGACGGAGGAGGACATCCTCCGCGCGACGCAGGACGCGTTTTCGGCCGGCTGGAGCAGCGTCAAGCTCTATTTCATGATCGGACTGCCGACGGAGACGGACGAGGATATCCTCGGCATCGCACAGCTCGCGCGTGCCGTGAGCAGGCAGTTTTATGAGCTGCCGAAGGAGAAACGCGGCAAAGGCCTGCGCCTCAACGTGAGCGTTTCCACATTTGTGCCAAAACCGTTCACGGCGTTCCAGTGGTGCGGGCAGGTGCCCGCGGAGGAGATCAAGCGTAAGCAGGAGCTGCTGCGCGGCGCGCTCAAGGGCGTGCGCGGGGCGGAGCTGAACTGCCACTATTCGCTGCTTTCGGTGCTCGAGGCCGCGTTTTCGCGCGGGAATGAACAGCTCGCGCCCGTGTTACTGCGCGCCTACGAGCTCGGCTGTCGGTTCGACGCATGGACGGAGCATTTTCGGCCCGCCGCGTGGTCGCAGGCGTTTGCGGACTGTGGGCTGAGCGAGGAGACATATGCCCGGCGGGAGTTTTCGCCGGAGGAGCCGCTGGCGTGGGACTTTGTGGACATGCTCGTCACAAAAGCCTATCTGCGGCAGGAATATCAGCGGGCGCTTTGCGGCGAAACTACGCCGGATTGCCGCGAGCACTGCAACGGATGTTTTGGAGCGCGTTATGAAACTGATTGCCGCCTATCATAAAGGCCGCGAGATCGCGATGATTTCGCACCTCGATATCCAGCGGACGCTTCAGCGCGCGTTTCGCCGCGCGGGGCTGCCGCTGCTGTATTCCAACGGCTTCAACCCGCATCCGCAACTTTCGTTCGCAACCGCCGCGGCGACGGGCATGAGCAGCGACTGCGAGTGGTTCGAGGTACAGTTTTCAGAGGACGTTTCTCCCGAGGAATTCATGTGCCGCGCAAACGGGGCCATGCCGAACGGACTTTCGGTTTCGGACGCGCTTGTCGAGCCGGAAGGATTCGGTTCGCTTTCGGCGAAGCTGCGCGCCGCCGAATATCGCGTTACACTGACGTTTACGGAGCCGGTTTCAGAAGAAGCCCTGCGCGCCGTGCTCGGGGACATGCTCTCGGGCGAAATCATCATAAATAAGCGGACGAAGAGCGGGGTGCGCCCCGTAGATATGCGTCCGTATATCCTGCGGGTCTCCGTGGGGCCGGTCGAGGGCGAAACCGCTGCCCTCTTCGTTCTTGGCAAACTGCAAGCCGATGGCGGGTTGCGGGTCGATGCGTTCATCGACGCGCTGCTCGAGCGTTTGGATGCGCATGCGGCGTATGAAATCCACCGTACGCACATGTACTTTGCCGAAGATGGCCTGTTGCCGCGATTGCCCGTGGAATAGGAAAGTGAAGGGAAAAATGAATAAGGAAATCCTGGTGGACGCGAGCGGGGTGGCAACCCGCGTCGCGGTCGTCGAGGACGGCTCGCCCGTCGAACTCTATGTGGAGCAGGAGGGGTCCGAACGTCTCGTCGGCAACATCTACAACGGCAAGGTGCAAAACGTCCTGCCCGGTATGCAGGCGGCGTTTATCGACATCGGGCTGGAACGAAACGCGTTCCTCTACGCGGGGGACATCGTGCTTTCGGACGATCCGGACGATGAAATCGAACAGATGCCGGAATCGAAAAACATTCGCGACCTGCTCAAACCCGGCCAGACCATCATGGTGCAGGTGGCAAAAGACCCCGTCGGCACCAAGGGCGCGCGCGTAACCACGCACATCACGCTCGCGGGCCGCACGCTGGTGCTGATGCCGACAATGGACTACGTCGGCGTGTCGCGCCGCATCGACAAGGACGACGAGCGGCAGCGGCTTCGCAAGATCCTCATCGAAATCAAACCCAAGAACATGGGCGTCATCGTGCGCACCGCCTCGGCGGGCAAGACGAAGCAGGACTTTGCGGAAGATCTCGAGAGCATCGTCAACCTCTACGCCGAAATCGAAAAGCGCGCCGCCAAGAAAAAAGCGCCCGCGCTGCTGCACGCGGAGCAGTCGCTGCTCTTCCGCACCGCGCGCGACCTTCTGATGAAGGACATCGACCGCGTGTTCGTCAACGACACGGAGGCGTACGATAAGCTCCGCGAAATCGCGGACGTCATGGCGCCGAAACTCAAGGCGCGCATCCTGCTCAAGGAGAGCGAGGCGCTCTTCGACCGCTACGACACCGAGAGCAAGATCGAAAAAGCGCTCGCGCGCAAGGTCTGGCTCAAGAGCGGGGGCTACGTCATCATAGACCGCACGGAGGCGCTGACGTCCATCGACGTCAACTCCGGCAAGTTCGTCGGCAAGGATAACCTCGAAAAGACCATCACCGCGGTCAACAGCGAGGCGGCGAAGGAAATTGCAAAGCAACTGCGCCTTCGAGACATCGGCGGCATCATCATCATCGACTTCATCGACATGGAAAAGGAAGCCAACCGCGCGCTCGTGCTCAACACGCTCAAAAACGCGCTGCGCGAGGACCACACGCGCTCGCACGTGTTCGGCTTTACCCACCTCGGCCTTGTCGAGATGACGCGCAAAAAGACCGGCAGGAGCATCTCCGACACGCTGCAGCAGGTCTGCCCCTATTGCAACGGAGACGCGAAGGTGCTTGCGCCGGAGACCATGATCAACCGCATCCGCAAGCAGACCGTGCAGGTGATCAAGGGCAGCAACAACAAGCGCATGCTCATCGAGGCGCATCCGGATGTGGTGGCCGCGCTCGAGCAGGCGGAGAAGAAGCACGGCTGCGTGTTTCCCGCCGAAGAAGGCGGCACATATTACGTCCGACCGAACCCCACGCTGCACGTGGAAAAATTCACCGTTCGCCCGCTGGCGGAGCGCAAGGTGGGCGAGGCGAAAAAAGACTGTAAAATGATTCGCTGACGCCGGAAAAATCCGCGTAAAACGGGAAGTTTTTTCGTTGACACGCGAAAGGCGTTTGTGTTATGATCTTTCGGTGAGCCGCTCCGGTGCGGTATAAGCGCGCGGTTTTTTGCCGCGACACCGCGATTGGGCGAGTCTGGTATGAGGAGGTGCAGTTATCGTGTATGCAATCATTCAAACCGGTGGAAAGCAGTACAAGGTAGAGGTTGGCGATCAGATTCTGGTTGAAAAGCTCAGTGCCGTTGAGAACACCGAAGTCGAATTTGAAACATTGCTGGTTGCGGATGACAGCGGCGGCAAGGTGGGCAAGCCCGTCTTGAGCGGCGTTATGGTTCGCGGCAAAGTGCTCGAACACGGCAAAGGCAAAAAGGTCGTCGTTTTCAAGTATAAGCCGAAGAAGGACTCCCGCACAAAGCGCGGCCATCGTCAGCCGTACACCAAGGTCGAGATTCTCGCCATCGGGTAAGGCAGCATGGTAACGCTAACGATGCTTCGCAAGGACGGCAGGACGGTGGGGTTCACCTCATCCGGACACGCCGGCTATGGCGAAGCGGGGGAGGACATCGTCTGCAGCGCGATCTCCGCGCTCACGCAGACGTGTTATCTGGGACTGACGCGGGTCGTCGGGCTGAAAGAGGGCGAAGAGCTCGCCTGTTCGATCGACGAATCCGAAGGAATGCGCTGCATTCTCGCGGGCGATACGCGCGGGGAGCGGCTGGACCGGGCGGAGCTTCTGTTTTTGACCATGGAAGCGGGCCTGAACTCCATTCATGAGTCGTATCGCAAATCCCTTAAAATACGACACAGGGAGGTGTAACGATATGTTCAAGATGAATCTGCAGCTGTTTGCGCATAAGAAAGGCGTCGGTTCGTCCCGCAACGGCCGCGACAGCGAGTCCAAGCGTCTCGGGCCGAAGCGCGCGGACGGTCAGTTCGTGCTCGCGGGCAATATCCTCGTGCGCCAGCGCGGCACGCATTTCCATCCCGGCGTCAACGTAGGCATCGGCAAGGACGATACGCTCTTTGCCAAGGTCGACGGCGTGGTCCGCTTCGAGACCAAGCATCTGGGCAAGAGGCAGGTCAGCGTTTACGAGGCCGCCGCGGGCGAATAACACGGTTCTTTCGAAGAAGCGGACGAGACTTTCGTCCGCTCTTTTCTTGTTGAAGCGGCTTTTCGAAGGACCGCCCGCCGTTACTCTTTGCTTTGGGGAATGATATGGACGCTGAACAATTCAAACTGCTGCGGTTAAGCAATCAATACCTGCTTTCGCTCGCTCCGCCGCGCGACGTGGTGCGCGGGCTCATCGGCCTCCAGGCGCAGTACGGCGCGGCGGCGCTGCACGCGCTCCGCATCCGTGCAAGCGAGGAGCCGGAGCTTTCGCGGTTCGTCAAGACGTGGTCGTTTCGCGGGACGCTGCATCTGAGCGACGTGGCGGACCTGCCGCTGGTGCTCTACCGCGGCAGCGAGACGGACTTTGGCCAGATGGCGCTGACGCACGAATCGCTCGATCAAACGCGGTGCGAACGGTTCCGCCAAATTCTGCTGGATACGCTCGCGACCGGAAACAGAACGCGGGACGAGTTAAAGGCGGAATGCCTGCGCACGGGCATGACAGAAGCGGAAGCGCAGATCATTCTGCATCCCTGGGGCGGGCTGTTCCGCGCCATGGCGGAACGAGGGGAAATCGCCTACGCCGCGGACGGCAACCGCGTGTTTACGCGCCTTAGTCCCATGGAACCGATGGGGGAAGAGCAAGCGCTGAGCGAACTGATGGGCCGGTATCTGCGGCATTACGCGCCGGTTTCGCTGCGGGATGCGCAGACGTTTTTCGGCCTGCCGCAAAGGCGGCTGAAGGGCCTGCTGGAGCGCACGGCGGCGGACTCGTTTTCTGATCGCGGTCAAGCGTATTTTACGTCGGGACAGCAGCTGCCTTCAGATGCGGCGCTTCCGCCCGTCCTGTTCCTTGCGGGGTTCGACCAGCTGCTGCTGGGCTATCGAAAGACGGAGAACCCGTTTCTGCCGCAGGAAGCGATCAAGTCCGTCTACAACAACACCGGCATCGTGTTTCCGACGGTGCTCTCAAACGGCGTTGTTTCGGCGATATGGAAGCGAACGGGAAACAAACTCGAACTTCGCGCGCTGCGAAGGACCGGTATACGGGAAAAACAGAAAATTGCGCGCAAAGCCGTGGACATCTTCGGTAAAGTCGCAGTAGAATGGATAGACAAATAAAAGCACAGAGATTCGGCCAAATGCGAATCACGAAATTTACCGGCGGGGCAGTCGAGCGCCGCGGTACGGAGGAATAACCCGGCATGATGATTACGAGAGACACGAAGGTCGGCGAGCTGCTGAAAAATCCCGTTGCTCGGGATGTGCTCGCGCAGATGGTGCAGTATGCGGGCGTCAACGAAAAGGTGATTCTGAACCCCGTCGTCAAGTCGCTGAAGCTATCCGCGATTCCCAGATTCGCAGGCAAGGCGATTCGAAACGCCGATCAGGTGATCGACACCATGATCGACCTGTTCAATCAGGAAGCGGACACAAAACCGCTGGCGAAGTCCAACGCGCACTACTGGTGGAAAGAAGCGGTCGTCTATCAGATCTATCCGCGCTCGTTTATGGACGGCAACGGCGACGGCATCGGCGACCTTCGCGGCATCATTCAAAAGCTGGACTATTTGAAAGAGCTCGGCGTGGACGCGCTCTGGCTCTCGCCGATCTTCGATTCGCCCAACGACGACAACGGCTACGACGTGCGCGACTACCGCGCCATCATGGCCGAATTCGGCACCATGGCGGACGCGGAGGAGCTGATTGCGCAGCTGCACGCGCGCGGCATGCGCATTATCCTCGATCTTGTGGTCAACCACACCTCGGACGAGCACGAGTGGTTTGTCGATTCCGCAAACCACCCCGAGGGCGCGCACGGCGACTATTACATCTGGCGCAAGCCGAAAGGGAAGGAGCACCCGAACAACTGGACCAGCTTTTTCTCCGGCCCGGCCTGGGAAAAGGCGGACGGCAGGGACGAGGAGTACCTGCACCTGTTTTCGAAAAAGCAGCCGGACCTGAATTGGGAAAACCCGGGCGTCAGGGACGACGTCTGCTCCATCATCGACTTCTGGCGGGCAAAGGGCGTCGACGGTTTTCGGCTGGACGTGATCAACTACATCAGCAAGACTTCGCTCGAGGACGGAAACGAGACGCTCGGAAAGCTCCTCCAGTTCAACGGCATCGAGCATTATTTTTACGGCACGCATCTGCACGAATACCTGCACGAACTTCGTACGCGCGCTTTTCGGGATGCGTTCACCGTCGGCGAGACGCCGGGCACGGGGCCCGAGATGAACAAGCTGCTCACGGCGGACGAGCGGGAGGAGCTGAACACGGTGTTCAGCTTCGATCATCTCGAAAACCTCGGCAAAAACCGTTTCGACGACTATCGCTACAACCTCAACCACCTGAAAAAGTGTTTTTGCAAGCTGGAGGGGGACTATGCGGACTACGCATGGCCGAGCATCTTCGTGGAAAACCACGACAACCCGCGCATGGTCAGCAAGATCGATCCGCGGGAGGAGTACCGCGACG
>JAAYUE010000063.1 GCA_012517905.1 Clostridiales bacterium | reverse complement strand
GTCGCAGTCCAGCGTCAGCATGGAGCGGCTGGCGACGTTTTCGCGCTTGCGGCGATTGTCGCGCAGCTGGCCTCCGACGAATCCGCCCTTATCCTTAATGCGGTCGCGTTCCGTCTTCGGGAGCGCTGGATACTCCTCCGCCGACTCGGTCGTACGGATGGTCTGTTCCAACCGGGCACAGAGCTCGTCAAACGTCGTCGATTTGTTCGTCCAGGTCTTGGCGAAGCAACTGTTGCCATATGCGATCGGTAGATTACGCATATAAACTTACCTCCATGAAATCGTTCCAAGCAGAGATTGGATAGCTGTTTACCGCGCCGAAGCGTTCATCGTCGGTTTCGCATCTACGGATTTGTATGGTGCGCGCGCGGCAATACGCCGAGAGTTGGTTGCCAATCAACTGGCACTGCGTCGTATTCCAGCCTTTTTTGAATGCGCCGTTGTATTTCGCTACCGTGAAATATCGGATCGAATCGTTCAGCGCGATTTCGAGCGTTTCATTTTCCTCCAGCAAGCTGAAGATGCGGCGCTCCGCCTCAAGCGCGCGACGGTGCGCGATCCGCAGCGCGCGTTCCATGATCTTATCCGGCGAGTTCCACGCTTCCTCGCAGCTGATAAAATACGCGCGGCATCGCTTGCCCTTCGCGGTACGCTGGAGCATGCAAAGCTCTTTCGCCATCTGGATGGTGATCGCGTGGTCGGTCGCCGGGCGGCCGCCTGAACTTTTACTCAAAATTGGGCAAAAGTCTTTTCCCTCTTGGAAGCCATATTCGCACATTCGAGGGAACCAGTCGTTGTAACGCGTCTCGATTTCGAGCAGGGCGTGAAGCTCCCGCCCGCTGACGGTAGGCTCCTCGTCTTCATATCGGACGGGGATCAGTTCATTCATATTGTTTTACCTCCTCGTATTTTGAGTTGAACCACCGAATTCGCATGCCGCGTTTCTCAGCTTTTTCAATTTCTTTTGCCATGCCGACAGACACCGTTTCCCCGAACACCCACACTTCGGCGCATTTGCTCATGAGGGCAATGCCGAAGAATAGACCCAGCTCCCGTTCCTTCGGGTCAGTGTCATCCAAGAATTGCGGGAATAACAGATGCGGCGCGAATGGGATGAAGCCCGTTTCGACCGCGAAGCGACAATATCTCCGAGCGGCTTTGACATTGTTCTCGATATCTCCCGCAAACGGGGAACAGATGAAAACGATGGGCCGGAATGTCCTCTGTTCCCGCTCCTCCTGCTCGATGGTCGACAATGCTTCATATGCCGTGGGGTCGTGATATCGTTCTGCGTTAAATTTGTTAATGCTCATACAAGCTCCTTTCCGGATGGGTTTTGTACCCACCCTCTACTATTCAATGGAGGTGACAACCCTGTTTTGACGAAAAATCTTTTTTGCTTTGTTCCTTTGTAGAGTAGATCGGCTCAAAATTGAGCCGCTCAGCTCAAAGTTGAATTCAGTATCCTCACTCAATCCAGATCTGGAGTCAGCGGTATTCTGGATATCTTGCAGAACGTAGTGCCAATTTTGGAGGTCAGCTGAAAATTGAGCCGACCGAATTCTTCTCTGGCAATGTCGTTGATTTCTGCGAAAACTCCATAGTTGTCTTTACCGCTGTGTTGCTTGGTTCTGATGTAAAACATATTTTCCCCTCTGTACTCGTGACGGGCGAAACCGTCATCACTTCTAAATGGACAGGGCCGGGCGGTTTTCCGTAGTTCTTTTTCAGTTTTTTTGATAAAAATCGCAGATATACCCGTCCGCACAGAGCAGAAGTCCATCCGCCCACGGTGGCGTTTTACCCATTTGCTCGCACACGGCTTGCAGCGTTAGGTCCGCGTCAGCCTCTATGACGATTTCGTCATGGATATGCATGACAATGGAGCAGTGGCGGAGCGTCTGCATGGCACAGCACAGGAGATCCCGCGCGATGGCCTGCACGATGTTTTCTACGAATTTAGGGCCATAGGATTCAATGCGTTCCCACTTCTTCGTTGCACCGACGCCTTCGTAGGTGATGCACTGACCGCCGAATTTGTTCTCCGCGAGGCGCGGTTTCACATATGCCAGCTTCCGGCCGGAGGGCAGCGTGATGAACAGCATCCCACTTTGGCAGGAAAATTGGATCCCGTGCGTCGTAACGGCCTGTTTGTTGCGAACTGCCTCCATAGCGGCACGATCCACATTCCACCAGAGTTTCACGATCTTCGGGTTGGACTTCCGCCATGCGTCGACCAGCGGACGAAGTTCCTCTTCGGCCAATCCCATCTCCAGTGCACCCATCGCTTTGAGCGCGCCGACCGATCCTCCATAACCGCAGTTGTGGACTAATTTGTCTGATACGGTAAAACGGTGATGTGCTCCGGCATTTCGTATGTCATAAAGTCGAGCCGTGCGCTGATGATCTTCCAGTTTTTTCGCTTTTCGAATACTGCAGTTTCCGCATCCCGAATGATTTCGTCCCGGCTGAAGCCGTTTGATAGCTTTCGTAACACCACCGCGCGAGCATACGGCCAATATTCTTGAGACCATTGCGATAGGACCGTGCAGCGTTTGTTCGAATTGTTCTCTGCATGCGTAACAAAGCGCAGGTTTCCAGGACCGTAATCCTTTTCGTTGTTGATTCTGTCTAACTCCAGCTCTCTTGACGGCAGCCCATATTTCTCGATGAGGTACAGGCCCGCTGCGGTTACGCTTGAAAAATCGAAGCGAATCCCTCTCCCTCCATAGTTGAGGTACCCAGTGGCGCTTGGGTTTTCGCAGCGTTGCTTTGCAGCGGTCAAACGTTTTTCGAGCCATTTTGGAATTTGCCTTTTTCGTGAACAGCTTTGACAGCCATTTGATTTGCCACGTTTCAGATTGCCAAAGTTTTGCCATTGAACGGAACCGCAGCCCGAGCACTTTGTGAGAACGTAACAGTGGTTCCATGTTTTGTTCCATCGCTTCTCCGGGCTGATAATCTCTACCCAGCCGAACCGGATTCCCACCATTTCCGGTTTGTATGAGATGTGCGCCGCAGGGGGCGGCAATTCCAAGCTGTACCGGCTTCGGTTCCCCCTCAATCCAGATGAGGTGATCTCTGGTTGCTGTGAGTCCTTCATATGTAATAACCTCTCGTTCTCCTTTGAAAATTACGCCATCATGCCGAACCCAATTTTCACCGTCCCATATCCTGTGCTCCAAAGAGACTCTCTCTATTGGTACGAGACCCTTGTCCGTCAGAACCAATTGCCCTTCCGCGATACATGCCAGTTCAGCTTGTTTCCCTTTCTGCCGCAGATGTCCGTTGACGCCATGTTTTTCGACGGGAACTTTGAACATCTGAGATGCCGACGCGCAGTAGATATCCCCACCGCTGGCGAAAACCTCCTGGCGCCATGTTTCCCCGGCCAGCCAAGCGATCACGCGCGCTTCGATGGCGCTGAAGTCAGCGACGAGAAACCTGCGACCGTGGTTTGGCACAAACGCCGTCCGGATCAGCTGCGAAAGCGTGTCCGGCACATCCTCGTAAAGCATTTTTAACGCTTCGTAATCACCGATTCGCGTCAATCCACGCGCCTGTTCCAGATCAGGCAGATGGTTTTGTGGCAGGTTTTGCATCTGTATCAGGCGCCCTGCCCACCGCCCGGTGCGATTTGCTCCATAAAACATGAACATTCCACGCGCGCGACCGTCGGCGCATACGCAATTTTGCATCGCTTGGTACTTCTTCACAGAGGATTTCGCCATCTGCTGCCGCAGGGCGAGCGCGTCGCCGAGCGGTTGCGGCGCTGTTTTTAGCAATTCCGCAACGGCTTTTTTTCCGAGCGTATCGGTCTCCAAGCCGTTCTCCGCAAGCCAGACCTTCATCTGCTGCACCGAATTGGGATTCTCCAGCTCGGTCAGCTTTTTCATGGCTTCCGTCAATTCCGTCCGGGACCGACCATCCATCTTGATCGCTTCCTCAACCAATGTCAGATCCAGCGCGACACCACGGTCGTTGATCTCCTGATCCTGGTGGTATTCATCCCATACCGCGTCTGATACAGGAAATTTTGAGAGCTTTGCCTGTATCGCCAGTTCAACTTCCACATCCCGTGCGTTATACCGCTTGAAATCAGCCCATTTATCAGGGGCGTGCGTGGGTAGATTGCGCGTACGCCCGCCGTTGGACTTCGTCGGCGCGCAAGGCTGACAAAAATACTTGATCAGCGCTTTGCCCTCCGTCAGCTTTTGCTTTTCGAGCCCGAGCACCGTGCCCACACC
>JAAYUE010000062.1 GCA_012517905.1 Clostridiales bacterium | reverse complement strand
TTTCGATCAGCGCCAACGACTCCACGCAGGTGTTGCGGGAGGTCGATTTGGCCGTCGAATGCCGCATCCCAATCATAACCGTCATGCTCGAACAGGTCGAGATCAGCGACGCGTTCTCCTATTATCTTTCCGTAACGCAGCGGTTCGCCGCGAACGGGGACATCCGTTCCGCCGGGCGGCAGCTTGCCGACGTGATCCATCGCGTTCTGCGCGCAAACGAACCCGCGCAGGTCGCCCTGCCGCAGTCCGGCGTCATGCTGGATATCTACGACGACACGATGGGCTGGGCCGGTACGGCGCTGCGCAAACAGGTTCACAGGATGGGGCTTTGGCACAAGACGTGTCACTGCTGGTTTTATGGCAAAAACGATGCCGCGCCCGTGATCTATGTTCAAAAGCGCAGCCTGCAAAAAGCCGATTTTCCGGGCCTTCTGGACATCACCACCGGACGCCATCTGCTCGCCGGGGAAACGGACCGCGACGCGGTCGAAAAGGTGCATTTGGAGCTGGGCGTGGACGTGGCGTTCGAGCAGCTGCAATATCTGGGCGTGCGCACATATGCCGAGCACATTGATGCCTTCGTCAACAACGAATTTAACAGCGTCTATCTCTATGAATCCATCTACGCGCTGAACGACTTTTCGCCCAACCCCGAGGAGGTTTCCGGCGTGCTTCGGCTGGACGCCGCCGCCGCGCTGTCCCTGTTTGAGCGGAAAACGGACCGGATCGACGCCGTCGGTCTGTTTCCGGAAGAGGGAAAGCGCGTGCAGAAGACGGCGGTCCGGTTTGAGGATTTCGTCCCGCGTACGGATGATTATTACCGGAAGATATGTTCTTCCGCAATCGCCGTTGCCAACGGAACGGGAGAGGCGGGGCTTTGATCATGGAGCGATAACAGACCGGAATTCCACAGCAGGGATCGGAGCCGCCCCGGGAAGCGGAGCTTTCGGCAGAAGAGGCCGCGGCGCGCTATTTTGAAGCCATGACGAACGACTGCGCCGACCCGGACGACGGCACGGCGCGCACGCACGAACAGCTTCGCAAGGATTGGCAGCAACTGGGCATCGTCAAATGATCCGCCCGCCAAGCGGGCGGACGATTGCATCGGAGCGGGTAAAAGACGGGCGATTTCTTCTGTGACGAACTACGAATCTCTAACGATGAAGGAGGCGCGGCGGTTGGGAGCAAAAACACGTCGAAACACGTCGGGTCATCCATCCGAATCCGAACGAACGCCGACGGGCGGCGTCCCGTTCGTCATCGGCGTCACCGGGCACCGCGATTTGAGAAGCGCGGATATTCCCGCGCTGAAACAGTTGATTCGGCAGCAGATGACCGGCTGGATGGACATGTGCCCCCATACCGAATTTTTCTGCATGACAAGCCTTGCCGAGGGCGCGGATCAGCTCTGCGGCAGGGTCGCCTCCGATCTTGGCATGAAGCTGCTGGTTCCCCTGCCCATGGAACAGGCGGAGTATGAAAAGGATTTTTCGGATGCGGCGCTGGGCGAGTTTCGCGCGCTGCTGGACAAAGCCGTCTCGGTATTCGTTGCGCCGGACACGGAGCTGCTGCACGACCGAAGCCGGGAATACGGCTACCGCATGGCGGGAATCTATCTGACCCGGCATTGCCATGTCCTGCTGGCGTTATGGGACGGGCAGGCAGGCGAAAGCGGCGGCTGCGGCACCGCAGAGACCGTGGACTTCAAACTGAAAAAGGCGTATCGCGCACCGGATACCCTGCTGACCGCGCCGGACGAAGGCATCGTGCTGCAGATCGTGACCCCGCGGGTCACGGGCGACGCCCTGCCGGACAACGCGCTGACGGTGCGGCTGATTGAAAACGCGGGCGGCGCGCTCTGCGAACTGCTCAGAAACACCGAAGCGTTCCATCGGGACGCGGCCGACATCGACCCTTCAACGTCCTGCGGCGTGTTCGATGCGGAAACGACGCGTCGGCTCGGCCCGGCGGCCGAACCGCTCCAGAACACCTATCGGCTCGCCGATGCGCTTGCGCTGCGATATCGGGACCGCTATCTGGCCATGCTGAAATGGCTCTGCGGGGCAGGCGCCCTCCTCGTCGTGGCGTTCCTTTTTTATGATGAATTCGAGGCAAATCTGTTTCTCATCGCATACGGGCTGATCGCCTTAACCGCGTTTTTCATGTTTCTTGGGACGACACGCGGTCGCTGCCATCGAAAATATATCGAATACCGCCTGTTTGCGGAGACGCTCCGCGTGCAGCTCAACCTTATGGCTTCCGGGCTGGACGTCAGCGCGGAAGATCTGATGCCCTGGTCGCAGCGGACGATCTCCCCCTGGATTCGGGAGGCGATGAACACCCTGCCGCGCATCGAGCAGGCCATGCCCGAAGCGCCCGTGGATGTGCGCGCCGTCTGGATTCGGGAGCAGCTCAACTATCAAAAGCGCACGCACGCAAAGAACCAAGCGAGGCTGAAGCGCCAGAGCGCGATCTCCGGCAGTCTTCTGGCGTTTACAATTCTGTTCTTCGTCGCGGTCCTGGTGCTCGAGTTTCTGTTTCCGGCCTGGATCGGCCGCGAAATCGCGCTGCCCGTTTGGCTCTGCCGGCTGGCGCTGACGCACAGCGACCATTTCTTCAACGCCCGCAGCATATTCAAGATACTGCTCGGCATCATTCCCGCCCTGACGTTTGTGGTGTCGAGTTATTACGGAAAGCTGTCGCTCGAGCGAAAGCTGCGGGACGGGCAGCGGATGATCGCGCTGTATTCCGAGGCCCTGGAGGCCTATGACAATCCGTTGACGGACAAGGCGCGGCTGATGACGGAACTTGCCAGAGAAGAGCTCGTGGAGACCGGGGACTGGCTGTCCTACGTCTCCGAAAACCGGCCGGATCTGCTGATCTGAGCGTTTGACGGAATTGCCCGCCGCTTGTCGAAGCACACCGAACTTTTCGAGCGAACAGGAGAAACCCATGAGAACCGTACACCCCCTCAACGACGACTGGCTGTTTCTGGCGGCGTATCAGGAAGGCCTTGAGCAAGCGGACGCCGACGAATCGGCATTTGTCCCGGCACGCCTGCCGCACACGAGCCGCGAGCTGCCCTTCAACAATTTTGACGAGCGCGACAGCCAGTTGATCAGCTGCTATCGGCGCCGCATCCGCGTCGCACCGCGCGAAGGCAGACGCGTTTTTCTGCACTTCGAGGGCGTGATGGCCGCGGCAAAGGTCTATTATAACGGCGCGCCGATTGCCGAGCACCTCGGCGGATATACGCCCTTTACCTGCGAGCTGACCGGCCTTGTCACCGGCGGGAACGACGTGCTCGCGGTGGTGGTGGATTCGCACGAGCGCGCGGACATCCCTCCGTTTGGATACGTGATCGACTATCTGACCTACGGCGGCATCTATAGGGAAGTCTGGCTGGAGGAAACGAACGAAGTCTACCTGCAAAACGTGCACGCCATGCCGCGGAAGTCCGGCGGCGGCTGGCGCGTGGATTTGAGCGTTTCTCTGGAGAATGGAAGCGGGGCCACAGGCGAAGCGGAAATCGCCTGCTCGCTCACGGGCGCGGACGGCGCGGTGCGCACGCACCGTCAAAGCGCCGCGCTCACCGGCGAGCGGCAGCAATCGATCGATCTTTCATTCGACGCGGGGGATGTGCGTCTCTGGGGCATCCGCGAACCGAACCTGTACGACCTCAGGGTCACGCTGCTCTCGGACGGCGCCGCGCTGGACGAATTCGACTGCCGCATCGGGTTTCGCGAGGCGGCGTTTACGCCGGACGGCTTTTTTCTCAACGGCGAGCGTGTCAAGCTCCGCGGGCTGAACCGGCACCAGAGCTATCCCTATGTGGGCAACGCCATGCCGAAGCGCGCGCAGGAGCGCGACGCGGAGCTGCTCAAACGCGAGCTCGGGGTCAATCTCGCGCGCACGAGCCACTACCCGCAGTCGAAGCATTTTCTGAACCGGTGCGACGAACTGGGGCTGCTCGTGTTCGAGGAAATCCCCGGCTGGCAGCACATCGGCAACGACGCATGGAAACGAAACGCGATGACCGCTCTGGAGGAGATGATCACGCGGGACTGGAACCATCCGAGCATCGTCCTCTGGGGTGTACGCGTCAACGAGTCGCCAGATGACGACGCGTTTTACCGCGAAACCAACGCGCTGGCGCACCGGCTGGACGCGACGCGCCAGACCGGCGGCGTGCGCAATTTTGAAGGCAGCCACCTGTTTGAAGACGTCTACACCTATAACGACTTTCTCCATAACGGCATCACCAAAGCGCTGAAATCAAGGGACGAAGTCGCCCGCGCCCATGTACCATACATGGTAACCGAGCACAATGGCCATATGTTCCCCACAAAGAAAGTGGACTGCGAGGAAAAGCGCGTCGAGCACGCGCTGAGGCATCTCCGCGTGCTCGACAGCATGTATGGCGCAGACGAGATTTCCGGCGCAATCGGCTGGTGCATGAGCGACTACAACACGCACAAGGACTTCGGCAGCGGCGATAAAATCTGCTATCACGGCGTGACGGATATGTTCCGCCTGCCAAAATATGCCGCGGCGGCTTACCGCTCCCAGCAGGACGACGAGGTCGTGATGGAGGTCGCCTCCGGCATGAGCCAGGGCGATCGAACGGGTTCGACCATGGATTGCGTGTATGTCTTCACCAACTGCGACTCCGTTCGGCTCTATAAAAACGAAGCGTACATCGGCTCTTATGCGCCAGACCGGACGGCGTTTCCCAACCTGCCGCACCCGCCGGTGATCATCACGGACTTCATCGGCGAACTGCTCGCGGCAAACGAAGGCTTCCCCAAAAAGGACGCCGACCGCATCAAGCGCATCTTCGCCGCCATCATAAAATACGGCGACAAATCCCTGCCGCTGCGCGACCGGCTCTCGATGGGGTATGTCATGCTCAAACGTCGCCTGCGCTACGACGACGCGGTCGATTTATTTATGCGCTATGTCGCGGGCTGGGGCTCGGAAGCGACGGAATACCGGTTTGAGGGATACGTTGGCGACCGGCTTGCCGCAACGGTTCTGCGCGGCGCATCGACTACCGCCGGACTGAACGTCACGCCGGATACGCTGCAACTCGTCGAAGGGGACACCTACGACGTCTGCCGCGTTGCGATGGAGCATGTCGATCCGTTCGGCATGACGCTGCCTTACTCCGCCGAGGCTGTGCGCGTGACGGTTTCCGGCGCGGGCGAACGCATCGGGCCGGAGCTGATTCCGCTCGTCGGCGGTTCGGCCGCCTTCTGGGTGAAATCCGCCGGCGCGGGGGAAATCCTCGTCGCCGTGGAGTCGGAGCGCTTTGGCCGGCAGGAGTTGACGCTCCGGGTTACGCGCGAGACTGCACCATAAAAACGCGCGCGAGCGCCGTTATCAAGGCGGCAAGCGATCCGCCCGCAGAACGAAATCAATCTTAAATGGCCGGGAATCCGGCCGTTTTTTTTTGCGCGCGCAAGATGAAAAACCTCCGCATTCTTCGCGCTGTTCTCGCCGTCTGTTTCCGTGCCGCGGCCGCACGAAATTGATGGCGAAAAACATCCGTTTTGCGCGGGCGGCGGTTGGAAACGGGTCTTTTCCTGTATGCTTGAGCGGTCGAATGCTATGGTTTCCCAATCGCAATGTCAGATACGGAGGACATCCCGCATGCTTTCAAAACTGATCAGCTTTTTCATGTGCCTTCTGCTCGCGGTCTCGCCCGTCGCCGCCGCTGCCGCCGGCGGGGATGTCGCCAGCGTAAACGGCGCTTCCTATCCGTCGCTTCAGGCCGCGTTCGACGCGGCTCAAACCGGCGAATCGGAGGCGGAGCGGACGGTGGTGCTCCAAAAAGACATCGACCTCGGCGAAGGGCTGGCTGAGATTGCCGGCGGAAACGTGATTCTGGACCTCAACTGCATGACCCTGTCCGGCGGCGCGGAGAGCGTCGTCTCGCTCAGCGGAACAGCCGGCCTGACCATCCGCGACAGCGGCGATGGCACGGGGCGCCTGACGGCCACTGAAGCGGTTGGCGGTTCCGCTGTCTCGCTGGACGGCGCGGACTGCACGCTGGTCGTTGAGGGCGGAACGCTGCTGGCCGCCGAACCGGACGCCTGCGCAATCAACTGCGCGCAGCGCGGCACCTGCGTAACCGTCGTCGGCGGCAGTGTCCGCGGGATCACATGCGAACACGGCGACATGGACATCGTCAATCAAGAAAATGAAGCGCTGGTTTGCTATGTCCTCACGATCGGCAACCCGCCGCTCATCAATACACCATGCGTGGTAACTCCGGTTCCTGCGCTGGATTATCCATACATCGGCACCTGCACGGACGACGAAGGTTGCGTGTACGTTTGGCTGCCCGCCGGCGCGACCGGATTGAACAGCGTCGCAGGCGGCGTGTCATATACGGCCGAACCCTCGACAGAGAGAACCAGCTCCGGCGCGGTCATCATGGTTCAAACCGGTGCGGAAGAACCCGCGCTCGAATGGGGCGAATGGGCGGTCACGACGCCCGCGACCTGCACGACGCAGGGCGTGGAGACGCGCGTGTGCAACAACGACGCGTCCCATATCCAGACCCGCGCCATCGCGATCGATCCCGACGCGCACGACTGGGGCGAATGGACGGTCACCACCCCCGCAACCTGCTCCGCGCAAGGCGTGGAGACGCGCGTGTGCAACAACGACGCGTCCCATATCCAGACACGCGCCATCGCGATCGACCCCGACGCGCACGACTGGGGCGAATGGACGATCACCACCCCCGCGACCT
>JAAYUE010000061.1 GCA_012517905.1 Clostridiales bacterium | reverse complement strand
GCCCGGGTCGACGCCGCGCTGGCGGAAGAACTTGAGCAATCTCATGGGGATTATCTAGCGGCTTATATCCGCGCTTCCTTTCGTACCACAGCGGACCCCGCACAGGTGTCCCGCGCGATTCAGGCGGCGGCCGTGCGCGATCCCGCGCTGCTCAATCCGCTACGCGAACGGTTTGAACGCATGCAGACGGAGATCTCGCAAAAATCCCCGTCGCCGGAGATGGGTCTTCTGGTACGGCTTGCGATGGACGGGCTGTGGTACTCGGAACTGTATCAGTTTGCCCCGCCGGACGAGGCGCAGCGAAACAGGCTGCAAGCCTATCTGCTGGATATCGTCCGGCAGCAATCGGATTGCGAAGGAGAACAACGATGAAAGCAATACCGTTAAACAAAGGCAATAGAAAGCAGGCGGCTGCGGTTGTGGCGCGCGCATTCTTTGACTATCCGTCGCTCAAGGCGTATTTTCCGGATACGAAGAGACGCGAGCAAAAGCTGCCATGCTATATGGAGCATGTTTTGAAGAGCGCAATGCGATACGGAGAAGTTTTATCGACAGAGGATTTATCCGGCGTGCTGTTTCTTCTCCCGCCGGGTCATACGCGCCTGACGGACTGGGATTATGTAACGTCCGGGTTTATTGCAGCGCCGTTGATCACAGGGCTGAAACAGTATGCTTTTGTCAATGCGTGCGAAACGTTTCTCGCCGACACGCAAGAGCGGTTGCTGCAGGGCCGCCCGCATTATTACCTTTGGGGGCTCGCGGTCGACCCGGCAAAACAGCGCGGCGGTTCCGGCACAGCGCTTTTAAAAACCCTGTTTGAAAAAACGGACCGGGAAGGTTTGCCGATTTATCTGGAGACACACCGGTTTGAAAATGTCGCATATTATGAGCAACGGGGGTTTCATCTGATTCACACGGGCACGATGCCCGGTGATGATCTGCCGTTCTGGTGCATGCTTCGCGAACCCAACCTGGTTTCCGGATAGTCTGTCGATAACATCGACATCCTGACAACAAAAAACGCACTGCCGGAAGCGGGCGGTGCGTTTATGGACCTGTACTACTAGGGAGATTTATTGCATCTCCGTCTGAAACCGCTCCCAGACCGCCGGGAATTTGTCCTGCACAAAGCGGGTATACGCGTTTTCGACTTCGCCGCCGGAAAAACTCTCCTTCAATTCTTCGAGCACGAGTCCGTGCCAGAGGGAAAGCGCGGCGGGCGTGAGCGTCTCATACCGCTGGATGACGAACCGGCCCTCTTGCTCGCGCCGCAGGAACCAGTCACCGAGGTCTTCTATCGTGTCCGCGCGCGAAACCGACATCGCCTTCTGCGAGAGGCGAAGGCTCTGATGCGTCGGAAACCGCAGCAGGGCTTTATCGTCCGCCTCGCAGCAGTAGAGGTATCCTTTTTTGCGGGAAAACACGTCCGCAAATGCGTTTTTCCAAACCTCGGTGTAGGTGATCCGCCCCTGCGCATCGTAGCCGTACGGCACCCAGTAGTAGGGTCGCTCGATTACGCGCGCCGCGTAGAGCGCCGCGGAAACGTCGCTGGTGGTGAAGTACACATAAGGCTTTCCATGATCCGCGGTAAACGGCTGTAAGGTGCGAATACCGCCGGTGGGGGAGCCGTGGTAGAGCAGAATCGACATACGCCCTCCCGGAAATGCAGAAAATGAAGTGCTTACTATTGATTTTATCACGATCTTGTGCAAATAATAAAGTAAAAGATATTCCTGTTTTTGTTGTGGAGCGCCGCGGCGGCGGATACAGGGGACGCCGGTATTGCAAAGGCGTTTTTTGCGGCGGGAGGCGGCGATTGGGCGGCGGAATCCGCTCGCGGAAAGCGCACCGGTTCCGAACTGCATAAACGCGTCTTTCATGCGGAAATATCCACGGAAAATTCAAAATTTGGCGGCGAAAAGACTGCCGCTGTATGCTATAATAGACGCATTAGGCAGGGGACATCATGAAGACAATCGTTCGCAAACTCGACGGACTGCCGATTGAGGAACCGATGCTGGACGACGAAGGCCTGCGCAGGCGAAAAGAGCTTGCGGAGCTCGCCGTGCGGGAATACGAGGAGTCCGGCAGTCTCACGGGCAAGACGCTCAACGAAAAAGTAACCGCATATGAAACGGACATCGCCGGTCATGTGATCGACGAGTGATTGTATTTCGCATTTCCCCGGCGGCAGATCATCAGGAAAGGAGAACGGTAGATTGTCGTACACAAGCCTCACAAAAGCGCTCGCAAGCGGCTTTTCCCAGTTCTCCATATTGGATTTTCTCGACATCGTCATCATCGCCGTTCTGATCTACAAGCTCATCGTTTGGACAAAGGAAACGCGCGCTTATGAGGTGCTCAAAGGCATTGGGCTTTTGTTTCTGTGCTCCATCGTCAGCCAGCTGCTCTCGCTAACCACGCTGAGTTGGCTGCTCGACTCCATTTTAACGTCCGGCTCGATCATCATCGTGCTGTTCATCCTCTTCCAGCCGGAGATCCGCCGCGTGCTCGAAAAGCTCGGCCGCAGCGGAAAGCGCCTCGGGAAGGCCTGGCTGGACGTCTCAAACCTCAAGAGCACCGCGCTGATTCGCGACATGCAGACGGCGATTCTCTCGCTTTCCCGCCGCCGCGTCGGCGCGCTGATCGTCTTTGAGCAGAAGACGGGCCTTGGGGACATCATCGGCACAGGCACGCGCATCGAGGGCATCCTCTCCGGCGCGCTGATCGAAAACATCTTCGAGCCGAATACGCCGCTGCACGACGGGGCGGTCGTCGTCCGTGGGTCCACGCTGATCGCCGCCGGCTGCTTTCTGCCGCTGTCGGACGATTTGTCCGTCTCCCGCGAGCTCGGCACGCGGCACCGCGCCGCGCTCGGCGTCTCCGCCGTTTCGGACAGCGTGACCATCGTCGTCTCCGAGGAGACGGGGGCGATTTCCATCGCGCGGGACGGCAAGCTCGTGCGCTACATCGACGCAAAGGCGCTCTCCAACGTGCTGGAAAGCCTGTTTATGCAGACGGGCGGCTCGTCCGCGTTCAGCTGGATCAAACGCAAGCCATCGGAGGGATCGCATGAACATTCCTAGAATCGACAAAGCGAAACTCCTCGCGGGGCTGAAGAGCTTTTTTACGAAGAACACGGCGCTCAAGGTGATCGCGCTCGTGTTTGCGCTGTTGTTGTGGGGATATGTGCTCACCGACCAGAAGCCGGTTCGCACGAAGATCGTACCCGAGGTGGCGACGAGCTTCGACGGCGAGGCGGAGCTGAATGCGCAGGGCTTTTGCATCCGCGGGGATCGCAGCGAAATCCTGCAGAACGTCACCGCTACGGTGCGCACGCAGATTACGAACTACGCCTATGTGACGGCGAACTCCGTCACCGCCTCGATCAGCCTCAGAAACATCAGCGAGGCGCGCGTGTACGACCTGCCGATCCAGGCGACGGTGAATTCCTCGCTCGGCGTGGTACAGTCCGTCTCGCCAGGCACGGTCCAGGTGGAGATCGATACGCTCGTGACCAAGACGATTCCGATTACGACCTCGTTTAACGGCGAGCTGCCGGACGGCTACTGGGCGGACATGGAGGCGCTCTCCACGACGTCCCGCCTCGACATCACGGGGCCTAAGACCGATATTTCGAACGTTACGCACGGCGAGTGCGTCGTGGATCTGACCGACAAGACGAGCACGATCTACAGCACGTTTGACGTAACGTTTTACGACAAGAACAACAACGTCGTCTCCTCGGAGATCATCATCGGCACGCTGCCGACGTCCACCGTGCGCCTGCCGATCTATCCCATGAAGAGCGTGCCCGTGGATGTGGAAAGCTCCCTTGTCGGCGCGGACAACCTTGCGGCGAACCACGAGATCGTCAAGGCCGTCGCGACGCCGTCCACGATCCGCCTTGTCGGCGACCAGGCGGTGCTGGACAAGATCGATTCCGTCCAGCTCGAACCGATCGCCATCAACGGGCTGGACGCCACGATGACCGTCAGCGGCGAGCTCCTCGTACCGGACGGCGTGCGCCTGCTCGACAGTACGACCGTCTCCATTCTGCTGGAGATTCGCGAGATGGTCATCAGCCAGACGTTTGAGCAGCTTGAGATCCAGGTGCACGGCATACAGAGCAAGGCGAACGTTACGCTGGACATTCCGGCGGCCGATCTCACGGTGGAAGGCCGCTACAGCCTTGTGAGCATCCTCTCGCGCAGCGATGTGCAGCTCTTTGTGGATGTGACCGGCCTCACGCCGGGCGTTTACCAGCTGCCCGTCTCCGTCTGGGTGCGGGACGAAGCCGCGACCATAGAGCTCACCACAACGCTCTCCGTCGCCGAGGTGACGGTGACCATCGATCAGCCATAGCGGGCGAACAGGCAAAACACATGCGGCGGGGCGTTTGCTCCGCCGTTCTCGTATGACAGGAGACCTGTATGAAACTCCGTATCAACAACATTAAACAGCCGGTTTCGGAAGGGGACGAACTGCTCAAGGGCCGCGTTGCGTCCGTGCTGGGCGTCGACGCGCGGCAGGTGCAAAGCGTTCGCATCGTCCGCCGCGCGCTGGACGCGCGCAAAAAGCAGGACGTGCATTTTCTGCTCAGCGTTACGGCGGAGCTGAAAGACGAGGCGGCGAAGCGTTTGCTCGCAAAGAACGACGCGCGGGTCGAACCGGTTGCCGAGCGGCCGGAAACGAGGCTGACCACGGGCACGGAAGCGCCGCGCGGCCGCATTGTCGTCGTCGGCCTCGGTCCGGCGGGGTTGTTTGCCGCACACCTGCTCGCGCAGTATGGCTACGCGCCGCTGGTGCTCGAGCGCGGGGATGTGGTGGAGGCGCGGGCGGAGCGCGTGGAGCGGTACTGGGCGACGGGCGAGCTGGACGAACACTCCAACGTCATGTTTGGCGAAGGCGGCGCGGGCACATTTTCGGACGGAAAGCTTACCTCGCGCAGCAAGGACCCGCGCGGGGATGCCGTGCTCGACACACTGGTGCGCTTTGGCGCGCCGGAGGAGATTGCTTTCGCCGCAAAGCCGCATATCGGCACCGACCGTCTGCGCGGCGTGGTTTCAGCCATGCGCAGGGAGATCGAGCGACTCGGCGGCGAGGTGCGATTTCGCGCCCTGCTGTCCGGAATAAAGGCGCACGGCGGCCGCGTGACGAGCGTTACCGTTACGACGTCTTCCGGCGAGGAGACGATCGACTGCGGCGCGCTGCTGCTCGCCGTCGGCCAGGGCGCGCGGGATACCTATCAAATGCTGCTCGACGCGGGCGTCGCTATGGCGCCCAAGGCGTTTGCGGTCGGCGTGCGGGCCGAGCACCCGCAGGAGATGATCGACCGCGCGCAGCTTGGCGCGCTGGCCGGACACCCGCGGCTCGGCGCGGCGGAGTATCGCCTGAGCACGCAGTGCGGCGAGCGGGGCGTATACTCCTTTTGCATGTGCCCGGGCGGACGGGTGATTGCCAGCGCGTCCGAGCGGGACGAGGTGGTGGTCAACGGCATGAGCGACTATGCCAGAGATGCGGAAAACGCAAACGCGGCGATCGTCGTGCAGGTTTCGCCCGCCGACTATATGCCCGGCCCGCTCGGCGGCGTCCGCTTTCAGAAGGAACTGGAACGTGCGGCGTTTCTGGCGGGCGGGGAAAGCGCGTTTGCCCCGGCCAGCACGGTCGGCGCGTTTTTGCGGCGGGAGACGCCGCGCGGGTTTGGCGGCGTGGCGCCGTCCTATCGTCCCGGCGTGGTCGCCTGTGACCTCTGGCGCGTGCTGCCGCCGTTTGTGGCGCAGGGAATTGCGGCGGGGCTGACGGCATTCGGCAGGCAGATCAAAGGATTTGACAGGGACGACGCGGTGCTCACGGGCGTCGAGACGCGCACGAGCGCGCCGCTGCGCATCTTGCGCGGGGAGGACCTGCAGAGCGTCTCCTGCGCGGGGCTTTACCCCGTCGGCGAGGGGGCGGGATATGCGGGCGGCATCGTCTCCGCCGCGATCGACGGCATGAAGGCCGCCGAAGCGGTCGTTTCGCGGTTTTCACCGCCGCATCCAGCAGTATAACAAACAAAACCGCCGGACTGTTCCGGCGGTTTTTCAGGTCGAACCATGGGCGTTTCTGGAAGCGATCAGGCTTCGGCCCGCAGGGCGAGCACGCGGTCGGGCTTGTTGCTCATGATGGCGAAGATGTTCGGCTGCTTGATAAGATAGCGGATGTCCGCATCCTGATCTACCGTCCACGGGCTGGTTTTTACGCCGGCTTGCTCGTATTTGGCAAGCTCCGCGTCGCTTAGAAAGCGATAGTCCGGGTGCAGATACTGCATGTTAAGCCGCCGGCAGTAGTCCTGCGGCTCGGCGATGCGGCATTCGTAGAGGATTCCGCAGGGCAGCTCCGGCGCGATGGCCTTGCAGCGCAGCAGCGTGTAGTGATTGAACGACGAGAGCACGATTCGATCGCCGAGGCCGAACCGGCGGATCATGTCGATCACCGTCTGCTCGATGCCGTCATATTCGAAGATAGCGGTTTTGAACTCGAGGATGCTCAGAAACGCGCGTTCCCGCACAAGCGTAAAATACTCTTCCAGCGTCGGGATGCGCTGCGCGGGGATCGACCCGGCGAAACGATAGGAGACATCCAGCCGCTGAAGCTCCTCGAGCGTGAGGTCTTTCACGAGGCGCTCGTCGCCCGCGGTGCGCAGAAGGCTCTCGTCGTGAATTACGACGGGAACGCCGTCGCGCGAGAGCTGAACATCGAACTCCGCGCCGTCCGCGCCGAGATCGAGCGCACGCTCAAACGCAAGCAGCGTGTTTTCGGGATACCGAGAGGAAAACCCGCGGTGCGCGATTGCCTTGACCAAATGAACCGCCTTCTTTCGGATGATGCAGTGCCGCTGCGGTACAGAATCGCAAAAAATACAAAACGACGCGTTACTTTGGCGTGCTGCGATTGCGCGGCTTGGGCCTGGGGCTCGGCGCTGCTGCCGGCGGCGGCGTTGCAGGCGGCTCTGGGGCGGGCGGGACGGCCGGTTCCTCCGCTTTGGCTTCTTCCGGTTCCGGCGCGCTCTGCGGGGGTTCGTCGTCGGTCATCTTATACAGATGGATCGCGCCCTCTTTGTTGAGCGCGTGGATGAGCGCAACGGTGATGGGCAGGCCGAGAAGTCCGATGCCGCCGAAGAGATAGGTGCCGAGCACCATGCTCAGGAGCGTGACGAGCGGATGCAGCCCGACGCGGTCGCCGACGATCTTCGGCTCCATGATCTGACGCACGACGATGACGATCACATACAGCACCGCAAGCCCGATGCCGGTGATGATATCGCCCGAGATGAGCGTAAAGATCGTCCAGGGCAGCAGCACGAGCCCGCTGCCGACCACGGGCAGGATGTCGAAGAGCGCGATGGCGACGGCGATGCCGGCAGCGTTGTCGACGCCGATGATCGTCAGCCCCAGCGCGATCTCGCCGAACGTGATGATCAGGATCATCGCATAGGAGCGCGTATAGCTCCAGAGCGTGCGTCCGAGCTGGACGCGCGCGTTATGCAGCAGATTTCGCCAGTGCTCGCTGAGCTGGCGCATGACAAACGCCTTGATCCTTGGAAAATCGGCGGTAAGGAACACGGTTGCGATGATTGTAATGAGCAGCTTGAGCAGAAAGCCCGGCGCTTTGAGCGTGAAGTTTGTCACCCAGCCGACGACCTGCCTGGAAATATTGACGATCGTATCCCCGAGCGACGTGGTGACGTTTGCGGCGACGACGTTGTACGCCGCAGCGGCGTCGGGGTCGAGCCGGCCCGCAAACTCCTGCAGAGAGGCAAACAGCCGCGTCATCCAGGGAACGATGGTGTTGGTATAGAGCGACGGCAGCAGCTGGAAGAAGCTCTTAGCCGCGGCGAAGAGCTGGATGCTGAGGATGATGAGCAGAAAACCGACCAGCGCATAAAATAAAACCACGAAGAGGACGCCGGTCAATCCGCGCGGCAGCTTCAGCTTTTCATTGAAAAACGCGACGGCGGGCTTGAGCAGGAGCGAAACGAGAAACGCAATGAAAAACGGCATCAGCACCCCGAGCGCATAGCGCGCAAGCAGGACAACGATGCCGACAATGATCGCATAATAAAGGAAATTGATGATGAATCGTCTTCGTTTTTCGAGCTTCATAACAAACCTCGCTTCCGAAATCTACTCTAACACGGCTAAGAAAACTTGTAAAGCGGCACCGCTTCGATTATAATATTGCGCAATGAACCAAACGGCGAAAGGGGAGCGGGCGATGCATCAAGACGCGTATGAATCCGTGGAGCAGCTGGCGAACCTGCTCGACGAAACCGATCCTGTGGTGACGACACTGGCCAACGCGAGCGCGTTTCTCAACGAACTGCTCGATCGCGTCAACTGGGTCGGGTTTTACCTGCTCCAGGACGGAGCTCTGCGCCTCGGCCCGTTTCAGGGCAAGCCGGCCTGCACGGTTATCCCCGCGGGAAAGGGCGTCTGCGGCGCGGCAATCGCCGAGAATCGCACGCAGCGCGTAGAGGACGTGCATGCGTTTCCCGGACACATCGCCTGCGACAGCGCGTCCAACAGCGAGCTGGTCGTTCCTCTTCGCGGCGCAGACGGCGCGCCAATCGGCGTGCTCGACATCGACAGCCCGGTGCGCGGCCGCTTTTCGGAGCGGGATCAGCGGGATATGGAGCGCGCCGCACAGATTATTTCGTTGAAGATCGTCAATTGGACGGCAAAGGACAAGGAAGCTTAAACCGGAATGACATTTGTGGAACTTCTCCTGACGGCGATCGCGCTGTCGATGGACGCGTTTGCGGTATCCACCTGCAAAGGCCTGAGCCTGCGCCGGATGGATTGGAAGCGCGCCGGATGGATCGGCCTCTTTTTTGGCGGGTTTCAGGCGGTCATGCCGCTGATCGGCTGGCTGCTCGGCAAGCAGTTTGAGCATCTGATCACGAGCGTGGATCATTGGATCGTGTTTGCGCTGCTTGCGTTCATCGGCGGCAAGATGATTTACGACGCGCTGAAGCCGGACGACGGGGACGGCTGTCCCGTGGAGGATAAGCTCGACCTGAAAGAGCTCGTCGGGCTGTCGTTCGCAACCAGTATCGACGCGCTCGCGGTCGGCATTTCGTTTGCGTTTCTCCAGGTGAGAATACTGCCGTCCGTCGCGTGCATCGGGGTGACGACGTTTTTGATCTCCGTGGCGGGCGTGGCGATCGGTCAGAAGTTCGGTGCGAAGTATCAGGACCGCGCGACGCTGGTCGGCGGCATCGTGCTCGTACTCATCGGCCTGAAGATCCTGCTTGGGCACCTCGGCGTATTCGGCTGAAAAGGCGCTTTTATTCCGGCCGCCGATGCGGCGCGGGCAGGCCATAGACATTTTTGCATCAACGAAACAGGGCGCGGGAGATCCCGCGCCCTGTTTTTGTCGGTTCGTTACTTTGCTTTGGCACAGTAGACTGCGATTGCGTCGGACATGAGCTTTGCCGTGCCCGCGCCGAAGCGGTCGAGATTCTTCGTAAAGCGTTCGTCCGCGACGTACATCTGCCCGAGACCCGCGAGGATTTCGTTTGTGCAGTCGTAATAGCTTTCGCCGATGAATGCCTTCCAGCGTTCGACCAATATCTGAACGCGTGCGTCCGCGGGGTCTGCGCCGACGAGCGCCGCAAAGCCCGAGAAAATCTCGTTGGAGCGCTGCTCCATGCGCGCGCGGTCTGCATCGGTCCACTTTGCGGCGCGGCGCGCGCTTTCGCGATAGGCTTCCGTATTTCCCCAGCGGGCTTTCGCTTCTTCGGCGTACTGCTCGCGCATGGCGTCGAGTTCGCCGGTATCAAACGGTTTGAATTCCATGGTTGTTTCTCCTTTCATGGCGTTGGAGACGAGTTCGATCAGCTTGTCCAGCCGGTCGCGCTTCTGCAAGAGCAGCGCGCGGTGTTCCGAGAGCGCGCGCATCCGGTCGAACCCCGGCGACGACAGGATTTCGGCGATATCGCGCAGCGGAAAATCCAGCTCCCGGTAAAACAGGATCTGCCAGAGCCGCTCGATCGCCGTGTCGTCATAATACCGGTAGCCGGCGTCGGTCACCTCGCTCGGGTGCAGAAGCCCGAGTTGGTCGTAATGATGCAGCGCGCGGACGGAAACGCCCGAAAGCCTGCTCAGCGCCCCGATGGAAAGACGCATCGTTTCCTCACCTCCTGCTACCATGTTAAACCATGACGTAATGTCAGAGTCAAGGGCTGTTTTAAAAATTACCGGTACGATTTTTTATTTAGCGTTCTCAATATAAATCGTTTGTGTTATGATCGATGAAACGGGTAAAAACCCTTGAACCAAGGCGGCGAAGGAGGAATGGGGATGAAACAGCGGGAACTGCTGGACTTTCTTTGCAGGCTGGAGTGCCTCAAAACCAACGGCAGGCACAGCGTGACCGCAGGCGGCGTGACCGAGACCGTCGCCGCGCATTCCTGGCGGCTGGCGGTACTGGCGATGCTGATTTTGCCCGAGTTTCCCGAAATCGACGGGAACAGGCTCGTCCGCATGTGCCTCATCCACGATTTCGGCGAGGCGATTACGGGGGATATTCCGTCGTTTCTGAAGACGAAGGAACACGAACACACGGAGGAGAGCGCGGTGGAGAGCCTGCTTTCCACGCTGCCGCAGCCGCAGCGCGGCGAGCTGACGGCGCTCTTTGCCGAAATGGACGCTCTGCAGACGCGCGAAGCGCGGCTGTATAAGGCGCTCGACAAGATGGAGGCCGTCATCCAGCACAACGAGAGCGACATCAGCACCTGGCTGCCGCTCGAGTATGAACTCCAGCAGACCTACGCCGTGGAAAATGCCGCGGAGTTTCCATATCTGAAAGAACTTCGGGCGCTGATGCTCGAAGATACGCTTCGAAAAATAGAGAAAGCCGAGGAGAAATGAGAATGAGCGACTATCTGGAACTGGTAAAACGGCGCGAAAGCTGCCGCAATTTTGACCCGAACCGCCCCGTGGAAAAAGAAAAGCTGGAGCGCTGCGCCGAGGCGGCCTGGCTTGCGCCCTCCGCCTGCAACGGCCAGCCCTGGCGGTATCTGATCGTGACAAATCCGGAGCTTGCCGAAAAGCTGCGCCCGCTTATGATGGAGCTGAAGATGAACAAGTTCGTTCAAAACTGCCCGGCGTTTGCGGTCGTGCTCGAGGAATCCACGGTGCTGAAGGTGTCGCTTTCCCAGAAGTTTAAGGATCAGGACTTTGCGCCCATCGACGTTGCGTTCTCCGCTTCGCAGTTTTGCTATGAGGCGACGGAGCAGGGGCTCTCCACCTGTATCATCGGCTGGCACAACGAGCGCAAGATCAAGGAACTGTTCAACCTGCCGAAGGGCACGCGCGTCCGCCTCATTCTGGCGGTCGGATATGCGGCGACGGATAAGCTGCGCAATAAGATTCGCAAACCCATCAAAGACGTGATTCAATACTACGAGTGATTCGACAAACGAAACAAAACGGCGCGCCGCCAGCGGCGCGTCGTTTTCTGTCTTATTCGCCGGTCCTGGGCTTGAGGGTGACCAGCGTCAGCTCCGGCGGATTGCAGATGCGCGGCAGCCAGAACGGCTTTCGCGCAAGGCCGCGGCTGATGATCAGCGTCTGGTTGCCAAAGTCGTACCGCCCGCCGCCGTATTTGGGAAAGAATCCCTGCCCGGGCGCATAGAGGCCGTTGAGCACGCCCGGAACGACGATCTGTCCGCCGTGCGTATGGCCCGCAAGCATGAGGTCGAACCCATAGTGCAGATAGGACTCCACGCCGTTTGGCACATGGATGGCGAGGATGGAGAATTCGTCGTCGCTTCGCTGCGCCGCCGCGTCGGCGATTTGCTGCAACTGCTTCGCCTTTCCACCGCGCCCGTCGTCGATGCCATAGAGGCGCACCTCGGTTTCGTCCGACCGTATCACGGCGGACGCTCCGTCGAGAATCGGGATGCCCGCCGCTTCGATTGCCGCGCGGATTGAGACCGTCTCGCCGGATTTATACTCGTGATTGCCGAGGATGAAATAACATTTGAATCTGCCCGCAAGCGCGTGAAGCAGCGTGACGGTGTTTTCGTTGTTCCCGTGCTGGTCGAACAAATCGCCCAGCAGCAGCACGGCATGCGGCTTGGCCGTCTCCAGCGTGTCCACGATTTCGCTTTGTCCCGCGCCATACAGCGCGCCGTGCAGGTCGCTCACGATGGCGATGCGCACGTCGGATTGAATTCTTGCATCTTCGATCTCATAGCGGCATGTGACAAACTGCGCTTTGCCGAACAGATCGGCAAACAGATACAGCGCGGCTGCGGCGGAAAGCGCCTTTCGGAGAAAACGCTTTTTTCTCGGCGCGGCGTGCGCTGCCGATGGCGCGATATCTGCGACGGGGCGGGGTTGCAGCGATTTTTTCATAGACAACAGTATAGCAAACGCGCCGATCGCCCGCCAGACGGCGCGCACGTTGTCCACGAAAAAGCCATACCGAGTTTCATTTTGCATCGGAATGGAAGGTCGGCCTTCGATTCGGATTGCAGGACAGAGCTGTGGATTGAGCGTCACAAAAAAGCGAGCCGCCCCCAATGGGAGCGGCTCGCCGTATCGACAGGATGTTGTACCGTTAGCTGAGGGAGACGAAGGTTCCGTAGACATATCCTACGGTCGTGGTGGTGTACTGGATCTTATACCAGTCGCCTTCCTTGGCGAGGTAGGTGTAGGTTGAGCCGAGCGAAGCCTTGCCGATTCGGGTGCTGGCCGTGCTCGCGCTCTGGCGGACGTTCACCGCGTAGAGGCAGTTGGTGATCGTCACCGTCGTCGCCGTGGTGGGATCGCTGGTGGACGTAGAGGTCGAGCTGCCCGCCGAGGTATAGGAGGCGGTGGTCTTGGTCGCGTTCAGGTAGCTCGCCCAGATATACGCCTTGGTGGTGTTGTTGTACTGGATGTAATACCAGCTGCCGGTCCGGCCGAGGATTTTGAACGTATCGCCGAGGTACGCATAGCCGACGAGCTTGCTCAGCCCGCTCGCGCTGGCGCGGACGTTCACCCTGCGCCGGAAGTTCGCCGCCACGCCGTAGTTATACTCGGTGTTGGTGACGTTGATCGTGATGGCCACGGACTTGTTGTCGGCGGTGGCGGTAATCGTCGCTTCGCCGAGCGCAACGCCCTTGAGCAGGCCGGCCGAGTCGATGCTGGCGATGTTGGAGTTCGAGGAAGACCAGGTGACGGCTTGGGTCGAAGCGTTTGCCGGCAGGATCGTGGCCTTCAGGTAGGTCGAGTCGTTGACCAGAATGTCGAGCGACGTGCCGTAGTTGATCGTGATGCCGGTGACATAGATCTTCGGCTTGGAGAGCACGACGCACTCGGCATACTTGCCGCTGCCGTCGGTCGCCGCCGCGGTGATGATGGAATAGCCCTTCGTCGAGCCGGCAACGATGTTGCCCTTGGAGTCGACGGTCGCCACGGAGGTGTTGGAGCTGGTCCACTTCAGCGTCGGCGTGGTCGCGTTGGTGGGATAGATGGTCGCCGTGACCTTCGCGGTGTCGCCTTCGCTCAAGTCGAGCGAGGACTTATCGAGATACACGTTGAGAATCTGGATGTTGTTGACGGTGACGACGCAGGAGACGTACTTGCCGCTGCCGTCGGTCGATTCCGCACGGATGACGGCGGTGCCCTTGGCGGCGGCGATGACCTTGCCGCTCGAGTTCACGGTCGCAACGTCCGTGTTGCTGCTCGTCCAGTTGAGGGTTTTGTTTGTCGCGTTCGAGGGCGTGCCTGTGACGACCAGCGTCTCCTCGTCGCCTACATTGAGCGCAAGCTCGGACTTATTCAACGTCAGGCTCGTGATGAGCACGGCGGAGAGCACCTTGACGGTACAGGTGGCATAGACCGAGGAGTTGGACGACAGCGCGGTGATGACCGCCTCGCCGTAGTCTTCGCCTGCGGGAATGCCGACCGCGGTGACTTTGCCGTTTGCATCGACCGTCGCAACGGCCGTGTTGCTGCTCGACCAGGTGACGGCGGGATCCGCCGCGTTGGTGGGCGTGATGACGGCCGTGAGCGTTCTCCAGCTGCCCTTATAGAGCGTCAGGCTCGTGGCGCTGATGGCGATGCCGTCGACCTCGATGGAGTTGACGGAGACGGAACAGGTCGCGGTGACCGTGTTATCCGAGTTGGATGTTGCTGTGACGACAACGGACCCAGAGAAGTTGCGCAGAACCTTGACCGTTCCGGTCGAGTCGACGGAGACGTCGCTCGGGCTGGCGCTGGTCCAGGTCAGAGTCTTATCGGTCGCGTCGTCGGGGCCGACCGTAGCGGTCAGCGTATACGTGCCGTTGACCGGCAGCAGCAGCGAAGATTTGTCCAGCACGAGAGCCGTGACAATTGTATCCGGCTTGGATACGTTGATCACGACGGTCTGGCTGATGTTGCTGCCGCGTGTGCGTACCGTGATGACTGCCGTGCCGACGGAGAGCGGGGTGACGGTGAGCGTTCCGCCTCCGGTCAGTCCGGAGGTGTTGATTGCGGCGATGGCGGGTTTGTCGACGCTGGCCACGAGGCAGGCGTTGGATGTGTCGACGGTCGCCGTGATGGTATCCGCCGCGTCTCCAACCTGCATGTCGATGACGGACTCGTCCAGCGTGAGCGTCGTAGCTGCGGGATGGACGGTGATTCCCGTTGTATATTCATAAGTCTTGGTGATCTCCGTATCGGATCCCGAATAAGTCTCCGTACGGGAGAACTGCACGTTAGTACAAGCGTCTGTTAAGGGGTCGGAAACCGTGAGGGGGACCAATCCGCCTGTAATAGAGACCGAATAGTCTCCGCTGGAGAGCGTCACCGGATCCACCATGTTCGTATATGTGGCCTTAACGACGACGCCGCTGGTGTTGAGATACTCGCCGGCGTAATAATCCGTTTGCGGGAGCGCCGAAGCCGTGATGCCGGAGAGGATGTTCCGCTGGACAGAGATGTTGACAGTCTTTTTGACCGTGGTGGTACTGTCGTTACCGTCCGGCTTGTAGGTGTACTTGATTGTCAGGGTCTTGCTGCCGATGTCGTCGGCCGTAAACGCATACTGACTCCCGACCGTTGGGTTATACGTCGTGTCGCTGTCGATCATAATGACATACTTATTGGTGCCGATTGCAGAGGCAAGCGACAGCGTCGTGCCGCCGACGTTGTCGGGGGTGTCGTCGTAGAGCTTGACCGTCAGATCGACGTTTTGCCAGTTAAAAACCAGATCGGTGCCATACTCAAACAGCGTTTGTGCCGAAGCGTTTAGCGTAACGTCCAGATACGCATGCACGTCGGTGTCCGCAAGGGCGGTTGATGGCACCAGTACGAGCAGCATAAGCAGGCTCATAACCAGTGCGATAGTGCGTTTCATTCGGTACACATCCTTTCTTGCATGAAAGACATTCTGTCGGAGAAATTATACATGAGTAGTATATATATGTAAACATACCCGCAAAAGATGTTACGGATATTTCACACATCGGAGGGAAATGAGGTCAATATTCTTCATAAAGCGGCCTTAGCATACCATTTTTCCGCTCCATTCGCACTACAATTCACAATTCGTTTCAATTTGATTGACAATTATTGGAAGGATTGAGGCGCCTAACTCCAGTAAAACGCAAAAAAATCAGTTTGCAGGCGCTGCGGATGGCGGCGGATCGAAATGAATAACTATGTCGGACGAAAATGTGAATAGCGCCGACCGAAATCGTATGTTTATGCGAAACACAAGAAAAGAGCCGCTGCTGCGGCTCGGGAAAAGAGATCGGCGTCACCAGCGGTTGACCGCGTGTTCGGCAAAGCCGGGGATATCCGCAAAGAAGACGGCTTCGCCTTCGTCCGTCACGAACTTGCCGGAAAACGTGCCGAACATCTGATGGCAGCGATTGTTGACAAACAGCAGCTTTGTTGCGGTGTCCCGGTCGTGCTGCGGCGTGAGGACGGCGTGGAAGCGGCCGTCCTCCGACTCCAGCCGCCAGGGGAGGAGCACGTCCGCCCCGTGGGAGATTCGCACACGGGCGAGCTTGGCGGCCGTTTTGCCATAATAGACGATGTTTTCCGTGCCGCGCGACTTCTGCGCGTCGCCGAACCCGCAGCCGAGGTTGAACCCGAACGGCTCGCCGTCGAGCAGCGTGCTCACGCTGCTCCAGTACCACTCGTGATCAAGGGGCCAGACGCCGCGCCCCCAGTCGAGCAGGGAAAACGTACGCTCGGGGTCAAACGCGTACTCTTTGCCGTCCGCGCGGACGGATACGCTCGCTTTGAGCAGATTGATCTTTTCGTTGCAGTAAAACTCGTGCGCTTTGGCAAACGGCGTGCAGACCAGAACGCTTTCGGGTACGGCGGGCGAGAGCGTCACCTCCGCCTCAAAATCGTCGAACCGGGCGGCGAGGCGGCGCTGGTTTTCTTCCGTTTCAAATGCGAGGCGCGCGCCGCCGTGTGAAAACGTCAGCAGTGAGTCGGCGTGCGCGCTCTCGGGCATGCGCAGGCTGCGAAAGGGCAGCGGGATCGTGACGCCCCGCTCGAAGATGCGCTCGCCGGACTGACAGTTGAACAGCGCGATGTTGCAGTTGCCCGCATAGGAAACATGCCCGATGACGAGCTGCAGGCAAAGCCGCCCGTCCGAAATCTGATAAAAATCCCACTCCTTGAGCCGCCAGGGCGCGGCGCGGACGCGGGAACGCGCATAGACTGCGTCGGCGTGCAGCGTATAGCCCGCGACAGGCCGGCCCCGCCGGTCGAGCACCTGCTCGCCGGGGCAATAGACGTGATCCGCCTGCATTTCGTTCATGGCGGTCAGGACGCGGCGTTCTGCGGGAAGGCGGAACTGCTTTTACGCTGCCGGTGCAGTCGATTGGCGACGGTCAGCGGCAGGATGGCGACCGCGGTGACGGCGGCGGAGACGAGGAAGAGGGAGGGCCCGGGCACCATGCCGGCCACCTCGTTGACCACCTTTTCCACGCCCCAGGCATTGATGACCGGCGCCGCGATCAAGGGACCGAAGATCATCGGAAGGGCGACAAAGAACACCTGCTTGATGCCCTCAAACTGCCCGCGCTGGTCCTCCGGATAGAGGTTTTTGATCCAGGCTGTGAGCGACTGGAGCGTGAGAATGTAGCCGCAGCCCGCGAGGAACATGCCGACGCAGAGCAGCACGATATTGCTCGCAAACGCGACGCAGATCAGCCCGACAGTGTTGGCGATCAGCGCGTAGAGGATGACGCGCGCCAGATACCCCTTGTCGATGAGCCTGGCGGTCGGAATGGTCATAAACGACGCAATCACAAGCGCGCCGCCCTGCAGAGCGCCCGCGATGGTGAACGTGTAGCCGAGATAGTTGACGAAGTAGATCGTGATATAGGAGAAATACACGTTAAAGCCGATAAAGTAGACCAGCATCACGACAAACACCCAGAAGAGCTCGCGGTTTTGCTTGACCGTGCGCCAGTTGAACACCTTGACGAGCTGCTGCCAATAGCTCTTTTCTTCTCTGCGCGGCCTGAGGTCCGGCGCGTCCTTCATGGCAAAGAGCGAAACGAAGCCGATCACGATGACCAGCCCGCCCATGAGGATGAAGAAATCGAAGAATCCGAGCGCGTCGATGATCAGGCCGGAGACGACGGAGCCGAATATCGTCGCGATGACCGGCATGACCGCCAGCGCGCCGCCGAGCCGGCCGCGGTTGTGCTCGTTTGAGATGTCCGTCGTCCAGATGGAGAACCCCGCGTCGTAGCCGAACGAGCCGAAGAAGCTCATGACCGCGTCCGCGAGCACCACAAACGTGGCGACCAGCGTGATCGGTGATTTCGGCAAAAATTCGCCCACGCCGAAGACGATGGTGAATACGCCCCAGAAGATATAGCCGATGCTGACGAACGGTTTGCGCTTGCCGAGCCGGTCGCTCCAGGTGCCGATCAGAAACGTGCAAAACGTCGTGACGACCGCGCTGAGCCCCACCATCCAGCTGATGATGGACGGGTCGGGCGCGACCTTGTTATAGACAAACGTGGAGAACCAGGAGTTTTCCACGTTCCAGCAGAGCTGGCCCGCGAGGCCGAGCACCCAGATGAGCGCCCAGTTTTTCTTGCTGATATCGCCTTGCATACGTTCGGTCTCCTCCGGTCGATTGATTTTTTGCCCCGCGCACGGTCTGCGCGGCATACGCTGTTGTGAAAATTGTACGAATTATACGGAAAATTGAATCAAAATACAGAAAGGTTCGTTGCGTTCATTATAACGTATCGATATGCGCCGCGCAACGGCGGGTTGTATCCGATTCGCTTTGCATCCCGCGCTCGACCGCGCCGGAGGACGTGTGATATAATCACGGAAACGGCAGAGGGGAACCCGTACCATGAATCCTGTATTCTGTTGATCGAACACCCGCGCGGCGCATGCAACCATACGGCGGCGCGGCATTTGGATCAGCCAACGAACCGGAACAGGAAAGGAAACCCGAATCATGAAGAAGATCGTTTTGATACTGACAAGCATACTTGCCGCCGCGCTGCTGCTCGGCGCCTGCGCCCTTGTCCCGGCCGCGGCTACGCCGACGCCGGAGGCGACTGCAACGCCGGAGGCGGCGACGTCCGCCGAGGCAACCGACGCGGGCGACAGCGCCGACGGGCTGAGCTTTACCCTCACCACGCTGACGGGCGACACCGTCGATCAGACGGTCTTTACCGATCATAAGCTCATCATGGTCAACTATTGGGCGACCTGGTGCGGCCCGTGCGTCGGCGAAATCCCCGACTTGCAGAAGCTCAGCGAAGATTATGCGGACAAGGGCTTCGCGCTTGTCGGCGTGCTCACGGGGGACGACGACATCTCCGGCGCGCGGCAGTTCATCTCCGACGAGGGACTGACCTATCCGATCGTCTTTCCCGAAAACTTCTTTCTAGAGCATGGAAGCGATATCTACGCCATTCCGACCACGATGTTCTTCGACTCCGAAGGCAAGCAGGTCGGCCAGACGATCGTCGGCGCAAAGAGCTATGACGACTGGGCGGGATTGATCGAACTGCTGCTCGGGCAGGTCGGATGAAGCGCGCCCTGCCATACATCCTGATCGCGCTGGGCGCGGCGCTCATCGTGCTCGGCATACGGGGCGGCGAGGTTGCCGTCGTATTGTCGCGCGCGGCAAATATCTGCCTGGAGTGTATCGGCATTGGCTAAGAAATATCAGAGAAACAAGATGCGAAACTGGGTGCAGGGCGCGTGGACGGTCGTTTCCAACGGCTATCTCGTCGGCTTTGTCAAGGGGCGCATCTGGCAGGGGGACTCCAAGTCGGTCTGTGTGCCCGGGCTGAACTGCTATTCCTGCCCCGGCGCGCTCGGCGCCTGCCCGATCGGGTCGCTGCAGGCGGAGCTTGCGGCGCGGGAGATCAGGTTTCCGCTCTATGTGACGGGGTTCCTGCTTGCGTTCGGCGCGCTGTTCGGGCGCTTTGTGTGCGGCTTTCTCTGCCCGTTCGGCTGGGTGCAGGACTTGCTTTACAAGATTCCCTCCAAAAAGATCGGCGCGTTTAGATTCGATCGTCCCCTGCGATATCTCAAGTTCGTCGTGCTGGCCGTGCTGGTGGTTCTTTTGCCTGCGCTGGTGAAAAACGCCGCGGGCGTGGGTACGCCGTGGTTCTGCAAATGGGTCTGTCCTTCGGGGACGCTGTTTGCGGGCATCCCGCTGCTTCTGGCGAATCCGAACCTGCGCGCGGTCGTGGGCTTCATCTTCAGCTGGAAGATGGCGATTTTGATTCTGGTGCTGGGGTTGTCGGTGTTTCTCTATCGCCCGTTCTGCAAGTATCTCTGCCCGCTTGGCGCGGCGTATTCGCTTTTCAACAAAGCTTCGCTCTACCGGCTCAAGCTGAACGAAAGCGCCTGTACGCACTGCGGCGCCTGCAAGCGCGCGTGCAACATGGGCGTCGATCCTTCGAAGACGCCGGACGACATCGAATGCATCCGCTGCGGAGACTGCGTGAAAAACTGCCCTACAAACGCGCTCAGCGCGGGGTTTCTGATCGGCAGGAGAAAAACGGCGCAAAGCGGCGAGCCGGAGGACGAACCGTCGTCCGTCGAATAAACGTCACAAAAAAACAGGCGCAGTTTGCGCCTGTTTTTTATATGCCGCGTCACTCGGCCCACTCGCTGACCAGAAAGCCGAGACGGTCGTAGAGCCGGACGGTGTTGTCTTTTTTCTTGTTCAGCGGGTTATCCTCGCCCGCAAACGAAACCGCTTCATGCTCGCCGACGATGAGCGTTTCTCCCGCGCCGAGCGTCGTCCCTTCGGGAAAGCGCAGCGCGGCCTGTGAGCGGACGGAGAAGAGCACGCAGCCGGAGAGGTCGGCGGGGGACGATCCGTTGTTGACGAGCGTGACGGTCTGGTCCTTGACGTCGATGCCGGCGACGGCAACGTCGAGCGGGTCGGCGTCGCGCGCGGGGCTGGAGATTGCGAGATCGCCGGAGTCGTCCAGCGTAAGCAGCACGCCGAGCGGGAAATCCTGCGTGATATAAATGTCCGCCGGAGACAACGCGGCATACACGCGCGGGTTCGCGCTGTCCGCGTCCTCGGACGTATCGGTCGAGATAACCGCGATGTCCGGCGAGACGAGCGCGGCGAAGTCCTCGCCCGTCGCGTCGGGATTGCCGTGGTTGCCGACCTTGAGCACGTCGCTGTCCAGATCCGCGCCGGATGCGATCAGCGTCTGCTCCTCGGCAAACTGCATATCCCCGACAAAGAGAAACGTCCTGCCGTCATAGGTGAAGCGAAGCACGAGGGAGTTGTCGTTGTCGTCCTGTTCGTTGCGCTCGAGCGGGCCGAGAACGGAGAAGGAAACGCCGCCGGCCAGCGGCACCGAATCTCCCGCGCGGAGCTCGGCATGCGGCAGGCCGAGCTTGTCTATGCGCTTCACGATCTTGTTCTCGCCGTTTTTGTCCGTTTCGGAGAAATAGGGGGAATATACGATCGGGACGGTGTAATTCGCGGCGAGCGCTTCCAGACCGCCGACGTGGTCGCTGTGGCTGTGCGTGAGAAACACCGCGTCGATCTTCGCGACGCCCAGCGCGTTGAGCCCCGCGATGAGCTGCGGGGCGGACGAGGCGGAACCGGTGTCGATGAGCACCGCCGAATCGCCGAATCGGAGGATCGCCGCGTCCGCTTTCCCAACGTTGACAAAGAGGATCGCAACCCCGTCGTCCGAAAGGATTGCATCCAGCGGCTGCGGCGCGAGGGTGGGGACGTCGGCGGCGGGCGCCGTCTCTTCGGCAGGCGAAAGGACCGCTTCGGAGGCGGAATCCTCGTCCTCCGGAACAGGGGCGGCGGAGCAGCCCGCAAGCAGGGCCGCCGTGAGCGCCAGCGCGAGCGCCGCAAGAATAGCGCGGCGCATCGTATTGTAAAATCTTTGATTCATACCATGATTATAAGGAAGCCGGTTCCGCGTTGCAAACGCGAAAGCGGGCGCCGCGTGTCGGCAATGCAACCTGCCTGTGAACAATGCGCAATCGGAACGATGCGCCGCGGATCCATGCGTGAAAAATCGGCGCGCAGCCGGGCGAAAAATGTGCTATACTCGTGCAATGTGAGGCGGCAGAAAACAAGGCCGTCGCGCCGGAGGATGGGAAACATGCGCTATAATTTCATGAACGACTACAACGAGTGCGCGCACGAGCGCATTCTGGAAGCGATTGCGGCGGCAAACCGCGAGCAGGACGATTCCTATGGGCTGGACACGCGCAGCGAACACGCCCGCGCGCTCATCCACGCGCAGCTGGGAGGAGCGCAGAGCGACGTGCACTTTCTCGTCGGCGGCACACAGACGAACCTGACGATCATCGCCGCGAGCATCAGGCCCTATCAGGGCGTCGTCTGCGCCGAGAGCGGGCATATCAACGTGCACGAAACGGGTGCGATCGAGGCGACGGGACACAAGGTGATCGCGCTGCCGAGTGCGGACGGAAAGATCCGCGCCGAGCAGATTGCGCGCTGCGTCGCGGCGCATTATGCCGACTCGACCGCGGAGCATATGGTTCAGCCCGGCATGGTATACCTCTCCCAGCCGACGGAGGTCGGGACTGTCTATTCCCTGCGGGAACTCGAGGAGATCCGGCGGGTCTGCGATCGATACGGTATGCCGCTTTACATCGACGGCGCGCGGCTTGGCGACTCGTTTGCCGCAGAGGGCGCGGACGTGTTTCTGCCGGAGCTCGCGCGGCTTTCGAGCGCGTTTTCCATCGGCGGGACGAAGATGGGCGCGCTGTTTGGCGAGGCGCTGGTGATCAACGATCCCGCGCTGAAGAAGGACTTTCGCTATCACATGAAGCAACGCGGCGGCATGCTCGCAAAAGGCCGCCTGCTCGGCATCCAGTTTGAGACGCTGTTTCTGGATGGGCTGTATGAGGAGATCGGCCGCCACGCGGTCGCGCAGGCGCAGCGGATCGCGGCGGGGGTCAAGGCGCGCGGCTATGCGCTGTTGACCGATTCCCCGACCAATCAGGTGTTTCCGATTCTTCCGCGGGCTCTTCTGCAACCGCTTGCGAACGAGTTTGGCTATGCGTTCTGGCAGAGGTATGACGAAACGAGCGACGTGGTTCGCTTCTGCACCTCGTGGGCGACGCCGCCGGAACTGGTGGACGCGCTGCTGGATGCGATTCCCGCAAAAGCATGAGCGATACAAAAAAACGGAGGCCTCGCGCCTCCGCTTTTTTTTGCTATGCGGCCGACGCCGCAGGCCGTTTGATTCGCTTGCCGAAGATGCGCCAGCAGAGCAGCGAGAGCACAAGAAGACCGGCCACGAGCCGGATTGCGATACTGATGGGGCGGTAATCCGCCCAAAACGTGCGCAGCACCGCGTCCGCGGCGGACAACAGCAGCGCGCCCGCCCCGAGCAGGATGACGGTCCGCCTGTTCAGAAAGTCCCGCAGGCGCTTGTCGGGAAACAGCAGCTTGAACACGAGCGCAAACAGCCCGAATACAAGGCCGGCGTTGAGAAGCACGCCGAGCAGAGCCTGCCAGATGGGATGCAGCGCGCTCAGCAGCGCGCCAAACAGCGCGAGCAGCGCCTTTCCGAGCGCCCAGAGCGGCAGCAGGAGTGCGCCGCGCAGGATGGAGGGCTGCGCAAAAAAGAATCTGCGCAGCCGGTCGCCCAGGCGTGCCTTTTTTGCGGATGCGGAGGACGACGAGGCCGGGGAGCGATCTTCGCTCGCAGCGGCGGTCGCGACCTGCACATCCTGCGGCGCGCCGTTGAACAGCTGCTCCGGCGAATCGACGAGCGAACCGAGCGCAAGCGCGCAGGCGGCCAGCAGGCCCGCCGCGGCCGCCGTGGTCCTGCGGACGAGTTTTTTGAGTTGAGGACGGGTGTTGTTCATGCGCCGATTATACGCCGCCGACGCGGCTATTGCAACCGCGTCGGGGACGGACGCATCCGAAGATGCGAGCCGCCGGGCGGAAAAAAGCCGCCCGAAAGCGGCTGAATCGATGGCTCGGGGAAAAAGAACTAGGCGTTCATGGCAAGCGGCTGCTCCAGCACCGCCTTTCGCATCACCTCACCGATCGGCGCGGAGATGCTCAGCGTCGCGCTGCCGGTACGGCTGGTCTTGCCGAGGTTGATCACAACGAGGCTGCGGCCGCCGAAATAGTCGATAAGGCCTGCTGCGGGGTAGACCGCAAGGGACGTGCCGCCGACGATCAGCGTGTCCGCTTTGCCCATCTGCGCGATAGCCGCGCGCAGCACGTTTTCGTCGAGCGGTTCTTCATAGAGCACCACGTCCGGCTTGATCACACCGCCGCAGGAGCAGGTCGGCACGCCGGTCCGCTTCAGCACATCCTGCAGCGAAAACGCGCGGCCGCAGTTCATGCAGTGGTTGTGGTATACGCTGCCATGCAGCTCCAGCACCGTCCGGCTGCCGGCTTTCTGATGCAGGCCGTCGATGTTCTGCGTGACCACGGCGGCCAACAGGCCCTCGCGCTCGAGCTGCGCAAGCGCACGGTGGCAGTCGTTCGGCTGCGCGTCCGGATGCAGCAGGTATTTGCGGTAATATTCGAAAAAAGTCTCCGTGTGCCGGAGAAAGAACGAGCGGCTCAACAGGGTTTCCGGCGGATAGCCGTACTCCCGCATGGCCGCAAACACCCCATCGCCGGAACGAAAATCGGGGATTCCGCTTTCGGTGGACGTGCCCGCTCCGCCGAGAAACACCGCGCGGCGGGAGCGCGCAAGTACCCGCCTGAGCTCCGCAATGCCGGATAACGCTTCCTCGTTCATCACTGCCGATACACTCTTTTCCATCAGATTTGTCCGATTGCATGCCAGAACTGGCGTGTGAGTTGCTGAACGAATCCATTTACATAATTTTATTTTAGCACGATTTAGCGCGGCTAAACTATGTTTCCTGCAACAAAATTGTGACTTGTTGACAGAAAACGGCTGTTGAAAGACTTGCGCTGTATCACAACTTCCTGTGGAAAACTGCGCGCCCGATATGTTACAATGTAGCAACGTCCAAAAGTCCCCGGTTTTCGCTATTTTTTTCGGTGGATTACGGTTAAGCGATTGTGATAGAATGTGGGTATGAATACCAGATTTTATAACGCGAGAATCCTCCCGCTCGACGGCGGCGCGCCGATGGTTTCCGGCGAGCTGATCGTTTCAGGCGGGCGGATCGCCGCGATGGGCGAGCATTGCGAATTTGACGGTCGGCTTGACCGCGAGATCGATTGCGGGGGAAACCTGCTGATGCCGGGCTTTAAAAACGCGCACACGCACAGCGGGATGACGTTTTTGCGCTCCGTGGCGGACGATCTTCCCCTGCAGCGCTGGCTGACCGAGCAGGTGTTTCCCAAAGAGGCGCAGCTCACGCCGGACGACGTCTATGTGCTCACCAAGCTTGCCATCCTCGAATATCTCACGAGCGGCGTCACCATGATGTTCGATATGTATTTCTATCGCGACAGCATTGCGCAGGCGGCCATAGACACCGGTTTTCGTGCGGCGTTAGTCGGTTGCGCGAACGACTACGGCGGTTCGGCGAAAGAGACGGAGGAGGAATATGCGCGGTTTTCAAAGCTGAACCCGCTGATCTCCTACCGGCTCGGATTCCATGCGGAGTATACGACAAGCTATCCGCTGCTCAAAGACCTTGCGGACATGGTGCAGTCGCTCCGACAGCCGTTTTACACGCATCTGAACGAGACCGCGGCCGAGGTGGAGAGCTGCGTCAGACACAGCGGCATGCGAACGATCGAATACCTCGACTCGATGGGGTTCTTCGACTACGGCGGCGGCGGATATCACTGCGTGCACGTATCCGCGCGCGAGATGGAGATCCTGCAACTGCGCGGGATGACGGTCGTCACCTGCCCGGGCTCCAACACCAAACTGGCAAGCGGCGTCGCGCCGGTATACGAGTATCTCAAGCGCGGCATCCCCGTCGCGATTGGCACGGACGGGCCCGCGAGCAACAACTGCCTCGATCTGTTTCGGGAGATGTTTCTCGTCACGGGCCTGCAAAAGCTCAACCACGGCGCGGAGGCCGTGGACGCGGCGGAGGTGCTGACCATGGCCTGCCGAAACGGCGCGTATGCCTGCGGGTTTGACGACTGCGACTGTCTTGCCGTCGGCAAGCAGGCGGACCTGATCCTCATCGATCTGCGGCAGCCGAACATGCAGCCGCTCAACAACGTCGAGAAAAATATCGTATACAGTGGCAGCAAACAAAACGTAGCGCTCGTCATGATCGCCGGGAAAATCCTCTACGAGCGCGGCGAATTTTTCATCGGCGACGACCCGGAACGCATCTACGCCGAGGCGAACCGCATCATTCGCGGCATGAAATAGCGATCTTCCCGATTTCAGGAGGGACCCCGGGCATCAATCACAGAAGGATGCATCAACATGAATTTAATGCAAAAAATCGCCCCGCTTTTTTCAGGCTGGGACGAAACGCTGATCTGGTCCGCCCTGCAAGGCCATATGGGCCATGCCGTTGCGGATGACGAGGCCAATCCCCGTTCCGCGCAGATCGTCGTAGGCGATTTCTGTTTTTTTGCAGGTCAGCCAAGCGAAGCGCTTGCCCGGCAGGCGGGCGCGCCGGAACTCGTTCCCCGAAACGACGCATGGAGCAAAGCCATCGAGCGGGCCTGGGGCGACCGCGTGGCGAAACGGCTGCGATACTCCATTCAAAAAGAGCCGAATGCATTTCACCGCGATACGCTGCAATACTATGTCGATTCGCTGCCGGCGGGCTACGAACTCCGGCTTTTCGACGAGGAAATCTGCGCGCAGACGCGCCGCGAGGACTGGTCCCATGATTTTTGCGGCTGCTTTCAAGACTGCAAAGACTTTATGAAGCGCGGACTCGGCGCGGCGGTTTTGCGCGACGGCGCGCTGGTCTCGGGCGCGAGCAGCTATGCCGTATACGACGGCGGATTCGAGGTGGAGATCGACACCAAGCCGGAGTACCGCCAGCGGGGGCTCGCGACCGTTTGCGGCGCGCGGCTGATCCTCGAAGCGCTGACGCGCGGGCTGTACCCGAGCTGGGGATGCGTTCGACCTTCGCAGCGTGATGCTTGCGGAAAAACTCGGCTACCATGTCGACCAGCCGTACGTCGTCTATATGATGTGTTAACAGGCTTGGCTATTCGCTGTCGAACCGGCAAGCGAAAATGATATGCTGTGCCAGATCGACCGGATCGCTGCCGCAAAACCAGCAAATAAAAAGTATCCCGCCGAGTGGAGCGGGATACTTTTTTGTCTTTGGATCGATTGGCAGGAGAGATTATCTCTTGCTGAACTGCGGCGCTCTGCGGGCTGCGTGCAGACCGTACTTTTTGCGCTCCTTCATGCGCGGATCGCGCGTGAGATAGCCGGCCTTCTTGAGGGCGGGACGCAGCGCGGGTTCCGCAACGAGCAGCGCGCGCGCGATGCCGTGACGGATTGCGCCGGCCTGACCCGTGGTGCCGCCGCCGTAGACGTTGACGAATACGTCGAACTTCGAGAGCGTGTCGGTGAGGGTGAGAGGCGCGCGGACGATCATCTTCAGTGTCTCAAGGCCGAAGTAGTTGTCCAGTTCGCGTTTGTTGATCGTGATGCTGCCGCTGCCGGGGAGCAACCGAACGCGGGCAATCGACTTTTTGCGTCTGCCGGTACCAAGATATTGCGTACTTGCCATGTTCTTGTTTCTCCTTTCGTTACTTCAGCGTAAGCGGCTGGGGCATCTGCGCGGCGTTCTTGTGCTCGGGGCCCGCGTAAACGCGGAGCTTTTTGAGCATCTTGTCGCCGAGCGGGCCTTTCGGCATCATGCGGCGGATCGACTCGTATACCGCAAACTCCGGCTTGGTGGCCAGCAGCGCGCGATAGCTGATCTCGCGGATGCCGCCCGGATAACCGGTGTGGTGGATGTATTTCTTTTGGTCGAGCTTTTTGCCGGTGAGGCGGACTTTGCCCGCATTCACGATGATCACGTGATCACCGGTGTCGACGTGCGGGGTGTATATGGGCTTGTGCTTCCCTCTGAGAATGGCTGCTACCTGGGAAGAAAGACGGCCAAGGACCATGTCTTGTGCATCCACAACGTACCAGCTGCGCTCAACGGTTTCGCCCTTTGCAATATAGGATTTCATGGCGATTCCTCCATCATATCATTTCAATTCAGTTGTGTTCTTGAGCGCACACTCCCGGGGCTGTGGCAGTACTCGACCCAATGGCACACCGAATAGTTTAACAAACGCTCAAGGTGGTGTCAACCCTGAAATTGCCAAAACGCGGGCGTTTTTTCGCTGCGTATGCTCAGAGAATCGCGTTGTATGCGTCCGCGACCGTTCGCGCCCAGTGCGCAAGGGAATATGCGTCGGTAACGGCGCGCCCCGTTTCCTCCAGCGCGTCTTTGAAAAAAGGGGGATCCGGCTCGGATAACACGCGTTCGAGCGCGGCGGAAAGCGCGGCCGGATCGCAGGGAGGAAAGAAAGCGCTCTGCGGCAGCGCGAGGTCGCGCTGCGCGTCGATGGCGCTGGCGAGCACCGGCGTGCGGCAATACGCCGCCTCGACGAGCGCGTAGCAGAAGCCTTCCTGGCGGCTGGGGGAGAGAAACACGTCCGCCATATGGTAATAGGAGGCGACGTCCTCGCGCGGCGGGAGCAGAAGAACCCAGTCCGGCAGGCTGGAAACGCTTAACTGCGCGCAGATCCGGCGCCGCACCTCGTCCAGACGGGAGGAAAGCACCACGGCAAGCGAGACCGGCGCGCCCGTGCGTTCCCGGAGCAAACGGACGGCTTCGACCGCCAGATCGACGCCTTTGACTTCGTAGTTGTAGCCGAACATCAGCGCGAGCTTCGTGTTCTGCGGCAGGTGCAGGGCAGCGCGTACGCCCGGATCGAACGTATCCAGCCGCGCAAACGCGATGGCGTTTTCGGCGACGGTGACGCGTTCGCGCGGCACGCCGTCCGCAATCAGGTGTTCGGCGACGGAGCGGCTGCAGCAGACGAAACGCGACACGGCGCGAAAATACAGCCTGTGCGGCAGGTGCCGCAGCGCATTTTTCGGCAGTTCGATGTGGTTATGCAGGTGCAGAACCGTCCGCACGCGTCGGCCACAAGTGCGGCAGGCATAGAGCGCGGCCAGTTTTTCGCTGAAGTGGATGAAATGCGCGTGCAAAACCTCCGCGCCGCTTTCGCGCAGCAGGCGGCGGATCTGGCGTGCATAGGCGAAAAATCCGTCGTTTTCGATGCAGCGGACGTTGTCTTTTTCGCGCATCATGGCCTTTACCCAGTCCCGGTCCGCCGCGCGGCGCGGAAAGACATAGGTCATGCCCGTCCCTTGCTCGGCGAGCAGACGCTCCAGCGCGCGAAGCGACGCGATGAAGTTTCCCTCATACGGCGCGCCGTAGTCGGTCAGGTGCAGCACGCTGCGGGGTCCGGACGATGCGATCATATCGGCCGCCTTTCTATTCCGCCGGCGTTCAGGCACGCCGGCGAACGATTTGGAAACGTACTCATTATACAGGACTACGCGCGCTTTGCTCAACTCAATTTGAAAGAAAATGCGCGAAAATGGCGGCGCGTATGTGGAAAAGATATATTTTCAGTAGCGTTAAGTATAACGCGTTTTGACAGTAAAAAGTATGATATAGTGAATTTATCAAGTGAAGGAGGGGATTTGAAAGATGCTTCGTAAACTGACTGTAATCCTTTTGGTCGTCTTGCTTGCATTCTCGTTCGCCTGTAAAAAGCCGGACGGGGTCGTCGTCACGGACGTGACGCCGACGCCGGGACCTACCGCAGAACCTACTCCCGAACCTGCTTTGGACAAGGATCTTGCGATCCTGTATACCAACGACGTGCACTGTGCAGTGGACAGCGGCATCGGCTACGCCGGGGTGGCCGCGCTCAAGCAGCAGCTGCTGGACGAGGGCTGTTATGTCGCGCTCGTGGACGCGGGCGACGCGGTGCAGGGCGACGCCATCGGCACGCTCTCGAAGGGCAGCTACATCATCGACATCATGAACAAAGTCGGCTACGACGTGATGACGCCTGGCAACCATGAATTCGACTATGGAATGGATCGATTCTTTGAACTGCGCGACATGGCGGACTTTCCGATCGTATCGGCCAACTTTGCCGACCTGGCCACCGGAACACCCATTCTGGACCAATATGCGATGCTGACCTTCAACGGCGTCAACGTCGCGTTTGTCGGCGTCAGCACGCCGATGACCATCTCGACCTCCACGCCGGCGTTCTTCCAGGATGCCGACGGAAACTTCATCTACGGCTTTGGACAGAAGGACGGCGCCAAAGCGTTTTATGCCATCATTCAGGGCGCCGTTGACGCGGCGACGGCCGCGGGGGCGGACTATGTGGTCGCGCTGTCGCATCTTGGCATCGACGCATCCACCTCGCCTTACACTTCGAGCGAGCTCATCGAAAACACCAAGGGGATCGACGTGGTCATCGACGGCCATTCGCACAGCACCATCGAGTGCGAGCGCGTGAAAAACCTCGAAGGCGAACGCGTGCTGCTCACGCAGACAGGCACCAAGCTCGAAGCCGTCGGCATGCTCTACATCACAAAAGACGGCAGCGTATCCACGGGCCTGATCTCAGACTATACCGAAAAGGACGCGGACACCGAAGCGTTCATCGCGCAGATTCAGGCGCAGTTTGAGGAGCTGCTCAACGAAGTGGTCGCAAGGACGGACGTCGATTTGACCATCTTTGAACCGGGCACCGATCCGGCCGTCCGCATCGTGCGAAACAGCGAGACGAACCTTGGCGACCTGTGCGCGGATGCGTATCGCTATATCTCCGGCGCGGACGTCGCGTTTGTCAACGGTGGCGGCGTGCGCACGGATATCCCAATGGGGGACATCACCTATGGCGCGATCATCAAGGTGCACCCGTTTGGCAACGAGCTGTGCATGGTGGAGGCGACGGGACAGGAGATTCTGGACGCGCTGGAACTGGGCGCGCGGGTGACGCCGGAGGAGAGCGGCGGGTTCCTGCAGGTCTCCGGGCTGACGTATGAAATCCATACGTACATCCCGTCCTCCGTCACGCTGGACGAAAACAATATGTTTGTCAGCGTGGACGGGGAATACCGCGTCAAAAACGTGATGGTCGGCGGCAAACCGCTCGATCCGACTAAAACCTACACGCTGGCCTGCCACAATTATCTGCTCAAGAACGCGGGAGACGGCTATACCATGTTCCAGGACAACACGTTCCTGCTGGATTCCATCATGATTGACAATCAGGTGCTCATCAACTACATCGTGGACGGGCTGGGCGGCGTTGTCGGCGCGGATTATGCCGATCCGCATGGACAGGGGCGCATCGTCGCGGTGGAAGCCGCGCCGTAATCGAAACCGAAGCGCAACAAACAAAGCGGCCGGAAGTTCCGGCCGCTTTTACGATATCGTTTTGCGGTTTAGATCGCTTTCAGCCGCTCGAGCAGTTCGTCAAACGGGCAGACGACGCGCTCGACGGCGGGATGATGGTAAAACACGCAGAAGCCTTCCGTTCCGTCAAACGGCGCGCTCGTCTCGGACCAGAGCAGCACGCGCTTGTTCGTGCTGGTCGCCAGCGCGATGCCGAGCTCCGTATGCGTACCAAAGCGCCCCGGCAGGAGCAGCACGACGAGATCCGCCTCCGCAACGCCGCGGGATTCCATCGCGGCGACTTCGCGCTTGCGTTCGGGCGTGGTTTTGGAAACGTCCCCGTGCGTCGTCCAGTCGTAGGTGCGCTCGTGCCCGGCGGCGGTGAGCGCGGCGGCGGCAAGGTTGACCTTTTCGGCGTTTGGTACGCCGCTTGCGACATAAAACTTCATCTGCCGCTACAGCTCGTCGTCGTCCGCTTCGCAGCAGCAGGTTCCGGGTACCGCGCCGTTTGCGAGGTCTTCGGCGCGGAGGCCGGGACCGGGATCGCCGACGAGCCAGTGCTTTCGGCAAAGGCCGATGTATTTGTCGCTTGCGCCGAGCACGACCTGTTCGCCGACCTTTGCGATGCCGCCTTTACCGTCGAGGCGCGCGTTGTTCGTCGCCTTTTTTCCGCACCAGCAGATGGTCTTGACCTCTTCGATCGTATCCGCGCGCGCAAGCAACCGCGCGCTGCCGGGAAAAAACTCTCCGCGAAAATCCGTCTTGAGGCCGTAGCAGATGACGGGGATGTTGTAGTCGTCCACGATGGGCAGCAGCATGTCCACCTGCTCGGTGGAGAGGAACTGCGCCTCGTCGATGATGAGGCAGTCATATTCGTGCGCGCGCACTTTGTCCCAGTCGATCTGGTCGAAGAGGATGCAGTTTGCCACAAGGCCGCTGCGCGAGCGGATGGTGTATACGCCGTCCCGCGTGTCCACGCCGGGCTTGATCAGCAGCGCTTTTTTGCAGCGCTCCTGATAGTTATACCAGACCATGATGGCGTTTGCGGTCTTGCTGGACCCCATCGCGCCGTAACGGAAATAGAGCTTTGCCATAGTGCCTCCGAATCGTATTTTTGAAATTTCGGGGGATTAGAGAGGCGCCGCGTCGAAGCGCATTCGCCGCGGCGCCGTCGAAAACCGGTCTGTGTTGAAAACGGGCTTATCTGCGGCCCTTGTCGTAGGGAATGCCCTCGGCCTTCGGCGCGCGGGACTTCTTGCTCGTGAGGATGAGCACGATCATTGTGACGATGTAGGGCAGCATGAGGTAGATGTACTCGCTCGCCTTGATGTTTTCAAACTTCGGCAAAAACGGGATGCTGCCGCTGTAGGAGCTGAGGATCTTGAACAGCGCGAAGAAAAGGGACGCGCCAAGGATGTTGAGCGGCTTCCAGTTGCCGAAGATCATGACGGCGAGGGCCAGAAAGCCGTAGCCGGCGACCGTGGACTGAAACGCGCTGCCCGCCGCGAGCGTGTAAGCAAGGCCGCCGATGCCGCCAAGCATGCCGGAGATGAACACGCCCGCGTAACGCATGCGGTAGACGTTGACGCCGACGGAATCCGCCGCCTGCGGATGCTCGCCGCAGGACCGGAGGCGCAGGCCGAAGCGCGTTTTGTAGAGAACGACGGCGGCGATGACGAAGAGGAAGACCGCCCAGATCGTCGTCTGATAAAAGCTCTTGAACAGAAACGCCTGCCAGAAATTCTGCTTGACGGCGACGCCGAGCGTTTCCTGCGTGATGCGGGACCAGGTGGGAATCAGGATGGTGGTCTGCCCCTGACCCTGAATGGCCCAGGTGAGCACGATTGCAAACGCGGGCGCGAACATGTTCAGCGCCGTGCCGCCGATGGTCTGGTCCGCTTTGAGGTTGACGGAGGCAAACGCCAGCAGCAGCGCGAACACCGCGCCGGTGAGCGCCGCCACGACGATTGCCAGAAACATCGCCGTCTGCGGGTGAGCGGGACCGAAGCCGCTGTCGTCGAGCGCGCGCAGAAAGAGGCAGGAGCACAGCGCGCCGATGATCATAATGCCCTCGAGCGCGATGTTGACGACGCCGCTGCGCTCGGAAAACATGCCGCCGAGGGCGACGAGCAGCAGGGGAATCATGAACAATATGGTTGCGCTGAAGATATCCGCCAGAATACTCATGACTGACTCACCTCTTCTTTCTCTGCGGGTGCGTCTGCGGACGCGACGGATTCGGCCTCTTCCTCCCGATGCATCTTGCTGCGCGAAAGCAGTTCGCGCGTCAGCAGCGCAAACGCGGCGAGGTAGATGATGACCGAAATGATGATGTCGATGATCTCCTTGACGAAGTCCGGCTGCATCGCGTCGCCGCCGACCTGTATATAGGAGACGAAGAACGCCGAGAAGATCGTGCCGATGGGGTTGGACGTGGCAAGCAGCGCGACGGGGATGCCGTTGAAGCCCGCCGCAAGCAGCTGCTTGAGCAGCGTATACTGGCCCGTTCCGGCGAGGAAGTAGAGGCCGCCGCCGACGCCGGCGAACGCGCCCGCGATCACCATGGAAAACACGATGTTCCGCTTGGCGTTGATGCCCGCGTAGAGGCTGGCATTGCGGTTATAGCCGCATGCCTTCAGCTCGTAGCCGAAGGTGGTCTTGCTCAGAATAACCCACGCGATGAGGGCGAAGATGACCGCGATGAAGATGCTGATGTTCATGTAGTTGCTGTGCATGAGCGTATCGAGCCCGAGCCGCGGAATCAGCGCGCTGGGGTTTGCCTGCGCGAGGTTTGCGGTGCGGTCCATCTGCGCGCCGCCCCAGTACTTTGCCAGCATCATGGGGAGGTTGTTGATGGTCAGGTTGACCGCGAACATCGCAATCCAGTTAAACATGATCGACGTGATGACCTCGTTGACGTTGAACAGCGCCTTGAAGAGGCCGGGGAATACGCCCCAGAACGCGCCGCCGATGAGCGAGAGCAGTACGCACACATACCAGGGCAGCTGGAACTGAATCGCGCCGATGAGCGCGAACGCCGCGCCGACGGTATACTGGCCGGTCGCGCCGATGTTGAACAGGCCGGTCTTGAACGCAAACCCCACCGAAAGTCCAGTCATGATCAGCGGCGCGGCCTGATAGAGCACCTTTGCGAATTTGTCGCTGGAGCGGAACCCCGTCGTAACGAGGCTGACAAACGCGCCGCCTGCGGCTTTCGTGTTGAGAATGACGAGCAGGATGAGCCCGAAGACGAGGCCAATGCCGATGGAGATCAGCGAGGCGAGGATGCTCGTTCCGCCCGGAATATGGATGGAGCGCCGTTTTGTTTGCCGCATATCAGTGCACCGTCCTTTCGGCGGATTGCCGCTTGGCGCCCGCCATATAGAGGCCGAGTTCCTCGACCGTCGTGACCTTGGGGTCGAATTCGCCAACGATCTCGCCTTCGTACATCACGAGGATGCGGTCGGAGACGTTCATGACCTCGTCGAGCTCAAGGGAGACGAGGAAGACCGCCTTGCCGTTGTCCCGCGCGGCGACGAGCTGCTTATGGATGTATTCGATTGCGCCGACGTCGAGGCCGCGCGTCGGCTGCACCGCGACGAGCAGGTCGGGATTCTTGTCGATCTCGCGCGCGACGATGGCCTTCTGCTGGTTGCCGCCGGACATGCTGCGCGCGCTGGTGACGGGCCCCTGCCCGCTGCGGATGTCGTATTGTTTGATGAGTTTTTCCGCATACTGGCGCACGGCCGGTTTTTTGATGAAGCCGTTTTTCTGAAACGCCGGTTCCCAGTAGCGCTGCAACACCAGGTTTTCTTCGAGTGTATAGTCCAGCACGAGCCCGAACTTCTGCCGGTCCTCGGGGATATGGCTCATGCCGAGCTTGCTGCGCTGCCGGATGGGCATCAGGGTCGTCCTTGCCTTGGGCAGGGAGGACGCTTTTTGTTTCTCGCGCCTGGCGGCGATGCGTACGATCGGCTCGCCTTTGAGCGTGATTTCGCCGGCGGACGGCCGCTCCAGCCCGGTCAGCGCATAGACAAACTCGGTCTGGCCGTTGCCCTCGATGCCCGCGAGGCAGACGATCTCGCCCGCTCGCACCTGGAAGGAAACGTTTTTGACGGCGTTGTTCTTGTGCAGCTTGCTCGGAACGGTGAGGTTTTGGACATCCAGCACGGTGTCCTCCGGCCTGGCGTCGTCCTTGGAGACGACGAATTCCACGTCGCGACCGACCATCATGCGGCTGAGCTTCGTTTTGTCGGTGTCCTTGACGTCCACGGTGCCGATGCACTTGCCCTTGCGAAGCACGGTGCAGCGGTCGGCGACGGCCATGATTTCATTGAGCTTGTGCGTGATAAACAGGATGGATTTGCCCTCTGCGGCGAACGAGCGCATGATGTGCATCAGCTCGTCGATCTCCTGCGGCGTCAGCACCGCGGTGGGTTCGTCGAAGATCAGGATATCGTTGTCGCGGTAGAGCATTTTTAATATTTCCACGCGCTGCTGCATGCCGACCGAGATGTTCTCGATCACGGCGTCCGGGTCGATTTTGAGCCCATAGCGTTCGCTGAGCTCGACAACCCGCTTGCGCGCTTCTTTCTTCTCGAGAAAGCCCATCTTCTGCGGCTCTACGCCGAGGATGATGTTTTCCAGCACGGTGAACACCTCAACGAGCTTGAAGTGCTGGTGCACCATGCCGATGTTGAGCGCGTTCGCGTCGTTGGGGTCTTTGATGCGGACGATTTTGCCGTCCTTTTTGATGACGCCCTTTTCCGGCTGATACAGGCCGAACAGCACGCTCATCAGCGTGGATTTGCCCGCGCCGTTTTCGCCGAGCAGGGCGTGGATTTCACCGCGGCGCAGGCGCAGTGTAATGTCGTCGTTTGCGCGGATGCCGGGGAATTCCTTGGTGATATTCAGCATCTCGATGACATAATCGTTCATAAGCGGTATCCCTTCCCAAATAAGATAGACGGGCGGTTACGGATGAACCGTTTTCTGGTCGAGCGACACAGATGAATGTAAAACAGATAAAAAATAAGAAGAGGGGCCGGGCTTTAAGCCCAGCCCCTTTGTGCCGTTATCTCATGTTGTGTCAGAGGTTAGTTCTGATAATCCACGGCGATGGTGACGGTCGGAGCCATGTCGATGGCGGAGGAAATCATGTATTCGCCGCTCTTGACTTTCTCAAGCAGGGTGTTGTACTGATCGATGGTGAAAGTGCTGAAGCGCCATGCGGCCGCATCCGTCGGCAGACCGACGCAGTCCTGCGCGGCGCCGAGCTTGTTCTCAACACCGGCATACGCCGCGGACCACATGCCGCCGTTGGCGAGCAGGTCGGAGAGAGCGAGCTTGACGGAGTTTTCGAGTTCCTTCTTGGCGGAGGTGATGATGCGCTCGGAGACGTTGGACTGGTCGACGTCGACGCCGATCAGCTTGCCGTTTGCTTCGTCGGCGGACGCGATGGCCGAGTAGAGGATGCCGCCGCCGGCCGCAAAGATGATCTGCGTGCCTTCGGTGTACCAGCCGGCCGTCTTGGTCTTGATTTCATCGTTCGGCGCGAAGGAGCCGGAATACCAGTATTTGATCGAAACGTCGGCGGTGTTACCCATTTCAACGGCAGCCTGGTCGGCGCCCTGGACGAAGCCGAAGCCGTAACGGATGACCGCGGGCACGTCGATGCCGCCGAGGAACGCGAGCTTGGTGTAGCCGTCCATAACGGCGGCGTAGCCCGCGAGGAAGCCGGACTGCTCTTCCTGATAGGTGATCAGCGCGGTGTTCGCTTTGGGCTCCGGAACATCACCGAGACCAAGGTCGATACCGAGGAACATCACATCGGGATACTGCTGCGGCAGCTGCTGATAGGTTGCGCCAAACAGATAGCCGGGGCAGACGATGACGTTCGCACCCTTGTCGATGGCCGTCTTGATGGTCTCGATGCGGGCTTCGTCGCTGTCTTCGGAAGGACGGTAGTAATTGGCGACCATGTTGTTTTCGGCGGCCCAGTCACTGCAGCCTTTCCAGGTGAATTCGTTGAAGGATTTGTCGTCGATGTTGCCGACGTCGGTGACCATAGCGATATTGAGCACTACGGGCGCCTCGGTTGCTTCAGCGGCAGGGGCTTCGGTCGCTTCTGCGGCGGCGGGGGCTTCGGTTACTTCGGCAGCGGGGGTAGCAGCCGGCGCGCAAGCCACGACGGACAGAATCATGCCCAGTACCAAAAGAATCGTTACGACTTTCTTCATGAGTTTTCCTCCCTAATGTATTTGCGCTCGCAGGAGCGCAGAATCTGAACACAGTATATCACAGTCAAATCGAGGAAACAACAGAGTTGCGCCGTGTATAGCGTAATATTTTCCGCCGTTTCTATGCAGGGAAAAACCTGTTGACTTCAAAGGGCGCCTCGCGTATAATGACTTCTAGCGTCTTCTGAAAAAGGAAGAGTCGTATAAGAGGGGAGGGAAGGAAATGGAAATTCGCGTAGGTGAAAACGAGTCCCTGGAGAGCGCTCTGAAACGATTCAAACGCAAATGCGCACGCAGCGGCGTCCTGGCAGAGGTCCGTCGTCGCGAGCACTATGAAAAGCCCAGTGTGAAGCGCAAGAAGAAGGCTGAGGCTGCCAGAAAGCGCAAGTATTGATCGCAGGGCAAGTAATCAAACACAAAAGCGAACCGGTCTCCGGTTCGTTTTTTGTTTGTCCTTTTGGGCGGATATGTGAAAATGCAGGTCGACGCGCGGGTTTCGTAAACTGCGGTTTGCCGATTGTTGAGATAGATTTGAGAATCCGGTATATAATCATGATAGAAGGCGGATCGATCGTCCTGATCGAGCGGCCGGAAAGGGGCGGCGCATATGGTTCCCGGCGAAACGCTTGCCGAACAACGCACGCTGAATCGAACACTGCTCTTGATCGTCAACCCGGTCGCGGGGCGCAAACAGGCGCTGCGACTGCTGGCGGACATCGTGCGCGTCTTCATGGACGCGGGGTACGCCGTAACGGTCATGACGACCGGCGCGCCGCGCGATGCGACCGCGCTTGTCCGGCAATACGGAGCAGACTATGACGCCGTCGTCTGCATCGGCGGCGACGGTACGCTCAGCGAAACGGTCGCGGGCGTGCTGCAAAGCGGGGCGGAGACGCCGCTCGGGTACATTCCGGCGGGCAGTACGAACGTATTCGCCACGAGCCACGGCCTGTCCTGTGACATCCTTGCGGCGGCGAGAAACATTGCGGCGGGCGGCGTCAAGCGCATCGACGCCGGCTGGTTCAACCAAAGGAGTTTTTCGTTCATCGCGGCCTTCGGCGCGTTTTCCTGGTCCTCCTATACCACGCCGCAGAATCTGAAAAACATGCTCGGCTCCCCCGCATATATTCTGGACGGCATGATGAACCTGCCGAAGATCAAGCCGATCCATATCCGCATCGACGCTGGGAAAGAGACGCATGAAGGGGAATATCTCTTCGGCGCGGTGTGCAATCTCTTTTCATTTCCTGGCCTGCTCAAGCTGCCGGAGGGGAAGGTGCGCACCGATGACGGACTTTTTGAGGTGATCCTGATTCGGGAGCCGGGCTCGCTTCTGGAATGGCAGGCGGCGATCAACTCCGTGCTGAGCGGAAAGTTCGACTCGGGCGTGATCGAGTTCTTTCAGGCGGGCGAGATGACGATCCGGTCGAACGAAACGGTCGCCTGGGCGCTGGACGGCGAATACGAGGGCAGCGGCTCCGGCGAAACGATCCATGTCCGAAACCAGAACAGGGCGATCCGCCTGCTGGCGGGAAAGGGTGGCTGAGCGCTCAGATCGCGGCTGAATTTCCGGCATCCCATAAAAAAACGTCCCATACGGGACGTAATTTTTTTGCATAAAAGCGTTATTTCAGAGCTCGGAAGGGTCTTTCAGCGCGAACACGAATTCGCAGGTCGCGACCTTTTTGCCGCGCACGGTGGCGGTGCCCACGCCCTTGCCGACGCTGCCGTTGACCGCGTCGATGCGCGAGTCCAGCTCCAGCAGATCGCCGGGGACGACAGGCGCGTAGAAGCGCGCGTTGGTGAGCTTGCCGAGAAACGCGAGCTTGCCGCGCATGGCCTCCTGCGTGAGCAGCGCGATGCCGCCCGCCTGCGCGAGCGCTTCAACGATCAGCACGCCGGGCATCACTTTTGTTTCCGCGAAATGTCCCTGAAAGAACCACTCGTTTGCCGAGACGGCTTTCACGCCCTTTGCGGATACGCCGGGCGTGAGCTCGTCCACGCGATCCACCATCAAAAACGGCTCGCGATGCGGCAGGATGCGCTTGATTTGTTCGATACCGATGGATTCCACGATTGTCTTACCTCCCGCCGCGTTTGAGTACGAGGCAGCTGTTGTGCCCGCCGAAGCCGAGCGAGTTGGACAGCGCGTATTCGCTCTCGAGCGGCTGCGCCTTGCCTTTGACATAGTTCAGGCGGCATTCTTCGGCTTCTTCCTGCAGTCCGATCGTCGGCGGGGCGATGCCCTCGTTGAGCGCGAGCAGAGAAACCACCGCCTCAAACGCACCGGCCGCGCCGAGCATGTGCCCGGTCATGGACTTGGTGGAGCTGACCTTCAGCTTCGCCGCGTGTTCGCCGAAGCAGGCTTCTATGGCAGCGCTCTCGGTCGCGTCGTTGAGCGGCGTGCTCGTGCCGTGCGCGTTGATATAGCCGATCTGCTCTTTTTCGATGCCCGCGTCGCGCATCGCCTCCGCCATCGCGCGGGCGACCTGTTTGCCCTCCGGCTGCGGGGCGGTGATGTGGTGCGCGTCGCAGGTCTGCGCGTAGCCCGCCAGCATGCCGAGCGGCTTGACGCCGCGCTTCTTCACGGAGGCCTCGCTCTCGAGCAGCAGAAACGCCGCGCCCTCGCCCATGACGAAGCCCTGACGGTCCTTGTCGAACGGGATGCTCGCGCGGGCGAGATCCGCGCTCTCGGTCAGCGCGCCCATCTGGTGGAACCCCTGCACCGCGAGTTCGTTCATCACGGATTCCGCGCCGCCGACGAGCATCGCGTCCGCGCGGCCTTCGCGCACGGCGTAAAACGCGTGCCCGATGGCGTCCGCGCCGGAGGCGCAGGCGGTTACGATGGAATAGCAGGGGCCGTTGAGCCCGTAGCGGATGGCGATCTGCCCCGCGGTGGTGTTGATGATGGTCGTCGGGATGAAGAACGAGGAGACGCTCCGCGGCCCGTTGGTGCGGAGTTCTTCGTACTGCTCGCAGATGACGTCCAGCCCGCCCATGCCGCTGCCGAGCACGACGCCCACGCGGTCGGGGTCAAACCCCGCCTCGCTCAGGCCGCTTTCCTCCCAGGCCTGCGCGGCGGCGACGATGGCCATCTGCGTAAAGCGAGCCAGCCGCTTCGCCTCTCGTTTGTTGATATATGGTTCCGGGGTGAAATCCTTCACCTGTCCCGCGGCAAAGATCTGCGTGGTCTCCGACGAAAACAGTTCCGGGGCGGAGATGCCGCTGACGCCTCGCGCCGCGGCGGAGAAGCTGTCCCGCGCGTTCATGCCGAGCGGGGACACCGCGCCGATACCGGTGATATACACGTTCATATCCTATCCTCCTTGATCGATACAAAACACTACATCGCCATGCCGCCGTCCACGACGAACACCTGACCGGTGACGTATCCCGCCCCGTCGGAGCAAAGGAACGCGACCATGGCGGCGACGTCCTCCGGGCTGCCGATGCGTCGCATGGGGATGCTCTTTTTCAGCGCGTCCCTCGCAACGTCGTTCAGCTTTTCGGTCATGGCCGTCTCGATGAACCCGGGGGCGACTGCGTTGACGCAGATGCCCCAGCGGGCGACTTCCTTTGCGGCGGACTTGGTCAACCCCACGATGCCCGCTTTGGACGCGGCGTAGTTCGCCTGTCCCGCGTTGCCGGTCAGGCCGACCACGGACGTGACGCTGACGATCTTGCCGCGCTTTTCGCGCGCCATATGGTTTATCGCCTCGCGCGTGCAGTAAAAGCAGCTGTCGAGGTTGGCGCGGAGCACTTTGTGATACTGCTCGTCCGTCATGCGCATCATCAGCGCGTCGCAGGTGACGCCCGCGTTGTTGACGAGCGCGTCCAACCCGCCGAGGCGCTCGACGCAGCCCTGTATCAGTTCCGCGCATGCGGCGGAGTCGCTCAGATCCGCGCCGAGCGCGGCGGCGCGCCGCCCCAGCGCCTCGATTTCGCGGCAGACGCGCACTGCGCCCTCCGCGTTGCTGTTGTAGTGCACGGCGACGTCGAAGCCCTCCTGCGCAAGGCGCAGGCAGACCGCGCGGCCGATGCCGCCGGAGCCGCCGGTGACCAGCGCGACTTTGCTCATGCGCGGTCCCCCTCATATGCGTGGAGAAACGCCTCCATCGAGGCCGCGTCCTGCACGCTGTAGAGAGAGACGTCGCGTCCCGCGCGCCGCTTGAGCATCTTGGTCAACACGCCGCCGGGTCCGATCTCCACAAAGCGGGTGACGCCGCTGCCGAGCATGTCCTCCACGCAGTCGTGCCAGCGCACGCGCGTGTTCATCTGCGCGCAGAGCAGCGCGGCGACGTCCGCATCCGCCGGATACGGCGCGCCGAGCACATTGCTGTAGACCGTTCGGGACGGGCGCCCGAGCGCTTCACCCGAAAGCTCCGCGCCGAATTGCTTGGCCGCATCGTCGAGCAGGGGACAGTGCGACGGGCCTTTCATGGCGAGCATCGTCGTCATGCGCGCGCCCGCGCCGTCCAGCAGCGGTTTGACTAAGTCCAGTTCGTCCAGCAGGCCGCCGAGCACGAGCTGCGTTTCGGCGAGATGGTTGGACAGATAAACGTTGCCAAACGCGGCGATCACCGGCTCGACCTGTTCCAGCGTCAGCCCGATGACGGAGAGCATGCCGCCCGTGCCGGGAGGCACCGCGCCGTCCATGAGCGCGCCGCGCCTAAGCACGATGTGCGCGCCCCGCGCGTCCGGAAACACGCCCGCGGCGCACAGCGCGGCATATTCGCCGAGCGAAAGCCCCGCGAACACGTCCGCACCGACGCCCTCGGCCTCAAGCGCGCGCAGCGTCGATACGGAGTGCGTATAGATTGCGGCCTGGATCACGTCGCTGCCGTCCATGCCCTCGCCGTTGAAACAGGCGGACTTGAGGTCCAGCCCGGCTTCCGCTTCGCAGCGGTCGAAGGTGTCGCGATAACGGCTATATGATAGATATAAGTCCGACCCCATGCCGGGCGACTGCGCGCCCTGCCCGGGAAATAGAAAAGCCGTCTTCATTCGTTTGCCTCCAACATTGCCGATGCGCCGGAAAGCGCCCGGACGATCAGCTCCGCGTCGAAGAGTTCCCTGACGATTGCTTCGGCGGGCTGGATGCGGTCCATCATGCAGGCGCACTGGCCCGCCATAAAGGAGCCGCGGTCCTTGTCGCCGTGCAGCACGGCGCGCATGAGCGATCCTTCGCCGAGTTTTTCCACGGCCGCCGCGCCGTCCGGCCCGTATTCCGCGGTTGCAAGCTCCCGCTGCAGGGGGCTTCTGAGCACGCGCACGGGATGGCCCGTGATGCGGCCCGTCACCTTGCTGTCGATGTCCTTGGCGCGCAGCACGCGCTCCTTATACGCCTCGTGCGCGGTGCACTCCTCGGCGAGGATGAACCGCGTGCCGACCTGGACGCCCTTTGCGCCGAGACAGAACGCCGCCGCGACGCCGCTTGCGTCGAAGACGCCGCCCGCCGCTACGACGGGGATGGATACGCTGCGCGCGATGTCCGGCCAGAGCACCATGGAGGTCAGCTCGCCGATGTGTCCGCCCGCCTCGCAGCCTTCCGCAATGACGAAATCCGCGCCCATGCGCTCCATGAGCATCGCCAGCGCGCGGCTCGCCACGACGGGCGCAACCAGACAGCCGGCCGCTTTCCAGCGCTTGACGTATGCGTCCGGATTGCCCGCACCCGTGATGACCACAGGCACATGAAGGTCCGCGGCCAGCTCCGCAACCTGCGCCACATAAGGGCTGAGCAGCATGACGTTCAGGCCGAAGGGTTTGTCCGTCTTTGCGCGAAGCTCGGTCACCTGCCGCTCCACCCAGTCCGGCGGGGCGTTGCCCGCGGCGATGACGCCGAGTCCGCCCGCCATCGACACGGCGGCGGCCAGACTTGCGTCCGAAACCCATGCCATGCCGCCCTGGATCAGCGGATATTGCGTGCCCGTCAGCGCGCAGATGGTGCCGGGGTATCTCATTGCTGCTTTCCTTCGAGATGTTTGATGAGCTCGCCGACGGTGTGGATGTCGCCGACTTCCTCGACGGGGACCTTGATGCCGGTCTCTTTTTCGAGGTTGATGAGCATCTCGACCATATCGAGCGAGTCCATGGAGAAATCTTCGATAAAGCGACTCTCCATCGTAATCGCATCGCGGTCGAGGTCCAGCTGGGACATCAATGTTTCAATAATCTTTTCCTGCATGATTCAGTTCTCCTTTTTGTTTGGTAATGTCCAATCGATCATCGCGCCGCCGCTGGTCAGCCCGGAGCCGAAGCCGACGAGCGCGACGCGGTCTCCCGCGCGCAGCCAGCCGGACTCCCATGCGTCGCTCAGGGCGATCGGAATCGAGGCGGAGGATGTATTGGCATAGTTCGAAATGTTCACGAAAAATTGTTCCCGGCTCAGGCCCATGGTGCGCACGACAAAATCGATGATCTTCTCGTTCGCCTGATGGGGGACGACCTTTGTATACGGATGGTCCGGGCATGCCCCCGACAACTGCAAAAGCGTCTGTTCCATCACGCCGACGGCGTAGGTGAACACGTCCGCGCCCTTCATTCGGATGAAGCTGCCGATTTCCTCGGCAGGACCGGTAAACGGCGTTGTGCGCGCTTCCTTTCGGACCGTGATCACGTCGTCCGTATCCGGCGTTGCGGAGAGGATGGGGCAGAGCAGGTGCGCGGTTTCACTGCGCCTGAGCACCAGCGCGCCCGCGCCGTCGCCAAAGAGCACGCAGGTGGAGCGGTCCGTCCAGTCCAGATACTTCGTCATCACCTCGCTGGCGACCACGATGGCCGCGTCCTTTTGCAGCGTGTCCATGAGCGAAGCCGCCGTGACGAGCGCGTAGATAAAGCCCGTGCAGCCGGCGGAGACGTCCAGCGCCGCGCAGACGGGGATGCCGAGCGCTTTCTGCACGCTGCCCGCCAGGGACGGGGTCAGGTCCTCGCCCGTAATCGTGCAGGCGACGATGACGCCGACGTCTTCGACCCGCACGCCGGACATGGCGAGCGCATCCCCGGCGGCCTGACAGGCCATGCCGACACCCGTTTCGCCGATGACAACGTGCCGCGAGCGGATACCCGTGCGTTTCGCGATCCATTCGTCGCTCGTCTCCACGATGGATTCGAGATCGAAGTTTGTGACCACCCGTTCGGGCACGCATTTTGCGACGCCTGCGATCGTTACCGGTGCCAGCATTTCAGTACCACCTCATATTCAAGTATTTTTGCTGCCGCTGTTCCACCAGCCGATCGGGCGGGATGTGGCTCAGCCGCTTGAGCGCGCCGCGAATGGCTTTTTTCACCGCCTCCGCGCTCTCGTCCATATGGAAGCGAGAGTAGCCCTGCGGTTCGCGGATGATGCCGTCCACGATGCCGAAGCGCTTGAGGTCTCCCGCCGTGAGTTTCAGATTTTTTGCCGCCTCGGAGGCAAGCGAGCTGTCCTTAAACAGGATGGACGCCGCGCCCTCGGGCGAAATCACGGAAAAATAGCTGTTTTCGAGCATGATCAGCCGGTCGGCAAGCGAGAGCGCCAGCGCGCCGCCGCTGCCCCCTTCGCCGATGATGATCGAGATGCAGGGCGTTTTCACCGTCGCCATGGCACGCAGATGCTCCGCGATGACGCGGCCCTGACCTTTTGCCTCCGCCTCCACGCCGCAGAACGCGCCGGGCGTGTCCACGAGGCAGATCACGGGGCGATTGAACTTCTCCGCCTGTCTGAGCGCGCGCATGGACTTTCGATAGCCCTCGGGGGAGGGCATGCCGAAGTTGCAGCGCATGCGCTCTTCGAGCGTGTGGCCTTTCTGCTGGCCGATGACGGTGACGGGGTATGTTTCAAACCATGCCACGGCGGTGACGATCGCTTCGTCGTCGCCCATGCACTGGTCGCCGCGCACCTCGAATACGCCGTGAAAGAGCTTTTCGATATAGTCGCGCGCCTGCGGGCGGTCTTCCTTGCGCGCGTTCATGACGCGCTCCCAGGCGGGCTGGGCGTCCGAATCCTTCCGAATCATCCGCGTCCCTCCTTTTCGGGAACGGCCGCGCGCTCGATATTGTGCAGCGCCAGCAGGGACGCGAGCGTTTCGCGCAGGTCCCTGCGGTCCACGATGCGGTCGATCAACCCGTGGGCGTAGAGATACTCCGCCGTCTGAAACCCTTCCGGCAGCTTGTCCCGCACGGTCTGCTCGATCACGCGCGGGCCGGCAAAGCCGATCAGCGCGCCGGGCTCGGCGAGCGTGATGTCCCCCTGCATGGCAAAGCTCGCGGTCACGCCGCCCGTGGTCGGGTGCGTGAGCACGTTGATGTGCAGCAGGCCCGCCGCGCTGTGTCGCGCGAGCGCGATGGTCGTGCGCGACATCTGCATGAGCGAGAGCACGCCCTCCTGCATGCGCGCGCCGCCGGAGGCGCAGAAGATCACGAGCGGCAGGCGGTTATGCAGTGCAAACTCCGCGAGGATGACGATTTTTTCGCCGACCACGGTGCCCATGCTGCCCATCATGAAATAGCTGTCCATGACCGCGAGCGCGGTGCGCAGGCCCTTGATGGTCGCCTTGCCGATGACCACGCCTTCCTGCATCTTGGACTTTTCCTGCTCTTTTTCGAGCTTCGTGCGATAGCCCGGAAACGACAGCGGGTCGCCCGGCTCCGCCTCGCGCTCGATTTCGATGAAACTGCCGCTGTCCACGATCGCCTCGATGCGGCGATACGCGGGCTGGCGAAAGAGGCTGCCGCAATACGGGCAGGCCGCGTCCCCCGCAAGCACGACCTCCGCGACGAGGTCGCGCCCGCAGCGCGCGCAGCGCAGCATGTCGAGCATGCCGGTCGCCTCTGCGCGCCCGGCGGCGGATTCGTGTTCGATTTGTTCCGAAAAAAGATTCATGGCCGTCCTCTCAGATAACGCGGAAGGAAGGTCTGTTCGATCCACTTGGTATGCGCAATTCCGGCGCGGAAATCCGCGTCCGCCAGCATGGCGCGCGCAAAATCGGCGTTGTGTTCGATTCCGTCGATGACGAGCTCGGTCAGCGCGGCCGAGCAGAGGCGAATGGCCTCCTCGCGGTCGTCCGCGTGTGCGACGAGCTTGAGCACCATGGAGTCGTAATAGGGCGAAATTTCGTCCCCGACGGCATAGCCGCTGTCGATGCGGACGCCGTATCCGCCGGGCAGAGACACGCCGGAAAGCACGCCCGGGGAGGGGCGGAACTGTTCGGCCGGGCACTCCGCGTTGATGCGGCACTCGATGGCGTGTCCGCGCGGGACCAGGCTTTCCTGCGGCACGCGCAGATGGTGACCCAGCGCAACCTGAATCTGCGCCTTGACGAGGTCGAGGCCGTAGATGCTCTCCGTAACCGGATGCTCCACCTGAATGCGCGCGTTCATCTCCATGAAGAAAAACCGCCCGTCCTTTGACAGAAGGAATTCGACGGTGCCTGCGTTCTGGTACCCGACCGCGCGGGCGATGTCCACCGCGGTCTGTTCGATGGCACAGATGGTTTCGGCGGGTACGTTTGCAGCCGGCGCTTCCTCGATGAGCTTCTGGTTCTTTCGCTGGAGCGTGCATTCGCGCGTGCCCAGATGCAGCACGTTGCCGTGCGTGTCCGCGAGGATCTGCACCTCGATATGCCGCGACTCGGGCATGTACGCCTCGAGATATACGCCCCCGTCGCCAAACGCCTGCTGCGCCTCGCGCCGCACGAGCGGAAGCTCTCTTTCGAGCGCCGCCGCGTCCTCGACGATGCGGATGCCCTTGCCGCCGCCGCCCTTGGCGGCCTTGATCATGAGCGGGTAACCGATGGTCCGCGCGACGCTGAGCGCCTCTTTCAGGCTCTCCACCGTTCCGTCCGAACCGGGGACGACGGGGAAGCCGTTTGCGAGCATGACCCTGCGCGCGGCCTCTTTGTCCCCGAGCATGCGCATGGTCTCCGGCGCGGGGCCGATGAATACGACGCCCGCCTCGGCGCAGGCCGCGGCAAACGCGTCGTTTTCCGAAAGGAAGCCGACGCCGGGATGGAGAAGGTCCGCGCGGTAGGCTTTCGCCGCCGCGAGGATCGTATCGATATTGAGATAGCTTTTTTCCGCGGGGCGCGGGCCGATGCAGACGCTCTCGTCCGCAAGGCGGACAGGCAGGCTGCGCTCGTCGTTTTCCGAATAGACCGCAACCGTCCGAAGTCCCAGTTTTTTACAGGTGCGGATGATGCGCACGGCGATCTCCCCGCGATTTGCCACGAGTACCGTCTGCATGTCAGTTTCCTTCGCTCAGCAGAAAGAGCGTGTCGCCGGAGGCGACCGTCGCGCCGTCTTCGGCAAGGATTGCCGCGATCACGCCGGATTTCGGGGAGCGGATCTCGTTCATGGTCTTCATCGCCTCGATGATGCAGAGCGTGTCGCCCTTTTCAACGCGGGCGCCTAAAGAGACGAAGGGCTCCGAACCGGGTTCCCGCGCGGGGTAAAACACGCCGGAGATCGGCGAGCGGACCGCGTTTGTTTCGTCCTGTCCGGCGGGCGCGGACGCCGCGCTTGCCTCCGCCTCGGCGGGTTCGGCCGCGCGCGCCGAAGCGCTGCGCTCCAGCGCGACGCGCAGTCCGTTCGATTCTATTTCGACCCGGGTAAAGGAAGATTTTTCCACCCGGTCCATGAGCTTGAAGATCGCTTCCAAATCCATTCTGCGGTTCCTTTTCGTATGAAAATACAAATTCGCCGGCACATGGTTAGCAGTGCTAACAATCATGCGCAGAATGATAGCACGGCTTGTTTTCCTTGTCAAGACCGCTCGGGCGAGGCGAAAATGGAATTGAAATCGACAGAAATTGAAATGTCAGTGCATTTATTCAGCAAGCGGCGGCGCAATATGGTCCGCCGCCGCCTGACCGGACGCGGCGGGCGCCGCGCTTTTTGCCGGACGGGGCTTTTCGAGGTTGGATATTCATGCGCGCTATGCGATTTCTATGCAGCGAAGGCTACACGCGCAGACAGTTGAAAAAGTTCACGAGCGCCTGCAGGGATTTGAGCACCTCCGGGTATTCGGAGACGTTGAATTCGCGCATGACGCTGTGGATGAGCATGTCGTGAAACTGCGTGTGCTTCTTGCAGAGCGCATCGCCCGCCTCGGTCAGGCGAAGGATCTGCTTGCGCTTGTCCTCGCTCTCCTGCGCCTTGATGAGAAACCCTTTCTCTACCAGGCGGTTGATGGAAACGCTTGCCGTCGCTTTTGTAATGCCCAGCATCTCGGCAATCTGCGTGAGCGTCGCGTCCGGGATGTCCTGAACGATTTCAAGCGTGTGCATCTCCGTGCGGCTGACGTTGCCTTTTGCGAGCTTGGACACGCTCTTTTCCTGCAGGCGCAGCACGCTGTAAAACATGTCTTTGAGGGCTTGGTTGAGCAGGGCTTCGATCTCCTGATCGTTCATCCTTCCGTCTCCTTTCGTCGCTGGGCGGGCGTAATCGATTCGTACTACGAACAAAAGCATAGCATATTCATTTTCAATTGAAAACCCACCCCGCGGCGGTAACGGGCGCGCAGGGGAAGCGATCCCGCGAGGGAATTTGTTGTTGAAAAGTTGAAAAAGCTGCTGTATAATGCGAAAAAGTTAGTAGTGCTAACTAAATACGCCGCCCGAAATGAAAAAAAATTCGTGGAATAAACGCGTTGATTTGATGTCCGGGGGAAGCGATTTGGCGGTCCCGGCAGGGCGCGGCGGGAATCGGGACGCACGAATGGAAGATCATCTGCATATCATAACAGGCCATTACGGCAGCGGCAAGACCGAGTTTGCGGTCAACCTTGCGCTTTCGTTTGCCGACGCCGGACTTACGCCCTTGCTGGCCGATCTCGATATCGTCAATCCATATTTCTGCTCCCGCGAGCAAAAAGGCAGACTCACAGCGCGCGGCGTACGCGTCGTGCTGCCCTGCGGCGGCGGCGCGGATGTGCCTGCGGTCAATCCGGAGGTGAGCGCCCTGCTGGAACGCGGCGTCTGCGGCGTCATGGACGTCGGCGGCGACCCGGCTGGCGCGCGGGTGCTCGGACGGTTTGCGCAACGGATTTACGGCATCGAGCACGAGCTGCTCTGTGTGGTCAACTTCAGCCGGCCGGAGACGAACACGCCGGAAAAGGCGGAGGACTACCTCCGGCAAATCGAGCGCAGCGCGCGTCTGTCCGTCACGGGGCTGGTCAACAACACGCATCTCTGCGGGGATACCACGCGCGAGGACGTGCGCCGCGGCGCGCGTCTGGCAAAAGCGCTGTCGAGCGCGACCGGCATTCCCATTCAATATCACGCCTTTGACGCAAGGCTGTCGAGCGGCATGCGACTGCCGCAGAAAACGCTGTTTCCCATGGATATCGTCATGAAAAAGCCTTGGGAAACCGACATCGAACAGACAGGGAAGTGATTCAGTTTGACAGGGTTGGTCAGTTTTGAGAGGGAGCGCTGCAAGGGATGCGAGCTTTGCGTGGCCGTGTGCCCCAGGCACATCATCGTCATGAGCGGCGCGACCAACGCAAGGGGGTATCATCCCGCGGAAGTTGAGCGCATGGACGAATGCACGGCCTGCGCAAGCTGCGCGAGGATGTGTCCCGACAGCGTGATTACCGTAGAAAGGGTTTGAATCGATGGCAAAAGAGCTTTGGAAAGGGAACGAGGCGGTCGCGGAGGCCGCAATCCGGGCGGGCTGCCGCTTTTTCTTCGGCTATCCCATCACGCCGCAAAATGAGATTCCCGAGTATTTCTCCCGGCATCTGCCGGAGCACGGCGGCTGCTTTCTGCAGGCGGAGAGCGAGATTGCCGCAATCAACATGACCTACGGCGCGGCGGGCTCCGGCGTTCGCGTGATGACCTCGTCCTCCTCGCCGGGCATCAGTCTCAAGCAGGAGGGCATCACCTATATCGCCGGCGCGGAACTGCCGGTCGTCATCGTCAACATGATGCGCGGCGGCCCGGGCCTCGGCAACATCGCCCCGTCGCAGTCGGACTATTTTCAGGCGACGCGCGGCGGCGGAAACGGAGATTATCGCACCGTCGTGCTCGCCCCGTCGACCATTCAGGAGGCGGCGGATCTGACGCAGGAAGCCTTCGACATTGCGGACGTATACCGCATTCCCGTGCTGGTGCTGGCGGACGGGCTGATTGGGCAGATGATGGAGGCGATTGAGTGGCGCTCGCCAAAGCCGCGCAGCCTGCCGCCGAAGGACTGGGCGACGGATGGTTCGAGGGGAAAACGCGGGCATAACGTCGTCAACTCCCTCTACATCGAAACCGAGGACTGCACGGCGCTCAACCGGAAACTGCAGCAAAAGCACGAGCTGATCACGAAAAACGAAATTCGTTATGAAGAGTTCATGACCCGCGACGCGGAGGTGTTGTTTGTCTCCTACGGCACGACGGCGCGCGTTGCGCATGCGGCCGTGCTCAAGCTGCGCAAAGACGGCGTCAAGGCGGGGCTGTTCCGCCCGATTACGCTCTGGCCGTTTCCCGAAGCGGCGCTTCGCGCCTGCGCGCAGCAGACGAATGTGAAGGCCGTCGTCACGGCGGAGATGAGCATGGGGCAGATGCTGGACGACGTGAAGATCGCCGTCAACGGCGCAAAGCCGGTCCGCTTTGTCGGCACGGGCGGCGGAACGATTCCCACGCCTGCCGAGCTGATGGACGAGGCGCAGAAAGCGATCGAGGAGGTATGGAACCATGGCCGTCGTATACCGGCGCTCCAAAGGGCTAACTGACGCGCAGACGCACTATTGTCCGGGCTGCACGCACGGCGTGGCGCACAAACTGGTCGCCGAAGCGATGGAAGAGCTCGACATCATCGGCACCACCGTCGGCATCGCTCCGGTCGGCTGCTCGGTGTTTGCCTATGATTACTTCGCCTGCGACATGCAGGAGGCCGCGCACGGCCGCGCGCCCGCCGTGGCGACCGGAATCAAGCGCGCGCACCCCGACCTTGCGGTGTTTACCTATCAGGGCGACGGGGACCTCGCCGCCATCGGCACCGCGGAGATCGTCCATGCGGCCATGCGCGGCGAGAAGATCACTACGATCTTCATCAACAACGCGATCTACGGCATGACGGGCGGCCAGATGGCGCCGACCACGCTGGTCGGGCAAACCGCGACCACCGCGCCGCTGGGCCGGCAACAGGAGCACTACGGCTCGCCGATTCGCATGGCGGAACTGCTCTCGACGCTGGACGGCTGCGTCTATGCCGAACGCGTGACCCTGACGGACGTGCCCAACATCCTCAAGGCGAAAAAAGCGATTAAAAAAGCGTTCGAACTCCAGCTTTCCGGCGCGGGGTTCACGTTTGTTGAGATTCTCTCGACCTGCCCGACCAATTGGGGGCTTACGCCGCTGGACGCGATCGGCTGGCTGAAGGAACATATGATTCCGTATTTTCCGCTCGGCGTGTATGCCGATAGGATGGAGGAGCGGCGCCATGACGCATGAAATCATCATCTCCGGCTTTGGCGGACAGGGCGTGATGGCGATGGGGAAACTGCTTGCCGAGGCGGGCCTGAAGGAAGGGCTGAACGTGAGCTGGCTGCCGAGTTACGGCCCAGAGATGCGCGGCGGCACCGCGAACTGTTCCGCCGTGCTCAGCAGCGAGGAGATCATCTCTCCCATGGTGCTGGAACCCACGGAACTCATCGCCATGAACAAGCCCTCGTTGCTGCGGTTTGAGCCGCACATGGCGGGCGGCGGCAAGGTGTTTGTCAACAGCAGCATCGTCGATATCCCCGCGACGCGCAAGGACATCTCGGCATACTATGTGCCCTGCCTTGACATCGCCGCCGAGCTGGGCAACACAAAGACGGCCAACATGGTGATGCTCGGCGCCTACATCAAGGCGACGAACCTGCTCAGGCAAAAGACGGTGCGGGAGATCGTCTCGCGCATGTTTTCCGGAACGAAGGCGGCGCTGGACTCGATCAATCTCGAGGCGCTGCGGCGCGGCGCGGCCTGCGTCGAGGGGGAAGCTTAAAGACGCTCCCGACGGATAACCCGGCCAAAGAATAAAACAACGCCCCAAAGCGGCCTCGCCTTGGGGCATTTTTAGTTTTGTTGAGAAAGCTATGGATCTTCCGGTTTTTTGATCAGCCGGCCGAAAGAGATGGCGTCCTTGCCGAAGCGGGAGCGGATGGTGTCCATCGCCTGGTCCAGCTTTGCGCTCTTCACCTTATCGTCCGTGGTGTCGTCGATCAGCGCCATCTGTTCGGCGCAGCGGTCGGTCAGGCCCGCTCCGGTCACGGACAGGAGCCGCACGGGCGCAGACATCGGCCAGGACTTTTCCGCGATGGCGACCGCCGCGTCGTAGATTTCTTTTGTAACGTTGGTGGGCGACTTCAGCTTTTGCTGCCGCGAGATCGTCCGCAGATGCGGGTCCTTGATCTGAATCTGCACGGTGGCGCAGTAAAGCCCGTGTCGGCGCAGGCGCGAGCCGACCTTGTCGCTGAGCGTCAAAAGCCCCGCGCAGATCTCCTGCCGCCCCTGCAGATCGTGCGGAAACGTGATGCTGTTGCCGATGCTTTTCGGCTGCTCGATGTCCTCGCGGCTTTTGACCGGGCTGGCGTCCAGTCCCATGGCGTATTCCCAGACCGTTTCCCCGCCGCGCCCGAGAATCGCGCGCATCTGTTCGCGTCCGGCGCGCGCAATCGCCCCGATGGTGTCGATGCCCATGCCGGCCAGCCGCTCCGCGGTCACGCTGCCGACAAACAGCATGTCCGCCGCCGGCAGCGGCCAGAGGATCGACTGGTAGTTTTCTCGCGTGATCACCGTGGTGGCGTCCGGCTTTTTGTAGTCGCTGCCGAGCTTGGCAAACACTTTGTTGTAGGACACCCCGACGGAGATGGTGATGCCGATCTCCTCGCGGACGCGGCGGCGCAGCTCGTTTGCAATCTCCCGCCCCGTGCCGAAGCGGTATGTGGTGCCCGTGACGTCCAGCCACGATTCGTCTATGCTGAAGGGCTCCACAAGGTCCGTATATTCTTCGTAGATGCGGTTGATCCGCTCCGAATATTCTTCATAGAGATGATGGTGCGGCGTGACCAGCGTCAGGCCGGGGCACTTCTTTTTCGCCTGCCAGATGGTCTCGGCGGTCTTGATGCCGTAGCGCTTGGCGAGCTCGTTTTTGGCGAGTATGATCCCGTGCCGGCTCTCCGGATCGCCGCAGACGGCCATGGGCACGCTTCGAAGCTCCGGGCGGCCGATGCACTCCACCGAAGCAAAATAGGAATTACAATCGCAATGCAGAATCGTCCGGTCCATTTAGCGGCCTCGTTTGATCGGGTGTTCAATAGTCAGATGCTGCTCAGGGATGACGGCCTGTTGTTCGGCGCGGCCGGTCAGTTCGCCCGAATCTCGCGGCAGAGCGCTATAAAATCGCGCATGGGCTCTGTGAGAAACTTATCCGCGTGATACACGATCGTATAGTTGCGCTTCAGTTCGACGCCGGACAGCCGGAGCATGGTGACGGCGCCCGCGCTCAGTTCCTCCTGCACAAGCCAGTATGGCAGGACGGAGAGCCCAAGCCCCGCCTGCACCGCGCGCACGATCGCCTGCGTGCTGATGCTTTCCCAGATTGGTTCGACGCTGATTTGCTGCAGCGCCATGGTGCGGTCGAACAGCTCCCGCGTTCCGCTTCCTTTTTCGCGCAGGATCAGGTCGCGCGCGGCGAGCTCGCCTGGCGTGACCGCGCCCGACTGCGCCAGCGGATCGTCGTTTGCGCAGACGACGACCAGCTCGTCCTGCAAAAAGACGCTGGAAACGATTTTCGGGTGGTGCGCGATGCCCTCGATCAGCGCAAGGTCCAGCTCGTTTTCCAGCACCCTGCGCTCCAGCTGTTCCGAACTGTTGATGGCGGCTTTCACCTCAATCTGCGGATGCGCCTCGCGAAACCGTATCACGACGGAAGGCAAAAAGCGGTTGCCGATGGTAACGCTGGAGCCGACGCGCAGGATGCCGCGCGTTCCGCTGCTGATCAGATCGGACTCGATGGAATCGAACAGGCTGACGAGATAGCGCGCCTGCTCCTGCAGATGCGTTCCGGCTTCGGTGAGATACAGCTTTCGGGAGATCCGGTCGAAGAGCTTCACGCCGTATTCGGTTTCGATATCCGTGATGGCCGCGCTGATGGAGGGCTGCGAAATAAAGAGCTTCCTGGAAGCGGCGGTGACGCCGCCCTGATCGCAGACCGCCAGAAAAACCTTCAGGTGCCGTATTGTCATTCGTTCGCTCCCGGATCCATAACCAAAAGATTATTGATATACGCTTATATTACTCTTTTTCCCGGGCGAAAGCAAAGCGTTCGCCGACGCTGTCGGTTCAATTTGAAAAAAGAACGGCCCTGCGCAGTTATACCACGATTATGCAATTTGTTGTACAATTGCGCGGATCGTGCTAGACTGATGGCTAAGGAAACGAGGCGCGGACAGATGGAAACAAACTGGATCAAACTGCTGGAGTTTTTAAACGTTTCGGGTGCGGATATGCTCTTCGAGCAGCGCGAGCTGCTGTTTCAGCGCATCCCGTTTGAGATGGAAAAGACGCTTTACCGCTTCATCGCGGACGGAAAGCCGAAAGAGATGCTCGCGTTCTATCAGCGGATGATCTTGGAAACGCCCACGCTGAAGGTGGCCGTCGGGAAAACCTCGCGCAACCGCCTGATGCAGCTGAAATACGCGGCCGTTTCGGCGATTGCGCTCGCGTGCCGCTCGGCCATCGGCGGCGGCGCGATCGAAGCCTGCGCATACGCCAAGAGCGACGAGGCGATCGTCGCAATCGACGAAGCGGGCAGCATTCCGGAGGTTTTGCGGCTGGAGGTGCAAACGCTCTACGACTATGCGCAGATGGTGCAGGAGACCAAATCGCTGCAGCACTGCTCCGCGGTTGTGCGCGCCTGCGTGGACTATATCACCGTGCATTCCCACGGCGTGATCAAGCTAGAAGAGCTCGCCGAAGGGACGGGGTACACCAAGGAATACCTCGCGAAGCTGTTTAAAAAAGAGATGGGGATATCGGTCAGCGACTATATCCTCAAGGCGCGCATCGACGAAGCGAAGGATTTGTTTGCGGAGGGGCGCACCTGCGGCGAAGTGACGCATCTATTGGGGTTTTCTTCCCAGAGCTATTTCATCCGTCAATTCAAAAAGATCACCGGCATGACGCCGAAACTCTTCATCACCGTCAACTCCCGACAGGATTGATTGCGAACAGAATCGGAAAGACAACCCGTTTCATGCGTTGACAACGGCGAAACAAACAGAAATAACGCGATTCTTCCCGCATTTTGAGCATGATTCTGTGCAGAATCATGCTATTTTTTGCAGAATCTTTATAGGAATCCAATCGAACGCTTGCTATGATTACGATATACCGCATATCGCGTCTGTCCTGAGCTGCCCGATAGACTGTTTTAACCTGCACATTGCTGAAAATCGAACGATGTACCGTATGGGGGAAAAACGCATATGACCCGGAAAGAACGATGGATTGTGTTCCCGACTGTGGCCGCGCTGTTGCTGGTTGCAACGGGGTTCGATCTGCGCATTTCGCTGGCCGTTTACGGCAAAAATCTCTTCAGCACCGTTTTCGAAGTGGTCGGCGAGGCGCCGATTCAGTTTCTCGCGCTGTTTGGCGCGCTGACGCTGCTGCGCTTTCGCAGCAGGAAAACGAGGGCCGTCGGCGCCGCGCTTGCGGCGGCATACGGACTGCTCGCGGCGGCGTTTGCGTTTATGTTCGGCTTTGCAACGATTAACTATATCAATGAAAATATCGTCCGCGAACTGCCCGCCTTTGTGTCGCTTGCGACCGCGCTGGCCGGCCTCGGCCTGGCGATCTGGCTGACCTGCGCCGTGCCGAAAGAGCGCGCGAAAGAAGCGGTTACGTTCGCGGTGATCGCGATCGTTTACGCGTTGCTCATCGTGATCGTCATGAACTCCGTCAAGGGCATCTGGGGCAGGCTGCGCATGCGCGAGATGCTCGATCCCGCGGGCGAATTTACGCCCTGGTACGAAATTCACTTCCGCGGCGGGTTCGACAATCGGTTTGCGTCGTTTCCGTCGGGGCATACGATGAATGCGGCGGGTATGATCCTGATTACGCTGCTGCCGGGCGTCTTTACAAACCTGAAGGGAAAAGAGACGCTGCTGCGCGTTGTCGCCTACGGTTGGGCGGCAGTGGTCGGCTTCTCGCGCGTGGTCGCGGGCGCACACTTTACGACGGATGTGCTCTTTGGCGTCCTGCTCTCTTACGCGTTGTTCGAGGGCACGCGCGCCGCGGTGACGAAGGTACGCTATAAAAAAGGAAACGTCGGCGAAATGCCGGTATCATAACGCAAAAAAACAGGTCAAAGAAAGAGGAAGGAATTATGGCTACCGCAAAGGAATTCAGAAAAAGTGTCGTTGCCGAAGTCAGGGCGGAGCGTACGCGCAGAAAAGAACGCCGCAAGGCGATCCGCGCGCTGCCGCGCAGCGAGCGCGCCGCGGCAAAGGCGGCGGACAAAGCGGCAAAAAAAGAAGCGAAAAAGACGCGTAAACAGGCTCTGCGCACGATGGCGAGGCCGGAGAAGCGCGCCGCAAAGCGGCACGACAGGCTCTTTAGGCGCATCTGGAAACGGCCCCGCCGCATCGCCATCTGGGCGGTTGTGCTCTGCCTGCTGGCGTTCGGCATTTACAGCGCCGCGCCGTATGTCGGGGATTTTATGAGCCTGATGAGCCTGAAGATCATCTCCGATACGCCGGCGGGAGAGGCCGCGCGCGCAAACGGCGCGGTCGTTGCGGAGGAGATTTCGGACGAAGGCATCGTTCTGCTGAAAAACGCGGACGACCTGCTGCCCCTGACGAACGGAAAGGTGAATGTGTTCGGCTACGCCGCGTACAACATTCGCTACGGCGGCAGCGGTTCCGGCGGCGGGGATGCTTCGAGCGCGGTGGATCTCTTCACCGGGCTGGCAAACGCGGGGATTTCGTATAACGAAACGCTGGATGGATTCTACCGCTCGCAGAAGGACATTTCGCAGCGGGGCAGCTCTAACGGGCTGATCAGCGTGATCGCGGCTTTGCTCATCGGCGAGGCGACGGACGAGCCGCCCGTCGACTATCTGACAAACGACGTGATCGCGCAGGCGAAGGATTACTCGGACACGGCGATCGTGGTCATCGGCAGCGACGGCGTGGAGGCTTCGGATTTCACGCTGGCCGCCCTCGGGCTGACGAAAAACCGCGTGGATCTCTTCGACAAGGTCTGCGCGAGCTTTGACAACGTGATCGTGATCGTCAACGCGGGCAACGCCATGGAGCTCGGGTTCCTCGATGCGTATCCGTCCATCAAGACGGCGCTGTGGATCGGCACGCCCGGTCCCTTTGGCTGTAGCTCCCTCGGCAACATCCTTGCGGGCAAGGTCAATCCGTCCGGACGGCTGACGGATACCTACGCCTACGACGCGGGCAGCAGTCCGGCAAGCGTGAACTTTGGCGACTATCAATACGATAACATCGACGGCATGTCCTTCATCAACTACAACGAAGGAATCTATGTCGGATACCGCTATTACGAGACCCGCTATCTGGGCGACGCGGAGGGGTATGCCGCCGCCGTGCAGTTCCCGTTTGGCTATGGGTTGAGCTATACGACCTTCGATTGGAAAACGACGGACTTTTCCTACGACGACACCACCGTCAGCATCGACGTTGCGGTGACCAACACTGGCGACGTTGCGGGCAAAGACGTCGTTCAGGTGTATTTCTCCGCGCCTTACACGCCCGGCGGCGTGGAAAAGGCGGCGATCGAGCTCGCGGGCTTTGCCAAGACGGATCTGCTGGCCCCGGGTGAGAGCCAGACCGTGACCGTCAGCTTCCCGCTTCGGGACATCTCTTCCTATGATATGGTTCACGAGCAGGCGTATGTGCTCGAGGCGGGAGACTATGTCGTCAAGGTCGGGCGCAACGTGCACGAAATCGTGGATGTGCATCCGCTCACCGTGCCCGAAACCATCGTCTACAAAACGGACGAAGTCACCGGCGTCGAGCTGAGGAACCTCTTTTCGTATGGCGACGACGGTCTGACATATCTGACGCGGAGCGACTGGGCAGGAACCTTCCCGAACAACGACGCGCTGAGCCACACCGCTTCGCAGGCGGTGCTCTCCGGCGCCGCTTCGCAGGCGCCCGCCGCGGACACCTCCGCCATGCCGGCCACGGGCGCGGAGAACGACATTCTGCTGGCCAACCTTAAGGGACTGGATTATGGCGATGAAAAGTGGCAGGCGTTCCTCGACCAGTTCACCGTGGACGAGATGAAGGAAGTCTTTGTCAACGCCGCCTACCGGACGGTGCCCGTCGAACGCCTCGGCATTCCGCAGGCGGTCCTGCTGGACGGACCGGCAGGCATCAATTCGCTCTTCAGCAAGGTGACCGCTATGTCGTATCCGACCGAGGTCGTCGTTGCGTCCACCTGGAACGACGAATTGATCTATCGTTTCGGCGAGGCGATCGGCACGGAGGCGAACGCATACGGGGTCACCGGCTGGTATGCGCCGGGCATGAACCTGCACCGCACGCCGCAGGGCGGCCGCAACTTCGAATACTTTTCCGAAGACCCGCTGCTTTCCGGCAAGATCGCCGCGGCGATGGTGCGTGGCGCGCAGAGCAAGAACATCCTCGTGACCATGAAGCACTTTGTGCTCAACGACCAGGAGACCAACGCGCGCTCCGGCATCTATGTCTGGGCGAACGAGCAGGCCATCCGCGAGCTGTATCTGCGGCCGTTTGAAATCACGGTCAAGGAAGGGCACGTCAACGGCGCGATGTCGAGCTTTGTGCACATCGGCTACAAGTGGTGCGGCGGAAATCCTGAATTGCTGGAACAGGTGCTGCGCGGGGAATGGGGCTTTACCGGATTTGTGACGACGGACGCGGTGCTCGGCAAGTTTATGGACGCAAACCTCGCGCTGCACAACGGCAACGACCTCATGCTTGCCACAATGCCGACGAACAACCGCCGCTACCTGGACGAACTCTACTTAAAAGACCCCGTCGGCGTAACGAAGAGCCTGCGCGATCGAATGCACAATTTCTGCTATGCGCTCGTAAACGACACGGACCTCTTCTGAGCGCGCCGCCGGTTGAAACGAAATGAAGCAATTACGATATGCCGAGCTGATCGGTCGCATGACGCTGGAGGAGAAAGCCTCCCTGCTCTCCGGTCAGAATTTCTGGAATACCAAGCCGGTAAACCGGCTTGGTATTCCCTCCATCATGCTCACGGACGGCCCGCACGGCCTGCGCAAGCAGGGCGGCAAGGCGGACCATCTCGGGCTGAACAAGAGCATTCCGGCCACCTGCTTTCCAACCGCGTCCGCGCTGGCGAACAGCTGGGATACGGAGCTGCTGGAGCGCGTCGGCGCGTGCCTTGGAGAGGAAGCGGCGGCGGAGGGCGTGAGCGTTCTGCTCGGTCCGGGTCTGAACGTCAAAAGAAATCCGCTCTGCGGGCGGAACTTCGAATATTTCTCCGAGGACCCGTATCTGGCCGGCAAACTTGCCGCGGCGATGGTGCGCGGCATCCAGTCGCAGGGCGTCTCCGCCTGTCCCAAGCATTTTGCGGTCAACAGCCAGGAGACGCGCCGCATGGTGATCGACGAGGTGGTGGACGAGCGCGCGCTGCGCGAGCTGTATCTCGAAGGCTTTCGATATGTGGTGACGGAAGGGAACCCTCGGACCGTCATGAGCGCATACAACCGCGTCAACGGCACATACGCCAATGAAAACACGCATCTCTTGCAGGACGTTTTGTATGGCGAGTGGGGGTTCGACGGCGTGGTGGTGACCGACTGGGGCGGCGAGAACGACCGCGTCGCGGGACTGATCGCCGGAAACCAGCTTGAAATGCCGGCGAGCGCGGGCATGACCGACCGGGAGGTCGTCGCCGCCGTGCAAAGCGGCGCGCTGGATGAATTGCTGCTGAACGAGCGCGTGGACCAGCTGCTGCGTCTGGTCTTTGAGACCAGACGGGAAGCGCGTCCTGCCGAAGCGGGGATGATGGAGAACCATCGGGAGGCGGCGCGGGAAGCCGCGCGCCGTTCCGCCGTGCTCGTTAAAAACGAAGGCGGCCTGCTGCCGCTGACCGGGCACGCGCGCGTCGCCGTGATCGGCGATTTTGCGGCGCGCCCGCGCTATCAGGGCGCGGGCAGTTCGCTGATCGTTCCGACGCGGCTGGACAGCGCGCTGGACGCGCTGAAACAGACCGATCTCGATCTTGTCGGCTTTGAGCCGGGGTTTCGTCGCTTTGGTGGCACGGATGCGGGCAAGCTGCGCCGCGCGGTCGCGCTTGCGCATCGAGCGGACGTCGCGCTGGTGTTCCTCGGGCTGGACGAAGGCAGCGAGGCGGAGGGCGTGGACCGGACGCATCTGCGCCTGCCTGAAAACCAGATTGCGTTGCTTCGCGCGATTCGCGCCGCATGCGGGCGGGTCGTCGTTGTGCTCGCAAACGGCGCGCCGGTAGAAACCGGCTGGGCGGCGGATGCGGACGCGGTCCTGCTCGGATATCTCGGCGGACAGGAGGGCGGCGGCGCGGTGGCCGATCTCATCACGGGAAAGGCCGCGCCTTGCGGCAAGCTCGCAGAGACATATCCGCTTTCGTATGCGGACGTGCCGTCCGCGGACCGGTATCCCGGCGGAGAGAAAACGGCGGAGCACCGCGAAAGCATCTTTGTCGGATATCGGTATTTTGACACGGCAAACCGTCCCGTCGCGTGGCCGTTCGGGTTCGGGCTGACCTATACGACGTTTGCATACGGCAACCTCAATGTGGACGGGGACGAGGTGCGCTTTTCTGTGCGCAACACGGGAGATCGCGCGGGCGCGGAGATTGCGCAGGTATATGTTTCGAAAATGGAGCGCGCGGTGTTTCGCGCGAAGCAGGAGCTCAAAGGGTTTGCGCGCGTTACGCTGGCGCCCGGAGAGGAACGGCAGGTTTGCGTCCGGCTCGACGGGCATGCGTTTTCTTACTACAACACCGCGCTTGGCGCGTGGACGGAGGAGCCGGGGACGTATGAAATCCGCGTCGGCGCATCGTCGCGGGATATCCGCCTGAGAACGACGGTCGATCGTGCGGGCGTGGCTGCGCCGGCGCCGTACGACCCGAAAATGCTGCCGCATTATTTCAGCGGAGACGTTGCGAACGTGTCCGGCGCGGAGTTTTCCGCGCTGCTCGGGCGGGAGCTGCCGCCGGATCGATACGACCCGGAACAGCCGCTGGGGTACCTCGATACGATATGGCAGGGACGAAACAGGAAGGGGCTCGCGCGGTTTTTATACCGTCTTGTGCGCGCCGCGCGGGGGGTGTGCTTCCTGCTCGGCAGGCCGATTGCGGCCAACAACGTGATGTTTGCCATGCATCTGCCGTTTCGCTCGATGGCGCGCATGTCCGGCGGCAAGGTGGATCTGGCAATGATAGACGGCATCCTCGTCATGGTCAACGGTCGCTTCTGGCCGGGGCTCTGGCAGACGCTGTGCGCGCTGAGCGCGAAACGCCGCGCGGAAAGGAAGGCACGCCGTGAAGACTGAACAGAGCAACCGGTTTTCCAGCTGGAAAGCAGCGCACGCGGGCTTGTGGCAGTTTGTCATGTTTATGCTGATGAGCGGCGTGACCACGCTGGTCGATCTCGGCACGTTTGCGCTCTTTAACTTCTGGCTGTTCGCGCCATATCGGGAACGGGCGTTTTTCTGGGGCCCGTTTCAATATTCGGCGCAGAGCGGCGGGCTGACTGCGTTCGGCGCGTTTGCCGCGTCGTTTGCCATCTCGCAGACGTTCAATTTTTTTCTGCAGCGAAAGACGACATTTCGGGCAAACAACCGCGTGGGGACAAGCGCCGCGATGTACGCCGCGATGGTGATCGGCGTATATTTTCTGCAGCTGTATCTGCCGACTCTGCTGCGCGCGCCCATCGTTCTGCTGATCGGCGCGACGCTGGGCGACCTCGCCATGAAGCTTGTCAACATGACGGTGTCCATGCTGATCCAGTTTCCGATGAACAAATACGTGATCATGCGAAACACGCAGGCTGGAGCTGCGCAGCAAAAGCCCGACCGATCTTTCGATGAACTTCCGGAAAGCGATGGCGATTTTACCGAAAAGGAAGAGGGAGAATGATGAAAAAGCAAACGAAGAAACGCGGCTGGAAGAAAGCGCTGGTGATCGCCGCGATCATACTCGGCGCGCTGCTGCTTGCCTTTGGTGCGTTGGTGATCGTCCAGCTCGGATACTTTCTACCGGGAAATGCCGCGGCGTACGCCGTTTCGTCCGTTCAGCCTTCGGCACAGACCGACGGGCCGCTCTCCGGCAAGACCATCATCTTCCTCGGGAGTTCCGTGACCGACGGCATGAACGCGCGCGGGGAATCGTTTGTCGATTATCTCGCGGCGATCGACGGGGTGAAGCCGATCAAGGAGGCGGTCTCCGGCACGACGCTGATCACGACGAAAGGGAAGAACTACATCGAACGGATGAAGACGATCGATCCTTCGATTTATGCGGACGCGTTCGTCTGCCAGCTTTCGACCAACGACGCGACCATCGGCGCGCCGCTGGGGCGCGTTTCGCAGGGGAAGGAACTGACGGACTTCGACACCGCAACCGTCGCGGGCGCAATTGAATACATCATTTGTTATGCGCGGCAGACCTGGAACTGTCCGGTGGTGTTTTATACCGGCACGCGGTACGACAGCGAAGCGTATGGGGACATGGTCGATCTGCTGCTGGAGATTCAGCAAAAATGGGACATCGGCGTACTTGATCTGTGGAACGACGCGGATATGAACGCGGTGTCGGCGGAGGAGTATGCACTGTATATGGCAAACGGGATTCATCCCACGCGCGCAGGATACCGGATCTGGTGGACGCCGAAATTCGAGGCGTATCTAAGCGAATATCTCGAACGATAAAACAAGCTGTCCGACATTAAAAGCGCCGCGAAAGCGGCGCTTTTGCGTAAAAACACCCTCTCTGACGATCCTGCCGGGAGAAAGAAAAGCGCTCCGGCGCTGCGATCGAACGGAGGACAATTGATTGTTACGCCGCAAGCGGGTATAATGAAACAAAATAGATCGAAATCGTCACCAAAACAACAATCGAATAAAACCATGTCGCATACTATTAGATGGCGTAAAATATATGGTGCAACGGGATAACAAAAGGCAACAAATGTCATACGCGCGGTAGGGATTGTTTTTCCGTTCCATTCTGCGCGGGAAACACATCGGGCGATTGTTCCGCTGTCGTTGGGCAAACTGGGCACATCAGTATGAACGGAAGGGAGACGACGTATGAAGAAACGCCTGCGCAGGCTTCGTATGCTCATCGTCCCCCTGTTTCTCGTCGCCATACTGGTTGCGGCGCTGGCGCTGTATTCCGCGCAGGCGAATCAACGGGCCGAGCGGCTGACCGGGGAACTGCTGCTTGCGTCCGCAAACGAACAGGAACAGATGCTTTCCGTCAAGCTGGAAGGGGAATTCGCGCTGCTTTCCCTGCTCGCCGCATCGTTGGGCGAGCAGGAGGACCTTGCCGCGGATCAAGCGCTTCAGGTGACGGAATCCGCGTCGGCCGCGTCGGACTTTCGCACGCTGGTCGTCGCGGATCGTTACGGAATCGGCGTTTTCGGCGAGGGCCGGACCGTTTTATTGAGCGACCAGACCTATTATCAGCGGACACAGACGGGCGAGCGGGCCGTCGAATTCGTCGATGGCACGCGCTTTGGCGGCATGGGCGCGGCGGTCGTATTCGCCGTTCCGATTGCGACGGACGAACGCATCGACGGCGCGGCGATCGGCGTGCTGGACGAGCAGATTCTGCGCGAACTGTTTGAGGCAAACGCTTACGGCGGCGGCGAAACGTTTGTTTGTGATGCGGACGGGACAATCCTGTCCGGCGGCGCGATGTTTGAAACGACGGACGAGGACAACCTGTTTTCCATTCTGGCGGACTCGGGCGCGCAGGACGCCGAGCGGATGATCCGCGAAATACGGTCCGGCACGGAAGGGGTTGCCGAGGTTGCGATCGGCGCACAGCGCTGGTATGTCGCATATGTTCCTGCGGGTTACGGCGGGTGGACCGTCGCGCAGTCCGTTCCGTCGAGCCTCGTGGAGCGCATGGTGAGCGAGCAACGCTCGCTCGGCAACCTCGTCATCGGCATTGCGACGGCTTGCGCAATTCTGACGGCGTTGTTTCTTGCCGGGCTGTACAGCCGTGCGATCCGGCGTTCGCATCGCGAGCGGGAGCGGCTGCTGTCTGCGGAGGAGGACTATCGCATCGCCGCGCAGCAGGGCGGCATGCTGATTGTGCGCTATGATATCGGCAGCGGCAGAATCCTCTCCAGCTCGGGCGCGATCGAACACTTCGCGCTGCCAAACGGGTTTGAAAAAATCGATCCGGACCGTATGCTGAGCGATCTCGTCGGGGAAGAAAGCCGCGAAGATTTTACCGCTATTTACCGCGCCGTTCAACGGGGCGACGCAAGCGGCGGCGCGGAGATTCTCATGAAAAACACCAAGGGGCGATTTCGGTGGTATCGGTTTGAATTCGCCGCAATCGGCGACGGCGGCGGGAGGAGCGCGCAGGCGATCGTCACCATTCGCGACGTCACGGCGCAGCATGAGCGGACCGCCGCATACAAGCGCTGGCAAAACGCCTTGGCCGCCTCGGTCGGGCTGAGCGTCGCGCTGATGGAAATCAACATATCGACCGGGGAGTGCGAGCGCGTGGAGGGCGAGTTCGCTGCGATGCTGGATCGGCAGAGCGGGCGGCAGCCGGCGCAAGAGGTGCTCGACCGGTTTTCCGAGGCAATCGTGGCGCAGGAGGACCGCGAGGCGTTTCTTGCGTTCGTTTCGCCGCAGCGGCTGATCGGGCTGCATCGGCGCGGAATCCAGACGGACGAGGCGGAGGTGCGTCTGCTGCGCGCGGACGGCGCGCCGTGCAAGTGCGTTTTGACCGTGCAGATGACCGACGCGCCTAAGAACGATGAAGTTAAGGCGTTTCTCATGCTCAAGGACTTCGAAAACATCTCGCAGGAGATGGACCGGCTCAGCGACCTTGCGCTGCGCGACGGGCTCAGCGGGCTGCTCAACCGCACCGCGGCGCGCAAAGCCATCGAGGAAGCGCTGCTGTTCGGCAGCGGCGAAACAGTCGCGCTGTTCATGATAGACGCGGACAACTTCAAGCAGGTGAACGACCTGCTGGGCCATCAGCACGGGGACCAAGCGCTCCGCCAGATGAGCGCGGTCATTCGAAAAACGTTTCGGTCGACGGACGTCGTCGCCCGCATCGGCGGGGATGAATTTTTCGTATTTTTATCGGAAGTCTCGGGCGAGGCGTTTGCCGAGGCAAAGGCGGCCGCGCTTTGCGAAACGCTGCGGTTTACGTATTTTGTCGAAGAGCGCGGCTCCATATCGCTCACCGCCAGCATCGGCGTCGTCATCGCCAAGCGAAGCGCCTGCGATTATGACTGGCTTTACGCCGAGGCGGACCATGCGCTCTACGATGCGAAAAAGGCGGGGAAGAATCGCTACAGCATCCGAAGCGGAGAGGGTGGACAGGGCGCCCACGGCGGCACGGGGCAGAGCGGGTCCGCGCTGCAACTGAATTCCCTCATGCGGCAGTTCGACGGCGGCGTCATCATGCTGGAGATCGGAGAGCGCATCGAGCCGCTGTTTGTCAGCGACGGGTGCTTCCTGATGCAGGGGATCATGCACGAAACCGTCGAGGGGAAAGCGCTGCTCGACTCGGTCATCCATCCGCATGACTACCCGCTTGTGGAAAAAGCGCTGCGCGCCTGCGCGCTGGATGGCGAGCCGTTTCAGATCAGTTATCGAAACGCGTTTACGGGGGATGCGTTCGGCTGGCGGCATATGAACGCGCTACGCGTGCCGAATCTGCGCGGGGACCGG